>JBARWY010000036.1:0-2197 GCA_049647065.1 Devosia sp. | reverse complement strand
GCCTCGCCCTTTATCGCTAGTCAGCACGAAGGTCCCCCCCGATTGTTCCGCAAGTCCATGAACCATCGAAAGTCCTAAGCCGGTGCCTTTTCCGACACCCTTCGTCGTGAAGAATGGTTCTGTGGCTCTCGCGAGCGTTTCTTCGTCCATCCCGTCGCCCGTGTCGGTAACCGACAGGACGACATAATCGCCGGGCCGCTGTATCCCGCCCTGGGTCGCGGTCCGACGTTTCGCAGCAATCGCGATAGGGCCGCCAGCGGGCATCGCGTCGCGTGCATTGACAGCCAAGTTCAGCAGCGCTGACTCCAGTTGCGCTCGATCTGTCTTGACCGGCGGGAGCGACAGCGGGAAATTTGTGGTCACGAAAATTGAGGGGCCAAGTGCCCGCTCGAGGATGTCGTTCATCCCGCGAACGGTGTCGAGGACGTCCACCGGACCCATGGCCAACTCCTGCCGACGTGCAAAGGCCAACATGCGTTGCGTTAGCGCCGCCCCCCGCTGGGCGCCCTTCACGGCATTGTCGAGAAACGGGGAAATGCGGGGATCCGCGTTCATGCGCCGCTGCGCAATTTCCAGGCTTCCGAGGATAGCCATCAGAAGATTGTTGAAGTCATGCGCGATGCCCCCGGTTAGCTGGCCGATGGCCTCCATTTTTTGCGCCTGGAATAGCGCCTCGCGCGCACTCTCCAATTCCTTTTGGGTCTCTCGCTTTTGCGTGATGTCGCGGGTGACCTTGGCGAAACCGATGAGGTCCCCTCCGTCGCTGTAAAGGGCGTCGATGATGACATGTGCCAGAAATGTCGAGCCGTCCTTGCGGATCCGGGGGCCTTCTGTCTCGACGCTGCCGGCACTCCGTGCGATTTCCAGGTTCCTCTGGGGCTCGCCTCTGTCTCGTTCCTCTTCCGTATAAAATCGGGAAAAGTGCTGTCCGATGATCTCTGCCTCGGCGTAACCCTTAATGCGCTCAGCGCCGGCGTTCCAGCTAACGACATTGCCCTCGGGATCGAGCATATAGAGGGCATAGTCGGTGACGCCTTTGACGAGCAGGCGGAACTGTTCTTCGCTCTTGCGAAGGGCCTCTTCTCGAAGCCGCCGCTCTGTAAGGTCCCGCGTGACTTTCGCGAAACCAACGAGCTTGCCTTGCGGATCGACGATGCGATCAATAACCACGCTCGCCCAGAACCGCGTGCCATCCTTGCGATATCGCCAACCCTCTTCCTCGAAACGGCCTTCCGCCGCGGCCTGGTCTAGATTGCGGCGGGGCGCCCCGGAGGCGCGCTCCTCGTCTGAATAGAACTTGGCGAAATTCTCTCCGACAATTTCCCCAGCAGAGTATCCCTTGAAGCGCTCCGCGCCGAGGTTCCAGTTCACCACTCTCCCGTCCGGGTCCAGCATGTAAATAGCGTAGTCGCCGATGGACTCCACCAGTAGCCGGTAACGTCCCTCGGCCGTGCCCGAGGCTAAGAAATTGTCGGAACTGTCCATGCTTCTCCCCAAGATGCCTTGAGCGGGCATCACACAACCAGCGGGAACGAGTAAAGGGCCCTTCGGTTCCATTGCCCATCACGGCGTCTGCGGGCACCAGTGAGAGCGCAGCCACCGTGCACAGAAACATGTCACCGGCGAACCGCGACGCCGCAGGGCGGTATAAACTTATGAGGCGGGCGGAGCGACGGAGTTCCTCACCTGTGCCACCGCAGTAGTAAGTTGAGCAATGGCGAAAGGTTTGGTGAGCATAATGCTCCCTCGGACGCCCAGCGAGGACCAGTCCGGAGCGCTGTCGCCACTCATATAAACGAGAGGCAGGCTCGGTACCAATTCTCGGGCCCGCTTGGCTATCGCCCAGCCATCGAGCCCAGGCAGCCTTATGTCCGTCACGACACAGGCAAAACGAACCGCATCTTTTTCGATGTGGGCAGAAGCATCTCTGCCATCGAGGGCGAGGAGGACATCGTATCCGGCGTCGATGAGTTCAGCTTCAAGCGCGAGGGCTAACAGGGCTTCATCCTCAATCAGTAACACCAAAGGTTTGTCCAACGTCATTTCCTCGCCCCGATTGTGCAGAGGGAGTACCCTCGGCGATCCATGCGTTGGCGAATGCGGCTTCGAGATACCGGCGCTCCAGCACGGACCACTCGCCTTCTGCCGCGAAAGCGGCCACCACCCTTGCCGGCAACACCACCGGGGCGGCCCTATG
>JBARWY010000035.1:0-11823 GCA_049647065.1 Devosia sp. | reverse complement strand
GTCTCCGTTCGCGGTGAACTGGTTGGCCAGGGCGACTTCGACGGTGCTGCCGACCCCTTCTTTGAAGGTGCCAAGGCAACCGTTGGTGTGTTCTACCACTTCTAAGATTTGCAATCGGGCAGGGCGGTTCGCCGTCCTCCCGACCTAGCGTCTTGCAGACCCAATTCGGCGAACCGCTAACTGCGGTTCGCCGTTTTGCTTTTGGCTGCCGCGCGCCTTTCGGCCGTTTGAGACCCAGTGACACAACTCTGGCATAACCCCGAATCCGGGCATGTAATTGCCTTCGGGAACGCTGTGGCAGTACCCATTTTGCGGTCCGTCGGCTCCTGGATATATGATTATTTCCATCATATTTTCTTTCCCTTGAAACCCGATAGCCAAAGGTCTAATCCCAACCCATCAACGTCCGCGTTGGTTCGCTTGCCCCAATTGCTCGCGCAACCCTCGCACCCGGTCGCCCGGCCGGACTAAAAACAGGCTGCCGCATGACTGACTTGCTCAGCGACTATCTGCCGATTGTCATCTTTATTGCCGTGGCCGGCCTGATCGGTGTGGCCCTGCTGGTTGCTCCCTTCATCATCGCGGTGAAGAACCCGGATCCAGAGAAAGTCTCGGCATTCGAAGCGGGCTTCGACGCCTTTGACGATGCGCGCATGAAGTTCGACGTGCGATTCTACCTTGTCTCGATTCTTTTCATCATCTTCGATCTGGAAGTTGCTTTCCTATTCCCTTGGGCTGTTGCTTTCCGGGAAGTCGGTTGGTTCGGCTTCTGGTCGATGATGATCTTCCTCGGCGTTTTGACCGTCGGCTTTATCTATGAATGGCGGAAAGGGGCCCTGGAATGGGATTGAGCGAACAGAACGGCACGCTGGTCGCGCCGCGTCCCACTGGCCTTGTTGATCCACGTAGCGGCAAGACGGCCGGCGCAAACGACCCCTTCTTCACCGATGTCACCGACGAACTGGCCGACAAGGGCTTCCTGGTTTCCACGGTTTCCCAGCTGGTCAACTGGGCTCGCACCGGTTCGCTGATGTGGATGCAGACCGGTCTGGCCTGCTGCGCCGTCGAAATGATGCAGATGTCGATGCCGCGCTACGACATCGAGCGCTTCGGCACCGCACCGCGCGCCTCACCGCGCCAGTCCGACGTGCTGATCGTGGCTGGCACGCTGACCAACAAGATGGCGCCGGCACTGCGCAAGGTCTACGACCAGATGCCAGAGCCGCGCTACGTCATCTCCATGGGCAGCTGCGCCAATGGCGGCGGCTACTATCACTATTCCTACTCGGTCGTGCGCGGGTGCGATCGCGTTTTGCCAGTGGACATCTACGTACCGGGCTGCCCGCCCACGGCCGAGGCGCTCCTCTACGGCATCCTGTTGCTGCAGAAGAAGATACGCCGCACCGGCACCATCGAACGCTAGGGTTCCCAAGTATGGATGAAGCTATCCAGGTTGATCCGCTTGTGGATCTCGGAGCGCACGTCGCGGCTGCGCTGGGCACAGCCGTGCTGTCCCAGGAAGTCGCCTTTGACGAGTTGACCCTGACTGTCGAACCCGGCCAGATCGTGGCTGTGGCGACTTTCCTGCGCGACAATCCGCGCTGCCGCTTCGTCAGCTTCGTAGATGTCTGCGGCGCCGATTATCCCGCCCGCGACCAACGCTTCGAGGTGGTCTATCACTTCATGAGCCCGTACCTGAATCACCGCATCCGCGTGAAGCTGGCGGCTGATGATGTGACGCCGGTTCCCAGCATTACTGGTGTGTTCCGTGGTGCTCAGTGGTTCGAGCGCGAGGCCTACGACCTCTACGGCATCCTGTTCTCCGGTCACGACGATCTGCGCCGGATACTCACCGACTACGGCTTTGACGGCCATCCGCTGCGCAAGGACTTCCCGACCACCGGCTTTGTGGAAGTGCGCTACGACGAGGCGCGCAAGCGCGTCGTTTATGAGCCGGTCAAGCTGATGCAGGAATACCGTTCGTTCGACTATCTGTCGCCTTGGGAAGGCACTGATTACGTGCTGCCCGGTGACGAGAAGGCCAAGCAATGACCGTTGAAGCGGAAGTCAGAAACTTCACCATCAATTTTGGGCCGGTCCACCCGTCGGCGCACGGCGTGCTACGTCTGATTCTTGAGCTCGATGGCGAAATCGTCGAGCGCGTCGATCCGCATATCGGCCTGCTGCATCGCGGCACCGAGAAGCTGATCGAGTCCAAGACCTATCTGCAGGCAGTTCCCTATTTCGACCGCCTCGATTACGTGGCGCCGATGAACCAGGAGCACGCTTTTGCGCTGGCCGTCGAAAAGCTGCTGGGCCTCGAGGTGCCGCGCCGCGGCCAGCTTATCCGCGTGCTCTATTCCGAAATCGGGCGCCTGCTGGCGCACCTGATGAATGTGACGACCCAAGCAATGGACGTCGGCGCCCTGACGCCGCCGCTTTGGGGCTTCGAGCAGCGCGAAAAGCTCATGGTATTCTATGAGCGCGCCTCTGGCGCCCGCATGCATGCTGCCTACTTCCGTCCCGGTGGCGTCCACCAGGACCTGCCCCAGGCGCTTGTCGATGATATCGAGACCTTCTGCGAGACCTTCCCAAAGGCGCTGGCGGACATTGATACCCTGCTCACCGACAACCGTATCTTCAAGCAGCGCAACGTCGATATAGGCGTGGTCGAGCTCGAGGATGCCTGGAACATGGGCTTCTCGGGTGTAATGGTACGTGGTTCGGGCGCTGCCTGGGACCTGCGCAAGAGCCAGCCTTACGAATGCTACGACGAGATGGAATTTGATATTCCAATCGGCAAGAACGGTGATTGCTACGACCGCTACCTCATCCGCATGGAAGAGATGCGCCAGTCGACCCGCATCATGAAGCAATGCGTGGACAAGCTGAATGCCCCTGATGGCAAAGGCCCGGTGTCCGCCCTCGATGGCAAGGTCGTTCCACCCTCGCGTGGGGAAATGAAGCGCTCGATGGAAGCTCTGATCCATCACTTCAAGCTCTACACTGAAGGTTACAAGGTCCCCGCCGGCGAAGTCTACGCCGCCGTTGAAGCCCCCAAGGGCGAGTTTGGCGTGTATCTGGTCAGCGATGGCACCAACAAGCCCTATCGCTGCAAAATCCGCGCTCCAGGCTTCGCCCATTTGTCAGCCATGGATTTCCTGTGCCGTGGCCACATGCTGGCCGACGTCTCTGCCATCCTTGGCTCGCTCGATATCGTGTTTGGAGAGGTTGATCGCTAATGGTTGCGCGTCGCCTTGCGGATGAGTCGGTTCAACCGGCCGCGTTCGCCTTTACTGCTGACAACGCCAAGTGGGCGGAATGGAAGATCGGGCTTTACCCGGCCGGCCGTCAGCAATCCGCTGTTATTCCGCTGCTTATGCGCGCTCAGGATCAGGACGGCTGGGTCAGTCGGGCCACCATCGAGAAGGTCGCGGACATGCTCGGCATGGCTTATATTCGCGTGCTGGAAGTGGCGACGTTCTACACCCAGTTCCAGCTGCAGCCCGTAGGCAGCCGCGCCCACATCCAGGTTTGCGGCACCACGCCCTGCCAGTTGCGCGGCGCCGAGAAGCTGATCGACATCTGCAAGAGCAAGATTCACCACGACCCGCATCACCTCAATGCCGATGGCACGATGAGCTGGGAAGAGGTCGAGTGCGCCGGCGCCTGCGTCAACGCACCGATGGTGACGATCTATCACGACACCTACGAGGACCTGACCGCAGAACGCTTCGAAGAGATCGTCGATGCTTTCGCCGCCGGCAATGGCGCGACCATCAAGCCCGGCCCGCAGATCGAACGTCTCTACTCGTCGTCAGAAGGCGGCCGCACCACGCTGCTGGAAAAGCCCAGCGCGAAGCGCACCAAGTTCGTGCCGCCACCGCCGCCGGCAGATGCTGCTGCGCCGGCCGCCGCTGCCCCGCAGGCGCCGACAACGGCTGCCAAGCCCAAGGACGTCAGCGAAGAATCCGCGCCGGCCCTCAAGGGCGCGCCCCAGCAGGCAAAGGTGTCCGAAGCCAAGGCCGAGGGCGAGCGCAAGGCAGCAAATGCTTCAGCCAAGGCCAACGGCAAGCCGAACAAGGCGATGCGCGAAGATGCTACCGGCGCAGAGTCCGACGCCAGCAAGGTCGATGGCGGCAAGGCTCCGGGCAAGAAGACCGCATCGGCACCAGCCGATGGTGCCACGGCAACCGGTACCAAAAAGACTCGCACCATAATCGCGCCGCGGGCCAACCCCGCTGAGGTCAACCCGATGGCAGAAAAGGGTGGCTCCGCGCCACTCTTCGTCGCGCCGGCCGGTGCTGCTGACGACCTCAAGCTGATCTCGGGCGTCGGCCCGGTGCTGGAAGGGCGTCTCAATGCCCTTGGCATCACCAGGTGGAGCCAGGTCGCGGCCTTCACGGCAGACGACATCGCCAAGGTCGAGGACTCGCTGAGCTTCAAGGGTCGCATCGCACGCGACAACTGGCTCACCCAGGCCGCCGCCCTCGCTCGTGGTGGCGAGGCAGAATACATCCGCGTCTTCGGCAAGAAGCCGCGTTAGGAGTATGAAGAGTGCTCGCTGACAAGGACCGCATTTTCACCAATCTCTACGGCCAGGGCGATTGGACGCTTGAAGGCGCGCGTTCGCGCGGCGCCTGGGTTGGCACGAAGGAATTCATCGACGCCGGCCGCGACTGGATCACCAACGAGGTCAAGGCGTCGGGTCTGCGTGGTCGTGGCGGCGCCGGTTTTCCGACCGCGCTCAAATGGACCTTCATGCCCAAGGTCAATGACGGGCGTCCGCATTACCTGCTCGTCAACGCCGACGAATCCGAGCCTGGCACGTGCAAGGACCGTGATATCCTGCGGCATGATCCCCATCATCTCGTGGAAGGCTGCCTCCTGGCCGCCCGCGCCATGGATGCGCATCTTGCCTTCATCTACGTGCGCGGCGAGTTCATCCGTGAACGCCAGCGCCTCGAGGCCGCCGTCGAGCAGGCCTATGAAGCCAAGCTGATCGGCAAGGACAATATCCACGGCTGGGACCTGGACATCATCGTCCATCACGGCGCAGGCGCCTACATCTGCGGTGAAGAAACCGCGCTGATGGAATCGCTTGAAGGCAAGAAGGGCCAGCCCCGCCTCAAGCCACCATTCCCGGCCGGCATGGGGGTCTATGGCAACCCAACCACCGTCAACAACGTCGAGTCGATTGCGGTCGTGCCGGAAATCCTGCGCCGCTCGGGCGCCTGGTTCGCTTCGATCGGCCGTGCCAACAATACCGGCACCAAGCTCATGTGCGTCTCCGGCCACGTCAACAAACCGGCGACCTTTGAAGAAGCCATGGGCGTCACCTTCGAGGAAATCATCGAGAAGCATTGCGGCGGCATCCGCGGCGGCTGGGACAACCTGCTCGCAGTGATCCCCGGCGGCGCTTCGGTACCTTGCGTGCCAGGCCACAAGATTCGCAATGCTATCATGGACTTCGACGGACTTCGTGAAGTCGGATCTTCACTCGGTACGGCTGCCGTGATCGTCATGGACAAGCAGACCGATATCATCAAGGCCATCTGGCGCCTCTCTGCCTTCTACAAGCATGAGAGCTGCGGTCAGTGCACGCCGTGCCGTGAAGGCACCGGCTGGATGATGCGCGTCATGGCGCGCATGGTGGAAGGCCGCGCCCAGAAGCGCGAGATCGACATGCTGTTCGAAGTGACCAAGCAGATCGAAGGCCACACCATCTGTGCTTTGGGCGATGCCGCCGCTTGGCCGATCCAGGGCCTGATCCGCAACTTCCGCCACGTCATCGAAGAGCGGATCGACCAGTATACGTATTCGTCCACCAGCGACGGCGCCGTGCCGTCGATCGCTGCGGAGTAGGGCAATGGCTTCCATCAAGGTCGACGGCCAGCTCGTCGAAGTTCCTGATTACTACACGCTGATGCAGGCCGCCGAAGCAGCCGGCGCGGAAATCCCGCGCTTCTGCTATCACGAGCGCCTGTCGGTAGCCGGCAACTGCCGCATGTGCCTGGTTGAGGTCAAGGGCGGTCCACCCAAGCCCCAGGCCTCGTGCGCCATGGCGGTCAAGGACCTGCGTCCCGGCCCCAATGGCGAGCCGCCCGAAATGTTCACCAACACGCCCATGGTCAAGAAGGCCCGCGAAGGCGTGATGGAATTCCTGCTGATCAACCACCCACTCGATTGCCCGATCTGCGATCAGGGTGGTGAATGCGACCTGCAGGACCAGGCCATGGCCTATGGCGTGGACAAGAACCGCTTCGCCGAGAACAAGCGCGCCGTCGAGGACAAGTATATTGGCCCCTTGGTCAAGACCTCGATGAACCGCTGCATTCACTGCACGCGTTGCGTCCGCTTCACCACTGAAGTCGCCGGCATCGCCGAGATGGGCCTGCTGGGTCGCGGCGAAGACGCCGAGATCACCACCTATCTCGAGCAGGCGCTGACCAGCGAGCTGCAGGGCAACGTGATCGACCTCTGCCCGGTCGGCGCGCTGACCTCCAAGCCTTACGCTTTCAACGCCCGTCCCTGGGAGCTGACCAAGACCGAATCCATCGACGTCATGGATGCCATTGGCTCAGCCATCCGCGTCGATAGCCGTGGCCGCGAAGTGATGCGCATCCTGCCGCGCATCAACGAGGCCATCAACGAAGAGTGGATTTCCGACAAGACCCGCTTCATCTGGGACGGCCTCAAGAGCCAGCGGCTCGATCGCCCCTATGTGCGCAAGTCAGGAAAGCTCCAGCCCGCAAGCTGGGATGAGGCGTTTGCCGCTGTCGCAGCGCGCATCAAGAAGGCCGGCAACAAGGTCGGCGCTATTGCCGGCGACCTTGCCGCCGTCGAGGAGATGTATGCGCTCAAGGCGCTGCTGGCCTCTATTGGCTCGGGTATGACCGACGTTCGTCCGGCGATGTCGGGCATTGATCCGTCCATGCCGCGCTCCGCGTATACGTTCAATCCGACCATTGCGGGCATCGAGCAGGCCGACGCCATCGTGATTATCGGCGCCAATCCGCGCAAGGAAGCGTCGCTGATCAACGCGCGCATCCGCAAGACCTGGCGTGCCAAGGGGCTGCCAATCGCCGTGATCGGCGAGCAGGCCGACTTGACCTACACCTATTCGTACCTGGGAGAGGGCTTCGAGTCGCTCGCCGACCTGGCTGCCGGCAAGGGCTCGTTTGCCGAGATCCTGGCCAATGCCAAGAACCCGCTGATCATTGTCGGTGAAGGCGCTGTCGCGCACGCGGGCCTGGGCAAGCAGGCTGGCCGCGATACGATCGCCCTGGCTGCAAAGCTGGCGACCGGTGCCAATGTCGCCGAAGGCTGGAACGGCTTTGCGCTGCTGCACAACGCCGCCAGCCGCGTCGGTGGCATCGACATCGGTTTCGTGCCGCATGACGGTGGCGTCTGCTCAGCCGACCAGATCGCACTGGCCGGCAAGGGCGAACTCGACGTGCTGTTCCTGCTCGGCGCCGACGAATACGACACCTCTGCCATGGGCAGGGCCTTCGTCGTCTACATCGGCAGCCATGGTGACAAGGGCGCACACCGCGCCGACGTCATCCTGCCGGGTGCGACCTACACCGAAAAGTCCGGCACCTACGTCAACACCGAGGGCCGTGTGCAGGTGACGAGCCGCGCCGTGTTCCCGCCGGGCGACGCCAAAGAAGACTGGGCGATCATCCGCGCTCTGTCCGGTGCCATGGGCAAGCCGCTGCCGTTCAACTCGCTGACGCAGCTCCGCGCCGCCATCTACGCCGAATTCCCGCATCTGGCCCGCATCGACCAGATCGCCGCCGGCTCCGTCGCCGATGTGGTCAAGCTGGCAAAGGCCGCCATCAAGACCAAGTCGGCCCCGTTCGGCTCGGCCGTCTCCGATTTCTATCTCAGCAATCCGATTGCTCGTGCCTCCGCCGTCATGGGCGAATGTGCGGCCACAGCCGCCGGCTTGCGCCAGGCCGCGGAGTAGGGGAGACCAATGGACTTTATTCTCTCCGCACTCGACTACCTGCTCGGCATCCCGGTCCTTGGCTGGGGTATGCAGGTGGGGTTTATCTACAAGGCCCTGCTACTGCTGGTCGGCCTGCTGATTTTCACGGCTTTCATCCTGCTGGCTGACCGCAAGATCTGGGCCGCTGTACAGATCCGCCGCGGACCAAACGTGGTTGGTCCGTTCGGCCTGCTGCAAAGCTTTGCCGATTTGCTGAAATTCGCCCTCAAGGAAGCCATCATTCCCGGTGGTGCCGACAAGGTGCTGTTCCTGTTGGCGCCGCTGATCACTGCTACGCTGGCCTTGGCCGGCTGGGCCGTTATCCCGGTAGATGCGGGCCTGGCCATCGCCAACGTCAACCTGGGTATCCTCTACCTGCTCGCCATCTCATCGCTCGGCGTCTATGGCGTGATCATCGGCGGCTGGGCGTCCAACTCGAAATACCCATTCCTTGGTTCGCTGCGTTCCGCCGCGCAGATGGTGTCCTACGAAGTCTCCATCGGCCTCGTCATAATCACTGTGCTGCTCTGCGTGGGCTCGCTGAACCTTAGTGACATCGTTGTTGCTCAGCAGGAAATGGGCCTCGCCCATACCCTCGGAGTACCGTGGCTGAGTTTCCTCAACTGGTTCTGGCTGCCGCTGTTCCCGATGTTCGTGGTGTTTTATGTCTCGGCTCTCGCCGAAACCAACCGCCCGCCATTCGATCTGGTGGAAGGCGAATCCGAACTCGTCGCTGGCTTCATGACCGAATATTCCGCCACGCCCTACCTGCTGTTCATGCTGGGCGAGTACATCTCGATCCTGCTGATGTGCGCAATGACCACTGTCCTGTTCCTGGGCGGTTGGGCTTCGCCGATCGACTTGCCGCCCTTCACCTGGATTCCGGGCCTGGTGTGGTTCTTCATCAAGGTCAGCATGGTGTTCTTCATGATCGCCATGGCCAAGGCCATCGTGCCGCGCTACCGCTATGACCAGTTGATGCGCATTGGCTGGAAGCTGTTCCTGCCGCTGTCGCTGGCAATGGTCGTCATTGTTGCTTTCGTTCTTCAGCTCACCGGCTGGGGCTGGCATGGAGGGATGGCCTGATGCGCGCCGCCCAGTTCGTCAATACGCTGCTGCTCACGGAGCTGGTGAAAGCCTTCTTCCTGGCCATGCGCTATTTCTTCTCGCCCAAGCCGACCATCAACTACCCCTTCGAAAAGGGGCATGTGAGCCCACGCTTCCGCGGGGAGCATGCGCTGCGCCGCTATCCCAACGGGGAAGAGCGTTGCATCGCATGCAAGCTGTGCGAAGCCATCTGCCCGGCCCAGGCCATCACCATCGAAGCCGGCCCGCGCCAGAACGACGGCACCCGCCGCACTGTTCGCTACGACATCGACATGGTGAAGTGCATCTATTGCGGCTTCTGCCAGGAGGCCTGCCCGGTCGACGCCATCGTCGAGGGGCCGAACTTCGAGTTCGCAACCGAAACGCGTGAAGAGCTCTACTTTTCCAAGGAAAAGCTCCTCGCCAACGGCGACCGTTGGGAGCGCGAGATCGCGTCCAACCTCAGCGCCGACGCACCGTATCGCTGAGAGGGAAGAGCATGACCCTTCCACTATTCTTCTTCTATCTGTTCTCAGCGATCGCCATCATCTCCGCTGTGATGGTCATCTCCGCGCGCAATCCGGTGCATGCCGTGCTGTTCCTGATCCTGGCATTCTTCAATGCCGCGGGCCTGTTCATGCTGGCCGGCGCGGAATTCCTCGCGCTGCTGCTGATCGTCGTCTATGTGGGCGCTGTCGCGGTGCTGTTCCTGTTCGTCGTCATGATGCTCGACGTGGATTTCACCTCGATGCGTCAAGGCTTCCTGCAATACGCACCGGTCGGCGTTATCGTCGGCATCGTGCTGCTGCTTGAACTGCTGTTGCTGGCCGGTAGCTTTGTCGTCTCGCCAGAGGCGGCGGGGGGATCGGCACTGCCGATCGATGGCACGGTCGACAACATGACCGCGATCGGGCACGTGCTCTACACGCGGTATGTCTTCTTGTTCCAGGGTGCTGGCGCCGTGCTGTTGGTTGCCATGATTGGCGCTATCGTGCTGACGCTGCGCCACAAGACCAATGTCAAGCGTCAGAACCCGGTCGATCAGGTCGCTCGTCGGGCTTCGGAAACGCTCGAAGTCGTCAAAGTCAAAAGCGGTCAAGGGTTGTAGGAGGCAAACATGGGCTTGGGTATCGGGCTCGGTCACTACCTGACCGTAGCAGCAATCCTGTTCACGCTCGGCGTGTTCGGCATCTTCATCAACCGCAAGAACGTCATCGTCATCCTGATGTCGGTGGAGCTCATCCTGCTTGCGGTCAACCTCAACATGGTGGCTTTCAGCGCGGAGCTCAACGATCTGCAGGGGCAGATATTCGCGCTGCTGATCCTCACCGTGGCCGCAGCGGAGGCCGCCATCGGCCTCGCCATCCTCGTCATTTTCTACCGCAACCGCGGCTCCATCGCGGTTGAGGACATCAGCAGCATGAAGGGCTAAGCCAACGCTATGATCTATCAGGCGATTGTTTTCCTGCCCCTCATTGGCGCGCTGATCGCGGGGCTGTTGGGCCGCACCATCGGTCATCGTCCCAGTGAGTACATCACCACGGGCCTGCTGATCATCTCGGCTGTGCTGAGCTGGGTTGTCTTCCTGCCGGTCGCCTTTGGCGGCGGGCTGGCCGGCGCTGTCGTGGATGGTCACACGGCCGTGGTCAAAGTGGAAGTCATGCGCTGGATCCAGGTCGGCGACATGGACCTGCGCTGGATCCTGCGCATCGATACGCTGACGGCCATCATGCTGGTCGTGGTCAACACTGTCTCGAGCCTCGTGCACGTCTATTCCATTGGCTATATGGAAGAAGACCCGCATCGCAGCCGCTTCTTCGCCTATCTCTCACTCTTCACCTTCGCCATGCTGATGCTGGTGACGGCAGACAACTTCCTGCAGATGTTCTTCGGATGGGAAGGCGTGGGTCTGGCGTCCTACCTGCTGATCGGTTTCTGGTACACGCGCCCATCGGCCACCGCCGCGGCAATGAAGGCCTTCATCGTCAATCGTGTCGGCGACTTTGGCTTTGCCCTCGGTATCTTCGGCGCTTTCTTCGTTCTGGGTCACGCTGACTTTGACGGCGCCTTCCATGCTGCCGGCGAGCTATCCACCACTGGCCTGCCGGTCATGCAGTTCCTCGGCTGGCAGCTCGATGCCATGACCGTCATCTGCCTGCTGCTCTTCATGGGCGCGATGGGCAAGTCGGCTCAGTTCCTGCTGCACACCTGGCTGCCCGACGCCATGGAAGGCCCGACCCCGGTGTCGGCACTCATCCATGCCGCGACGATGGTGACGGCTGGCGTATTCATGGTGGCGCGCCTGTCGCCCATTTTCGAGTTGGCTCCCGAAGCGCTGAAGGTCGTCGTCTTCATCGGCGCCATAACCGCCTTCTTCGCGGCGACCGTCGGCCTCGTCCAGAACGACATCAAGCGCGTCATCGCCTATTCGACCTGCTCGCAGCTCGGCTACATGTTCGTCGCCTGCGGCGTCGGCGCCTACCAGGCCGGCATCTTCCACCTGTTCACGCACGCGTTCTTCAAGGCGCTGCTGTTCCTCGGCGCCGGCCTCGTCATCCACGCCCTGCACGACGAGCAGGACATCCGCAAGATGGGCGGCCTCGGCCGCTACCTGCCGTTCACGACCGGCGTGATGTGGATCGGTGCGCTCGCGCTGGCAGGCGTGCCGCCGTTCTCGGGCTTCTTCTCGAAGGACCTGATCCTCGCGGACGCGCTCGCGCGCGGCGATTGGGTCGGCTACACGG
>JBARWY010000034.1:0-47302 GCA_049647065.1 Devosia sp. | reverse complement strand
TGAAGTCAGGGCGAGGATGCCGTTGCACTGCCCTCGCAGTCGACACCCTCCCCCGTGCGGGGAGGGATCAAGGTTTGGGGGGTGTTCAGCCCCGATAGCGGGGCCAACCGCCCCCCCAATCCCCCATCGAGGGGGAGATGCCGCATCGGGGTATGGCGCAATCGCGCCATCCAATTCTTTCCCTCCGCGGCACAGTGCGCGCCGCGGAGGGCGGGAGGGACCTTACTCAGCGGCGAAGTACCACTGGGACGGGTCATAGGGGCCGGGCGTCGGGAACAGATACGCCTGGAACATAGTGTCGGGTAGATTCCGGACATTGTTCTTGGCGATGTAGTAGGTGTCGCCTGGCAGGCTCACACCGATGACCGGGAAGTTCTCCTGGCCCAGCGTCAGGATCTGCTTCATCAGTTCCTCGCGCTTGGCCGGATCGCCCTCGCCACGCAGCTGGTTGTAGAGGTCCATCTGCTGCTTGGCCCAGTCTGCCGGTTCCTCGGCGATCTCAGGACGGCTGCCGTTGAACCACTGTGCCCAGCGATAGGCCCAGACCGATTCATCGCCGTTCGCCATGTAGTAGCGGGGCTCCTGCACCACATCGAGGCCACCGTCGCCGCCCCAGACCTGGGCGTCGTAGTCGCCGGTCGGCCGCTTGTCGTAATAAAGCGTGCGATCGATGTTGTTGATCTCGATCTTGATGCCGGCCGCTTCAAGCTGCAGCTGGATCAGCTCGAGCATGTCGGGCCATTCCGGACGCAGTGTAGCGATCGTATCGACCGTGATGGTCAGAGGCGAGCCATCGGCGAAAGTGTAGACGCCGTCGCCGCCCTTCACGAGGCCAGCCGCTTCAAAGTGCTGCGCGGCCAGGTCGGGGTCGAACTCGGTATACTGCTTGGCATAGGTCTCGTTGTAGTACGGCGACTCCGGCCGCGGTGCCACCTGGGAGGGTTCGCCCTGCCCGGTAAACACGACATCGATGATTTCCATGCGGTCGATGGCATGGCTGATGCCGATGCGGAAATCCTTGTTCTGGAACAGCTCGCGCCGCTTCTCGTCGATGTGGTTGAGATTGAACTGGATCACCATCGTGTTGGACGAGGACTGCACTTCCGTGCCCATGCGGTAGTCGCCGGCTTCCTGTCCGTCGAAGAACAAGGGCTGGTTGGCCACCGTTGAGATGTGGCGGTCCTGGAAGTCGATCTCGCCGTTGAGCGCCATCAGCGTGATTTCCTCGAGCGAATCCGAAATCCGCATTTCGAGGCGATCGATATAGGGCAGCTGGTTACCCTCGGTATCGACCTTCCAGTAATAGGGATTGCGTACGAAGGTGGTGCGGGTGGCGTCGCCGGTCAGCGGCTCATCGATCATCCACGCATTCATCATTGGCAATTCGGGATTGGCCCAGCGGATGGTTTCCGTCGCCCAGGAGCAGCGGTCGGTCATCCACAACTCCCAGGTCTCGAACCCGGCAGCCTTGGCTTCTTCGGGGGCATTGGGGTTGGTGCCTGGATAGAACTGGCCGCAATATTCCTTGTTCAGCGACACGATGGAGAAGCCGTTCACGCTCGCCAGTTCGTCCATGATGATGCCGTTCGGCTTCTCGAACACGAACTTGAACGTGGTTTCGTCCACCACCTCGATCGTCACCGGATTATTGGGATTCTTGACGAACCCGCCGACCGAATAGCTCGGCTCCTTGAGCAAGGTAACGGCGAACTCGACGTCGGCGGTGGTGAACGGGGTGCCGTTGTTCCACTTGAGGCCATCGCGCAGCTTGAATGTATAGGTGCGGGCGTCCTCGCTCACCTCCCAGCTTTCGGCCAGGTTGGGGATGATGGTCTTCCACTCGCGGTCGTAACGCACCAGCCCATCATAGGCGACGGTACGGGCGATCCAGGCATTGTCGAGGCCGCCGCGCAGCGCCGAGCGCCAGGTGCCGCCATAGGTGCCGACGCTCTCCACCGGCGTCACCACCAGCGGATTGGCCGGCAGGCGTTCTTCGAGCGGCGGCAGTGAGCCGGCGGTCACCAGCTCTTCGAGCATGGGGGCCTGTTGCGCCAGCACTGGGGATGCTGCGAGCAGCACGGCAAGCGCTGCACCCGCCAGCCCCAGCAACGGACGTCGTTGAATCAAGGTGTCTCTCATGCGTAGTCCTCCCTTGCCCGATGCAGGCTGCATCGGGTTCTCCTCCAAGTTGAGCGGCCTTTAGCCGTCACGGCAGTCGGGTTTTGCCCGGCCTGCAAGCTCCCTTGTCCGCTCAGTTGAGCGGAGTGATCTCCAGCGCCACCTCGCCCCGGCTCGACCGCTCTTTGGCGGCAAACAGCACTCGGGTGAGGTCGACAGACGGCGCATATTGTTTCTCGACGCCGCGATGTGTTTCGGTCGTTACGGCGACGCGCGCGGGATCGAACGCCACGCGTACGCCACCGGCATCACCGATGCGCACGGCGTTGTGTTCGATAGTCACGGCCAGCGGCGTCACCAGCACCGACTGGAAGTCGCCGCCGCCATTGGCGAAGGCAAAGCCGTCGCTGAGTTCGATCCGACCGCCCGGCGCCTGCCGGTCCAGCGTCACGCTGCGGCGCAATTCGGTAAGCCCTGCTTCCGCCGGATAAGCAGCAGCCATGTCGATGGTCAGGTTATCCCGGTCGGCCCCATGGCTATGGGCAACCACCGTGGCGGCGCGCTCGGCGCCCTCCACCTGCTCGTGGCCATTGACCACAGGCACCGAATGCCCGCGCGACGAGGCCATGATGTTGTCGTAGCGGTCAGGTCCGAAATACGCCTTGGAATAACGTCCCCTGCCCGGATCGGTCAGCACTATCAGGCCCTGGTTGACCACGATCAGCGAACCGACATCGTTCTGGTTGTGCATCTCGTCATTGTGCCCGCCCTTGATGGCGAGCCGCATCGACTGCGGGTCGGCCGGGTCGAGCCTCGATATCATCCACGCCATGTCGGCATACCAGTCGTGCGCCGTGCCGCCGAAGGCGACGTTCCTTTCCGGCAGGGGCCAGGCAAACTGGCGAACCGGCCAGACGAACTGGTTGAAATGCTCGACGGTGAAGTCGTTGTGCATGCCCAACTCGGTCAGTGCAGGCAGATCGAGACGCTCGGCAAGATGGCTCAGCAGCCCCGGGTGGAAACTGGGATTGCTGTCGGAGTCCGAGAAGCTTGCCCACACGCCCTGGGTCAGCACTGTGCGGACCGGGAACTGCGCGATGTCACGAATGCGGTCATCGTCCAGCAGATCGATGGCCCCGCCGGTGCGGGCATACAGCAGTTGCGCCAGCACGACGAAATTGCCAAAGCCATAGGACCAGTAGTCCGGCCCCTCCGACGAGCCGCCCTGGCTGTCGAAGGTTTCGAGATAATCGGCGAGGCTATGCAGGCCCCGCGTGATGATCTCCGCCAGCCGGTCAAGATCGGTCTCGAGGTAGCACGCCGCGCCGACGACGCCCGCCACGCAGACCGCCGTCCAGTTGTTGACCTGCTTGGCCGGCGTCGTATGCAGCCACCAGTGGTCATTGCGATCGAGGAATGGCGTGATAGTCCGCCGGTCGATTTCGCTGGCAATCCGCGCCGTGAGCGAGGGCGAAAAATCCGCGCCGACCAGATAGGCCATTTCCGCCAGGTCGAGCCCGGTCATGGCCGCTGCCAGGTCAACCGTGGGCCGGTCGGGGAAATCGAGCGTGCGGGCATGGGCCGGCCAGGCCCAGTTGGTCTCTTCCAGCCGCGCCCAGGCGACGTTCTCGATGGCGGCGAAAAAGCGGCCCTTGCCCTCCAGCCATTCGGCCAGCGTCAGGCGATAAAGCATGTTGCGGCGGCGGCGCTGGGCATCCTCATAGCCCTCGCGCCGGCCGGTGCGCAGGAAATCGAGGTAAAGCTCCGCGGGCAGTGCCGGGATTGGTTCGGCGATGTCGGCTTCCGCCTGGGCCAGCAGCTGCGACAGTGCGGCCTCACCGACCCTGGCCTTTATCTCTGCCATGCCGGCGGCGCCGCGCTGGGTGAATGGTGCGAAGGTCGGTGCTGCTTCGAGCACCATGCGAACGTGTTTGACGTTCCACCGTCGCAAATCCATCCGTTCCTCCCGAACACGCCTCTGGACGCCAGCCTTGTACTCCCAAACCGTCTTGGCGGCTTTAAGGAACGATCAGCGACTGACCAGTGCAACTTGATTAAGGCTAGGGCAGTTTTTGCGCGATCGCAAGCATTTTGCGCAAATCACGCAACTTACGCAAATTTGTTCATTTTGCGTCGGAAGGCCAATGGCATAGCGCTTGGACAACGAACGGTCGGCGGCCAATCGGCAGGCAAACGACAGGCAAGCCTGAGGCATTTAACAGGCATGACTGCATTATTTAGCGGTGGCATGCCTGCTTCTCTCGGCTTGGTCAGCGGACTTATCCCGCAGCCTCACGCCAAAAATACCGTCTCGCCCTCGACCATGGTCACGCCGATTTCCAGCTGCTGCACTGCCATCTCGCCGTCCATATGCTCCGCCAATAGCCGCACCGCTCCACGCCCGATCGCCTCACGATCCACCCGCGTGGTACTCAGCCGCGGCGTCGCCATCCCCGCCAGCGGCAGGTCGTCGAAGCCGATGATCGAGAAATTTTTCGGCAGCGGACTATCTGCGCCATAGATGCCTTCAAGCATTTCGACGGCGGCGATGTCGTTCCAGATAAAGGCAGCGGTGATGTCGTGCTGCCCCGCCAGTATATCGCTCAGCAATTCCTTGGTATGCCGCTCGCCGGTATTGACGATGGTCCCTACCGCCCCCGGGGTCATGGCAATGGCCTGTTCAAACCCTCGCTGGCGCTGGCGAATTGTCGGCCGATAGCTGTGCGTATAGTGCAAAATCCGCCGGTGGCCGGCATTCAGCAGGCGCTGCGTTGCCATGAACGCGCCGTAGTAATTGGCCGGCGATACCGAGCTGACCTGCATTTTTGGGTCGCTGCCATTGACCAGCACGACCGGCACTTCGGCGCCTGCCGACCAGGCGGCCAGCTCGTCCCACGCATCGATCCCCGCCAGCAGCACCCCGCCCGCATCGGCCTGCGCGATCTGCTTTTTGATCAGTTCGAGCGTCACCACCGACTCGTTGACCAACCGGACGTCGAGCGCCATCCCCGCCGCTGCCGCCTGGGCCCGCATGCCCTCGACGATGCCGAAATAGAAACCCGACAGCCCGCTCGTCGCGCTCCCCAGCGGCACCAACGCCACCGCCCGCTTATCCCCATTCACCGCCGTCATGCTATGCTTGGATTTATAACCCAGCGTCCGCGCCATGCGCTGCACGTCGCGCCGCACCGCGTCGCTGATACCGATCTCGTTTGCGAGCGCCCGCGATACGGTACTCACCGAAACGCCAAGGCGCTCCGCGATATCGGCCTGGTTTGCGCGTCTCTGGATCGCCACGGGTGCCTCGCTGTCCTCGTCTACGCAATATTTGCGTTTTTTGAGCAGCGCAAGTCCCCCGCCAAACTTATACCCTAGCTGAAGTATCTACCCAGCCAGACCATCTGCGCTCGATCCTGGAAGGCCTGCCCACCTTCGTGGTTGTTGAACTCGTATTCTTCCATCGTCTTGTCCGCGCCGGCATAGGCATTGTAGGCGCCATAGACTGTCGAGGGCGGACAGGTTTCGTCCATCACCGCTACCGAGAATAAGGCCGCGGCCTTGGCCTGCCTAGCGAAGTTGACGCCGTCGAAATAGTTGAGCACCTCGAAGACCTTGGCCTTCTTGTCTCGATGCTGTGCCAAAAAACGAACGATCTCGAGATAAGGGTCGCGGGCCGCCTTCTGCACAGCGCGCGGATAGTCGCAGAGGAAGGGCACGTCGGTCATCACCGCCTTGATCCGTTGGTCGATACCCGCCACCGCCAGCGCAATGCCACCGCCCTGGCTGCCGCCGCAAACGGCGATCTTGTCCCCGTCGACGAAATCTTGCGCCACCAGCATATCCACCGCCCGCACCGCATCGGTGAACAGCCGCCGGTAATAGTAGTCATTCTTGTCGAGAATGCCCTTGGTCATCATGCCCGGGCCAGACGGCGTCGTGCCCACCGGATCCGCGGTGGCGCCCATCGCCCAGCCGCTGCCCTGCCCACGCGTATCCATGCGGAAATAGGCATAGCCCGACGCCGCCCAGTGCAGCTGTTCATGCGGAAAGCCGCGCCCGCCGCCATAGCCCAGATACTGCACCACCAGCGGCAGCGTGCCCGTCCGGTTCGTCGGCAGCACCAGCCACCCCCTGATTGGATGCCCACCAAAGCCCGGGAACGTCACATCAAACGCCTCGACCGCCCTGAGCGTCGTTTCTGCCGGCACGATGCTCACTGGGCCACCGATCGCGCGCGCCTCAGCAATGGTCGCTTCCCAGAACGCCGAGAAGTCAGCAGGCGCCTGGACGCTGCTGCGATAGGCACCAAGTTCGGGCTGGATCAGGTCAGGAAAGGGCACGACACGACTCCTCGTTTTCGCGCCGACCATGCACCGCCACCCGCTTCCAGACCAGACCGATCTGCGGCTTTGGCCACAGCAAAAGGCCCCGCTTGATGCGAGGCCTTGAGGTCTTCATGGTCAGGGCGCGAGCCCCGCCGGAACCGGCGGTGTTTCATAGAGTAGCGTGATCTCTATCCGCTCATTGGCCGCCATATAGGGGTCATTGGGGAAGAACGGATCACCGGTGGAGCGGCCCACCACTGAATTGACGCGATCATCCGCCAGCCCGAATTCGCCGAGGATCTGCCGCACGGTATTAGCGCGGTCGGCCGACAGCTCCCACGAACCATAGCGCGGATTGGCATAGACGCCGCCGGCGGCCGTGTGGCCGGAAATGCGAACAGGGCTCGACAGCTTCTGCAGGATCGGCGCAATCGCCGCGATGGCCTGCCGCGTCACCTCATTGGGATATTTCGATCCTTCCGGAAACATCGGCCGGCCTTCCTGGTCGATGATGCGGATATTTAGGCCTTCTTCCGTCTCTTCAACCAGCAGGTTGTCGGAGATCTCGGTAATGTCGGGCATCGCCTGCCAAGCCTGGCGAATGCTCGCGGCTGCGCTGTGGAACCCCTGATCGTCAACCGATTTGAGGTCGTATTGCGAGGCGTTAGCGGCCTCGAATTCGTCGCCCTGCTGCTGGTCGCGGCCGCTCATGGCGCCCGTCACCGTACCGAATTCCTCGCCCTTGGGCGTGACCGAAGCGTCGGCCCGTTCCTGCGGTGTCGAGCCCTGCATCAGCGCGTCGGCATCGTCGAGCGCGGTGCCGCCCATCAGGCCGCCCGAACCGCTGGTGGTCGGGCTTATATTAGGCGGCGCGAAGTACGTGGCAAGACCTTCCTTCTGCTCGGGCGTGGTCATGCTGATCAGCCACAGCAGCAGGAAGAAGGCCATCATCGCGGTCACAAAGTCGGCATAGGCGATCTTCCAAGCGCCGCCATGATGGGCATGCTTGTTCTTCTTGACCTTCTTGATGATGATCGGCTGGTCGTAATTCGCCATTCTGGCTTCCTGGGTCGTGCCCTATGTCGCGGCCGGCAAGTTCGCCGTCGCCTCGTCGATCTCAGCAAAGCTCGGACGGTCTTCTGACATCAGCGCCTTGCGTGCGAATTCGATGGCCATGACGGGTACCTGGCCGGAAATATGTGCGAGGAGCCCAACCTTGAGCGACAGGAAATACTTGTCCTCGGCTTCGTAGATGTTCCGCAGTGACTGCGCGAACGGCCCGAAGAAGCCATAGGCGACAAACACGCCGAAGAACGTACCGACCAAGGCGCCACCGATCATGTGGCCGAGCACTTCGGGCGGCTCGCTGATGGCGCCCATCGTGTGGATCACGCCCAGCACGGCGGCCACGATGCCCAGTGCCGGGGTGCCGTCGGCCAGCGCCTGCATCGCATTGACCAGGCGCTCATTTTCCTGGTGATGGGTTTCGAGCTCCTCGTCCATCAGGGCTTCCATCTCATGGACATTGTTGGAACCCAGCGTCACCATGCGCAGGTAGTCGCAAACGAATTCAACCGCGTGGTGATTGTTGGCGAAGGTCGGGAAGCGCGCGAACAACGTCGATTCATGCGGATTTTCAATATGCTGTTCCAGCGCCAGGATGCCCTTGGACTGCACCAGCTTGTAAAGGCTGAACTGCATGCCGAGCAGTTCCACATAAGCCGCCTTGTTATATTTGGGGCCCTTGAACAGCGTGCCGAATACGCCCAGCGTCTGCTTCAGCACTGGGCCGGTATTGCCAATGACATAAGCGCCGACCGCCGCGCCGAGAATGATGACGAATTCGAAGGGCTGCCACAGCACGGCCATGTGCCCGCCGACCCCCAGATAGCCACCGATAACGCAAGCGATGACAATCACGATGCCGATAATAAGACGCATAAGACCTGAAACTCACCTTGTAGACGACATCGTTTCGAGGTCGGCATTATCGGTCGGTTTACCTTAACAGCCGGTTTATCCACGCGTTCTCGCCCGGTTGCACCATTGCCACCGGGACGTGCCACAAGGCTTAAGATCAAGGCACGAAGTTGAATTAATCGCCGCGCGCTCGCGGCGGCGGCGCCATTACCGGGTCAGCCGCGTATCCGCGCACCGTCCAGCATCGTGGGCCGGCCCGGAAGGCTCAGTTCCGCCACGCGCGGCGCCGTCCGGGCGATGACCTTGCCGCCCTTGATCACGGCCAGTCGCGCCGCCCTGAGTCGGATTGCCTCGATCGTATCGGTGGCCTGCAGCAGCACCATGTCGGCCTTGCAGCCGACCTCGATACCATATCCCTCGAGATTGAGAATTTTGGCCGGTCCTGATGTCACCGCGGCAAAGCATTGCCGCATCTGGTCACGACTGGTCATCTGCGCCACATGCAGCCCCATTGAGGCGACATCCAGCATGTCCGCCTGCCCCAGCGAATACCAGGGGTCCATCATGCAGTCTTGCCCGAAGGCACTGGTGATGCCGTAACTCAGCATCTCGGGGAAGCGGTTCATGCCGCGGCGCTTGGGATAGGTGTCGTGCCGGCCCTGGATGACGATGTTGATATTGGGATTGGCGATCGCCGCCACTCCCGCCTCCGCCATCAGCGGCAGCAGCTTGCTGACGTAGTAGTTGTCCATCGAATGCATCGAGGTCAGGTGCGATCCTGCCACGCGCCCGCCGAGACCCAGCCGTTGCGTCTCATAGGTCAGTGTCTCGACATGCCGGCTCAGCGGGTCGTCGGTCTCGTCGCAGTGCAGATCGACCAAGAGGCCCCGATCCGCCGCGATTTCGCACAGCGCTTTGACACTCGCCGCTCCATCCACCATGGTCCGCTCAAAATGCGGAATGCCACCCACAACATCGACGCCCATGTCCAGCGCCCGTTCCAGCAGATCGACTGCCCCCGGATAGCGATAATAGCCATCCTGCGGGAACGCGACGATTTGCAGGTCGATATAGGGCGCCACGAGTCGCTTGACCTCGAGCAGCGCCTCGACCCCGAGCAGTCGCTCGTCGCACACATCGACATGTGTACGGATGGCCAGCAGACCCTGCGAGACTGCCAGGTCACAATAGCGCAGCGCCCGCTCGATCACGGCCTCATGGGTCAGCAGCGGCTTGAGTTCACCCCAGATCTGGATGCCTTCGAGCAGCCGGCCACTTTCATTGTGGCGCGGCAGGCCCAGCGACAGCGTTGCGTCCATATGAAAGTGGCAGTCGACGAAAGGCGGTGACACCAGTTGGCCATTGGCGTCGATAACCTCTCTGGCCTCGCCACCCAGCCCGGCCTCGACCGCGGCAATCCGCCCGCCGCTGACGCCGATGTCGATACCAGTGCGCCCGTCGGGCAAAGTGGCGTTGGTGATCTTCAGGTCGAACACGGCAAAACCTCGTAAAACTAGTGACGCTGGCCCTTGAACCAGGGCTGTAGCAGCGCGCGCGGATAGTCGGCCCGGCGGGCCACCACAACAAGCGCGACGATGGACAACAGATATGGCAGCATCAGGAATACCTGCCCCGGCACCACCTGGCCGATTTCGGCCTGCAACCGTATCTGGAAGGCATCGAAGGCGCCGAACAGCAGCGCCCCGAGCAGTGCCTTGCCGGGCTGCCAGGAGGCGAACACCACCAGGGCAATGCATATCCAGCCGCGCCCATTGACCATGCCGAAGAAGAAGGCGTCGAAGGCCGACATGGTCAGAAAAGCTCCGCCCAGCGCCATGAGCGCCGAGCCAACGACCACCGCCCCGATGCGCAGCCCACGCACCGACAACCCCTGTGCCTCAACGGCGGCCGGATTGTCCCCGACGGCGCGGATCGCGAGGCCCAGTGGCGTCCGGTACAGCACGAAGGCAACGATGGCGACGAACAGCAGCGCCAGCATGGTCATCGGCGTCTGCTGGAACAGCGCCGGCCCGATAAACGGCAGGTCGCTCAGCCCCGGAATGGATATCGGCTGGAATGGCACGATGCGGGGCGGCGACGTCACGTCCGGCAAGGCCGTACGATAAGTGAAGTAGCTCGCACTGGTCGCTAGGAGCGTTATGCCGATGCCCGAGACGTGCTGCGACAGCCCGAGCACCACCGTCAGGATGGCATGCAGCAGGCCGAACGTCGCGCCGGCCAGCGCCGCCACCAGCATGCCGCCCCATAGCCCTGCCCCGAGCCACACCGCGATCCAGCCGGCCATGGCCCCGGCGACGAAGATGCCCTCGATGCCCAGATTGAGCACCCCCGCCCGCTCGCAGATCAGCGCGCCGAGCACGCCGAAGATCAGCGGCGTGGCGATGCGGATGGCAGCAGCCCAGAAGTTGGCGGAGGCGAGGATTTCGAGGACTTCCATGCCTATTCTCCTGCGACCGGTTTGGCCGCCGGTTCATACCGCACCCGGAAGCGCAGGAAGAAGCCGCCCACCAGCACGCTGAGCAGCGACAGCGCCACCACCAGATCAGCCAGGTAGCTCGAAATGCCGGTGGCACGGCTCATAGAATCCGCGCCCACGAATACCGCCGCCACAAACACAGCGGCAAACACCGCCCCAATCGGCGACAGGCCCGCCAGCATGGCCACAACGATGCCAGAATAGCCAAAGCCAGGCGACAGGTCGGCCGAAAGATAGCCCTTCACCCCGGCCACTTCGCTCACCCCCGCCAGCCCTGCCAGGCCGCCTGAGATCAATGCCACCTTGAGCATTGTCGCATCGACCGGAATGCCGGCAAACCGCGCCGCCGCCCGGTTCTCGCCCACCGCGCGGATTTCGAAGCCCAGCACAGTCTTGCGCACGATGACCCAGAGAATGATCGCCGCCGCGATACCCATAACCAAGCCGAAGTGGAAGCGCAGGCGTGGCCACAGCTTGGGGAAATCCGCTGTATCGAGCAGTGGCACCGACTGTGGCCACCCCATCGACAGTGGATCCCTCAACGGCCCCTCGACCAGCATCTGCACGAAGAGGATGACCACGAAATTGAGCAGCAGGGTGATGACCACCTCGTCGGCGCCGAAGCGTTGCTTCAGCAGTGCTGGCACCACCATCATCAACCCACCTGCAACAAAGCCAGCGATCATGATCGTCGGGATCATCAGCGCCGGAGGCAGGGCGATGAGACCGCTGCCGACCAGTACCGCCGCCAGCGCCCCGATATAAAGCTGCCCCTCGGCGCCGATATTCCAGAGCTTGGCGCGGAACGCCACCACGGCCGCCAGACCGGTGAGGATCAGCGGCGTCGCCCGGTTGAGGGTTTCGGAGAAGGCGAACATCGAGCCGAACGCGCCCTGCACGATCAGCAGATAGGCCTCGAACGGCGAGCGGCCCGCCGCCAGCACGGGAATGGCCACCAGCAGCAATCCGGCCAGCGCCGCCAGTAGCGACACCGTGATCTTGAGGCTAACCGAAGCATTGGTCCGTGGTTCGAGTCGCAGTGTCATGCCGGCACCGCCAGGCCCGGGGCCTGCCCGGCCATCATCAGGCCCACCGTGCCGCGATTGAGCCTTTCGGACGGCCCCGCATCGCTGACCTCGCCCGCATGCACGACCAGAAACCGGTCGGCCAGCGCGAAGAGTTCGTCGAGGTCCTCGGAAATTACCATCACCGCCGCGCCCCCATCGCGCGCCGCGATGATGCGGCGATGCACCTCGGCCTGTGCGCCGACATCCAGCCCGCGTGTCGGCTGGTTGGCGAGGATCACCCGCGGCGACCGCTCCAGCACACGCGCCAGGATAAGCTTTTGCACATTGCCCCCAGACAGCAGCCGTGCCTCGGCGTCCGGCCCCGGGCAACGAATGTCGTAAGCGGCGATCGCTGCAGTCGCCCGCTCGCGCATCGCCTTCCGGTTCAGCAGTCCCATCCGGGCAAAATCTTTGCCGCGCACATCCTCGATGGCGATGTTGTCGGCCACGCTCATCGTGCCGACCACGCCATCATGCTGGCGATCCTCCGGCATGCGTGCAACGCCCGCGGCCACCAGTGCCCGCGGATCGGCCGAGGTCACCTCATTGCCGTAGAGCAGCAACTCGCCCACATCGGGCACTGCCAGCCCTGACAGCAGAGCCGCAATTGCTGCCTGCCCGTTGCCCGACACGCCAGCTACCCCGACGATCTCGCCGACACGCAACACGAAGCTTGCATCGATCAGCGGCGCCCGTGCCACGCCACGTCGCAGGGTAACGCGGCGGAATTCTACCAATGGCACGCCCGGCACCGGCGCCGTGCGCTTCACCTCGGCAACCGCCTTGCCCACCATCAGGTCGGCGATAGCGCGGCGGTCTGCATTGCCGGTCACCAGTTCACCCGCCTTGCGTCCGGCGCGCAGCACCACAATGCGGTGCGACACCGCTAGTACTTCGCCCAGCTTGTGCGAGATGAAAATCACCGCCAGCCCGCGCGCCGCCAGCCGCCGCAGCACTGCGAACAGGCCCTCGGCTTCCTGTGGTGTCAGCACGGCGGTCGGCTCGTCGAGGATCAATACCCGCACGTCGCGATAGAGCGCCTTGAGGATTTCCACGCGCTGCTTCTCGCCGACGGTAAGCGCCGCCACCCTGCGGTCGAGGTCCACCTCGAGCCCGCTTTCGGCGATGATCTGCTCCACCCTGGCCCTCGCTGCCCTTCCGCTCGATGGCCGCAGGAGCGACTGGGTGCCGAGCCTTATATTGTCGAGGCCGGTGAGGTTCTCTGCCAGCGCGAAATGCTGGTGCACCATGCCGACACCGGCCGCCAGCGCCGCGCCGGGCGAACCCGGCGGCAGCACAGCCGCGCCGACACGCACAATGCCTTCGTCCTGCACGTAGTGGCCGAAGAGAATATTCATCAGCGTCGTCTTGCCGGCGCCGTTCTCGCCCAGCAGCGCCAGGATTTCCCCGCGCCTGAGGCTGAGTTCCAGCCCGTCATTGGCGACGAGTGCGCCAAACCGCTTGGTGATGCCCTCCAGCGAGAGCACGACATCGCCTTGCTGATCGATCATGTCTGCCCCGAAAAAGCGGCCGGGCGCCGAAGCGCCCAGCCCCGTTATCACATCGTCGAAGCAGGTTCCGCGTCGTTGATCTCGACAGTGAAGGTACCGGCGACGATCTCGGCTTCCTTGGCCTTGGCGGCAGCGACAGCCTCGGCTCCGGCCAGCGCTTCGTCATAAACGGCGCTCGAGCCGCCATGCTCCATGAAGGCATAGATGCCGTAATCCGATGCGGTGAACGAGCCCGCCTTCACATCAGCGATGGCCTTGTCGATCATCGGCTCACCATGCCAGAGCGCACTGGCGAGGATCGTGCCCGGATAGTCGGCAGCCGTGTCGATCACGTTGCCAACGGCGAGGATACCCCGCTCCTTGGCCGCGTCGCTCACCCCGAAGCGCTCGGCATAGAGGATGTCGGCGCCGGCATCGATCATGGCGAAAGCTGTCTCTTTGGCCTTGGGCGGATCGTACCAGGAGTTGATGAAGCTCACCGAGAACTTGATATCCGGATTGACCGAAAGCGCGCCCGCCATGAAGGCGTTCATCAGCCGGTTCACTTCCGGGATGGCGTAGCCGCCAACCATGCCGATCTGGTTGGACTCGGTCTTGGCGCCGGCAACCATGCCGGTGAGGTAGCTCGGCTCGTGGATGAAGTTGTCGAAGGTGGCGAAGTTCGGCTCTACCGCTGGCAGCGACGAGCCCATCAGGAACTTGATATCGGGATAGTCTGCTGCCACGGCGCGCGCCGGTTGCTCGACGCCGAATGCCTCGCCCACCATCAGTGCCACGCCCTGCTCGGCGTATTCGCGCATCACGCGCTCATAGTCGGTGTTGGTGACGTTCTCCGAATAGACGTAGTCGATCTCGCCGCGATCCTTGGCTGCGATCAATGCATTGTGCAGCCGGCTGGCCCACTGCTGCTCGACCGGCACGGTCCAGATCGCCGCGACCTTGGTGATGTCCTGCGCCCAGGCCGGCAGGGCCAGCGTCAGTGCCGTGCCTAGCGCCAATGCGGCAATCATCGTGCGTCGCGTAAGTCTTGATTTCCCAATCATTTGCTTCCCGTTCTGTCCAAAAAACGCCCACGCTTCCCCACTGCCTATCTAGGCGGCAAGCAGGGTCGCTTGGCAAGACGGAAAGCAGTTGCCCAACAGCATGGGAGCCAAGCTTCGGGATGCATCGCTCAGGTGAAGTGCATTTGCTCCAGCAGGCGGAGGCCGAGCCGCAGGCTTGCGCCGGTCGTAATCAGCATGGGCGGCAGCGTCAGCCATTCCAGCGTCCAGGCCGCGCCCGAACGCTCATATTCATGCACCATGGCCTGTTGCAGCGTACCAGCCAGACCACCATTGTAGCGCGCCAGCGCCACCAGCACCTCGGCGCTGACCGGATTGGCCTTGTGCGCCATCGCCGACGAGCCGCCCGCGCCCTCGAGCCGTACCGCCGCCACCTCGGTCTGGGCCAGCAGGGCCACATCGGCCCCGAGTTTGCCCAGCGACCCACTGATCAGCGCCAGCAGGTTTCCCAGAGCGACGATCGGGTCACGCGTGGCGTGCCAGGGTCCGGCTATGCCGAGGTCTAGACGCCTGGCGAGACCCGCCGCGATGGCGTCGCCGTGGCCATCGAAGCTGCCGCGATCGCCGACCGGCCCGCCCAGCTGTACGACCAGCAGGCTCCGGCGCATCGCCGCCAGCGCGCCCCGGTGGCGTTGCAACGGCTCGCTCCAGCTACCGATCTTGGCCGTCCAGCCGGTCGGCAACGCCGCCTGCATGCGCGTGTGCGCCATCAACGGGCGATCTCCGGCCTCAATAGCCAGCGCCTCCAGCCGCTCCAGCAGCGTCGTCAGCCGCGCCTCGTAGAGATCTAATATCCGGGCCACTTGCAGCATCAGGGCGGTGTCGACCACATCCTGGCTCGTCGCGCCCTTGTGCAACGCGGCGCGATGCGGCTCGGACACCTGCGCCCGCAACTGCCGCACCAGAGACGGCACCACCACGCCATCCTGCGCCATGCCCGCAGCCAGATCGGCGTGGTCGGGCGTGAAGGCGGCAATGGCCGTCCGGACCGCCCTGGCCGCATCCTCCCCGATCCAGCCGCAATCGGCGCTGGCCTCGGCCAACGCACCTTCCACGGCCAGCATGGACGTGAGCTGCACCTCGTCCGACAGCAGCTTTTGGATTTCGGCATCGCCGGCAAGGGCAGAAAGCAATTGGTTCATGGCGGCCACTATGGCGCGGTCACATATCGAAGAACACTGTTTCCTTGTCGCCCTGCAGATGAATCTCCAGCATGTAACGCGGCACGTCACCAGCTTCCTTGCGTGCGATCAGCGTGGCGCGGCGGCGTGGGTCCATGATCTTGTTGAGAACGAAATCGTCGGCATTGGCTTCGGCTTCGTCCTCGAAATAGAGCCGCGTCTGCAGTCCGATATTGATGCCGCGTGCCACGATCCACAGGTTCACATGCGGCGCCATCGGCTTCCCATCGGGGCCGGGCACCGGGCCGGGCTTGATGGTCTCGAAGCTGAACAAACCCTCGCCATTGGTCGGCTGGCGACCCCAGCCGGTAAAGGCGGGCGCCGAATTGGAGTTCGGCCCCATGGGCGCTACATACGAGCCGTCCGCGCCGGCCTGCCACAGCTCGACGAGGGCATCGTTCACCACCGCGCCAGAACCGTCCAATATCTTGCCCGAGACCACGATGCGCTCGCCCTTTGTATCCGGCGTCAGCATGGTGCTGCCGGGGTCGGTGGGATAGACGCCCTTGATCTCGGCGAAATTGGGCGTCAGCCCGATATGAACGTAGGGTCCCGCCGTCTGCGACGGCGTCTCTTTGAGTGTCGGAACCGGGTGCAGCATCAGTTCCCCTCCAGCTTGTTCTCGAACATGGTCGAACGCCGCCCGCGCAGCACGATATCGAAGCGATAGGCCAGCGCATCCATGGGTGTGGTGTTGTGGCGATCGAGCCGGGCGACGAGCTGGTCGATGGCCGCCTTGTCGGCGATCGAGCCGACGATTGGGCACTGCCAGATCATCGGATCGCCCTCGAAATACATCTGGGTAATCAGCCTTTGCGCAAAGGCATGGCCGAACACCGAAAAGTGGATATGCGCCGGTCGCCAGTCATTGCCGCCATTGGGCCAGGGATAGGCGCCCGGCTTGACGGTGCGGAACGAATAAAAGCCGTTCTCATCGGTGATGGTCCGGCCACAGCCGCCGAAATTGGGATCCAGCGGCGCGAGATAGGCTTCCTTCCTGTGGCGGTAGCGGCCGCCGGCATTGGCCTGCCAGAATTCGACCAGCGTATTGGGCACCGCCCGCGCATTCTCGTCGAGCACCTGCCCATAGACGATCAGCCGCTGCCCGATGGCCTCTCTGCCATCCTGGCTGTAATTGCGGATCAGGTCGTTATCGAGCGCGTTGAGGCTCGAATGCCCGAAGGTCGGTCCCGTCAGCTCCGATGCCGTGCCCCCCAGCGATAGCAAGGCATGCTTTGGTGCGCGAAACGTCGTGCTCTTGTAGCCCGGCGTGTTGGCCGGTGGATGCCAGGCACGGTCACGTGGGTAAAGCGCCCCGTCCGCCCCTGGTAGGATAATGCCGCTCATTGCCCCGTCTCCCGCTTGGCCAGTTCTTCCTTGGCTATCCTGAATGCCCGGTTGGCCGCCGGCACGCCGGCATAGACCGCCACATGCAGCAGCGCTTCCCTGATATCGTCCGGCGAACAGCCGGTATTGGCGGTGGCCCGCACATGCATGGCCACTTCCTCATCATGCCCCAGCGCCGCGAGCAACGCGATGGTCAGCATCGAGCGCTCGCGCTTGCTGAGGCCGGGGCGCGACCAGACCGAGCCCCAGGCGCCCTCGGTGATGAAGCTCTGGAAATCCTCATCGAATTCCGTCTTGCGCGCCGTGGCCGCATCGACATGACGATCACCAAGCACCGCGCGTCTTGTGGCCATGCCGCGATCGAATAGAGCCGTGTCAGCCATGGCCAACCTCCTCGAGAAAATTTGTCATCAGTGCGGCCAGCGCCGCCGGCTGTTCGATGGACGGAATATGCCCCACCCCGGGCAGGATTTCGAAACGGGCGCCAGCGATAGATTCGGCACAGGTCCGCACCAGGTCCACCGGCGTCGAGCGGTCCGCCTCGCCGGCCACAACCAGTGTCGGCAAGGCGATGGCGCCGATCTGCTTCGTCAGGTCGGTATCTCGCAGCGTGGCACAGGTGGCCGCGTAGCCAACGGGATCGCTGCGCAGGAACAGGTTGCGCCAACCCGCCAGTTCTTCCTGCCTCTGCTGCTGGAAGTCCGGGCTGAACCAGCGATCCATCACCATCTCGGCGATGGCGTCGAGCCCCTGGTTTCTCACCGTGTCGATTCGCCCATTCCAGCCCGTCGTGTCGCCCACTTTGGGTGCTGTATCGCACAGCACCAGCGCCACCAGCCGTTGCGGCGCGCGCAGGGCAAGACCCTGGGCGATGAGCCCACCCACCGAAACGCCGGCCAGCGCCAGACGGTCGATCTCAAGGTGATCGAGCAGCCCCAGGAGATCATCGACATGGTCGTCCAGGCTATAGTCGCCCGGCGGAGTATCACTCAGGCCATGGCCTCGCTTGTCATAGGAAAGCACCCGATAGCGGCGCGACAGGCGTTCGATGACGCCGTCCCAGATGCGCGCATCGGTGCCCAGCGAATTGGCCAGCGCCACGACCGGCGCATCCGCAGGTCCGACCAGCCTGTAGTGCAGCAACACACCATTGATCCGAGCGAAATCCATCCCGCCTCCTGCCGCGATATAAGGCGCTGGTGGCGCCAGAGTAAAATGACGACTGGCCAGCAAACTATAACCTGTGGATTATGTGACCGCGCAGCGCGGGGCCCTCAGGGCGTAGCAGCTGAGGCAATTGCATAACCGGAGGCGCCGTTGCCACAGCATATCGATCCCCGCATCAAGCTTCGGCACCTCTCCTGCTTTCTCGAAGTGGCGCAGTTGCGGAGCGTTGCCGACGCCGCCGAAGCGCTCCATGTCAGCCAGCCTGCCGTGTCAAAAACCATTGCCGAACTCGAGCAACTGCTCGGCAGCGCGCTGTTCGACCGCAGCAAGCGCCGCCTCTTTCTCAGCCCGTATGGCGAGATCTTCTACCGCTATGCCTCCACCAGCCTGTCGGCGCTGCGCCAGGGCATAGATGTGGCGCGCGGCACTCACGAAGCCACCCTTGTCCGCGTGGGCGCCCTGCCAACAGTATCAGCCCACATCCTGCCCGACGCGGTGCAGGCATTCACCGCCGCAGGCGCGGGCATCCATACCCGCATCGTGACCGGCCCCAACGCGTATCTCCTGTCACTGCTGCGCACGGGCGACGTCGATCTCGTCATCGGCCGCATGACGGAGCCCGAAGCTATGTATGGCCTGGCCTTCGAGCACCTCTATTCCGAGCGCGTCGTCATGGTGGTTCGTCCGGGCCACCCCTTGCTGGCACGGGAGCCGTTTCACCTCGCCATGATTGAGGGCTACCAATTGCTCATGCCGACGCCCGATTCCGTCATCCGCCGCCTCGTCGATCGCATGCTGCTGGCCAACGGCCTCACCAACCTGCGCGACGAGGTGGAGACCGTTTCCAACGCCTTCGGCCGCTCCTATGTCAGGCAGACCGATGCCGTCTGGTTCATCTCGCGAGGCGTCGTCGCGCGCGACCTTCAGGAACAGCAACTGGTCATGCTGCCGGTCGACACCAGCGAAACTACAGGCCCCGTCGGCTTCACCACCCGCATCGACACCGTCCCTAGCCTCGCCACCACGGCCTTCATGCAGGCCGTGCGTGATGTCGCCATCGCCCTGCGCTGAGCGCGCCGGCTGATTTCAAGCTTCCGATCAGAACTCGTGCCGCACGACCAAGCCTGCCTTTATATCGAGAGCGACCGACAATCCTGCATGCAGGTTGATCGTGCAATCTTGTGCGGCCCGCACCTCCACCCAGTTCACCCTGCCATTCTCCCAGGCGAAACCGAGTTCAACCCCGCCCCGGGCCCGCACACCCTTCAACACACCTCGCGGCCAGTTCGACGGCAAGGCCGGCAGGAGCCAGACATTGCCCTCGCTCGATTGGACGAGCATTTCGAGGATTCCCGCCGCGCCCCCGAAATTGCCGTCGATCTGGAACGGCGGATGCGCGTCGAAGAGGTTGAGATAGCTGCGGGCCGGGCTGAGCAACAGTCGCAGCACGGCATGCGCATGATCGCCTTCGCGCAGGCGCACCCACAAATTGATGCGCCAGCCGATGCCCCAGCCGGTCGCCTCGTCGCCACGGATTTCGAGCGAGCGGCGAGCGGCCGCTGCCAGGTCGGGCGTATCGCCGACTCCGATCTGGTCGCTGGGATAGAGCCCGTAAAGGTGGGAGACGTGCCGGTGGTGGATTTCGGGAACGTCCAGGTCCCAGTCGTCCATCCATTCCTGCAATTGCCCGCCACGTCCGATGCGGTGCTCGGGTAGCCGCTCGCGCGCCGCAATGGCGGAAGCCACCAGCTCGGCATCTTCGCCCAACTGACCGGCTGCCTCGGCAAAGGCGCCGAAGAGATCGCGCAGGATCTGGTTGTCCATGGTCGGTCCGGCGCAGAGCGAGGACCCGAACGGATGCCGGTTCTCCGGCGAGATGGACGGGACCGTGACGAGGTAGTCCGTGCCCGGCAGCGCCACCAGGATATCGAGGGCGAACTGCACCGCCCCCTTGAGCGGCCCATAGAGCCGGCGGACCAGCGCCGTAGGGCGGCCCTCGAAGCGGGCGTGATCCCACAGTTGCGCCATGAGCCATGCGCCTCCGGTCGGCCACACGCCCCAGGCTGCCCCATCGACGGGACCGGTAGCGCGCCAGATGTCGGTATTGTGGTGCATGACCCAGCCGCCGGCGCCGTAGTGGACGCGCGCCATTGCCGCGCCGGTTATGGCAAGGTCCTCGGCCAGCGTGACGAGGGGCTCCATCATGTCGGGCAGGTTAGCCGGATCGGGCAGCCAATAGTTCATCTGCAGGTTGATGTTGGCGGTGTATTTGCTGCCCCACGGGGGCCTCGTCTCCTTGTTCCAGATGCCTTGCAGCGTCGATGGCTGCGTGCCCGGACGGCTCGAACTGATCATCAGATAGCGGGCATATTGCACATAAAGCGCAGCGAGCGCGGGGTCGTCGCCGGCAGCGAAGTTGGCAATTCGCTCGTCGGTCGGCAGGTCCTCCCGCCCCTCGCCGAGATCGATATCGAGCCGGTCGAACTGGGCCTGATGGGCGGCGACATGATCAGCCAGCAGCTTGTCAAAGTCGACCGCACCGAGATCCTTGCGTCGGCTGGCGAGGTGCGCCTCGGGGTCACCCGATACATCATCGAACCGGACGAAACTGGTCGCCATGTCGATGACGATGAGCGCCGAGGTCGCATCGCGCACGACCAACCGCCTGCCCCGCCGCTCGACGCTGCCGCCTTCGATCCGCAGATGTACGTCGATGCCGAAGCTCAAACGGCCTTCAATGCCATGCTTGCCGAAATTCCGGCCGCGATAGGACAGTGTGTGCGCATCGCCGGCCAGGATGTCACCGGTCTGCGGGCTGTCGAGCCAGGCTTCGAAAGCGAGCTTGTGCGGGACTGTGGATGCTATGTGCATTACGATGTTGTCGTCGGCCGCCGAGGCAAAGGCGGTGCGTGTGAACCGCGCAGCGTGCGGATCAAAGCCGGTCCCCAGCAACTCGTATTGCGTGGTCGCCACGCCGGTTGCGAGGTCGAGCTCGCGCCGGTAACTGCCCGCAGTCGCCTCATGCTGTCGAAATTCGAGGAACAGGTTGCCCGCCGGCTGGTAGTCCATCTGCAGGTACGGCTTGGCCAGCAAGTGTGCCTGCGCCAATGCGTGCGCTTCCTCGTACTGCCGCCCGAGGATCAGTTCGCGCACCCGCGCAAGGTTGGGCAGCGCCTCGGGATTGGTAGGCTGGTAGGGTCCGCCCGACCACAGCGTCGACTCGTTGAGCTGGAGTTCCTCGCGGCCCACGCCCCCATGAACCATCGCGCCGAGACGGCCATTGCCCAAGGGAAGAGCGTCCGTCCACTCGGTGGCCGGTTTGCGATACCAGAGTTGGTTTTTCATCAGATGTTCCGCAGTCGCGTGCCGGAGGAAGAAAACAGCATCACCCGCTCGGGCCTTATGCCAAACGAAACCACGTCGCCCGCCTTGATGCCGGTTCGCTCGCGGGCCTCAACCACCACGCTTTCGCCGGTGCGGAGCGTGCCATAAACGAAGCGCGTGCCGCCCAGGTTCTCCACGACATCCACCTTCACCGACACCTCGGCGGCGCCGCTGCCGGGTTCGACGTAATGCTCGGGCCGTACGCCGACCAGCACCGCACCATCCGGTCCGCCAGCGGCCCACTCGTCACCAGTTTCCAGCCGGACTTTGCCGCCAGCCAGCGTGGCGCGCAGGAAATTCATCCGGGGCGAACCGATGAAACCGGCGACGAAGAGGTTGTCGGGGTTGTCGTACAGTTCCTCGGGCGTGCCCGCCTGCTCGATCCTCCCTGATCGCATCACCACGATCTTGTCCGCCAGCGTCATGGCCTCGGTCTGGTCGTGGGTGACGTAGATCATCGTCGACCCCAGGCTATTGTGCAGCTTGGCGATTTCCACCCGCATCGAGACGCGCAATTCCGCATCGAGGTTGGACAGCGGCTCATCGAAGAGAAAAACCTCGGGATCACGCACGATGGCGCGGCCGATGGCCACGCGTTGGCGCTGGCCTCCGGAAAGCTGCCCGGGCTTGCGCTTGAGCAGCGGCTCGATCTGCAAGGTCTGCGCCGCGACAGCGACCCGGCTGGCAATGTCTTCCTTGCTCAGCCCCGCCATGCGCAGGGAGAAGCCGATATTCTGCTCGACCGTCATATGCGGATAGAGCGCGTAGTTCTGGAACACCATGGCGACGCCACGCTCGATCGGATCGGCCTCGTTCATCGGCTTGCCGTCGATTTCCAGCGATCCCTTGGTGATCGGCTCGAGCCCGGCAATCATGCGCAGCAATGTCGACTTGCCACATCCCGACGGCCCGACGAACACCGTGAACGAACCATCCTCGATGGAAAGGTTCAGTCCCTCGATAACCTCGAGACTGCCATAGGATTTGCTGACATTGCTCAGCACGACATTCGCCATTCTCGCCTCCTCCGGCGCGGCCCGCTACCGCCGCAAGCGGCGGGTCGAGCCTCTCAATATGATGTCCGCGTCGATGCGCACGGCGCGTTTGCCCAGGCTCCCGCTCTGCGCCAGCCGGTCCTGCAGGATGGAGACGATCGTCTCCGCGATCTTCTCGACAGGCTGGCCCACCGCGGTAATCCCTGGTCGATGCACCGAAAACGCCGGCACGTCGTCGAAGCTCACTACCGACATGTCCTCGGGGACTGACACGTCATGCTCGCGCAGCCAGCGCAGTACCCCGATGCTCATGTTGTAGTTGGCGCCGAATACCGCCGTCGGTGGATTGGGCAGCGCCATCAGGTCGCCCATGGCGGCGTAGCCGCGCAGTTCGTTCCAGCCGGCATCCACGACCAGTTCCGGAACCTCGGCGACGCCGTGCGCCTTGAGCGCATCGCGGTAGCCTTCAAGACGTTCACGGCCCACCGAGTCGCGCAGGTCGCCATGGATGATGGCGACGCGTTCGTGACCCAGGTCGAGCACATGGTCCACCAGCCGCTTGCTGGCCCGTCGGTTCTCGACGAATACCCGATCGGCCGGAAGAGCGGGCAGGTCATTGTCATAGAGCACGACAAGCATGCCCTCATCGATGAAGGGCGCCAGCCGCTGCCGCAGCTCTTCATGGCCGTCCATCACCACGGCGTCCACCCGGTGTCCGGCAAAGAATTCGAGACCCGCCATGAACGAGTTGGGGTCCGCATCGTGGCAATAGCAGAGCACGGCCCTCCCGGTCTGACGCATGCGCCGCGTCAGCTGATCAAGCAAAGCTGCGTGGAACTCGCTGACCGCCGGCACCAGCATGCCCACGATATGGGTCGTATTGGTCTTCATCGAGGCCGCGGCGCTGTTGCGCCGATAGCCCAGCTCCTCGATGACCTGGGCGATGCGGTCGCGATTGCCGCCACGGATCGGCAGGCCATTGAGGTAACGCGACACCGTTCCCACGGCGACGCCGGCTTCCCGGGCAACGTCGATGATCGTGGAAGGGCGGGGCCTGATGATAGTCTGGTCGGTCATCCGTATACTGATCCTGCGTGAATGCGCCCGCTCGCCGGTGAACGGGCGCCTCCCGCTTGCATATGCCGGGATTGGCCGGTGTGCCACTGCCACCCGCCACGCCCGGCTTGTTCTAGGCATGCTCGAAGACCACGGCGGCGTGGATGCGCAGCCGATCAAGCGTCACGCCATACTGTCCGCCACCGAAGTCGGTCACTTCAACCGGTTCTCCCGACATGGCCTCGAAGGCCCGGCTGGGCGCGCTGGGCAAACGCACCCTGGCGCTCACCGGGCCGATAGCCGGAATGTCCTCGAGCATCTCCATCACGCGGACGCCGCCATTGGCGGGCACGCCATTGCCGCGAACCTGCGGAGCGCCATAGAGCAGGTGCAGCACATGTCGGCCGCGATGCTCCTGCCGGGTCAGCGATGCCCGGCCGGCGCTGGGCAGGTCGGTGGTCAGCACCGGGTCCGGCAACAGCTTGTCCAATAAGCCCCGCACGACATAGCGATAGAGCGGCTGGCCCATGGCCCGGTAGATCGAGAAGATCGGGTAGGCAATGTAGGCGACGCCATCATGGATGGTGATGCCCGCTCCCAAAGGCGCCGCGTTGACGTCGTCGGGCGCGTGGGCATGTGACGAGAAGTGTTTGTAGCTGCGGTTGAAATAGGGCGGCACAACCTCGGCCAGCACTGTCGCGCCTTCGGCAACAATAGCCTGAGCCCGCCCATAGACCACGAAGGGAGTCTCTGTCATCGAGCGATCGAGAGCCTTGCCGGCGCGCAGATAGGATGGATCGAAATCCACCGGACCGGCGCTGCGGATACCCGCAGGCACCGCGAAATAGCCGTCGTCCTGCAGCGCCGAGATGCCGCTGATCAGCAGCTTGCCGCCCGCTGCCAGATAGTCCCGGAAGCGCGTGGCCAACTCATCTTCCACCGGTACCTCATCGGGCAGGATGATGACGCGATAGCGCGAGAAGTCGGCGCTGGGATCGATGACGTCGAACGGGCGCTGCAATTCCTGCAGCATCTGGGCGGCACCGTCGTCGGCATTGTTGTTGCGGTCGCCGGCGTGGTGAAAATACTCGGCCGAAAGAATGGCCACTTCCGATACCTGCCTAGCGCCATCGAGATAGGGCTCAAGCTTTTCCACCCGCGCATAGGCCGGCGCGATGGAGGCATAGGTATCGGGGTTGATCGCCCCATTGGGGTGCAGCTGGTCGCCCACCAGGCATTTGGACCCGAGTGACACCATCTGTGCCGCCTCGAATTCAAGCGCATCGGGATGCTTGAAGCCGCCGAACTCACCCCAGGACGTATGGAACTTGCCGGTATGGGCGACGAAATCGAGGCCCAGCGTCGCCGCATAGCGGGCACTGGAAGGGAAATGGTTATAGCCCCAGCCGCCCGTCGGCAGGCTCTCGAGTTCGAGGTGGCTATAGGGCGCGAAACGCTCGGGCCCCTGCTTATGGATATGCCCGCAATTGTAGAAGATGCGCAGGCCCGGAAATTCCGCATTGAGCGCTGCGCTCATTTCGGTGCGGAAGACCTCGTTGACCCACTCGTCCTTGGTCAGGCGGTCGGACGGATTTTCGGGATCGAGGCCCTGTTCGGCCATGGTATCAAGGCATTCCTGGCAGACGCAGTCGGGTGTCAGCACGATGTCGAAGAAGATGCCGGGCGTCGCGTAGCGCGTCGCCACCTCCCGGGCCATTGCCAGCAACTCGTCCCGATAGGCCTTGTGGTTGAGGCACAGCGTATGCCACCCCGCCTTGAGCTGGCTGGGATCGAACCGGTTTGATGTGGCCGAGCGCGCGCGCCATTCCGGATGCAGCCGCGCATTGCGCTCATCCCACTGCACGGTAATGTAGATCGGGCATTCTATATCGGCGGCGTTGAGCGCATCGACCATCTCGCCCAAGAGGTCCGGACGAGTCAGGTTTGGGTGCGGCGCACCGGCTTCGGTGGGGTAGTAGGCCCAGCCATGGTGGCACTTGGCGAAGATGGTCACCGAGTCCACATGCGCCTTTTTGAACGTTGCGACGAAATCGGCCGCGTCGAAGTCGGCGCCGATGCCGCCGATATACTCGGACGTGTGGAAATCGAGGTGGATCTGGCGGTAGCGCAGCGGCTTGTTGGTACGGATATTGGTCACTCTTTGGCCCCTGTGCGGGTCTGCGACCCGGCGGCGAACTGACGTTGGAAGATGACGAAGACGATAAGTGGCACGATGGTGGTGACGATCGCCGCCACCGAGCGCAGGTCCCAGTTGCTCTCATAGGTGCCCGACACCTTGGTCAGGAGCACGGGCAACGGCTGCATGCTGCGCAGGTAGAGCATGGGCAGCAGCAGCGCATTCCACGTCCACAGGAACTGCAGCACGCCCACCGCGAAGATCGGACTGGTAGCATTGGGCAGCACGACATGGCGCAAGGTCGAGATCGGCCCGCAACCATCGATGCGAGCGGCCTCGATCAGCTCCTTGGGGAAGTCCTCGAGGAAGTTCTTCACGAGGAAGATCGACCAGGCAAAACTGAGCCCGATATAGGGGATAAGCACCGCCGCGATATTGTCGATTAGCTTGAGATCGCGCCACAGGATGAACAGCGGGATCACCACCACCTGCTGCGGCAGCACGAAGGCGTTGATGATGATGATCAGCAGAAGCCGGCGGAACGGGAACTTGAGAAAGTGGAACGCATAGGCCGCCGCCGGGGTGAGAGCCATCGTGCCCAGCGTGGCCAAAGCCGCCAGCATTCCGGTGAACCAGAAGGCCTGCGCCAGTGGATATTCGTACCAGACGCGAATCCAGGCATCGAGGGTGAAGCTCACCTTGTCGAGCCGCCACCAGCCCAATTGCACCTCGCTGGGCGGGCGAATGGAGGTCACCACAATACCGATCACCGGAATGACCCAGATCGTGGCAATGACGCCGACAACGATGACAGTCCACCACGGAATGCGCCCGATCATTTGGCACCTGCCGTGCGCTGGATGATGGCTGGAATGGAGACGACGAGCACGGCGACCAGCAGCACCACCGTGGCGGCGGCGCCATAACCCAGTTTGAACTGGGTCATGGACTCTCGGTACATGAAATAGCCCACCGTTTCCGTGGCGCGGACCGGCCCGCCGCCCGTCATCACGTAAATGATGTCAAAGGCGCGCAGCGCGCCGAGCAGGTTGATGAATACCGCCACACGCACGCCAGGCAGCGATAGTGGCATCATGATGTGTCGCATGATCGATACCGGCTTGGCGCCATCCATGTACGCCGCCTCCAGCACCGTCCGGGGAATGGATTGCACGGCCGCGAAACACAGCATCAACGGCAGGCCGACCCCGCTCCACGACGCAACGAAGATCAGCGCCCATAGCGCCGTATTGGGATCGCCCAGCCAGGAATGCGAAAACCCGGGTATGAAGACGCCGATGACCGCATTGAGCAGCCCCGCTTTGTCGGGCCGCAGGATATTGAGCCACATGTAGCCCGAGACCGCCTCGGACACGCCGAACGTCACGAACATCATGCCGCGGAAGGGCGTGGTGTGCGCCGGCGCAAAGGCGCAGAGCATGGCCAGCGCCCAGCCCAGGCTCACCGAAATGATGGTGGTGCCGAGCGTGAAGGTCAGCGTCGTCAGCAGCGTGTTGCGGAAGGTCGGATCGGCAAACAGCATCGTGTAATTGCCGATGCCCACCCATTTGGCGGGGGCAAGACCCTTGATGTCGAAGAAGGACAGCCGGATCGTATCGATCAGCGGATAGACCACCGAGATCCCGAACAGCACGATGACCGGGGCGATGAGCAGCCAGGCCGCCGGCGCCTCCTTGATGCGCCAGCCGGTGGTGGCGGGCAGCCGAAGCCGCCCGCTGCCCCGGGAGGGAGCAACCCCCGCAGGTTCCGCCGCTGGTTTTGCGACAGCCTGATCCATCAGTAAGCCGTCGCGGCCTTGGCCTCGATCGCGGCCAGCACCGTGTCGACCGTCGCCTCGCTCGGATCCTGCAGGAACCGCTGCAGCTGCACGCGATATTCATCGACCAGGTCGCCCGGCAGCAGGTCGCCCAGCACGAACTGCACCTTGGAGCTGGCAACGGCCGAAGTCGCCACCTGCTGCACCGGTCCGAGCAGGGATCCATCCAGCGCCGTGCTCGGCGAAGCATAGCCGTACTTGGCCATGATGTTGGACGCGTCCGGCCCGATGATGAAGTCAAGGAATGCATCGGCCGCCGCCGGATTGGCGCCGTTGGTGGTGACATTCAGTTCCTTGGTGTCGACGCTGGACGTATCGTCGAACCCCATGCCGAGGGCAGGGAACTGGAAGATCGAGTAATCGACGCCTTCCTCGAGCCCGAGGTCGTTCTTGAGGGCCGCATTGGTCCACATGCCGAACAGCATGTAGTTGCTCTCCTCGGCGGTATAGAGCGTCGGATAGGGCTCTTCGATTGCCAGCATTGTGGCAGCATCGGCGCAGCAGCCAGCCTGCAGCATTTCGGCATATTTCATCAGCGCCGCCTTGACCTTGGCATCGGTCCAGGGGATTTCGTGCGCCGCGAGCTGCGCGGCGACCTCCACACCGGCCGTGCGCAACAGCAGGGTTTCGAACCACTCCGTATGCGCCCAGTATTTCGCCGGGATCACCACCGGCGCCGGATAACCGGCCGCCTTGAGCGCCTCGAAGCTGGCAAGGAACTCTTCCCAGGTAGCGGGCGGCGTCACACCAGCTTTTTCGAGCTGCGCCGTCTTGTACCAGATGGCCGAGCGGTCGCCGTATGTATAGGTCACGCCAAAGGTCGTGCCGTCGATGCTGCCCAGGTCGCGCCACGACTGGCCCAGCTTGTCGTCCCAGCCAAAGCTTGCCCATTGCTCGTCAACCGGACGCAGGATGCCGGCATTGACCAGCTCGGCGCGGAAGGCCGGCCAGGTATTGATGATGATGTCGACGACCTCGCCGCCCATCAGCGCGGTGCGCATGCCGCCGCGGGCGTCACCCTGCCCGCCTGCCGGCTGGAATTCCCGGACGGTGACGCCGGGGTTAAGTTCGGTGAACTTGGCCTCGACTTCCTTCCACATTTCCCCGTCGGTTCCGGTCTGCCACTGCAGGATAACGAGTTCGCCACTCAATTCCTGCGCCAGAACCATGGAACTGGTTCCAGCCAGGGCTGCAAGCATGGCGCCGGCCAGCACGGTACGGCGCCGCATAGTGCGGTTGAACATGATTTCTCCTCCTCCCTCGACGCGGCGGTTTCGCCGTTCCATCAAGTAAGTCGAAACGTTATCAACTAAGATGACTTTGGCAAGTAGTTTGTTGGCGGCACGCGCGAGGCAGTGGAAAAGGGCCATTGAAGGAGCGGGGCAGGACGCTGGGAAACACTGCGGCTCCTGATGCGGCTGGCGCACCGATCGTGATCGCTGTTACGAGGCTGCCATATTAGTGCTGAAGCAGATGCGTCGCATTTGCGCGCGCAGCCACCGGTGCGCCAGATCACCATCCATACGCGGATGCCAGAGCATCGATACAGTGAAGGGCTGCATCGAGAACGGTAGCGGAAAGGACTTCATACCCTTCCGCAGACCTGCAGTATGCTTTTCGGGAACCGTCGCCACGAGGTCGGTTTCTCGTGCGAGGGCGAGGGCTGCGGAAAAGCCATGCACAATAATGGCGACCTGCCGCTCCAGTTCGGTGGTGCTTGCTGCCTCATCGATATCGTTGCTGTGCAGACCGCGCCGCAGCACCTGCACATGTCGGGCGGCCGCGTAGCGCAAGCCCGTCACCTTGCCGTCTCCCAGCGGGTGGCCGGCCGCCACGACGCCGATCCATCTGTCTTCGAAGAGGGGCGCAGCCCGCATTTCCGGCGCTGTCGTCTGGTCGATGACCCCGGTTTCGATATCCACTTCGCCATCGCGGAGCGGCGCGCTCTCCTTGTCGGGCTTGGCGATGAATTGCAGGGTTACGCCGGGCGCAACTGCCTTGAGGTCGGCCAGCAGTCGCGGGCCGAAGGTCTCGACGAAGCCTTCGCTGGTGCGCAGCGTGAAGCGGCGTTGCAGCGTCTCCAGATTGAGGTTCTCGGCCGGCCGCAGCACGGCGTTCGCAGCCTCGACAAGGGCACCCACCTGCTTGCGCAACTCGAGTGCACGCGGCGTCGGCACCAGGACGCGCCCGGCCCGAACCAGCAGCGGATCACCCGTCACCTTGCGCAGCCGGTCCAACGCCCGGCTCATCGCAGAGGGGCTGAGGCGCATGCGGCGCGCGGCGCCGGCAACGCTGCCTTCGGCAAGAAGCACATCGAGCGTCACGAGCAGATTGAAATCAGGCATGTCCGTCTCCGGTCACATAGCGTCACATGCACGAATATGCTGCGGACGCGGCGTCTTCTGCAACTACGACCAGCGCGCTATCTGGACCGGCAGTCAACCTTGGAGATTGCCATGCCCGCCCGCAACGCCCCGGTTCCGTCAGGTTTCGCCGAAGCGCGGACGACCGCTGAACCCGACAAGCACTACCGCTGGCGACTGCTCGCTCTCGCATCCGCCATGCTGCTTCCTTCTCTGGGAACCAGCATCGCCAACGTCGCCCTGCCCGCACTTGCGTCCGAATTCGGGGCGTCGTTCCGGGATGTGCAATGGGTGGTCATCTCCTACCTGCTCGCGGTCACGACGCTGATCGTTGGCGCCGGACGCCTCGGCGACATGCTGGGCCGCCGCAGGCTGCTGCTGACGGGCATCGCCCTGTTCTCCCTTGCGTCTGTGGCTTGCGCTCTGGCGCCCAGCCTTTGGGTCCTGGTCGTGGCTCGCGCCGCTCAGGGGGCGGGCGCCGCTTTCATGATGGCACTGACCATCGCGGCTGTCGGAGACTCCGTCCCGAGCGAGCGAACCGGCAGCGCGATTGGCCTGTTGGGCACGGTCTCCGCCGTTGGCACGGCGCTCGGCCCTTCGTTTGGCGGCATCCTGATCACCTGGCTCGGCTGGCCTGCCGTCTTCGGCTTCATGGCACTGGCAGGCCTTGCTGCTTTCCTGATCGGCCTGCGCCTGTTCGCCCCCGATCCAGCAAGCGACGCCAGACGGTCCACCTTCGATCTGCCCGGCTTCGTCCTGCTGGTCATGGCGTTAGGCGCATATGCCCTGTCGACGACGTTAGGCGGCGCGACCTCCACTATTGCCTGCATCGCCGTGGCGGTCGCGGCCCTTGGCCTCTTCGTCATCGTCGAACTGCATGCGGCCGCCCCCCTGGTGAACGTCAGGCAATTACGAAACGCTTCTCTGAGTGCCGAACTGCTGGCCATGGGACTTGTCAGCACGATCGTCATGGCGACCCTGGTCATAGGGCCGTTCTACCTGTCGGAGGTGGAAGGGCTGAGTGTGGTCTATGTCGGCCTGGCGATGTCGGTGGGCCCCATCGTCGCCGCTCTGGTCGGCGTTCCGGCAGGCCGGCTCGTCGATCGCTGGGGCTCTTTCGTGATTCAGGTCACCGGCCTGTCTGCCGTGGTGACGGGCTGCGTGCTGATGGTCATCCTTCCCCTATTGCTGGATCTGGGCGGATACCTTGGCTCCCTAATGCTTATCACGGGCGGCTACGCCCTGTTCCAGGCCGCCAATAACACCTCGATCATGAAGGTAGCCGCAAGTGGCCAACGGGGCGTGATCTCCGCCCTGCTCGGGTTGTCGCGTAACCTCGGCCTGGTGACAGGCGCATCGGCGATGGGCGCCATCTTCGCGGCCGGATCGCGCGGCCTGCCCTGGGCCGGCCTAGACGCAGGCGGCCTCGCCGGCATGCAGGCCACCTTCAGCATAGCGGCCGTGCTTGCCGCGCTGGGCCTGTGGCTGGCATTCGTCGCACGCCATGACTCGAAGATGTAGCCCGCGTCCTAGGGTCTACTCCGCCGCCTCACCCAGCCCGTTCGCCGCATCGAGCTCGCGTTCAAGACGCGCCTCCTCGTGCGCCTTGGGCTGGCTGAACCGGGCCAGCAGCAAATAGGCGACCGGCGTGAGATAGAGCGTCGAGATCGCGGCAAAGCTCAGGCCGCCGACCATGACCCAGCCAAGAGCCGAGCGCGCCTCGGCACCGGCGCCGCTGGCAAGTACAAGAGGCAGGCCGCCCAGGATGGTGGCGATCATCGTCATCATCACCGGGCGCAGGCGGATATTGGAAGCCTCCTCGATCGCCTCGGCCACCGACATGCCCCGGTCCCGCAACTGGTTGGCGAATTCGACGATCAGGATGCCGTTCTTGGCCATGATGCCGACCACTAGCACCAATCCGATCTGGCTGAAGATGTTGAGGCTCCCGCCCGTGATCAGCAGCGCATAGAGCGCCGCGGCTACGCCAAACGGCACCGTGGTCATCACGATGATGGCGCTCCACAGGCTCTCGAATTGCGCCGCCAGCACCAGGAGGATGATGACCAGCGCAAAGCCGAAGGTGATGAACAGCCCGTTGCTGGCATCGCCGATGGTCTTGGCCTCGGCCAGTGGGATGATTGACACGCCTTCCGGGAGCAACGCGCGAGCCATCTCCAGCATCTGGTAATAGGCGTCGCCTAGCGCGAGACCGCCATCGAGGCTGGCCGTGACAGGCACGGCGCGGCGTTGCTCCTCGCGGCGCAAGGAGGGCGGCACGGCGGATTCGACGATGGTGGCAATGGTCGACATCGGAACATAGCGGCCGTCGCCGGTTCTGATGAACAGGCTTTCGAGATCGCGCGGGTCATTGACCGGGTTGGAAGTCGAGACCATACGCACCGTGTAGCTGGTGTCGTTGATGAAGACGTTGCCGACCTCGCTGCCATCGATCATCGCCTGCATAGTGGTGGCGAGGCCATTTATATCTATGCCAAGCGCATCGGACTTCGCGCGATCGACCGTGAGAGTGAGTTGCGGCTGGGTAGTGTCGAAATTGACGCTGACCCGGCCGAAGCGGCCATCCTCCTCGAGCAGATCCGAGATGGTCCCGGCGGTCTCCGCCAGCACGGCATAGTCCGAACCGACCACGGCGAACTGCAGCCCCGAGCCGCCGCCGCGAATACCGAGACTGTTGCCCTGGCCAACCGACGCGCGGACCCCGGGAACCTGGGCCATGAGTGCGGTAATGTCGGCGGCAATCTCCTGCTGGCTGCGCTCACGCTCGCCCCAGGGCGCTAGAGTCAGTGTCAGGAAGCCGCCGGTGCCGAAGCCGGAGAGGACGAAGATGGACCGCACCTCGCCGCTATCGACGAAGGGCTGCAACATGGATTCCACCCGCGTCATCTGGGTGCGGACATAGTCGAGGCTGACGGTGTTGGGGGCCGATACGCGCAGGGAAATCTGCGAACGGTCTTCGGGCGGGGTGATCTCCTGCCTCAGGTTGCCATAGACGAAATAGGCCGAGGCGGCGAACAGCAGGGCAATCAGCACCACGACGAACGGATTGCGCAGGGCGACCTTGAGCGTGATGCGGTAAACATTGGCCAGACTCCGCCCGAGGGCGCCGACCGGCCCGCCATGGTGATGCGCCTCATTGGCCTTGAGGAAGCGCGAAGCGATCATCGGGCCCATGGAAAGGGCGACCACCGATGAGAGCAGCACGGCGATGGCGAGGGTAAAGCCGAATTCGCGAAACAGCCGCCCCGTCTGGCCGTCGAGGAAGGACAGGGGGATGAACACCGCGCACAGCGTCAGCGTGGTGGCGACAACGGCGAAGAACACCTCCTGCGTACCGAGCACGGCGGCGGCACGGGGGCCCGCACCCATGCCTTTGCGGCGGACAATGTTCTCGAGCACCACGATGGCGTCGTCGACGACGAGGCCCGTGGCCAGTACCAGCGCGAGCAGCGTGATGATGTTGAGCGAGAAACCGGCAAGATAGATGCCTGCCACGGCGCCCAGTAGGGCAATGGGCATGGAGAGGGCGGGCACGATGGTGGCGCGCCAGTCGAGCAGGAAGAGAAAGATGATCGCCACGACGACGACGAGCGACACGACAAGCGCGATCTCGACCTCGTGCAGGGCGCCGTCGATGAAGACGGCGTCGTCGCTCGACACCTTGATCTGCACCCCTTCCGGCAGCGTCTCGTTGAGCACGTCGACGGCGGCATGAATGCCTTCGGAGATCTCGATGGTGTTGGATTGGGCCTGCCGCACAACACCAAGGCCGATGCCGGGCTTGCCGTCGGAGCGCAGCGAGGAGGTACTGGCTGCGGCATCGAACACCACGGTCGCCACGTCGCCCAGCAGCGCCTTGCCATTGATGATGATGCGCTCGAAGTCCTCTGGGCGCGTGACTTCGGAAATGGCGCGGACGGAGATGTTCTGGTTCGGCCCATTGATCGACCCGGCGGGCGTATCGAACGCGATGGTGGAGAGCGCATTGCGAATATCGGCGACCGTGAGGCCCAGGCTGGCCAGCTTGAGCGGATCGACGTCGATCTCGAAGGCGGTGCTACGGGTACCGTAGACCTGGACTTCAGCGACGCCATCGACCGCACCGAGACGCTCGGCAATGACCGTATCGACCACTTCGCTCAATTCCGCGACCGACATGGTGTCGGAGGTGACGGCGAGTTGAATGACCGCCTGCGCGTCGCTATCGGCCTTGAATATGGTCGGATCCTCGACGCTATCGGGCAGGTTGCGGGTCACCCTGCTCAGCGCGTCGCGGACATCGGAGGTGGCGGTGTCGAGATTGGTGCCGTCGGAGAATTCGAGCGTGACGCGGCCGTTGCCGGTGGAGGAACTCGAGGAAATGGCGGCAACGCCCTGGACGCGCGCCAAGGCGCCCTCGACCACTGCCGTGACTTCGCGGTCGACGGTTTCGGCGGCGGCGCCGGGAAAACTGGTGGAGATGGACAGCACCGGCTGCTCGATGCTCGGCAGTTCACGCACCTCGGCGCCGAGCAGGGCCGCAAGTCCCGCGACCACGATCAGCGCGTTGACCACCACGGCCAGTACCGGCCGGCGGACAAAGAGCGCCGCGAGGCTCCCACCGCGTTCGTTCTTCTGGGCAATCGACATGGAGGCGCCTCCTAGGGAGTAACAGCGGGGGCGGCCTGGGCGCCGTCCGGGCCATCGAGCAAAGTCACCTCGGCACCCTCGGTCAGCTGCAATATGCCTTCGGTGATGATGGCGTCGCCGGGGACGAGATCGCCGCGGACGAGCACGCCATCGCTGTTGCGCTGCACGATCTCCGCCATGACGCGCGTGGCTTTGCCGCCATCGTATTTCCAGACATAGGAGCCTTCCGCCGACCACAGGATGGCCAGCGGGTTGACCGTGGGATACTGCTCGCCGGCAAACTTGATCGCGACCGAGAAGGACATGCCGGCCCGCAGCATGTGGTCGTCATTGGGAATCTCGGCCTGCACCTGCAGCGTGCGGCTCGCAGGATCGATGCGGTTGTCGATGGCGCTGATCTCGCCTTCGAAGATACGGCCGGGCAAGGCGACGGCGCTCACCGCGACCGGCAGGTCGAGGGCGATGGTAGCGGCGTAGCGCTCGGGCACCCAGAAATCGACGAGGATGGCCGATGTGTCGTCCACCGTGGTGACGGCGGTCTGGGCGGGCACGTAGTTGCCGGGGGTCACCTTGATCAGGCCGACCGTGCCGGCGATGGGACTGGCGATGGTGCGGCGGGTGAGGGCAACCTGGGCATTGCGCAGTTCAAGATCGGCATTGGCGACGGCGAGCTGCGCCGCGGTCAGCGCCGTGGTGGCCACGACATTGGTGCTTGCCAGGCCCTCTGTGCGCGCCAGCGTCGCCTTCACGTCGTCGACGACGAGCTTGGCGCGGTCGAAGGCGATCTGCTCGGCCTCCGAATCGAGCCGGGCGATAACATCTCCGGCGACGACCACCTGGCCGGGCCGCACCAGCACTTCGGCGAGATTACCACCGGCGGGAGACGAGACCGTGACCGACCGCGTCGCCGTGCCCTCCCCGATGGCACTGAGCGTATCGTTGATGGTGGCCAGCGTGACCGGCGTGGTGACGACGTTGGTCTGCCTGTTGTTGCCACCCGGCCTGCCGCCGGGGCCACCAGCCGGCCGCGCGCCGGGACCGGCATTGGCCTGTTCACCGGCCGGCGGACCGAACGGCAGCACGATCCCGTAGTTGGCGAGGGTCGCGGTGGAACCGGGAACCAGAAATATCCAGGCGGCCACGGCGGCTGCCAGGACGACAAGGGAAGCCACGAATTGCCGAATCAAGCGCCAGACCTCGGTATGCATAGTGGACGGACCGGCGAACCGGCCAGACAACCTCTAGCAGCGCCAACGGCTGCCGCACATCACAATGCGGTAAGATCACTATGCGGGAAGGCATTATCGGCAGGTCGGCCGGAATTGGTCGGCCATTATTGGGATTTGCAGCCATGTCTCGGACGACCGACCAACGCTACTGTCCTGACGCGCTTTAGATTTTTGTGACGGCGGGCCGTCTGTGTTCGAACCCTCCCAGGGAGGAATTTGCATGTCGATTTCCAGCAGATCCGAACTAGCCCTGCTGACGCATGACGAAGGTGCGTTGGTCAAATCCACGCATCATCCTGCGATCCTCGACCTAAGCGCTGAAGACCTGCGGGCCCACCGTCCACGGCTGCGCCAATTACACGAAAAAGAGCGGACGCTGGCATTCCAGAAGCGGCGTGAAGTCCGTGGCAAGGCGGAACCGCGAGGGGGCAGTTTCCCCGGCACGGCCGATCGTCCCTTCAGCCGAAAGCAGGTCTTCGCGGGGGCCTTGCAGCGCGTCAACAAGGAGCTCGGCCGCATCGATCGGCTGGCGGCCAGGGCCGCAACTGCGGCAGGCGCCCACCGAGCGCTCGCTTTGCGCAAGGCAGGAGAAGCTGCGAGCCACCCTGCACCCGGGCGATCCGCCCGGCCGGGCATGAAATCAAAGCCCAGCGGCCGCCGCGCGACGAAGGTCAGCCCCGGCAAGGTCGGCAGCGTTTCCCAGGCCACCAAGAACAAGCAGGCCAAGCGCGACAAGCAAAGCTGAGGCACAAAACACCGTGACGAGTTGCCGTTTTTCGCTAGTCGGCATGTTCATACTGATGGCGATGCTTTGTGCATGTACCGTGCGGCCCTCATCGGCCGTGCTGGAGCCATTGCTGGTCATGCCAGCGCCCGCACAGGTCGTGACGGTTCTTGCCGTGACCAATCGACAGCCATCACCTGACGCGGGCTTTGGCGCCCGTCGGTCCACGCAAGGCCTCAGCTACGAGCGCTATCGCATCTCGGTCCCGCCGCAGCGCCAGTCTGCTGAAATTCGCTACGCCGGTGCAAAACCTGACCCAGCCGTGAACTATATCGTCTTGTCCCGGGAACGCCTCGGGAAGGGTGAGTTCTTAGAGGCTGCGCAGCAGGGAATCCCGCCTGACGGGACGCTGGGTCTCTTCGTGCATGGCTACAATCAGAGCTACCAGGAAGCTCTGTTCCGCTCGGCGCAGGTCCAGGCAGACTCTGGCATGAATACTGCAATCCTTTTCTCCTGGCCGTCCGAGGCCAGCGTGCTTGGCTATCTTGCGGATCGTGACGCGAGCCTCGCCTCCCGCAGTGATCTTGCCGAGATAATCGAGGCTTTGGCATTGCTGGACGGCACGCGTCGGTTGGCCGTGGCCGGCCACAGCATGGGTGCTTTCCTCTTGATGGAAACGCTGCGGCAGCTGAAGTTGCAGGGCAATGAAGAAGTCTTGCGCCGGGTAGGGGTTATCCTCGCCGCGCCGGACATCGATGTCGAGGTGTTCTACGCCCAGATGCAGACCATCGGCACGATGCCGTTGCGCATGCATATCCTGGTATCCCGCAATGACCGGGCGCTCGCCATCTCCCGTATGCTGGGGAGTGATCGACAGCGCGTCGGGATGGTCGACGTCAACGATCCGCGCCTGGCAGAGCTCGCGGCACGCTTCGGCGTCACGGTTCTCGACATAACCTCGGTGCCCACACCCGACAGGTTCGCCCATGACGGCTTTGCCACCATGGCGCAGTTTGCCCGCCGGCTGACCCTCTCTCGTCCCAATGGCAGCACCAGCGCAGCCGATATCGGCCTCTTTGTGTTCGACGCGTCCCAGACGTTGCTGGCTGTGCCGGCATCAGTCCAATAGGCGACGCCGCTCAGACGGCGCGGCAGGATTCGCGAATGCGCAGCCGTGGGGGGATACGGATGGCCTGAACTTCGCCATCGGCGCCGGCGATGCGGGCCATGAGCAGTTCGGCGGCACGGGCGCTGATTGTCGCAATATCCTGATGCAACGAGGTGATGCTGGGCGCCCAGCCCTCGGCAGGATGGAAGCCATCGAAGCTGATGACCGAAACGTCGTTGGGCACACTGATGCCGATATTCTTCAGACCGGCCATGGTACCGAGCAGTTGCGCAATGTTGATGCAGGCGATTGCTGTTGGCTTGCGCGCCAGGTTCATCAGCTGCTGCACCGCCGTGAAGGCATGATCGAACTTGTAGCAGGATTGCCGTACCAGATCATCCCGCACCTGAACCCCCGATGCCGCCATGGTCTGGCAGAAACCCTCGAAGCGTTCATCGGACGGTGAAATACCGGGTCGTCCGACAAGGAATGCAATGTCTCGGTGTCCGAGCGATAGAAGGTGCCGCGTGACCAGCTGCGCACCGAGGTGATTGTCATCGATGACCGCATCGAAGCGACTGTTCGGAATGATCCGGTCGACCAGCACGGCAGGCGTCCTGATGGTAGCGGAGAGTCGGGCCGGATAGTCAGGCCCGTGGCTTGTGGGAGCCACGATAAGACCTGCGACCCGATGCGCGGAGAACAGTTCGATCTCGCGGAACTCGCGCTCCGGATCATCCTCGTTGCTGGCAAACAGCATATTGTAGCCGCGATCCGACAGGGCCGACTGCATTGCCTTGGCCAGATGGGCCGCCCACGGAGTGGCGATATCGGGGACGATGAGGCCGATGGTGTTCGAAACACCCTTGCGCAGGTTTCGGGCCACCGGATCAGGATGGTATCCCGCCTCCTCGACGGCCGCCCATACCCGGACACGCAGTTCCTCGCTCACCGGCGCCGTGCCGTTGAGCGTGGCCGACACCGTGGTGATCGAGACCTTGGCTATGCGTGCGACGTCGCGAATGGTCGACATTCAGTTGCTCCGGACCCTGCCCTTCAACCCTACGCAAAACGTTTCGTCAACGCGTATCGTCGATTTGCCTACCGGAACGCCCGCTTATGGGCGGTCGTGAGGCGATTTCGCTTGGGCAGGGACTTGCACGCCACCAAATTCAAAGCTAAACACGAAACGTTACGCGTTCCAAAAAATCACAGATGCCATAGACAAGGCACAGCTATGATGGAGAAAGAGCGTAACGTTTTGTGCCGTCGAACGGACGGCTGGGGAGGAAGATCATGAAACTGAAATCACTGGCCATGGCGGCGCTCGCCGCGTCGCTGATGATGGGGGGCACGTTCGGCACCACCGCCGAAGAAGTCCTGCGGCTGCGCATGAATGGCGACATCAACTCGGTCGACCCGATCGCCACGACCAATTTCACCATCCGCAACAGCGCCTATCTGATTTACGACACCCTGTTTGCGCTCGACGCGAACTTTGCCGTTCAGCCGCAGATGGCCGAAGGCTACACGCTCTCAGACGACCAGCTCACCTATACAATCACCCTGCGCGAGGGCCTGAAGTTCCACGACGGCTCGCCGGTCACCGCGGGTGATGCGGCGGCGTCGCTCATCCGTTGGGGTAAGGTCGATGGCCTGGGCAAAATCTTGTTCGCCAAGGCGGAATCGCTAACTGCCCCTGATGACAGGACGCTGGTGCTGAAGATGAAGGAGCCCTGGGCGCAAGTGCTGCCGGCATTGGGCAAGATTTCTTCCAACGTGCCGTTCATAATGCCGGCGCGTCTGGCAGTCACTGATCCGACCACGCCGGTCACAGAGCCAGTCGGTTCTGGGCCCTATAAGATGCTGGTCGATGAGTGGGTGCCGGGCAGCATCGCCGTATACGAGAAATTCGCCGATTACGTGCCGCGCTCCGAGCCGGCCAGCATGGCCGCGGGCGGCAAGGTCGCCAATTTCGACCGCATAGAAATCCGCTATATTCCGGACTCCTCGCAAGCCGTCGATGCATTGCTCAATGGCGAGATCGACTGGATCGAGGACGTGGCGGCCGACCTGATCCCGCTCTTCGACGGCTCCGAGACGGCTTACATCTTCGCTAACCCGCAGGCAGGCAACAGCCTGCAGCTGGTGGTCAACCATCTCAACCCGCCCTTCGACAATCCGAAGGTGCGCGAGGCTCTGCAATGGGCGCTCGAGCCGACGCCCTTCATGCAGGCGATCTTTGGCGAGCAGACCCAGCTCTATCAGGTCTGCGTGGCCATCTTCTTCTGCGGGTCACCCTACGAGAGCACCGTCAACACCGATCGCATCACAACGCGTGACCCGGCCAAGGCCAAGGCCCTGCTGGCCGAGGCGGGATATGACGGCACGCCGGTATTCCTGCCCCACGTGACCGACATTCCGTTCCACGATCATGCCTATTCGGTGTTGAAGCCGATGCTTGAGGAAGCCGGCTTTACGGTCGACGAGCAGATGACTGACTGGGCCTCGGTGTCGACGCGCCGGGCGAGCAGGAAACCCGTCGCTAATGGCGGCTGGAACGTGTTCTTCACCGGTTGGGGCTATGTCGATCAGTCCAATCCGATGACCAATGTCTATGTGGCCGGCGCCGGCATCGACGGCTGGTTTGGCTGGGCGGATTCGGCAGAACTGCGCGACCTCCGCACCCAGTTCGCCGCGACGTCGGACGCTGCAGAACAGAAGGCATTGGCCGAGCAGATGCAGGCCGTGGCCTATGACCTCGTCCCCTTCGTACCCCTCGGGCAGGCTTCGCTCGCCCAGGGTGTCGCCTCCAATCTCGAAGGCTTCATCGACAGCCCGGTTCCCTTCTTCTGGAATGTGAGCCGCAAGCAGTAAGCTTGCCATCGCGCCGCCCGGTTTCGGCCGGGCGGTTTGTTCCAGGGAGGTCGTCTTGTTCACCTATCTATCCGGCCGTGTGCTCTCGGCTATCCCCATCCTGCTGCTGGTGGCCGTATTCATCTTCTCGCTGGTGAACCTGACGCCGGGCGATCCCGCGCTCCTGATCGCCGGTGACAACGCCACCCCGGCGCAGGTCGAACAAATCCGCGAGCGCCTGCACCTCAACGAGCCGCTACCGACCCGCTTCGCCATCTGGGCGGGCAACGCGCTGCAACTCGATCTTGGCGTCTCGATCTATTCGGGGCAGCCGGTGACCAAGCTGATCGCGCAGCGCATAGAACCGACATTCGTATTGGCGACTGTGACCCTCATCATCACCGTGCTGATGGCCGTGCCTCTAGGGGTCATCGCCGCCTGGAAGGCAAATACGGTGATCGATCGCGCAATCATGAGCTTTGCCGTGCTCGGCTTTTCCGTCCCGGTCTTCGTCATCGGCTACCTGCTGGCCTATGTATTCTCGGTCAATCTCAAGTGGTTTCCAGTGCAGGGCTACAGCCCCCTCGCAGACGGTATTCTCGCTACGCTGCGGAGCGTGACCCTGCCGGCGGTAGCGCTTTCCATGGTATTTGCGGCGCTCATCGCCCGCGTCACCCGCGCGGCCATGCTCGAAGTGCTCAACGAGAACCATATTCGCACGGCGCGGGCCAAAGGCCTGCCGACGCTGCGCATCCTCATCGTCCATGGGCTCAAAAATGCCGGTGTGCCCGTGGTGACGGTCATCGGCATCGGCCTCGCCACGCTGGTGGGTGGCGTTGTGGTGACAGAGTCCGTCTTCAACATCCCAGGCATTGGTCGCCTTACCGTCGATGCCATCACGCGGCGCGACTACCCGATCGTGCAGGGCGTGATCCTGTTCTTTGCCTCCGTACTGATCATCATCAACATCCTGGTCGACATGAGCTATGCGCTGTTCGACCCACGCGTGCGGGGATGATGATGAGCGTGCTCGACAGCTCCCGCCAAACACCCTCGCCCGTCTCGCGCTGGCTGGATTATGCCCGCCGCAATCCAGCAACGGTGATCTGCTGTGCCCTGCTTGTGGGCCTGGTGTTCATCGCCGTCTTCGCGCCATTGCTGGCCGGTGACCCGCTGAAGATTGATCCGGCACAACGCCTCAAGCCCCCCAGTGAGAGCGCCATCTGGGGGCGCGACCATCTCGGCCGCGACGTCTATGCCCGTGCCATCTATGGCACGCGGGTGTCGATGCTGGTGGGCTTCTCGGTAGCCATCCTCGTCACTTTGCTCGGCGTCGCCATCGGCGTCTACGCGGGGCTGAGCCGGATCGGTGGCGCCATCGTCATGCGCCTCACCGACGCGATGATGGCAATCCCCGCCGTGCTGCTCGCCATCGCCTTCGCCTCGCTGATGAATGCGGGGCTCCTCACGGTCATCATCGCCATCGCCATTCCCGAAGTGCCGCGCATGGTGCGGCTGGTGCGCTCGGTGGTGCTGGGTGTGCGGCAGCAATTGCATGTCACGGCTGCCATCTCGATCGGCACGTCGGGCCTGCCGCTGGTGTGGCGGCACATCCTGCCCAATACGCTGGGGCCGGTGCTGGTGCAGGCAACCTATGCCTGTGCGTCGGCGATCATCGCCTCCGCCGTGCTCAGCTTCCTGGGCGTGGGACTATCGCCGGAGGTGCCCAGTTGGGGCGGCATGATGGCCGATGCGCGCCAGCAGTTCCGCATCCATCCCGTGCTGATGCTTTATCCGGGCGTGCTGCTGTCGGTGCTGGTGCTGGCGGTCAACGTTCTGGGCGACCGCCTGAGCGACGCTCTCGACCCACGCAAATCACGGAGATCGGGACTGTGACAACGGCAACGCCATCCATTCTCGAGGTCGACAACCTCAGTCTCGAATTTCGCAACGGCACCGAGCGCATCTACGCGCTGGACAAGGTTTCGTTCAGCCTGGCACGCGGCGAAACCCTGAGCCTCGTCGGCGAAAGCGGATGCGGCAAGAGCGTCACCGCCATGGCAGTGATGGGCCTGCTGCCCAAGGCCAGCGCTCGCATCACCTCGGGCAGCGTGCGCCTCGCCGGTGCCGACCTCATCGGCTTGCCGGAGCGACGGATGCAGGCCATCCGCGGCAATCGCATCGGCATGGTGTTCCAGGACCCGATGACATCGCTCAATCCGGTGCACACGGTCGGCATGCAGATCGCCGAGGCCGTGCGGCGGCACAAGCATGTCAGCCGGCGCGAGGCGTGGACGCGCGCCCGGCAAATGCTCGATCTGGTGCGGATACCCGATGCCGGTAGCAGGCTGACTGCCTACCCCCACGAACTATCAGGCGGGCAGCGACAACGCGTCATGATCGCCATTGCACTGGCCTGCGATCCGGAACTGCTGATTGCCGACGAACCGACGACGGCGCTGGATGTCACCGTGCAGGCACAGATCCTCGAACTCATCGCCGATCTCAAGTCCGAGCTGGGCATGAGCGTGCTGCTCATCACCCATGATCTCGGTGTCGTGGCGGCCACCGCCGACCGCATGATGGTCATGTATGCCGGTCGCATCGTTGAGGAGGGGCCGGTCGAGCAGATCTTTGCTCGTCCCTCGCACGGCTATACCGCCGGCCTGTTGCGATCGCTGCCAGGGCACGGGGCGGCGCGACGGGGCCTGCTGACCGAGATCGGCGGCACCGTGCCGCGCCTCGACCAGCCGGTGGAGGGTTGCGTCTACGCACCGCGCTGCGGCTTCGCCGGGGTCGAATGCACCACGCATCGTCCATCCACCAGACAAATCGAGGGCGACCACCGCTCGGCCTGCATTCGCGAGGCGATGGTGTATGCGGCCATGCGCGACAACGAGATCGTAAGGAGCTGGGCATGAGCGCCTTCCTGTCGCTGCACAATGTCGGCAAGGACTATCCTCTCGGCAGGCGCGGTCCGTTCCGGCCCCGCCGTATGCTGCGGGCCGTCGACGATATTTCACTGGACGTTCAGGAGGGTGAAACGCTCGGCCTCGTGGGCGAGAGCGGTTGCGGCAAGTCTTCGCTCGCGCGGTTGATCGTACAACTCGAAGCGCCGAGCCGCGGCGGGGTGTCACTCGATGGCGTTGAACTGGCCGGGCTTGGCAAGCGGGCCCTCAAGCAGGCTCGCCGCAACTTCCAGATGGTGTTCCAGGACCCCTACGCCTCACTCAACCCGCGCATGAAGGCCCGCGCCATCATCGGGGAAGCGCTGCGCAACTATCGCATCGACACGCCAGCGGGGATCGAGGCACGGGTCGATGAGCTGGCACGACAGGTCGGCCTAGGTGGTCACCTGCTCGAGCGTTTCCCGCACGAATTGTCCGGCGGTCAGTGCCAGCGTATTGGCATTGCGCGCGCCATCGCGCTCAACCCGCGGCTGATCGTGGCCGACGAAGCGGTGTCGGCGCTCGACGTCTCGATCCAGGCGCAAATCCTCAATCTCATCGTGCGGCTGCAGTCCCAGCTAGGGCTGACCCTGGTGTTCGTGTCCCACGACATGTCGGTGATCGCCCATGTCGCCGACCGCGTCGCGGTGATGTATCTCGGCCGTATCGTCGAGCTGGGCACCACCGAAGCGGTGTTCTCGCGCCCGGCCCATCCCTATACGCGCACCCTGCTTGCGGCCGTGCCGAAGCCAACCCCGGCAGCGCGTGGCCGGCGCACCGCCCCGTCCGGTGAAATGCCCAGCCCGCTCAATCCGCCATCGGGCTGCCACTTCCGCACCCGCTGCGCCCATGCGACGGCGCGCTGCGCCGACGAAGTACCGCTCCTGCGCGACATCGGCAGTCAGAACGTCGCCTGCCACCACGCCGAAGCCCTGCTGTCGCCTGCTGCAGTCCCTGAGGTTGCCCATGCCTGAACCGCTCGTCCTTCTCCCCGGGCTGCAGTCCGATCATCGTTCGTGGGTCAACCAGACGCGCCATTTCAGCGCGTCGCGGCAGGTGATCGTGCCGCAGCGACACCAGCATTGCGATACCATGGCCGCCATGGTCGAGCGTGTACTCGAACAATTGCCGCCACGCTTCCATCTCGCGGCCTGGTCGATGGGCGGCTATATCGCCTTGCAGATGCTGCCCCACCTGGCTGGCCGGCTACTGAGCCTTACCCTCATTTCGACCTCAGCCCGGCCGGAGGATCCCGCGAGCACCGCTCGGCGCATGGAAATCCTCGACCTGGCAGAGCGCGAGGGCATGGCCGCCTCCAACCGGCGCACCATGTCGCAGGCCTGCCTCGACTTTGATGCGCTGGACGCCCACATCCGTGCGGGCCTGCGCGACGCTTCGGTGGAGCTCGGGCTCGAGGCCTATCGCGGACAGCAAGGCGCCATTATCGGCCGCCCGGACTCGCGCGGCGTTCTGCGCCTGGTTGATTGCCCTACATTGATCCTTGTCGGCGACCAGGATTCCGTAACGCCCCCCGAATGCTCCCTCGAAATCCACGAGTCGGTGCCCGGCTCTCGCTACGTCGTCATTCCCGATTGCGGCCACTGCGCGCCGCTCGAATATCCAGCGGTCGTCAACCAACTGCTCGACGAGTGGCTGTCATTGCAGGACTTGCCGGAGCCGGCCGACACCCAGACGCCCCCCGCCGGAGCACTTCGTGGTCCACGCTGGTGGGCGTAAGCCTCCCGCAACTCCACAGCTGGACACAACAAGGCCCGCCGCTCGATTCAGAGGGCGGGCCTTGTCTATTGCACTGAATTTCTTCAGTAAATTTGGTAGCGAAGCCCAGATTTGAACTGGGGACACACGGATTATGATTCCGCTGCTCTAACCAACTGAGCTACTCCGCCCCAAGGGGCTGCGCGGGTTTCCCCGGCGACGCGACTTACTAAGTTTAGCACGTTGCCCTGTCAAGCCGCTAGACGGGCGAGCCTCAATGCTTCGGGCCGAAACCGGCTATCGCGTCGCGCACCTGCGCAAGGTCTGCCTCGAACTTTGCCTGCTCCCGCGCCTTCCCTTCAGCATCCGGAATGCGCAGCAGGTAGGAAGGATGGTTGGTGACGAAGAGCACAGTGCCATCGTCGAGCATGATCGGTTCGCCGCGCAGCTTGCTGATGGTGGCGGACCTGCCGAGCAGGCTCTGCGCGGCAGTGGCGCCGAGGGCAACGATAACCTTGGGTTTGACGAAGCCTATTTCGAGGTTCAGCCAGAACTTGCAGGCCTGCACCTCGCCGGCGTCGGGCCGCTGGTGGATGCGCCGCTTGCCGCGTGGCTCGAACTTGAAATGCTTGACCGCGTTGGTGACGTAGACCCGGCCGCGATCGATACCAACCTTCTGCACCGCTGCATCGAGCACCTTGCCGGCCGGGCCGACGAAAGGCTTGCCGGCCAGGTCCTCCTGGTCGCCCGGCTGTTCGCCGACGAACATGACGTCGGCCTGTTCCGGCCCCTCCCCGAACACGGCCTGGGTGGCATGCTCGTAGAGCGGACAGCGCTGGCAGCCCTGCACGGCAGCGCGCGCATCGGCGAGGCTGGTGATTTCTTCGGCGTCTTCAACATGTTTCGGCTCGCGCGCCCGCTGGCGGACGTGGCGTGAAGGCGGTTGCGTCGCTATGCGTTCGATCATCTCGGCCTCCATCGCTCTGGCCCCGCGGATCAGGGGAGCAATGAGTTCGGCCTCGGGGAGGTTGCGCCAATATTTGACCGGCATCTCCGATTTCATCATCGAAACCTTGAGCCGGGCCGGATTGAAGATGGAGGAGAAGTACGTCTTCCAGTCATCCTCCACCGCATCGTCCTGCGGCACGTCGGACTTGCGCCCACCTGGCCCAAAGGCAAGACTTTCGCCGTCCCAATAGACACTGCGATAGGGGGTGATGATGGCCCACATCATGCCGTCGAAGCGCCGGGCGAAGAACGGCGCGGTCATCTCGAGGGTGTAGTGCTCGGGTTCGAACCAGGCGGCATAGCGCTCGAGGCCAGAGTCGTCGGCGATGGATTTGAAGCGGACGAAAGCCTTCATCTTGTGGCTGTCGCGATGCACCGCAGACACCCATTTGGTTAGCAGACTGTTATCGTTTGACACAGCGTTTCCCAGCAATTGGTTATCACTCTGCAGGTCCCAGAGCAGCCGATACAGCACGGAAAACCGCGCTGGATCGCTGTGACAGATGGCTTGGGTTGCCAGATCGAGGAATTGGCGGGGCACCGAGCCGACCGGGCGATCGATCGGCGGCAGTTTTAACCCCTCCGCGCTATCGAGGAGGCCACCCGCGTCCTCCAGCATACGCCACTCCACCTGGTCTGGGGATAAGCCGGCCGCCAGCAACTGCCGCGCATGGCCGCGCCACTCGGCAAAATCGTTGGGCGATTGCAGGCGGACCAACTGCATCAGAAGAGGCTTAGCTGCTCGGGCTGCGGCGTCAGCCTGGCGCGCAGTCGCTGGTCATCGGTCAAGCCGCCCGGCGTCCAGTCGTCCGCCTCGATAAACGGCCGCACCTTGTCGATGGCGCCGGCAATGCGCGCCACGTCTTCCAGCCGCAGGCGATGATGCCGCCGCGTCGTCAGGATGCGATCGATGCTGCGCGTCCCCAGGCCGGGCACGCGCAGCAGCATTTCGCGATCGGCGCGATTGACGTCGACCGGAAACAGCGCCCGGCTCTTGAGCGCCCAGGCCAACTTGGGATCGATGGCGAGATCGAGCAGCCCACCCTCCCCGCCCGATACGATTTCCGGCACGTCGAAGCCATAAAACCGGATCAGCC
>JBARWY010000033.1:0-27406 GCA_049647065.1 Devosia sp. | reverse complement strand
CCGGATTGGCCACGCGACCGGCGACGTCGGACGGGGCGGCACCGCCCTCGGGGCCAACAGCCGCGCCCGGAAGGCCGGCGCGGTCGGTCTGCACCGGTTCGTCCGACCCGGCGTCGCCGCTATCGGCGGGCGGCGCGGCCTCATCACCGCCCTCCCCGTCGCCGCCAGCCTTGATCTCGGCCATGTCGGCGCCGTCGAGGCCTTCGGGCGCTACATCGGCCTCGGGCGCGACGGTGACCTCCTGCTGGCTTTCCGGCAGTGCGGGCGTCTTGTCCAGTTCATCGAGGCTGGGTTGGCCGCCAAGGCCCTCGCGACGCGCCGGGGCAGCCGGCGGTGGTGGCGGCGGTGCACTCGTCAACTGGGCCTGGCCGCCCGCTGCGACGCGCTCGGCATTGACCTCGGCTTCATGCTCCAGCGAATCGTTGACCGCGCCGACGACCAACGATGGCTGAACGCCCAAGCCATGAAACAGCGCCATGGAAGCGACAGGGGCGCGGATCCGCTCAGGCCGCGCTACCGCTCGCCGCAATGGGGGCCGGATGGAAGGCCGGCTAGGCGCCAGGGCCTTCATGCCCGCTACCGGATCGGCAGCGCCGCAAGGCGCTCGTCGGTCTTGCCGGCCTTGGGATCGCCCGCCTTGTCGTCACCCTTCATGGCTGCCTTGGCGGCATGCTTGGCATCGTCCACACTGGTCTTGGCCACGGGTTCCGGCGCGGCATCGCTGGCTCCCGCCACTTTCGGCGTCGATTTTGCCGCCCCGGGCAGACGCTCCTGCCCGTCCTTGAGCTCGACCTTCTGGCCTGGTTTCAGGCCCCGCTGCACCGGGGGGGCCGAACCACGCAGACGGCGGCGTTGCTTGGTCTGCATCGCATCACCTCCTGATCTTGGGCAGGCCGGCGCGCATCAGGACGATTTCCTCCGGCTTGAAGGTGCCGATATTGACCAGCGCGTCGATCTTGGTGTCGTCGAGGATGTCATGCATGTTGTTGATGCCATTCTCGACCATGCGGTCCGCCAGCTTGCGGTTGGTGACAATGGCAGTGGCGGGGATGGCCGTCTCGATCGCGGTGATGAAGCTGTCTTTCTGTTCGACGATGACCTGCAATTCCTCGCTGGACTTGCGGACGGCCTCGGCGGCGTCCGTCTGCAGGCGCTTGAATTCCTGCATTTGCGTCTGCATCTGCGCGCGCATCTGCTCCACTTCGGCCGCCAGGCCGGCGCGGGTCGTCACCAATCGGTCCAGATCCTGGGTCAGGGCATCCTTGGCGCGCGTTGCCTCCGCGATCTGGTCGATCACCGGGGCGACGGCGACATCGGGCGCGGCAATTGCCGGCCCGGCCGTGTTGAAGGCAAAGCCATCGCCCTTCTTCAGCACCACGAAGCCCTGGGCCACGCCATTGCGCTGCAATAGAGCGATCTCGTCGCCCGGCTGAAACTTGCCAATGACGCCGCCGCCGCGGACGGCATCGGGAGACAGGCGGCCGACCAGTTGATCGAACTCGGCGCCGTCTTCGACATTGATGACCTGCTTGACCACGCCACCATTGCCGGTCAGCACCTTGCGCGCGTCCTCAATGACGAGATCCCGGACGTTCGGGCGAGGCGGGTCGATGACCCAATCGGGTTCAAAAATGTAAGGTGGCACCTTCCACGGCGGCTCCTTCGGCGGCCAGACAATGCCGGGCTCGGGCTCGAAGACGCCGGGATCGATATTCTTCTCATTGGTTGCGTTCTGAAGGCAGTCGCCCTTGAGAAACGAGTTTGGATTCTGGAAGCCGCCAAGGGTGCGCAGCAGTTGACCCTGGTCGTACTGCTTGCCGTTGAGATAGTCTTCAAACCACGCCAGGTCATTCTCGTTGCCGCCACGTTGGCGGTAGCGCATGGCGCGCAGCGTAAGGGCCTGCTTGCGGCAGCGCGTGATGTCGATGCGTTGCAGGAAGCACTTGCCGCCCTCGATGACCATGACGACCGACGCCAGCGGCACCAGATAGGGTGCCTTGCCGAGTTCGGGCGGGCACGGCACAATGATCGCGTTGCGGACGCATTCGCGCAGGCGGGCCTGGCCATTGTCGAACAGGTATGCCGCGAGATCGATGGCCTTCTGGGAGCGCCGCTTGTCGGCGATTTCCCCGCCGCCGCGGATCAGCGGGGCGAACTTGGTGTCGATGGCCTCGATCCCGGCCTTGAACTTCTTGAAGTCGTCGGGCGTCGAGCGTGCCTCGGCCGCCTTGGCCACGGCAGAAACATAGAGCTCGACCTTGCTGAATTCATCCGAGGTCAGCGACAGCGACTGATAGAAGGTCTCCTTGTCGGAAGCGGCGTATTTGACCTTGTTGATCAGCTCAAAATCAAGGGTAGCCGGCAGGTCTATGGTGTTGTCGAACAGGCCACGGGTGTCCTGGCATTCGGTGACCTTCTCGCAGAAGCCGGGGTCGGGAATAAACAGGGACTTGTCGTCGGGCTTGCTGAGATAGAACAATTCTTTGCCGTTCTCGTCGAGCGCGATGGAGAGGCAGAATTCACCCTTGGTGTTGTCCGGCAGGCCGATGCGCTTGACCCGATCGGCGTCGTTTAGATCGAGGTGCTCGCGCTCGGGGTCGTCAGGCTCAAGTTTCTCATTGCCCGAATAGGGGGTGAATTGCCCTGCGCGATTGAGGTAGGTGCCCTTGGTGACGCGCACCACGGCCTCTGTATCGGCCTTGATCGGCCGCACGTCGAGACCGCAGACAACGCCCCAGTCGAACATCTCCCGGTAGCCGCGCGCGCCGCCCAGATCGATGCCGCACAGCTTTTGCAGGGCCTCCTGAACCGTCCTGGCATCGCCGTAGAGTTGCTCGCATTTGTTGTCGAAGGCGATGTCGGTCGCCTCGATCTCGCACAGCCTGCTCAGCGCATCCTGGACGTTTTCGGCATCGCGGAAGAGCTTGTCGCAGGTGTTGGGATCAAGGCTGATATTGCGCGCCGGAATGTCGGTCAGGCTGGGAAAGCTCAGCCGGCGGCGGTCCCGGTCGGACAGCGGCAGGGCCTGACCCGCCGCGTTGGTCTCGAGGAGGACGCAGTAGTGGTGCTCGATGCCTACCGGCAGACCCTCATTGAGTGGCCGGGCCTTGTCGTCGTCCGCCGCGAATTCGCGCATCTCGACCAGCCAGTAGTCCCCGGCCAGCACCTGCTTGCCGCGGAAGTCGATGTCGATTGTCACGCTGTCGCTGACGATGCCGACCAGGCGGGCGCCACTGGCCACATTGAGACTGGCTTGGCCGCCGGTGACGGCAATCGTCGCGCCTCCGGCCAGGTCGAAGACAGCGTGGCCATCCCAGCGGCGGACATAGGGCCAGGTGCCGCTGCCGCCGTCGGTCCGCGCGGGCTGCGCCATCGACCGCGTGTCGAAAGCCGAGCGTCGCCGCGCATTGCTGTCGGCGAAGGCGCCCATGTGGCTTTCTGTGGTGGTGCTGAAAAACTCATAGACGCCGGGTTCCGGGAAACGGGTACCGGCGACAGCGAACGGATATTGTTCGGCGGCATTCTCGCGCGACCAGGCCAGCTCGATCCGCTGTGGATTGCTGGCCGAACCGGTGACATGAACAACCTCGACGCGGAACAGCGCGTTGGGAATACGCAGATCCCCGCCGGCAATCTCGTCGGCACAGGGATCGCACTCGTTGGTCACCTCGGCATCGGCCGAGAGCCTCGTCGTCAGTTGCGCATTGCCCCGCCTCGGAAAGGCGCCATTGCCATTGTCCAGCATCGTCCGGGCCAGCACGCCACCCACCTGCGTGGGCGTCCAGCGGATCTGGGCCATGGTCTTGCCCCGGAAGGAGGTTTCCGCACCATGCAGCCCGACATCGGTCAGCAGCGGATCCTCGAGCGCGAAGACGCCGCGTTGCCAGATATCGAGATAATACACCCCTGCCCCGGCCACCGCCGGCGGCATGGGGAAATCGGCCTGTTTGGCGTAGAACTGCAACGGATCGGCCGGATCGAATGGGGCACCGGCCGGTGGCGCATAGCCATTTCCGGTCAATACGCCCCTGATGCCGTCGGCATAGGCGACGCCTGGCTGCAGCGCGCTGACGCTACCAAGCGCGACGACGCCACCCGAGGCCGGCACGCCGCTGCGGACAGCATCACCGCCAAGCTGGTCGGTACGGATGCGGGCGATCTCGCTCAGTTCACCCAGGTCGGCATCGGTCACCATGCCACCCTGGACCTGATACAGCCCGGAATAGTTCTTCGACGCCGAGTAGGACTGACGGGATATCTGGCCTTTCATGGCGGCTCTCCTCAAAGGCCGGTGACGACGGGCGGCCGGACGGCCAGCCTTTCGTCATAGGCAAGCGTGATGGACTGGCCGACCGGCAGGAAGTCGGCGAGCTTGGTTCGGACGGCGCGGAGCTTGGCCGCGTGGAACTGGTGGTGATGGGCGCCCATTTCGCCGCGGTCTTCGGCGCCGGCGGTGATCGCGGCAGGTGCCTCGGACGACAGAACCCCGCAGCCAGGTTCGCCATATTTGGCCGTGCGCACCACGCAGCCGCCGGCATCGTCGAAGACTCGCTGCACGAAGATCGGCAGCGCCGTGGTGTTGTTCGGGTTTCCCGCCGTCCGGCACTCCTCGGGCAGGCCTTCGGCCAGCCGCGAATAGCGGACGCAACTATCCTTTTCCGCGCATTTGAAATCCACCAGCTTGCCGACGAACAGGCAATCGGAGGCATTGAGGCGCGCGAGCGTCACGTCGCCAAGCACAGTGACATATTCGAGCTGCGCGAAGCTGAAGGGGCCGAAGACTTCGCCGAACAGGCAATCGACGGCGTCCAGCATGGGCAACTCGCCCTCTTCCTTGTCGAGGGAGACCTGGCGGGCGGCGCTGCGCTGCATTTCCAGCCGCGCGCCCATTTCGACCGTGATCTTGCCCATGAACAGCAGGTCCTCCAGGATCACCCGGGCGCCGGCTGGAATCTTGAGGTTGCCGGTCAGCACAAGCCTGTCCGGCGGTCCGCCCTGGCCGAGACGCTCATAGACATAGTCGGGATCGATGGTCAGCAATGCGCCGCCGGCGGCACCGATGCCGAGCGGGTCCGCACCGGTCAGCGCGACGCTTTTGAGCCCTTCGACGAAGAGGCCGGAGGGCGGCTGCACGTGGACATGGGTACGGCGCGGATGTGGCCCCGGCCGACGCCTGGTGAAATCGCCGACAGCGGGCGTGCGCTGGGTTCGGTCGTCGAAATGACCGGGGAAGCACGGCGCACCGGTGCGCGACAGCAGCCGCCAGACGATCGGCTTGCTCTCGGCAGGATTGCCGGTGGCATCCGCCTCGGTCAGGGTGAAGTTCTCGAAGCTGTTCTGCCCCGTTTCGTCGATGACGGCGCGGCTGACACGGCGCAGATCAGGCGTGCCCAGCGGTAGCTCACGGCCAGCGGTGTCGGGCGGGATAGTGAAGGGCGGCAGCGACAAGCGGGGCGTGATCAGGGTGCGGCGCCATCCCTCGACCACCACGGTCTGCGCGCCCGACACCGTATCGGCGATGCCGTCGACCACTGCGAGGGTGCCCTTGCCCTTGTACCAGCCTACCGTGTTGTTGAGTTCCTTGCGGCGATTGCCGGCAGCCGGCGCCACCAGTTCGGCCTGCAACAGGTCGGCCAGGTAGGGAACCAGCCATTCCTGGATTTCCTTGCCATCCCTCTGCTGGCCGGCGAAGGCGTCGGCATAGGACTGGGCGATGGTTTCGCGGATGGCATCGAGCAGTACGCCGAAACCATCGAGATAGGCCTCGAGATCACCCTGCTCCTGTCCCTGGCGATTGTCGCGATAGCGGTATTCCTCGGGCAGGTGTCGATAGAGCAGCATGCCCGCGCGGCTTTTTCTCGGATCGGCCATCAGATCGACTCCGCGGTAATGGTAACGGCGCTCGGCCCCTGCACATGGGCGACTTCGTTGGGCGCCGCGGTGATGGACTGGCTGCCGACCCGGTTCTCCGCCTGGGTGGCCTGACTGGGGAACTGTGACGGCCCCGCCGCAAACTGCCGGTCCTGCTGGCGGCGGACGCGGAACGACCGCTCGGCGAACAGCGTGGCGACGGCACTTTCGACCCCCTCGACCCCTTCGAGGGCCGCCAGCACCTCTCCGATCAGCAGGGCTTGGCCGAGCCGGCGCTGGCGCAGGCCGAAGGTTTCGGCCAGAGCGAGAGTGGCGGCCTCGATGACGTCGTTCTTGTCGTAGCGCGCCGTGTCGACCCTGATACCAGCATTGATCAGCACCAGCTTGGGGACGAACCCGGCAATCTCGATGCGAGCCCCCGGAATGGCCCGGTCGCGAATATGGCTGGCAAGCTGGTCGGCGAAGGCGCCATGGACTGGTGAGCCATAGGCCGGTACTACCACGACGCGCACCGCGGCCCCGACTTCGGCAAGTTGGGTCGCGCGAGCCTGCCATACACCGGCGTGACGGCTGGCGAGCTTCTCGAAATCCCTCAGCGAAACGGCGCGGCCATTGGCAGCGAGGCGCGCCGGCGCAGCCTCGCGCATGGATTCGACCGGCTCGCGCTCGGCCCCGCCCGCCGGGGCAAAAGGTTGAGAAATCGCAACGACGTGCCGATGTTTCTTGGATGGTTTGCTGAAGGCGAAAGCGGGAACGCCATTGCCCGCCGGCCCCATGCCCACCCGATGCCGTCGCACCGCGATATTGTTGGTGCCAGTGGGCAGGCGGCGGCGGAACACGATTTCCAGCGTCTCATCCTCCAGCACCCGAACCGACCAGGAATCGGTGTCCTCGGCCGTCGGATCGGACAGGTCGCGATAGGCCCACATCACCTCCTGCACGGTGACGTCGAGATCGGGCGCGACGCCGGATTCGGCGACGCCTGAGGGAATGAACGAGACCTCCTTGACCCCAAGGTGGAAGCGCTGCCGGCGAAACTCGGCGCTGCCCGAGCCGAGGGCCTTGGCGCCGCGCGTCTCGCCATGGGTGGCCCGCGTGGTATTGAGCCGAAAATGCGTCCAGCCCGAAACCCAGCCGTCGAGCAGGTCGGGATTTTCGTCGACGCCGATCCGCACCCAGTTCGCATTGCGCTCGACCTGGGCGATGGTGAGCAGTTGCGCCACCCCGCTATAGGTGTTCTCAGCGATCACCTTGCGGCCGGTCTTGATCAGCTTCTGGGTCGCAGCGCTGATGCCGGTCAGCGTAATGCCGCCGTCGAATACCGGGTTCTGGCCGCGATCATGGTCCAGCAGCGGCGCACGCAGCAGCATGGGGCCGTGGAACTCATAGTCGGTGGCCGCGCCGCCCAGTTCCTGGCGAAACAGGATGAAATGGGAGTCCGGCCCGCTACGGACAGCTTCGACTTCAAGCGCCGAAAGTTCCGTGCCGTTGCGCGCGACGAACCACGCTCCAGCCATTGTGGCGGGCGAGGGTTTGCCGGGAAATTCGATGGTCCGTTCGGTGCCGGCGCCGTCAGCAGCGACCGGTGGTGGATCGCCGAGCAGCGTGACGGTTATGGCGGCGGTTGTGCCTACGGTGGCGTAAGCCTCGTCCCGCGCGCCGGCGGGCCGGGCGAAGTGATGGGCAATGGGCGTACCGCCTGTCGCCCCATTATGCGTGCTGATGCCCGAGAGGCCGCTGGTGGCCGAAACCACGCTATTGCTCAGCGGGACCCCGGCCAGGGTATTGCCGGCGACGAAGAATATCTGGTTCACATCAGTCGATGTGCTGGCGACCCCGTTGCGCACGCCATAGCGGGTGGCGAGCGTCAACTGGGCATTGGGCGGCAGGTTCGGGGCGCTGTCGAGCTCGATTCGGGTGCCGTCGACGGCCTTGACGCGGGCGAGCTGGCGCTGCCCAGCCGTATCGATATAGGTGAAAATGGCGCCCATATGCAGCAGGCCGGGCGCCGAGGTGGTGACCACGACACCGGCACCAGAGGTGCGCGGACGGGCACGCAGCACCTTTTCCGGCCGACTCAGCAGGCTCGCGCCGTGACAGACCCAGCGGGCCACCGGCGCGCGGTCGGCCAAATCGACCGTGGCGATGTCGTCGCCCTGCATGCTGACGTCAGCGATCGTGGTCGGCCAGGGCAACTGCTGCGCCAGTTCTGGCCGCTGCGCCACGAGGTCAGGGCGCAGAGCGGTGATGTCGGAATGCAGCACGGCGATGTCGCCAGAGCGCAGCAACGTGCCCTTGGGCACGCGGTAGGACTGCCCAGCCCCGGTGGCGAACAGGTCGTCGTTGTGATCAAATCCAAGCGCCCGGGCAGCGTTCAGCTCGCGATGCGCCATGATGGTTTCGACCGTCTCCAACAGCACCGGTTTGCCGCCACCTGGCGGGGTGAAGGACATCGGCACGCCGCGCTCGACCTCGACGGCGCCCTCGACCGCCGTGTCGATGACGAGGCCAACCACCGTCGCGGCGGAAGCGCCGGCGGCGGGCTGATAGCCGATCATCGCGGCCAGCTTGCGCATGGAGTCCCATTGCGTGGCCGTGCGCAGATAGCCCTCATTGGCATAGGCATCGACATGGCCGAGCAGCACATGGGCGGCGCGCGAGAAAGCCCGCATGATCTGCTGGGCCTGGTCGGTCGACGGCGCGTGGTAGGAAGCCAGCAACCGCTCGTTGCGGGAGCGCCGGCCTTCCGGGCGGGCCGGCAGATCGGCGAACAAGCTCGACCAGGTCAGATGCGCCACCGCCTGTCGCGCGGCCTCCGCCTCGCCCGGGGTCAGTTTGCGGGTGGGCAGCTTGCGCCAGTAGTCCTCGGTGCGAGCCTCGGGAGCAGCGCCGCGGGCGAAACGGGCCAGCATGGCCAAGCGCAGTTCCTCCAGCCAGGCGGCCGCATTGCCGTCGACATAGTCGAAGCGCTTGAGGCCGGCCCGGTTCCAGCGGGTGAGATCGCGCCTGTCGCTCATCCGATAGCTCCGCCGTTGACCAAGATGCGGAACGACCCCCGATGCGGCTCGCCGCGACGGTTGAAGCAGACTGCGATTTCGTCGTCCGCCACGGGGATGAACCCGGCCACGGTGCGGTCTGGATAGCGGGCGCCCTGGCGCTTGAAGCGGTTGAGGCAGGCGGTCTCGACGCCCTCCACAAGATAGACCGCGTCGAGGATGTCGCTGGCGAAGAGGTCGCCGCCAAAGTTCATCCGGCCGGTCGCGAACAGGCCGGTATCGGAAGACAGCACTTCGGCTAGCGCCACCTTCATCTCGGACTGGAAGTATTGGGGTTTGACCCGCACCGACAGCGTGAAGACGATCGGCACCTCCTTGGCGGCCTCGAGCAGCACTTCGCTGCCCACCATACGGTGGCGCTCGACCAGCTCATTGAGGATGGTGCGGATGGTGCTGCCGACCCGTGGCTCCGACAGGGAGTATTTGTCGTGGAACGCTAGTACCTGGGCATAGATTTCGTCGTCCAGTGTCCCCGCGCCTGTGCCGGGGCGGAAGTCGATGACGCCGTCGAGCTTCAGCCCGTCCAACGGCATGACCGAGATGAGGATGGTGCTCCATGCGCCCCGCCAGCTCAGGCGGGCGCGGGCCCGCTCAACCAACGGATGCGCCTGCACCAGCGCCTTGTGGTCGTCCAGCGACACCATACGCAACTGCTCGCGCACCAGCGTCGGCCCCAACTCACGCGCCTCGTTCATCGCGGCCGGATTGGCGCGCCAGTAGTCGTCCAGCCAGGCATCGCGCAAATCGACATCGTCAGGCACGCCCGGCAGGGTCAGCGTTGGGTCATGACCGATCAGCTTGAGCAGTTGGCGAACCGATTCCGGGCGGCGCGCCGTTTCGAGATAGCGTTCGCCGTGCACCGTATCGAGCGCGTGGGAAGCGCGATCAAGCGCTGCGGCCAGCAGTTCGACAATCACCGTCTCCATGTCGGCGGGCGTCCAGCGGCGGCGCTCCGGGAAACGGTAGGCCAGTTCCTCGACCATCAAGCGCCGATAGCTGTCGTAGTCGCGCGCGATCCAGTCGAAGTCGTCGGCAATCGCCGGCAACGGGCCGGGCAGCTCGATTTCGCGCGTGCCGCAATCGGGGCAGGCAGCGCCAAAGACCAGTTCGGGGATGGGAGTGTCTGCCATGGCCATCACACCGTGAAACTGTGGGTTTCTTGCTTCTGGATGGCGGCCAGCACGTAGGCGATGGTCACCAGCATCTTCTCGGGCTCGTCGATCGAGGCCCCGACTTCGACCCGCAGGGTCTTGGGATCCACCTCGCCGGCCAGCGCATCGGTCAGCGAGCCATAGAGCCGGTTGCGCACCACGTCCCACAGCGCGGCGCGGTTCGGCTCGAACACGAACTGACGAGCGCCGAAGCCGAATTCAGGGCGGAAGTGCCGCTCGCCGGGACTGGTGAACAGCACCTGCTCCACCTGTTCGCGAATATGGTCGAGCCGGGTCGATTGCTCGGCGCCGGCAGGCCCGATGCGGAAGGGAAAGCGCAGGTAGCTGACCTTGGGCAGCCGTGTTTCGGAGGGCTGGGTCATGTCGATTGCGTCGCGATGGTGAACTGGCCGGGCGTCAGCGGCGGCAGGGGTGGCGCGGACGGCGTGCCGGGCAGCGCGCAGATGTGGGTGTGGCTGTTGAAGATGGCCATGAAGGACGGGCCCTTGACCAGCGGCTCACCGCCGGCCCCGCCGAGCAGCACCGACTGCCCCTTGATCTCGATGGTGGCGCCGCTGACCTTGACGCCCGAGGCAGAAGTGGAAATCTCGTTGCCGGAGCCGTCCTTGGCGGTGATGCCGGTGCTGGAAAAGACCAGGCTGTTGCCGTTGGTATCCTCGACATGGATTTCTCCCGCCTGCGCATCGATGCGCACCTTGGCGCCCTTGCTGTCGGTGAGGGCGATGGTGCCTTGCGGATCGAGCTCGATCGTCGCGCCTTCGGCGCTCTTCAGCGTCACGGCCTCGGAGCCTTGCTTATCCTCGAAGGACAGCAGATGCCCGGACTCGGTCTTGAGCAGCTTGACAGTCTGGGATCCTGAATTGGTCTCCTTGGGCACTTCCTTGCCCTGTCGCCAGAAGGTACCGGTCCATAGCGGCGACGAAGGATCGCCCTCCATGAACTCGGCCACCACCTGCGCGCCGACCGGGGGAACAGCGAAGAAGCCGATATCGGCGGCCCCGCCATAGGGCGTGATCGGCAGGGCCCAGTCGCTCATGCCGGTGGCGATGACACTGGGCACGATCAGCCGCACCCGCCCGCGCTGCTCGGGGTCGGCCACGTCAGCTACAAAGGCGCGATACTTGCCGTAATAGCTCTTCTGCTGCTGGCGGGCGGAGCGTTCGATGACGTCGAGTTCGGACATGCCATTTCCCCTCAAAACAGGCTCGAAATAGCGGACGCGGCCGCCGATAGGGGCGACAGCGGCGATGCTGCCTCGCCCGTCCCGTTGCGGATCAGTTCGAAAACCTGGCGATAGCCATCCTGCGAGAAGACGTGGTTGACGGTGTCGACATAGTAGGTGCCGCCGTAGCGGGTGCCGGCGCCATCGACGGCGACCGGGCGGCCGACCTTGAGGACATGGCCATAGATGGCGCCATCCAGCTCGCCACTGGCGCGCAGCTTGAAGCTGTTCTGGTTGGCCAGGGCCTGGGCGCGCGTGCGGGCCTCTTCCAGCGTTTCGTCACCCTCGCGGGACATGCGCCAGACCGATGGTGCAGTCAGAGCTCCACCCTCGTCGGCGGCCGGGCTCTTGCCGAGCACCGGCTGGTCGGGACCGACAGTCTCGGTTTCCGGCGTCGCGCCTTCGGTGGCCGGCGCCATCTCGAACTGCACCTTGTCCGGTTTCTGGGCTTCGTCGGCTATGGCGAAGGATATGCAGTTGGTGGCCTTGCCTGCATAAATCAGGATGGGCGCCTGCACCTCGCCCTCGAGGCGCGGCAGGCCGAAATAGATTTCGCCCTCGGCAAAGGTCAGCTCATAGCCATTGGCCTTGGCCCGCTCCATCAGGAACTTGATCGGGGTCGTGTCCTGCGCCAGCGAGCGGGACTTCTGCCCCTGCCCCGAATCCGCCGTCACGCCGAAGCCATGTGGCGAGGCCAGTGCATCGAGAATGGAGCGGTCGCTGAGCGGCTCGCCATCGCCCCAGACCTGGCGGATATGCTCGCGGTCGAGCAGCGCACTGTCGTCCTGCAATTGCAGTTCGAGCGTGGCGTCGCCGCCATTGGCGGGAAAGGTGGGGGCGACCTTGGTAACGTAGCCGCGGAACAGTTCTTCCTTGTGCCCACCGAAATCGGCCTGGATGCGGATCGGCTGCCAGCGGCCGAACAGGCCGGAATCGGCCGCCATCCAGGTGCCGTCCTCCTTGCGACGGTCATCCATCACCAGCGAGCCGATGGCCGCTTCGAGGCGGGACGTCTTGATTTCGAGCGAGCGCACCAGGGGCGTCAGCGCGCGCAAATCTTTGCGGTCGGCGCCGAGCTGGATAACGCAACTGGCGGGGTGGCGGAACGAGGGCTCAAGCAGCGCCGCAAGCAGGTCCATCACGAATCCTCCCGGCGCGGGATGAGGATGGTGGCGCCGACGCGGTCGGCGGCATTATCGGCCTCGAACACGTCGAGAATGGCGTCCTCCTGCGCATCGGTCGGCGTCTCGGGCAGCGCAGGTTCGAGGATGTGAAGAATATCTTCGGGGAACAGGAATTCCGGATTGGCCTCGGCGATCCGGTACCAGTCATTGGAGCGCAGGTAATAGTTGTGGCCCAGCGCGTCAAGCCGGTCCTTCTGCGCGATGGTGTGTTCCAGCACCGCCTCGGGATTGCCGATGGGGCGCGGGCGCAGGCCGCGGAACACCACCTTGGCGGATGGATCGGCCTGGAACTGCGGCACGTCCTCGTAGCGGGAGCCCTTGAACAAGGCCATCAGAGGCCTCCCAGGGTCGAGACGGCATTGAGCGCAACCATGGCGGTCTGGCGCACCTTCTCGCCGATCATGAATGGGTTGACGCTTTCGATGACCTGAAGGGTCAACTGCACTTCGGCACGCAGCGGCGCGAGGTTGGAGAGATGCATCACCTCCTTCTGCGCGAAGCCGGTGAGGAACACCGGCAGCGCCTGGATGCCCCACGAGAAGATCAGTACCGAGGCGGTTTCGTCGCGCGCAAAGGCCCTGGCCGCGCCCGAGGCGATCCCCGAGAGAACCTGGAGACCGCCGGGACCTTGCGTCTTGGGTTCGAGCATGGCGCGCAGCGTGTCGAGCTGGGGCTGCACCCCGAACGTGCGTGCGGCCACGTCACCTGCGTTGAGCCGCTCGGAGGCGTCGAGCAGGATATCGAGCGTGAAGCTCTCGGCCTGCATCTCGACACCCTGCGCCACCCGGCCGGTTTCCATCGGCGACATGAAATCGTAACCGCCGCGCGAGCCCGGGGCCTGCCCGGTCTTGATGGTCAGGGTGCGGCTGCGCGACACCTGCTGCGGATTGAAATCGAACAGGAACATGAGCGGCGGAAGGCTCAGGCCATATTCGACAAGCATGCCCCGGGCCATCAGTGTCTCCTCGTGCCGATGGCATCGGCCGCGGCGCGTGCCAGTTGCGCGGCGTTGCGACCATTGCCGGGGACGGTGACGGCATAGCCCGGCTGGGGTGCTGCCGCCTGCTCGAGCCGGGCGGCGATTTCCGTGCCAGCCTGCCGGGCCAGGCCGTGGGCATCGGCGGCCAGCCGAGCCGGCAACACCATGCGGATCCGCCTGATCCTCATGGCGCGTCCTCCAGATGTTCAGCGAGAAAGCCCAGTTCGGATTGCCGCACCTGCCGGCTTTCCTTGTTGAGTTCGGACCAGACGGCGCGGGCGATGTGGCGATACCCGATGCTGCCACCTTCTCCCGCTGCGAGGATCGAGGCATAGACCGATGCATTGTGGATGGCGCCGCCGGCCAGTTTTACCGCTTCGGCCAGCGCCCGCGTCTCCACCCGCTCGTCGCGCGGCGCCAATGGCGGCAGCAACAGCGACCACAGCCGGTCGCGCTCGGCTGCATCTGGGCCGGGGAAATCAACAATGATCTGGAAGCGGCGGAGAAAGGCACTGTCGATATTGGCGCGCAGATTGGTGGTGAGGATGACGGGGCCGGTATGCTGCTCGAAGCGCGACAGCATGTGGGAGACTTCGAGATTGCTGTAGCGATCGCGCGCGTCGGTGACATCGCCGCGCTTGCCCAGCAGGCCATCTGCCTCGTCGATCTGGAGGATGGCCCGGCGACCGGCCAGCGCGTCGAGCAGGCGGTTGATGTTCTTTTCGGTCTCGCCAACATATTTGCTCATGATGCGGCCGAGATCGAGCGCGTAGAGCGCCCATTTCTCGCCGCTCATGCGACCCAGCTCGGCGGCGACCGCCGAGGCGGCAAAGCTCTTGCCGACACCGCTCGGACCGTTGAACAGCACCAGCGGGCCACCGAGCCGGCGGGCACCCCATTCGCCGTAAACCTTCTCGCCGAAATATACCCAGGACGCGAAATCGCTCAGCGCCCGCATGGTGCGTTCGGGCACGATGAGGTCGTCGAAGGTGGCGCGCCGGGAGACCAGCGTCGCGCCGGGGGGCGTGGCGGATTCAATGGAGCGTCCGAGCAGCGCCAGGCCGGTGCCTGCACCCGGGCGGATGGACTGATAGGCGCCGTCGCCCTCGATGCGCAGGACGCCCGAGGCGACCAGCGGCGCATGCGGGGTCAGGCGCGCCAGCAGCATTTCGGTCTCGTCAGGCTCTTCCAGCATCAGCAGTTCCTGCAGCAGCGCCAGCGACGGCCATTGCGTACCGATATGGGGCTGCAGCGACTGCAGGCGCGGCGCGAAGGCCGGCACCGCTTCTCCGGCCAGCGCCACGGCGAGGATGTCGACATCGAGTTTGATGACTTCGTCAGCGGCGTCCGCGTCCAGCAGCGTCTTGAGCCCCTGCCAGCTACCGGCTTCGCGCGCCTGCGCCACTGCGGCATTGACGACGGCGAAGCGCTCGGCGAAATCGGCATCGAGCCCATTGCCGGAGCGCGCCGCCTCGGCAATGCCGATCAGGTATGACACCCGGCTCCATTCGCCGGCCAGACCCGCCGCCTGCCCGCTCATGGCCCAGCTCCGTCGAGCGCGACGACAAGTGCCGGGGAGAACGGTGCCTCGGCATCGATCTCGTTTTCACCATCCACCAGCTTGGTCGGAAACGTGCGGATGCTGAGCCGCGTCGAATTATTGGGCTTGGTGAAACCCAGCGTCACCTTTGCCCGCGCGTCATCCAGCAGCGCCGCCTGAATAGTCTCGAGCTTGACGACGGGAGAACCGGCGGCCGTGCCATCCGCGGCCGAAAATTCGAGCTGGAAGGCCGCAATGGCGCCGGGCGATCCGGCCAGCGCCATCTCGACCTTCCGTGCCGCAGGCAGGATGGAGGCCGATGTCGTCAGCCGACCGCCGTCGCGCAGCAGGGCGATGGGCAGGCGCGTCGGCTTGCGTGGCGGCGCCGGCTTGTTCGCATCGGTTCGTTTTGCCAGCGCCACGCCAAAGGTCTCCCCGCCGAAATCGAACGGCTCGGGCACCCTTGATGTCGGGGTGAGGTCGAGGATGGCAGTCCGCACCGGCGGGCCGGGCGGGCGGCGCACCGCCGGCTCGACTGGTACCAGCGAAAACTCGTAGACGGCCGACAGCCGGTAGGCGAGTTCGCTGCCCTGCGTGGTCCAGATGTGGTTGATCTCTTCCATATTGGGCTGCAACAGCGTGCATTCGAGCGAATAACGCGTGGCGTCGGCGCCCTCATTGACCAGTGGCTGGGCGAAGAGCGTTTGCCCATGCAGAAACTGGATCGCCCGTCCGAGCATCCGCATCTCCGGGTAATCAGTGGTTTCGAACTTGCCCGGGAACGGCGTAACCAGGCAGTGAAGCCGCAGAAACAACGGGTCGTTGCTCGTGAGGCCGGCATGGAATCCGGAATGCGAAATCCGGTAAAAGAACAGGTTCAGCAGGTGTTGGTTGGGCAGTCCCTTGGCCTTCTCGCTGGCGGCCATGGGCGTATCCACGGCCACGTGGACGGTGTTGCCGAAATGGGCCTGCAGGCCATCGGCAACGGCGTCGGCGGTCAGCGCGAGCGCGGAAAGGGCCATCACAACCCTCCGAGAGAGCGTGCCGCGACGCGGCGCGATGGATCCGACAGGCGGGGCCGACCGGCTTCGCGCGAGGCCGGCTCCTGCACGAAAACGTCGATCTGCTCGATGACGACCCCCGACCCGGCAGGCCGGGGCGCCGCGGCAGAGCCATGATAGACGATAGGCGGTTGACCGGTCGGCGCTGCGGCTTCGGCACCGCCATCCCAAGGCTCGGAAAGGCCTGCATAAGGCCCCTCGTCGCCAAGCTCATTGCCCATGAAGTCCGCTGTCGCGCCCGCCGGCTCGCCGGTCACCGGCCCGTTCAGCAGACCGGGCATTGCCTGATGGCCCATGGCTGCCGGAGCGGCCATGGCGATCACTCCAGCAGCTCGGCTCGCAAGCACCTGGCCGGGGACCTTTTCGTTGCGGGTTTCCGGGGGCTCATCCTGCGGCACGGGTGGCTCGCCGGTCTCGGGCGCCAGAGCGCGTGCTGCCGGGACCTCCAGACCGTCAGGCTGCCCCTCATCCGGCGCTGCGGCGGCGCGATGCACGGCCCGACCCACAGCCGACGCCTGCTCCGGAGCGCCCGTCTCCTCGTCCTCTGGTCGAGGCTCGGCCTCCGCTCTCCGCGCCGGCTGGACCGGGCCGGTCATATCATCCTCGCGTGGCGGCGCTTCCGGCTCAGGCACCGGGTCGCGCGGATCGCGATGGACCACGCTGCGGGCCACCGGCGCTGCGGCCTCGTCCTGCGGCAGATCGGCTTCGGGCGCAGCGGCCCGCATGGCGATACCATGGCCTTTGGGCATGATTGCCGGCGCATTGCCGGCATCGCCCAAGGCGCGCATGGCGATATGGGAGAGGAAGCTCATGCCGGCCTCCCTGCCCTGCGACCCGGCGCGTCAGCCCGAACAAGCGCCAGGTATTGCCGACGCCGCCGGGTCGGCAGCGCCAATATGGTGTCCTCGTTCCAGTGGTAGTGAACCGCCAGGCGATGCACTTCGCCCAGCAGGTCCATCTCGCCGGGAAACGCAAAGGCCAGCGGATCAATGGCCGCTTCGGTAACATGGCCACAGTCGGGGCAGCCGGTGGCGCTGCGATCCGAGGGCTGCGGCGCTGCAGCGTCAAAACCCTGATCGAGCGACAGCAGATCGTCTTCGGTGAAGCGTTGCGCCTCGCCCGCCGCATCGGCCGACAGGCCGCAGAGCTCGGCGAAGTAGCGGCGTGGATCGTCCTGCGTGCCGCTGCTGACAAAGCGCGCCTCGTCGGCGCCATTGGGCAGGTCGAACTGGCGCGGCCCAAGAGACGTCTCGATGTTGACGACGGGGAACCCCTCCCCGGCCGGCTTGGTCGGCAATGCACCCAGATCGAGAAGGAAATCGTAGCGCGCGCCGCAGATGGAGCAGCCGGCCTCGAACCAGTCATTGGCGGGACGGAACAGGGCGGCCACCTTCTGCAGCAGCCATTCGCGCGTGCCCGCCGATAGCCGCAGCAGCAGTTCGGTGCTCACGGCCTGTTCGTCGATGCGCTCGAGCGCCGCAGCGAGCACTCGCGTCACCCGCTCTGGCCGCGAGGCGCCAGATCTGGCGCCCCAGGCGATGGCCAGTTCGGCCACGCCATTGGACGGCCGCAGGGCGAAGCGCGGCAGGCCGATGGGCAGCGTGGACAGCGCGCGAGACATGATCGTGACCGTCCCTATCAGCTCTCGACCGGCTCGGCCGTGCCGTCGTCACGCAGGAAACCTTCAGTCTGAATGGTGATGGACTGGATGCCCACCGTGTTCATGTTGTTGGCATCAAGCTCAGGCAGTGCCTGGAATTCGGAGACCCAGGCTTTCTTGAGCGTATAGGTGATGGCCGGCGCGCCCTGCTGGTTGAGCACCGAGACCACCACCGTGCGGCGATAGCCCTTGAGGCTGATGCCGGCGTCACCCTCGGCGACATTGTTGACGGCGTTGGCCCATTCCTCGAACACCTTGTCATGCGACAGGCCCTGTTCGAGCGTTACGGCCTCGAAGCTGGAGCCGCCTGGCATGACCTGCTGGTTGCCATTGGAGCCGGCGCTGCGCCACTTCACCACTTCGGTGGTGCGTTTCAGCGCGCCCATCTTGGACAGGCCGGCGACGATCTTGCCGTCGATGGCAACCTGGAACTTGAAGGTGCGGTAGGGATCGTAGCGGTGGGCATTGGCGGGAAACATCGGCGCTGGCATCGGTCAATCTCCTGTGCTGTCTCGGCTGCGGCTCAACCGCGCTGGCCAACGATCTGTTGAATCTGGACCACGACGAATTCGGCCGGCTTGAGCGGTGCGAAGCCGACAACCACCCGCACGATGCCGGCGTCGATATCGCCCTGGGTCATGGTGGCATCGAGCCCGCAGCGGACGAAAAAGGCATCGGAGGCCTTCTCGCCCTGGAAGGCGCCGGAGCGGAACAGCCCGTCCATGAAATCGCGCGTGCTGCCGCGCAGGCTCGCCCACAGCTTGTGGTCATTGGGCTCGAAGACCACGGCCTGGAGCGCGTTGTAGAGGCTCTCGCCGATCATCGACTGGGTGCGCCGCACCGGCACGTAGCGGAATTCGGGCTTTGTCTTGGTGGCCAGCGTCCGCGCGCCCCACACCACCGACGGGCCGATGATGGCGCGGATGCAGTTGACGCCAAACTCGTTGAGGTTGTCCTGCACATCATTGCCGAGCAGGACATTGGGGCCCTGCGTACCACGAACGGTCGCCTCAAGGCCGGCCGGTGCCTTCCACACGCCGCGCGAACCGTCGATGCGGGCCCAGAGGCCAGCGGCGAAGGCAGAGGGTGGGATGTCGAAGCTCTTGGGCTTGTTGGCGGCGACGTCCTTGTCATAGTGCGGATTGACCACCGTCAGCCACGGATAATAGAGCGCCGCATAAGGTGAGGTCGGCGCGCCCAGGTCCTTGACGTCCTTGGGGGTCACCAGCTTGTTGCTGCCGACCGAATTGGGCGGATCGACCAGCACCATACGGTTCTGCATGAACTCGCTATGGGTCACCGCGGCCTCGATGACAGGATTGCCGGTGCCATCCCAAAACTTGCCGGGGAGCAGCACGATGGAGATATCGCGATAGTCTTCGAGGCGCTTGAGTGCGTCGGTATAGTGATTGAGCTTGGGCTCGTAGGCATTGACGCCGCCGATCAGGCGCGCCTCGGCCACCGGGCCGGAAAAAGGCTGCGGATAGGCCATGGTGCTGGGGCGGCCCGCGCTGGCGTCGAGGCCGGTCAGCCCCAGAAGGTCCAGCCCAGTCCCACCATTGATCGCGATCGGTGCCGTCTCGCCATCGACGCGCAGCCGCAAGCTACCATCGGGCAGCACGTCGACCGCCGCCTTGGGCGCGCCTGTACGAATTTCAGCGGCCACCGCCTGGATGTCGGCCGGGGTGCCGAATGTCACCGTCTTGACCGCAGCCGCACCGGCCTTGATCTCGACGGTCTTGCCGGCGAGCCCGGCAAAGTCCGTTACTTTCCCGGTGACGATCTGCGTCGGGTCGAGGCCCAGCGTGCTGGCGACGCCGCCGCTCTTGGCCGCGACGCTCGTATTGTTGCCGGCCAGCCCCGGGATGAGCAAAAGGCGATTGTCGCGGCTGACCTGGGCGACGAAATTCTTCTTGTCCTCGGCATTGCCGGCGCCCGCCCGCACGGTATCCTCGATCAGGGCAGCCACAGCGGCCAGGGTGGCCTCGCCCCCGGCGAAGGTCACCGTCACATCGCCCGAGCCAAAGGCAAGGACCAGCTTGGCGCCCGCGGCGATGGCGGCCGGATCGTAGGACAGTGGCAGGCCCGCCGTTGCCGATAGCGTGCCGCCGGCAGCGGCGATAGCCTGGCGGCTGACCGTCAGCAGTTCGGACCCGTCCTTCATCTTCGATACGAGGAAGCGACCGCTATCCTTGTCGAGCACCATGCCGCCGATCCGCTCGATGGCCTCGATCTTGCTGCCGGACTTGTAGCCGACCGTGACCGTGTATTCGTCCTTGAGCGGCTGGGGATCATCGAGGCTCAGCTCGAGCGCCACCACCAGGTCATTGGCCCAGGCGCCCGGCGATGCCGCCGAGAAATAGTAGGCGAACAGCGGATCAATTGGATCGGCGATGGCCGCCACGGCCGGAGCCGTCTCGGGCTCGGCACCACGTTCGGTGGCGCCCACGGGCACGATATAGGCCTTGGTGCCGCCATTGGCGAAAAACCCTGTGACCGCGTGGCCGAACCAGTCGGGTGCTTCGCCATTGTCGGCAATGCCACCGCCCTTGCCGTCCAGCGCGCCGAACAGTCGGGAAAACTGACTGGAACTTGAGATGAATACCGGCTCGCCGTCCGTAGCGGTGACCAGGGCGCCGCGCGGCACGTGCCCGATGAAAACCGCGGTCGAGGTCGAGGCCGCTTCGATCGACAGCAGGCCGGAGGGAACGTGTTCGACATAGACGCCGGGATGCTTATACATCTGTGATCTCCCAATCAGGCGGCGGAACCGACTACAATTTCGTCGAGGCTGGTCTTGAGCTGGCCGATGGCGGCGCCGACGTCGGTGAAGTTCCACACCTGGCCGGCATTGACGTGTTCGATCCGCAGCAGCGTCGGCGTATGGGGCGCTCCGCCCGTGCCGGCCAATGGCCTGACACGGATGACGAAGAACTGCGCATCGCCCTCCCGGATCAGATCGGGCCTTGCCAGCCCCATTTCACTTCCCCACCGCTTCATCGGACCATTCTGTCGGGAAGGACGTTAGGCCCCATCGTTTCCCGGCGCGTTGCGTGGCCATGGGCGCAAGCTGGCGCGGATATCGCGACGGCATAGGCGCGGAGCGGTGCCCGGATTGGCGGGTCATCACCAGACTCTCACAGCGCTGTTGCGGGCAAAATGCAGGCGCCCGCCGACACAGCGGGTTCTGCCGGCGTAAGGTCAGTGCGTTGGCGATGAAGGGATGGTGGCGCTAGGCGCCGGGGACGAAATGCGCCCGGTAGAACGAGCGGCGATCGCGCTCGATGGCACCCAGCAACACCACGGGTGCAGGCGGAGCACCGCTGTTGAACAGCGCCTTCTCCTGGTTGGCATCGGCGCATATGGCGTCATAGACGGCGCGCGTCTCAGCCATGGGGGTAATGCCAAGTTCCCGCCGCAGCATTTCGGCATAGTCGCGATAGTGCCGGATGGCCACGGCGCGCCGCCCGCTGAGCATGTAGAGCCAGAGCATCTCGCATTGCACCGCTTCACGGAAAGGATCCACGGCAAGAATACGGCGCCCGAAGCTCAGGGCGTCCTCGTAGACCGAGCGGATACCTGCATCCTGCATCAGCAGGGCGAGCCCGCGCAGCCTTAGGTTGAAGTACTCCTCGCGCACCACAAGCACCCAGCTCGAATTGCAGCCATCGAGGAAATCGCCATCGCAGCGTCCCAGCATGTCGGCCAGCTCGACACGGATTTCCGTGGGCAACCCCGCCTTGGCGTCGAACGCGGCAACCGCCTGGTCCATCACCAGCCTGAGCCGAAGGGTATCGAGGCGGACGGTGGCATCAATGCTGATGCGCACCTTGGCGCTGTCGGATTCCAGCGTCATCCCGGGTAGTGCGGCCACGGCCCGCCTTACGCGCCACAGCGCCGTATTGAGCGCGGCACGCGAGCGCGCGCTCTCCAGATCCTCCCAGATCAGGTCGGCAAGGTAGTCGCGCCGTAGCGAGCGGTGATTGTAGGTCAGCAGGTAGGCGAACAACTCCAGCGTCGGCCCTGCAAGTCCGAGGGATACAACATTGCCACCCGCCGCAAGTATCGTGACGATACCCAGCAGAGACACGTCAACTTGGCAGGCTCGCCGCAAAGCAGCCATAGCATCCACGCAAACCAGTGGCACTCCCCGGAAAATTCTCACAATACAACGCCGCGTTCAACCTCGGTCTTGCCGGGTGGCAGGAATAGTATTCCTTCGCAATGTGTACAAATTTCCAGAATAACTGGACCGCCTGCTGCTGAATCGAGAAGTCCCGCACGCCTGCCCTCACTAAGAAAACGAAGCGGATCGGCACATTTCGATATCGAAATCCGCTGGCGCCACTGAGATACTAGGGGTCGTACTGCTCTCCAGCGTGCACCCGCTGCCTTCCGGGCTGAATATGCGGGTTCGGTTCCCGTTGCCCGCTCCAACATTCCCCAACATTCCATGCCCTGCCGCTGGCAGGCTCCGCTGCTGCCGCTATGGTGCTGCGGAGGAGAAGAGCGATGCTCGTTGGCGTAAATCTGTTGTGCCTCACCGGCTTTGTCGAAGCCGAGCACCTGCCCTGGATCGAGCGGATCAAGGCGCTGGGCTATGACGGCGTCGAAATCCCCGTGCTGCGCGGCAATGCCGAACACTACGCCTGGCTGGGCCGTGAGTTGGATCGCATCGGCCTGCGCCGCACCACCACCCCGGTCATTCCCTCGCTGCACGCCAATCCGGTCAGCCAGGACCCTGAGTTTCGCGCGGCTGGCAAACAGCATCTCGATTGGGCCCTCGACTGTGCCATCGCGCTGGGTGCCGAGAGCATTGGCGGTCCACTACACGCGCCGATCGGTCACTTCACCGGCTTCGGCCCGACCGAAGACGAGCTCGCACGCGGTGCCGAAGGGCAAGAAAATCGGCGAGTTCCAACAAGCGATCAAGCTCAAATACAGTATGTGTCTTGAGCCGCTGTTGCAGTGCGGCCAGCCGGCGATCAAGGCACAGCCCGTGCAGAATGCCACGGCCATGGCGCTCATCGAGGAAACGGGCCACGTCCAGACGGTCCATATGCGGTTACATAATGGGGAGCCGCAGTGTCAACTAGTGCAGGTCGGCCGCAATGATGCGTCAACGTTCACCGGGCTTTGCAACCACCACGACACGGATATTTTCAAGCCGATCGACACCTCGCCTCTCGATCTCGGGGATCCCGAGCAGCTTTTTCCTATTGCTTGGCGGTCTGTGACACGGAGCTGCACGCTGTTCTGGAAGGAGGCATGCGGGTGCAGGTTGCCTACCTTCAGCAGGTAAAAAACAAGGCAATCCCAGAAGGCCCCACGCCGGCCGGCATCGAGGCGACCCAGCACATGCTCAAGGCATGGGGCCACTGGAAATATCGCCTCAAATACTTCGACAAGGATTTGGAAAAGGGCCGGTTCGACAATATCGGGCATACCGTCGTCAAACTCGAAAACGAGGCTCCTGTAGTTGCCGCGTCCTCGTTTTTCGCGACGGCGCCATATCAATGGGGAAAAGTCTTTGGCGTCATCCTCAACATTATTCCTACCAGTGCGACCGAGACAGCCGTTGTCGTCAGCTATGCCGACGCCCACTCGGCCGAGGGAGGCGGCTCTTTGCTCCAATCAAGCTCGAGAAGGATTCCGAGCGCCAAAAACTGCTGCTTTCCCAACTCATCATCAGCAAATGCGAGAACTTCTTCATCAAGCCCTCGGTCGCGCAGGGCTGGGGCGATGACAAACGCAAGTTCATTGAAACCGCGTACCAGCAAAGCGCAGCCACCCGCGTCGAGGTGAATTTGGACCCGCGACTGATGCTGTTCCCGTGAGACAAAAAGAAAGGGCACCCGTTTCCGGGTGCCCCTCTTTCAGAACAGCCGCATCAGTGCGGCGAGCCACGCAGCTGCCCGCCCCCACCGGTCTTTGATCCTTCATCTGCCAATGTGGAGAAGCCGGTGCCACCGCCAAAAAAGTGGCTCGAGGCGAACTGTTGCCTTCAATTTTCCAAGTGAGGCGAACTGTTGAGTGTTTCGCTGCCAAGTTGAGGCGAACTAGATTATTAATCCATTGTTTTAATTGCCGAATTTTCATGTCCCAAGGCAAACCCGAGCGGTGGCGATACGCCGATTGGTTGCTTTCGTTGCTCTCGAATCCAGCTACGCTTGCAATTATGGGAATTGGGGGCGCGCTAGTAGGTGCGCTCCTCACGGCATTAATACAGCCGCTATGGTCCAATTTCATCGCGCCAAAGTCGCGTCTTCATGTAAAAATTACGCCATATCTACTAAAGCTGCCCAAATTCCTGCAAGATGGAATTTCGGATTACAGATACAATTACAAATTAAATATCAAGCCGACTGAAGAAACCAAGGAGAGACTTTGGGACATAAGTAGGTCAAGGGGGCATTTTCGGGTTGCCATCGAGAATAAAAGCAAGTCCTCAATCAGAGGCTTGACTATAAAGACCTCCGATAATTCGAAGTTTCTCGCCGATATGGAAGGTGAAGAGTTTCCGACGTTTTCGGGAAAATCGTTAGAATTGGGAACGCTCCACCCCGAGTCCACCATTCTGGTTCATATCTGGACTCTATCTGACGGATATGAGTCACGCTGGCAGCGTGGCGACGAATTGATCACCGTCAGGGCAGAATCCTACGATAAAATTCAGACAACGGTCGAAATCGCGGGCTATGTGCGTGGTAGCTATTTCTTGTTTCCAAAAAAACCCATGTGGCGTGCCGCATTTGTATTTTGGATGTTGCTGATATTCTTATCAAGCTCAGGTTTGATCTCGAAGATATTGGTGAAGGACGATATTCAGATTGCAAATGAGATATCCGATGGCCAATAAATCCTTGGATTGAGGATTCGGTCGCGGGCTGCCCGCCGGTCCTTCAATTAGCACCGCGCTTGAATTCCCACCGTGTCATTCCGGCGAAGGCCGGAATCCATCCTGAGATGCTTCGGCAAGCCGTGAACGTTGAGACACCTCAGGATGGCCCCCGGCCTTCGCCGGGGTGACACTGTGCGTGGGGTATCTGTAGTGCCGCTATACACACGGCTAATTGTCAGCAAATGCGTTCAGTCGGCCTTATGAATACGGCGAATTAGAAGCAGTTGTTGATCCCGCCTGCCACCTTCTTTTGCCAGTCGGGCCCTAAAGATGATTTGGCATCTATGCCTTGCTCATAACCCGCATCTCCTGGATTGAGCATGACAATCTGCATCTCAGCATTATTGCTACCACTGACGAAGGTCGACTGGCCGCCGTAGCTGGTGTTGGCTGTGCCGTACACCGTATTGCCCATGCGATTGAAGGTTCCAGTGGTCGTTGCATAGGTGGGGCCGGTGGTGACCACCCTGGTGTTGTTGGCAGTACCGAATCCGCCGACGACAAAGCGTTGATAGCCCGCTTTGATAGTCGCTATTGCCGCCATCTGGTTTGCAACATCCGCAGCTCCTGTAGTTCTGCAGATTGGAGCGGCAGCGGTTGATATGACCGTGGTATTGCGAGACAGTTGTGTAACCGAACTGCTCGCGCATGAAGACAATAGTGTCGAAAAAACAATGACAACCGCGCAGGAATATTTCATCGGGTCCCCCTACTTGTCATAGTCCCCAAAATTCCATGGCAGTAAAGAGCAACTTTACGGTGCAATCAACGTGACGAGAAAACCGGTCTCACGAGCACCGCACCGCCCTCCCCCACCCACAGTGTCATTCCGGCGAAGGCCGGAATCCATCCTGAGCTAAACCTGCCGTGAGCGTGGCAAGATATCCAGCCTTCGCCGTGATGACATCGAGAATGGGCGTAGCCAGCGTCACAGCCGTAATTCCCCTTCTTGCCAGAAACTATTCGCCGCTCCACAAGTACTCCGCGCCGCTACGGTGCTGGGGGAATGAAATGCGTTTTGCTGGCAATGTTATCTGGTTTGTATTGGGCGGTTGGTACATCGCTCTGATCTGGCTCTTGGGCGCGGCACTATTTGCGCTATCCATCGTTGGCATTCCGCTGACCATAGCCGCCCTACAAATGGCATCGCTGTCAGCTTGGCCGTTCGGGCGGGATGTGGTCCACGTCCGTGAACTTGACGACAAGGGCCTGACGGCCGCGACCGCCGTCACCGGTACGATCGGCTTCATCGTCAATGTGATCTGGGCCTGTACCTTCGGCTGGGTGCTGTTCCTCGCCTACCTGTTCGCGGGCGTGCTGTGCTGCCTCACGCTCATCGGGATTCCGTTCGGGCTGCAGGCGTTCAAGCTGGCGGGCATCTCCTTCTGGCCGGTCGGGCGCCGCGTTGTCCCTGTCGAACTGGCAAACCTGGCCCGCAATGAGAACGCCAAGACTAAGCTTGCCAAGTATCGAGGGGTAACAGCCTAGCCAGACCCACCGTGTCATTCCTGCGAAAGCCGGAATCCATCCTGAGATGTACCTACACTCCGCGACCGTGGCGAGACCTCGGGATGGACCCCGGCCTTCGCCGGAGTGACACCGCGGGTGGGAATGGCGTCAGAGGAACACATCATCCGACAAATCCCGCCAGTCGGGGTTCATCGCCTCGATGAGCCGCTCCTTCCACGGACGATGCCAGTCCTTGATGCGCTTCTCGCGGACGATCGCGGATTCGGGGTCCTCATGGACTTCGTACCAGACCAGCTTGTCGCAGTCGTAGCGGTCAGTGAAGCTGCCTTTGAACACATGGTTCTTATGCTGCCAGACGCGACCGGCGGGGTCCCCTGTCACCCCGGTATAGATCGCGCCATGCTTGCGATTGGCCATGATGTAGACGAGATAAATCTTGCCCATTGGCCAAATCAAGCATGGGAACTCCGGTCATTCAACACTCTCGGTGTCATCCCGGCGCAGGCCGGGATCCATCCTGAGGTCTTCGCACGTCCGCAATGCGCCCAGTCATCTCAGGATGGATTCCGGCCTGCGCCGGAATGACACCGGGGGAGGAACCGCGCAGCAGCCCTACCCACACTCCCCCAACACCTGCGCGATCGTCGACTTCGACCCCTTCGCCCCGAACACCTGGCTGTCGAACACCTCCAGCCCACTCCCCGCCGACCGCACGAACGCCACGCGCAGGGCCTCGCGCGCCCCCTGCGCAATCCTGGCCCATTGCCTTGCCACCGGCCCGCGCACGATCACCGAGGCGCCGTCGAGATGCACCAGCGGCATGTCCTGAGCGAAGCTGGTGCCGCTGCCACCCGCTACCGCGCTGCCAACTGCCGGGTCGGGCGTGATGGCCAGGCTCATCGCCGTCGCCTTGGCCACATCAGCCTCGGGCTGGCGCACCCAGAAACCCATGGCCAGTTGCCCGCCGCGACAGGCGAACTGGAATTGCGCCGCGCCGTTGTCGAACCAGGCAATGGGCGTGGCGCCGCCCTCATACTTCCATTCCGCCCCCGCAACCGGCATCACCAGCAGCAGGCAAAGACCAGCCAGGAAACATCTGCGCATGCGGGGCTCCGGATCAAATCACTGGCCGCCACTCCACCCCACAACGTCCTAACATCGTCTTTCACCCCGCGCCTGAACGGCGTCCGCGGGCACGATCTGCCATAGCCACCGGGCGGATTCCTCCCCTTTTCAGGGGGAGGTTAGGCGGGGCTATGCTTCCTGGAAAAAACTTATCCCCACCCCCAA
>JBARWY010000032.1:0-10838 GCA_049647065.1 Devosia sp. | reverse complement strand
CTCAGCGTTCCCTCGCCGCCGGGGCCGGCGAAGCGCCCGGTGATTGTACCGCCTTGCTGCGTCGCAACGATCTGGAATCCGCCCATGGGAATGGAGATGGTGCCCTCGACCGCCGTTCCGGCTCGGCGAAGCTCCAGGTGAATCGGCAGCGGCGGCTGCGATTCGATCCGTGTTTCTCCAGCAAAGCGCTCCACCTCGTTTGACCCGCCCTGCGCATGTGCCGATCCGACCGCGCCAACTGATAAAAGCAACAGAAGGGCGCCAAACGCCCTGGCCAGATTTGTCATGAATTGTCTCCCGGCAAATAGGTCAAAATGTCCAGATCTTCACGCCCATGCGATGGCAAACATCCAGGCGGCGATGTTCAGCAGCAGCAGGATCAGGGCAATCTGGAGCATCGTTCTCAGTCTCTGAAAGATCGCCCAGTTGTCGCTCATATCGGCCTCGATGCGCAGGGCCAGGGCACGGTGCATGGCCGAAAGGCTCATCGGCGTGTCACCCTCGACATATTGGCCGAGCAGCATTTCCGGGCTGAAGCGAAATTTGTACTGGGCGTAGGGCCAGACCATGAAAACCACCAGGCCCCCGATGGCGAACAGTGTTGCGATGGCAAGCCACTCGAACGCGCCCAGTCCATCGGAAAGGGCCCTGTTGCCGAGAAGGGAATTGGTAAAGGCCGTGGCGAAGATAAGGCTGCCGGCACGCGCATTGATCCCTTCAACCAGGGTCTGCTGCTGGGTAAGCCCTCGTACCGCCTCCGCGTACACAAAGGCCAGGCGCGGGTCGTCTTCCGATTTCGTCATGCGTCACCTCATGGCGCGATGTTGGTCACACCAGGACAGCGCCGCCGGCGACATCGAGAATGATGCCAGTGACCCACGAAGAGCGGTCGGAGGCCAGGTAGAGCGCGGCTTCGCTCACATCCTCGGGACGGCCGAGCCGCGGTATCGGATGCTGCTGGCGAAGCATTTCCTGCCGGTCTGCCGGAATACTCGTCAGGTTGCGCTCGGTCAGGATGGTTTCGGGGGCGATGCAGTTCGCCCTGATGCCGAATGGCCCGGCCTGGGCCGCAAGGTCCTGGGTGAATATCTGTACGCCTGCCTTGGCTGCGGCATAGGGCACTGGAGCGACCGGATAGGGTTTGCGCGCCGCGGCCGACGACAGGGTGATGATATTGCCCGAGCCCCGGGCCTTCATGCCGGGAAGAAATGCCCTGATGGTCAGGAAGGTCGCCGTGAGATTGCCCGCTATCGAGGCATTCCATTCGGCCGGGTCGATCTCCTCGATGAGTCCAGGGCGGGCGAAGCTGCCACCAGCATTGGCAACGAGGATGTCGAGGGGGCCGCATTCCGCGTCGATCTTGAGCCGCATGGACTCGATCTGGGCCGGGTTGGTGAGGTCGGCCGTACAAATGCTCGCTCGGCCTCCGGCGTCGTGGACCTCGCGAGACACCGCCGCGAGCGCATCAGGGTCGCGTCCGTGAAGGATGACGAACGCCCCGTTGGCCGCGAACGTCCTGGCTATTGCCGCGCCGATGCCGCGCGAGCTGCCTGTTATCAGCGCCGTCTTGTTGGCCAGTTCCATGGTCGGTTCATTCCCGTTGTCGATAGGCCCGATCCCCCGCCTAGGTGTGCAAGGTCGGCCGGTAGATGAGTTCCTGGATGTAGCCATCCAGCGTCCGAGTCTCGATCAGGTCCAGGTCGAAATCGGCGGCATTCTCGAAGACCGGCTCCTGGCCGGTCTTGCCGGTGATCACGGGAAACAGTGTGACATGTACCTGATCGACCAGCCCGGCAGCCATCAGGGCGCGGTTCATCGAGAGACTGCCGTGCGAGCGCAGCGGCACCGCAGAGTCCCCTTTGAGCCGGGCAACCACATCGACCGCATCCCCCTTGGCGAGCCTCGCGTCCGGCCAATCGAGCGGTCCATCGAGTGTGCTCGACACGACCGTTGCGGGCAGATTCACCATCCTGGTGACCCAGGGGTCTCGCACTTCGTACTGCTCGGCGCTGTCAGCCAGCATCTGCTGGAAGGATCGATATGTGTTGGCCCCGAAGACCATCATCTGCGGCTCGCTGTAGAGCGACAAGCGACGGGCGAGCAGTTCCGGACCCTGTTTGCCCCAGTAACCCCGCCAGTCGCCGCTGGTGGAGCCAAAACCGTCGAGGCTGGAAAAGACGTCGAAGGTGTAGGTTGCAGTCATGATGCTTTCCTCACGATCATTGTTTTGGTTGAGTTCCGGGAACGCCAATGACCCGCGAGGCTTGGGCCCGGGCCGCGCAAGGCGGCGAGCAGAGCAATCCGATCATTGAGCTTCCTTCCTTCGCTTGCTGCGGCGTGACAGACGGAGCCGTTACCTTGGATATTCGAGCTGCATCGCCACGATGTCGGTCGTGGTCTGGCCATAGCGCGCAGTGATGGCCTCGAGCGTTTGATCCAGCGCATCGGCGGGCGGTTGGCCGCGAAAGCTCGAGGCCACATTGGCGTTCGACCAGCCTGCCGCATTCCGGTCGGGCAGGATGCGAATGCCGCCAGCTGTCACGATTTCGGGCATCTGGCCAAAGGTAACGGCCCTGGAGCGATAGGTTCGCGACCACGCGTCGGCGACCAAGGCCAGCGAGACTTCGTCCATCCCCTGCTCGAGCGCTATGCCGAGTTCGTCGCGGTTCCAGAAGGCCAGCGTGTTGCCGAGGACGCCGGTTGCAAAGTCGCGGGTAAACTTGAATGCGCCGCTGGCGTGTCGCGCGTCCCAGTATTCTACGCCCAGCTCAAGCGCCACCGCTTCTGCCTTGGCGCGACCGCCGATGGCCTCGATCAGCGTCAGCATCATCGGCATGGACGCCGTGATGCCAGTGGTAGTCACGACATTCCCGTCCATCACCATGCGCCGGTCGGGGACATAGTCGATCGTGGGGTGCCGCTGCAGCAGTTCGCGAAGGTAGTACCAGTGCGTGGTGGCGCGCTTTCCATCCAGCAGACCCGCGGCCGCTACTACCTTTGCACCGGCACACACACCGACGATGATGGCGCCTTTGGCCGATTGCTGCTGGAGCCACGCCATTACGGCTGGGTCGTCGTCACGGCTCATCGCCGGCACGATCACATAGTCCGCGCCATCGGGGTGGCTGGTATCGAACGCGGCGATGGTGTCGTCTGGCTGAACCGCAAGCGCCGGGTAAAGCTGTACCGGTCCGGGGCCCGTCGCCAGCATCATCACATCGGCAATGTCGGCGCGGCGCAATATGCCGGTCGGCATGAGATAGTCGGTGGTTTCGGTGGCATCGTTGAGGCCGATCACGGCGATGACGGGGCGGTCCTCATGCTTGGTCCGGAGCGCCTCGAGCAGAGCCTGCGTCTCGGCCAGCGGCGGCACTTGCGGTTCCATGGCCAAGGTCGGCGGCAGTCTTGCGACCCAGACGGCAAAGCCGACAAGACCAATGACCATGACGGCCGCAAGAGCCATGGCGACGAACCGCATCACGCAACCTCCACACGAGTTTGGCCTTCCTAGCGCCCAGAAAGGACTGGCAGAAGGTCCAATTCTGTCAGAATGTTCCAGACCAATTGTGGATATTCGATGCTGCACATAAATCTGGTTGAACGAGATGATCTGAGCGGGGAGATCTATCGGCAGACGAGGCGGGCTATTGTCGGCAACATGTTGCGGCCTGGCGATTTCCTGCCCGCGAGCCGTGAACTCGCGCGAACCTTGAATGTCGCGCGGGCGACCGTGGTGATCGCTTATGAGCGGCTGGAAGCCGAAGGCTTTATCCAATCGAAGCAAGGCGCAGGAACCTTTGTCAGCACCTGGCAGTCACCGGTGCGCAAACCGCCCGAGGAGTTGCGCCGCCGCGCCCTGGAGCCGCGACCGGTCTGGGAGACCATTCCGCTTCCCACGGCCTTTGATCAGCCGGCGGAGTTCGATTTTCGGACGGGATTGCCTGACGCCTCGCTGTTTCCGCATAAGCATTGGCGGCGATTGATCGCCCAGGCTCTGCGTGCCGATGAGGTGGGGGCCAGCAGAAGCTATCGGTCGCCGGCCGGCCATCCTGATCTGCGCGGGTCCATCGCCAGGCATATCGGCGTTTCGCGCGGGATCAGCGCCGCGGCGGAAGACGTCATCATCACCAACGGCACGCAACAGGCGATCGATCTGTTGGCCCGCGTGCTGCTTGCGCCCGGAGATCGGGTGGCTGTGGAAGACCCCGGCTATGAGGCGCCACGGCGGGCCTTCGAAGCGGCCGGTATTCGCGTAATCGGGATACCGGTAGACGATCAAGGGCTAGTCGTTGACGCTCTGCCCGCCGGGATCAAGGCGGTCTACATCACGCCATCCCATCAGTATCCGCTGTCGGTCACCATGACGCTGGCGCGACGAAGGGCCTTGCTCGACTGGGCTGACCGAAACGGCGCCGCTGTTATCGAGGATGACTATGAGGGAGAGTTCCGTTTCGAAGGGCGCCCATTGGAGGCGCTGCAAACGCTCGATACTGCGGGCCGGGTGGTCTATGTCGGCTCTTTCTCCAAGACATTGCTGCCGACGCTGCGGCTAGGGTTTGTGCTCGTGCCCAGTAACCTCCGCGCGGCGATGCAAAAGGCGAAATATATCAGCGACTGGACCACATCCACACTCGAGCAGGCCGCACTCTCCCGCCTGATCGAGGACGGCAGTTTCGTGCGACATGTCAGGAAGACCGGCAAGATCTACGGCGCCCGGCATCAGCTGATCGCCGAAATGCTCGCCAGCGACTTTGCCGATCATCTCGAGCTCATCCCGTCCACGACCGGCCTGCACCTTACCGCTTTGGCACGATCGGCATCGCTGGAGGACATTGCCGCGGTGACGGTCCGGGCTGCTGCGATAGGCGTGCAGGTGCACCGTCTGTCGTCGTTTGCTGTCGGTCAATCGGCAAGGGCAGGACTTGTGCTGGGCTATGGTGCGGTTGCAACCGACCGCATCGAAGAAGGCTTGCAGCGGCTTCGCACCTGCTTCTGACTACGGCGTGCGACCTTGGAATGCAGGCACACGAATTGGTCTGCCAATTGTCTCTCTAATTGGCCCTTTTCGCCAGTCCTATTCGACGGCTATCTGAGCCTCCGACCGATACAAACTATTCCTGGCAGGGGGAAGATCCAGCGACCCGCAGCTTCCGTACAACGTGTCGATTTCGTCCCCGCCCACTCGTCGTCCAGGCATAGAAGAGGAGATTTCCGATGCTGAGACGCACTTTCCTGTCACTGACCGCCGCGCTGGCCCCGCTCATGGCGCTGCCCGCACTTGCCCAGCAATCCGACCAATCCGCGCAAGGAGCCGCCATGTTGCCCGCACCCTCGAAATCCGGCTACGCCCCCGTCAACGGCGTCGAAGTCTACTACGCCGTCTACGGTGAGGGCGAACCCATCGTCCTGCTGCATGGGGGTCTCGCCACGATGGATATGTTTGGACCCAATGTCGCGCTGCTCGCCGAAGGCCATCAGGTCATCGTCATCGACCTGCAGGGGCATGGCCACACGCTGCCGTTCGATCGCCCGATGCGCTACGAAGACATGGCCGACGACGTCGCCGGGGTCATCCAGTATCTGGGCCATGAGAAGGCCAGTATCATGGGATATTCGCTTGGTGCGGGGACTGGCCTGCGCGTGGCGATCCAGCATCCTGAAGTCGTGGACAAGCTGATCGTCGTCTCCGCCCCTTACGCCTGGGCCGGCTGGCACGACTACAACCAGCAGGGCATGCGCTCGATGACGCCGGACATGGCCGAAGGCATGAAGGGTACGCCGCTCTATGAATCTTACGCCGCGGTGGCGCCCGACGTGAACAACTTTCCGATCCTGATCGGGCAGGTCAACGAGATGATGATGCACGACTTCGACTGGTCCGCCGAGATCAAGCAGATCAAGGCCCCGACGCTGCTCATGTACGGGGACTGGGACGCCGTGCGTACCAGCCATATCGCCAGTTTCTTCGAACTGCTCGGCGGCGGACTGCAGGACGCGCTGTGGGATGGGTCGGGCATGGGTGCGAACCGGCTGGCCATCATTCCCAACGCCACCCAATACAATATCTTCGATGATACGCGGCCGGGCGAGACGGCGATTGCGTTCATCGATGCGCCTGCGGAATAGAGCTGACAGGATGCATCAAAAGCCCGGGAAGCCGGGCTTTTTCTTTTCCGGCGTACTGCTCGACCTTGGCTCAAGTAGGCAGGCCTATGCCAGCCTCCAACGGGGTTCAGGTCCGAAGCCGCATTTGAACTATGCGCCGAGGTGGCACCGTTCGCCTGTGCCTGCGTTACTTTCCATGAAGAACGACGAAGCCGACATCGCGGGTTTGCAGGGCACCAGGAGCGGGCCAGTGTTCCTTCGTATTGGAGGCAAGGGCCCCCCGTTGCTTTTATTGCACGGCTTTCCCGAAACAAGCTTGATGTGGCGCGAGGTAGCGCCGTTGCTGCTGCCCGATTTCACCGTGATCGCTGCTGACCTGCCCGGATATGGCGCCAGCGATTGCCCTCCTATGAGCGAGGATCACTCTTCAATGTCGAAACGAACCATGGCTGATACATTGGTCTCGGCAATGAGGCACCTCGGCTTCTCACGCTTTGCCGTGGCAGGGCATGATCGAGGAGGCCGGGTGGCCTACCGCATGGCCCTCGATCATCCCGGCGTTGTTACCCACGTCTCTGTGTTGGATGTCATTCCCACGTTGGAAGTATGGGAAAGAGCTGATGCGCGGCTCGCCCTGAGCTTTTGGCCATTCTCACTTCTCGCGCAGCCGGCACCTTTGCCAGAACAACTGATGCTTGCTGCGCCAGGAGCCGTGGTCGACAATGCCCTCAGCCAATGGGGGTCACGGCCCGCTGTTTTTTCACCTCAAGTTCGTCGTGAGTATGTGGCAGCCATCAGCGACCCTGAACATGTCCACGCAATCTGCGAAGAGTATCGTGCTGCGGCGTATCTGGATTCAGAGCACGACCGGGCAGATCGTAACGATGGCCACAAGATCGCCTGCAAGTTGCTGGCTCTTTGGAGCGCGAAGGGAGCGGTGGCCGAATGGTACGAGGAAGCGGGCGGGCCGCTGGCGCTGTGGCGAAACTGGGCTGAGGATGTTCAAGGTCAGCCAATACAAGCGGGGCATTTCTTCCCCGAAGAGCGTCCGAAAGAAACGGCCGCCCTGTTAAGAAGCTTTTTGTCCATGTAGTCGACGGTTGCGGCCGGTGTGATGTTGGCCACGGGAGCGCCGATCGGACAGTTTGCCTCGGGCGGAGAACATCGCCCGCACTGCCAGAGGGCTCCGCGTCGGCAGCATCGTCTCCACCATTCTCCATGGTGTGCTTCAGCTCAAGTCACTTGGGGCTGCCTTGTTCAACGGCCTTTCGGGGACCGGCATCTGACTGTCAGCTTTCAGGATCCAAGGGCGAGAAGGGGCGCCGGTCATTGGCAAACTCGTCAACGCGCCTTCCGACCCTATCCCAGCCGTAGCGGCACTATCAGCAATTTCCGAAAGCTGCCGTTCAGTGCCCGAGCATCCGCTCCAGCGCGCCCGGTTCGTCATGGGCTGCCAGTTTGTCCATGATGGTCGCGCTGGCTTCGTTCATTCCCACCAGTTCAACGGTTGCACCCTGGCGCCGGAACTTGAGTACGGCGGTGTCGATCGCGTTCACCCCGGTCAAGTCCCAGATGTGTGCTCTGGTTACGTCGATGCGAACGCGGGCCAGTGGTTTCTGGAAATCCATGGCTTCCAGGAAGTCGCCCGCAGAGGCGAAGAACAACTGACCTTCGACCAGGTAATCCCGCTCCTGGCAGTCCGTGGATAGGACGGATGTCACGCGGAAGATCTGGGAGACTTTCCAGGCGAAGAAAATGCCAGACAGCAGTACGCCCACGCCGACGCCCAGCGCCAGATTGTGAGTACCCACGACAGTAGCGACGGTCGCCAGCATAACGATGCTAGAGCGGCCTGGGTGCTTGCGCAGGTCCGCGAACGAAGACCATGAAAACGTGCCGATCGATACCATGATCATGATGGCGACCAGCGCCGGCATCGGGATCAGCCCAACGACGTCACCCAAAACCAGCAAGAGGAAGAGCAGGAACGCCCCGGCTAGGAATGTGGACAGGCGCTTGCGACCTCCCGATTTCACGTTGATGACCGACTGGCCAATCATCGCGCAGCCGGCCATGCCGCCGAACAGGCCGCTGGCGATATTGGCGAGGCCTTGACCGATGGATTCACGGTTCTTGTTGGATTTCGTATCCGTCATCTGGTCAACGATCGACGCGGTCAGCAGGCTCTCCAGTAAGCCGACAGCGGCAACGCCCACCGAGTAGGGCAGGATGATCAACAAGGTCTCGAGCGTGAGTGGGACTTCCGGCAGAAGCAATGTCGGCAACGTCGTGGGCAGTTCGCCCAGATCGGCCACGGTTCGGACATCGACCTGCAGCAGAAGCGACAGGGCCGACAGAACGATGATGCAGACCAGGGGCGACGGGACGACGGTGGTGATGCGCGGGAACAGATAGATGATCGCCAGGCCGCCTGCGATCATGGCGTAGGTTTCCCACGACACGTTGGTGAGCTCGGGCAACTGCGCCATGAAAATCAGAATGGCGAGGGCGTTGACGAACCCGGTCATGACGGATCGCGACACGAACTTCATGACGTAGCCAACGCGGGCGTAACCCGCGGCGATTTGAATGAACCCGGCCAGGATAGTCGCGGCCAGCAGGTATTGCAGCCCGTGCTCGCGAACGAGCGATCCCATCAGAACCGCGGTCGCTGCGGTCGCAGCGGAGATCATGGCCGGTCGGCCGCCAGCTATCGAGATGACGATGGCGATGACGACCGAAGCATAGAGTCCCACCTTGGGATCGACGCCGGCTATGATGGAGAACCCGATCGCCTCAGGGATGAGGGCAAGCGCGACGACGATGCCGGCGAGAACGTCGCCACGGATGTTGGAGAGCCAGTCACGGCGGAAGGTTTGGATGAATGTCATATGTTGGTCCAGACAGCGCGATAAGCGGGTTCGCGGGTGCGAACGAGCTAATGAGGGCGGTTTCTACTGGATTGTCTGGCGGATTGGCGGCCAGAAGAGCCACCCGGATTTGCACCGGGTCCATCTGAATGATGGCTCTTTCGCCCAAATCGTCAATCAAGGCAAGCCCAGCGGCGCAATTTGCCATTTGCTGATAGCTCAGCAGCGCCGCTCAAGAATAGGCGTGCTTGCCGTCGAATTGCCTGATGGTGAGGTCGCGCAAATTGACTCCGTCAATGCATCTAGCATTGACAGACACCGGGGGCGGAAAAGTCGTAGACGTCCGGATCAAGGGTGTTCCGCAGTTTGAACAGAAGTGTTGCCCTCCTGTGATCGTGCGCCACCAGTAGGTGCTGACACCCTGTCGCTCGGTTAGGAACCGAATTCGATCGGGTTCAACGTACCAGTGCAAAAAACCGGAGCGCACACACATCGAGCAATTGCACTCGATCACCTCGCCAATATCAGCATCGACTTCAAACTTCACCCTGCCGCAATGACAGGAAACCGAAACAGCCATCGCGGGCCTCCTGTCGCCAAGCTCGCTACTTCTGAATGACGCAGAAGCGGTTTCCATCAGGGTCTGCAAGAACGACAAAGTCGGCGTCGGGCGGATAGTCCCGGGCAACCTTAGTGGCGCCGAGTTTCAGAAGACGGTCAACCTCCTGCGCCTGGTCGTCGGCGTAGAGGTCCAGGTGGTGCCGGGGACGTTGACCAGTTGCCCGCTCATCTGCCTTGTCAATCGCGACCTGCACACCTTCGCCGCTATTGGGCACCAGTACCGCCCAATCGACGTCCGGCTCTTCACGGGGCTTGTAGTTGAGCGCGGCACACCAGAAGACGATCGCTCTTGGCACATCCTCCACCCCCCAAACAATCGAACCAACTCGGAGCATCTTCCAGTCTCCCATGAGAGTTTCGTCTATAGGGTAACGCTTTTCAGGTAAGACCGTTCACCGGACGTCCGCCGATCCCAAAGCGGTGACCATAGGCTCGGCCAGATCGCGCTGACCCAACGGGCAAAAGTCTGCTTTGATAGGTGGTGCGTCCGGAAGCAGCCAGTCCGTTTCCCATCCGGAATTGGCCGCCCCGGAGCGCGATTTTCGTCAGCTTGATGTCTATGCTTCGCGCACATATACCTTGTGCATGGATGGACCTCGAAGCCGAAACATCTTTGGGGCGTTCGCGCTGATGATCAGCGACGATATCCAGCGCGCCACGTCGTCGCGAGCGCCGGAAGCGGGGCCAACGGCCTCGGCGTTGGCAGTGTTGGCTCATCGTCCCGGCCTTACGGTGCGGATGCTCGCCGCCGGAGTCGGGCTTTCACATGCCGGTGCCGTGCGCCTGGTGGACCGGCTTGCCTTGGAAGGCCTCATAGAACGCCGTGAAGATGCCAGCGACGGGCGCGCCAAGGCAATCTACCTCACGGCGGCCGGCACCGCACTCAGCGACGATGTCCTTGCATCGAGGGACGGAGTGATCGCTGAAGGACTGCTGGTCCTGAACGAGGAGGAAGTCGAGTTCCTCGCCAAGATCTCCGAACGTGTCCTGAGGGCGCGTCTGCGTAACCTGGAGCACTCGGTCTGGGTTTGTCGCCTGTGCCGGTATGGTGCCTGCAGCCACTGCCCCATCGATGCGGAACTGCGGCTTCGCGAGGTGGACGAGGAATAGACGCAGGGACCCGTCAGAGAACCACCGGTGAACTCAACGCGAGCGGCAACGACTTCGCCCCGCTGACCCCGGAAGGGACCTGCGTCAGCCGCCGGCTATAACAGAGCGTTGATGCGTTGCTAGGTGCGAGAG
>JBARWY010000031.1:0-2390 GCA_049647065.1 Devosia sp. | reverse complement strand
ATTCAGGGGGAAGTCGCACGACGACCGAATAGACCTGCCCGTTCTGAGCGGTCCAGTCGGCGACATCCTCGCCGCTGATCAACGGGCCGAGGGTGGTCGCGATCTGGTTCATCGAGATACCAAGATTGTCCGCCAGATCGCGGTTGATCCGGATGCCGACGACGGCCTGAGCCGCGTCGATGCTCGACGTGATGTTGATAAGGCCTGGAATTTCGGCCAACTCGCGCTCGAGTTGATCCGACAGACGGCTGAGTACGCTGAATGTATCGCCATAGAGCGTGATGGAGACCGGAGCCGAGCTGCCGCCGAGACCTGAAGCGGCCGATACCTGGAATTCGGCGCCCGGCACGGCTGCGAGCGCGTGACGGATGCGCGGCATGATTTGCTCGGGCGTGATGTCCCGCTGGTCTTTGGCCACCATGGTCACCGTCATGGTGCCGCTGTTGGCGCCGGACGCAGCGAGGCCGCCGCCTACGGTAGAATAGGTGGTCTCCACTTCCGGAAAAGCCCGGATCACCGCTTCGGCCTGGCGAAGTTTGGCGGCGGTTGCCTGCTGCGAAGAGCCCGCAGGCGTTTCCACCGAGACGGTGAAGATGCCGGTATCGGTCACGGGGATGAATTCCACGCCAACGCGCGGAAACAGCATGAGCGCGCCAACCAGGGACAGCAATGCGACGAGCAATACGGTCTTGCGGAATTTCAGCGCCCAGCGAATGAGGCTGCGATAGCCACCGGTGATCCACACGAATAGCCGGTCGAATTGCTGCACGGCTCTGCCGATGGGGCCACGCTTGGCGTTTGGATCGGAAGCAGGGTCGTACCAGACGCTCGACATCATGGGATCGAGGGTGAAGGCGACGAACAGCGAGATCAGAACCGCGACGGAGACAGTCACCCCGAACTGGAGGAAGAACTTGCCCATGATGCCGTCCATGAAGGCGACGGGCAGGAACACCGCCACGATGGATAGCGTCGTTGCCATGACGGCAAGACCGATCTCGTTGGTGCCATCCAATGCCGCCTGCCGGTGGGATTTGCCCATGTGGAGGTGACGCGTGATGTTTTCACGCACCACGATGGCGTCGTCGATCAGGATACCCACCGCCAGCGACAGTGCCAGCAGCGTCATCATGTTGAGGCTGTAGCCCAGCACGTTGAGGGCTATCATGGTGCCGATGATCGAAATCGGCAGGGTGAGGCCGGTAATGATGGTCGAGCGCCAGGAATTGAGGAACAGGAAAACGATAACGACGGCGAGCAGGGCGCCCTCGATCAACATGTTCTGCACGGCGTGAAAGGAGTCTTCCACGGGCTGTGCAGTGTCCACCACGACCTGGATATTGACCTGGCCCTCGGGCAATTCATTGGCGAGGAGATCGTCAATGGTCTCGCGGATTTCCCGGGCGACGCCGACCGTATTGGCGCCCTGGGTCTTGAGGATATCTATGGCGATGGCCCGCTCGCCGTTGAGGATGGCGAGGCTTGCCGCCTCGCCCGTGCCGTCGACGATGGTCGCCACATCCCGCACGGTGACCGGCTGTCCACCCTGGCTGCCGACCGTCACGTCATAGAAGTCATCCTGGTCCTCAAGGCGTCCCAGCACCTGGATCGACTGGACGATGCTGTCCTGGGTGATCGAGCCGGCGGCAAGGTCGCGGTTGGCTGCCTGCAGCGCCTGAACAACCGCACTGGGGCTAACGTTGAACGCAGCCAGACGATCGGGATCGATCTGGATATTGAGCTGGCGCGGCACACCACCGACGACGGTGGCACTACCGACCCCGTCAATGTTGGAAATCCGGGTGGCAATGACATCTTCGGTCAGCGCGGTCAGGTCGCGGTCCGACAGGGTGTTGGAGCTCACTGCCAGCGAAAGCACAGGCAAAGCACTGGGGTCGAAGCGCAGAACGCGGGGATCGCCCGCACCTTCGGGCAGCAACGCAGCGATAGGATCGATCTTGTCCCGAACGTCCTGCGCCTTCTGCTGGGAATTGGAATCGAGATTGAAGATCATCAACACCATGGCCTGACCGGCCTGGGCGGTGGACTGCACGGTATCGAGACCGGCAATGGTGTTCACCGCTTCCTCGATTGGCTTTATTATGTCGGCCTCGACGGCTTCCGGGGAAGCTCCGGGATAGCTGACCACGACGGCCACCACGGGAAAGTCGATATCGGGCAACTGCTCGATAGGCAGGCGCTGGTAGGAATAGACACCGAATACCAGGATCGCCACCATGATCATGGTGGCGAAAACCGGATGATTGACGCTGATGCGGGTAAGGAACATGGGTCAGCCCTCGACCAGCGTATAAGCGTCGCCAGCGCTCAGTTCATCCAGCGGAGCCGAGACGATTACATCACCCGCCGCGATGCCGGTGACTTCCAGA
>JBARWY010000030.1:0-19462 GCA_049647065.1 Devosia sp. | reverse complement strand
GCTTGGCCCCAATCATTGTCGAGGAACTCACCGCCGCCGTGCGCCAGATGGCGGCTGACGAGGGCATCGCTTTGGTGCTGGTAGAGCAGCATGCCGAAGTCGCCCTGGGCCTCACCCAGGACGCCATCGTCATCGAGCGCGGCATGATCGCCCACCGCGCGAACTCGGCTGACCTGCTCCGGGACAACGCGACGCTGGAACGCTATCTCGGGCTGAAGCTGGGCGCGTAGGGCGTCGGTGAGTTTAGGCAGAAGTCCGGCCACCCCACCGGGCGGCACCTCACCCTTTATTGGGGAGGCTGGGAAGGGGAGTCACTATATCCGGGCCAACCCCACCCTTGATCCCTCCCCGCAAGGGGGAGGGTGTCGACTGACGCATCGTAAGAGCGACTAAACCGAACCCCAGATCGCCTCCGCCGTCTTCACCACCAGCTCTAGCTTGCGCTTCTGGTCGTCTACCGTGATGGAGTTGCCTTCCTCGGTCGACGAAAATCCGCATTGCGGCGCGATGCCCATCTGTTCGAGATCGGCATACTTGCCGGCTTCGTCGAACTTGCGGCGCAGGCTGTCGAGGCTTTCCGGCTCACCGGTCTTGGTGGTGATGAAGCCGGGCATCACCCGCTTGTTGCCCTTGGGCAAGAGGCGCAGCGGATCGAAGCCGCCGGCGCGCTCGCTGTCATATTCCATGAAGTAGATGTCGACGCCGGTCTTGTTGAACACGGCATCGGCGGCCGGGTCATAGGCGCCCTCGGCGATCCAGGTGGATTTGAAATTGCCTCGGCACATATGCATGCCGATCACCATGTCATCGGGGCGACCGTCGATCGCGTCGTGCATCATCTTGGCATACTGCTCGATCAACCAATCCGGATCGAGCCCCTGCGCCTGCTTCTCGGCCCGGATCTTGGGGTCGCAGAGATAGGCAAAGAAGATGTCATCCATCTGCAGGTAGCGGCAGCCGACATCATAGAAGGCCCTGACCGCCTTCTTGTAGGTCTTGGCTAGATCCGCGAATAGCAGCTCGACATCGTCATGATATGGCTTGTGACCGATGTCGTCGTTGGCGACGCGGAAATGGCAGCAGCTCGGGCCCGGAATGGAAATCTTGGGCATCACCTTGGTATTGGCGGCCACGAACTTGAAATGCTCGAGCATGGGATGATCGGCCGGGAAATCCACCGGACCGGTAATGGTTGGAAAGATCGGCCGCGTATTGGCGCCCTTGAAATTGTGCCCGGTAGCGACATCGCGCTCGACGAACCTGAAACCCTCGAGTTCCTGCATGAAATCGTAATGCCAGAACGAGCGGCGAATTTCGCCGTCGGTCACCACTGGCAGGCCGACATCCTGCTGCAGCTTGATCGCCTCGCCGATAGCCTCGTCCTCAACTTCGGCCAGGTCCTCGCGCCCGATCGCCTTGTCATCGAAATACTGCTTACGCGCCGTCTTGACCGCGGAATTGCGCAGCAGCGATCCGACATGGTCGGCACGGAAAGGGGGGCGGGCAGTTGTCATCGATTCCTCCAGAAGCGGCACACTCTTGGCCGTCGTGTACACAGCAGAAGCCGCCTTCGGCAAGGGTCATGCTCAGGCAACAAGAAATCCGCAAGAAATGTATACGCCAGCTTCAGGCAAAAGCCGGGTCCGCGTCCGCCATCGCATGGCGGTTCATCCACTCGGCCGCGGTCTTGATGCCGCCCAGCGGGAACACATGCAACTGGCTGATAAGGCTCTTCGGATGGCGCGCCTTGTAGTCGGCAAAGCCGCCAACCACCTCGGTCGGCTCATAGGGCACCAGCAGTTTCGTCAGGTCGCGCGCCCGCTTGTGAAGCACGCTGACCGAGGGGCCAACGCCGCAGGACAGCGCGAACTGGATCAACGTCTGCAGCTTGGCCGGCCCGGCAATGCCGGCATGGATCGGCAGGGTGATACCCATATCGGCGATCCGCTCTGCCCACGTTGTCACTGCTGTTGTCTCGAAGGCGAACTGCGTCACGATCGCCATCTGCGCATCGGTGCGCGACGCAAAATCCTGCTTGTAGAGCAGCGCGCCGTCGACATTGGCGGTGCTCCCGCCCTGGTCGATGTCGCGGTTGCCCTCAGGGTGCCCTGCCACATGAAGGTGGGTAAAACCATGATGGTCGAACAGCCCGGTCTCGATCATCTGCACCGAGCTGTGGAAATCGCCGACCGGCGTCGCGTTGCCGCCACCCAGCAGCAGCCCCTGCGTCACCCCGGCTTCGTCGCGATAGCGCTTGATCCATTCTTCCAGCATGGCGGCATCGGCAATGCCGCGGGCTGGAAAGTGCGGCATCACCGGGAAACCGTCCTCATGCAGACGCCGCGCCGTGGCGACCATGTCTTCGATGGGAGTGCCCGCAATATGGGCGATGTATACGCGCGTGCCTGCCGGCAGCAGCGCCCGAAAGTCCGCAACCTTGGCCGCCGTGCGCGGCATGACCTCGATCGACCAGCCGCCGAGCATATCGCCGACCTGCGCTGGCGCGGGCTGGGAAGCAGAACGAACATCGAAGTTCAGCAGGGCCATTTCGGATCCTCATCAGCTCCATCATGTATACATACGGAACGAGAGTCGAATCAAGTGGAGTCCAAAAAGTCCCGGTATTCATGAAATCGGGGCCTGCAACAGCCGTTGCATCACCGCGTCCGATATCGCATAGTGCATACAAATTGCGCATTGACGAGGTGCCTGTAGCGACGCGGAACACGCCGAATGGCGGGCCGCTGCTGGCTCAGGGAGGAGGGAAACCATGGCCGAACCGTGCTTCGACGTCGCCCATCTTGGCCATATCGAGCTCTATACCGACCACTTCGAGGAAAGCCTCGATTTCTTCACCCGCGTATACGGATTGACCCCGAGCCTTGTGGAGGATGGCGTCGCCTGGTTGCGTGCCTTCGACGATTACGAGTTTCACACCCTCAAGCTTACCCGGCACGTGACGACCGGCATCGGCCATGTCGGCTATCGCACCTCGTCGCCCAAAGCGCTGGAGCGGCGGGTGAAGGTCATCGAGGCCATGGGCTGCGCCATCGGCTGGGTCGATGGCGACGCGGGTCACGGCCGCGCCTTCCGCTTCACCGATCCGGACGGGCACATTTTCGAGCTCTATTACGATACGCGGGTTTATGAGGCGCCGCCCGAAGAACGTCCCGCGCTCAAGAACATCGCTCAGCGTTATCACGGCCGCGGCTGCTCACCCCGCCGGCTCGATCACTTCAACCTGCTGGCCAAGGATGTGCGCGCCATCAAGGCCTTCATGATCGAAGCTTTGGGCAGTCGGGCAACCGAGGAAATCCTGCTCGACAATGGGCGGCTGGGCGGCTGTTGGTTCACCGTCAACAATAAGAGCTACGACGTCGCCTATTCGGAGGATCATACCGGCGAAACCGGCCGTTTCCACCACGTCACCTATGCCGTCGATCAGCGCGAGGACATCCTGCGCGCCGCCGATATCTTCCTCGAAAACGGCGTCCATATCGAAACCGGCCCGCACAAGCACGCCATCCAGGGCACCTTCTTTCTCTATGTGTGGGAGCCGGCAGGCAATCGTGTCGAGTTGGCCAACGCCGGCGCGCGGCTGATCCTGCGCCCGGATTGGCCGACCGTCACCTGGACCGAAACCGAGCGCAAGAAGGGTCAGGCCTGGGGTCTCAAGACCATCGAGACGTTCCATACGCATGGCACGCCCCCCGCGGGCAGGAAGAACTAGCACCATGGCCGACAAGACCGTCCTCATCGTCAGCGCCCATTCGGCCGACTTCGTCTGGCGCTGCGGCGGCGCCATCGCCGCCCATGCTGCCAAGGGCTACGACGTGACCGTTGTCTGCCTCTCCTATGGCGAGCGCGGCGAGAGCGCCAAGCTGTGGAAGCAGCAGGGCATGACGCTCGACAAGGTCAAGGCCGGTCGCCGCGTCGAGGCCGAGAACGCCGCCAGGGCGCTCGATGTGCACGATATCCAGTTCTTCGATCTGGGCGATTATCCGCTGGAAATGACCCGTGACGCCAAGGACCGGCTGGTCGACGTCATGCGCGCGGTGCAGCCGAGCTTCATGATGACCCACTCCAAATACGACCCCTACAATACCGACCACATGTATGTGTCGCAGTGGACGCTGGAATGCCGGGCCATAGCCCAGGCCTGGGGTCATAATCCAGGCCAGAAAATCCTCGCCGCGCCGCAGGTCTACCTGTTCGAGCCGCACCAGACCGAGCAGATGGATTGGAAGCCCGATACTTTCCTCGACATCACCGACGTCTGGGACAAGAAATGGGCCGCCATCCAGGCCATGGAGGGGCAGGAGCACCTCTGGCATTACTATCGCAACGTCGCCGAGAACCGTGCCAACCACTTCACCCGGAATTCCGGCGGTCAGTCGGGCGGCCGCGCCGCCAAGTATGCCGAGGGGTTCCAGTCGGTCTATCCGCGCACGGTGGATGAACTGTGATGAGTGTCGTCGTCCAGAATATCACCAGAGCCGACCAGGCGGTCATCGATCGACTAGCCGTTTGCGGCGTCGCCACTGTGCATGAGGCGCAGGGACGTAAGGGTTTGCTGGCCGCCTTTATGCGGCCGATCTACTCCGGTGCCCGCCTCGCGGCATCGGCAGTGACTATTTCCGCCCCTCCCGGCGACAACTGGATGATCCACGTCGCCATCGAGCAGCTCAAGGCCGGCGACATCATGGTGCTGGCGCCGACCAGTCCTAGCGAGGACGGCTATTTCGGTGACCTGCTCGCCACCTCGGCACAGGCCCGCGGTTGCAAGGGCCTCATCATCGATGCCGGGGTGCGCGACGTCGCCGACCTCACGGTCATGAAATTCCCGGTCTGGTCCAAGGCGATCTTTGCCCAGGGCACGGTCAAGGAAACGCTAGGCTCGGTCAATGTCCCTGTGGTCTGCGCCGGTGTGCTGGTCAATCCCGGCGACGTCATCATCGCCGATGACGACGGCGTCTGCGTGGTCCGTCGCGATGAGGCAGAGGAAGTGGCACAAAAGGCCGAGGCGCGCGTCGCCCTCGAGGAAGACAAGCGCACGCGCCTCGCCGCCGGGGAACTCGGACTCGACATCTACAAGATGCGCGACAAGCTCGCCGAGAAGGGGCTGAAGTATGTCTAGCGAGGGCATCCCCTGCATGTGGATGCGCGGGGGCACCTCCAAGGGCGGCTATTTTCTCGCCGACGACCTGCCGGCTGACATCGCCGAGCGCGACAGGTTCCTGTTGGCGGCCATGGGATCGCCCGACCCGCGCCAGATCGACGGCATGGGCGGCGCCAATCCGCTGACCTGCAAGGTCGCCGTGGTCAAGCGCTCCGAGCGGCCGGGCATTGATGTCGATTACCTGTTCCTGCAGGTTTTCGTTGATCAGCCCACCGTCACCGACCAGCAGAACTGCGGCAACATCCTCGCTGGCGTCGGCCCCTTCGCCATCGAGCGCGGCCTCGCCGCAGCCACAGACGGGCAGACGGTCGTCCGCATCTTCATGGAGAATACCGGCCAGGTGGCCGAGGCACGCATCGAGACACCCGGCGGCCAGGTCGCCTATCGCGGCGAGGCTCACATCGATGGTGTGCCCGGCACCTCCGCACCAATTCCGATTACCTTCGCCGATACCGCTGGCTCGAGCTGCGGCGCACTGTTGCCCACAGGCAATGCAGCGGACGTGATCGACGGCGTCGCCTGCACGCTGATCGACAATGGCATGCCCTGCGTCATCATGCGGGCCGCCGATCTCGGCATATCGGGCACGGAGAGCCCCGAAGCGCTGGAGGCGAACACCACCCTGCGCACCAAGCTGGAAGCCATTCGCCTCAAGGCCGGGCCACTGATGAATCTCGGCGATGTGACCAAGGCGTCGGTGCCCAAGATGACCATGGTGTCAGCCGCGCACGCCGGCGGCGCCATCTCCACCCGCACCTTCATTCCGCATCGCTGCCACGATGCCATCGGCGTTCTCGGTGCGGTCAGCGTCGCCACGGCGTGCCTGTTGTCCGAAGGACCCGCGGCCGAACTGGCCAGGGTGCCCGAGGGCGACGAGAAGCTGATGTCGATCGAGCATCCCACCGGGGAGATGAGTGTCATCGCCACCGTCAAGGATGGCGCAGTGACCAATGCCGCCGTACTGCGCACCGCGCGCAAGCTGTTCGACGGGCACATTTTTTCATGAGGCGAGACCAGCAGTGACCGACTTCACCCTTACCCTGCGATGCACCAATCGCAGCGGCATCGTGGCGGCCGTGGCCTCCCGCATCGCTCGGCATGGCGGTGATATCTACGAGGCGCACCAGTTCGATGATCCGGCGACCGGTATGTTCTTCATGCGCGTCGGCTTCAAGATGGACGGTTCAGAAGCCGATTTCCGCGCCGGCATCGCCGAGGAAATTACCAACCTCAAGCTCGACGTTTCGCTACGCCCGGTCGGCCAGAGGCGTAAGGTGTTGTTCCTGGTCTCGAAGTTCGATCATTGCCTGGGCGACCTGCTCTATCGCATGCGTATCGGCGAGCTGAACATCGAGGCTGCGGGCATTGTCAGCAACCATCCACGTGAAGCGCTGAACCTGACCTTGATGGAAGGCATCCCCTATCATTATCGCCCGGTCAGCAGGGCGACCAAGTCCGAGCACGAAGCCTGGATCAAGACCATTATCGAGCAGACCGGCGCCGAATTGGTCGTGCTGGCTCGCTACATGCAGATACTGTCTGATGATTTTTCGACCTACCTGTCCGGTCGTTGTATCAATATCCACCATTCGTTCCTGCCCGGCTTCAAGGGTGCCAAGCCCTACCACCAGGCCCATGAGCGCGGCGTCAAGATGATTGGCGCTACCGCGCATTACGTTACCGCCGATCTTGATGAGGGCCCGATCATCTGCCAGGACGTGGAAGAGGTGAGCCACGCCGATACGCCCGAGGACTTGGTGCGCAAGGGTCGCGACATCGAACGCCGCGTCCTCGCCCGTGCTGTCACCTGGCATCTGGAAGACCGTGTGCTGATCAACAAGCACAAGACGGTAGTGTTCCAGCAGTGAGGGAGGGCTCGCGGTGAAGATCGGGTTCCTGGGTTACGGCGAAGCCGCACGCGCCTTTCACGATGGGCTGAGCCGGGTGGCCTTGGCCTATGACATCCTGCTCGACCGCGACGACGGCGCCATGCGCCGGGTCATGGTCGGCAACGGCGCGACGCCGGTCGCGATCGCCGGCCTTGCCGATGCCGACTGGCTGTTCAGCGCCGTCACCGCCGATCAGAGCCTGCTCGCCGTCGAACCCCTGCTACCCCACCTGCGGCAGGGCCAGGTGCTGATCGACATCAACTCCGTCTCGCCAGGCCGCAAGCGCGAAACAGCCCACACGGTCGAAGCCGCCGGTGTGCACTATCTCGACATGGCGGTCATGGCCCCGGTCCACCCCAAAAAGCATGCGACGCCGGTCCTGCTGGCTGGCGAGCCGGCCGAACGCCTGTTGCCGCAATTGCTGGCGTTGGGCTTCTCCGCCAGCGTAGTCGGCCCCGAGCCGGGCGCGGCAACGGCTATCAAGATGGTCCGCTCACTGTTCGTGAAGGGGCTCGAGGCCATCACCGTGGAGACCCTGCTGGCCGCCCGCGCGTCGGGGTGCTTCGACGAGATTTATGCCTCGCTCTCGACATCCTTCCCCGGCCTCGACTGGGCGCGTTTCGCCGGTTACCAGTTCGAGCGCACCACACGCCACGGTCACCGCCGCGCCGCCGAAATGCGCGAGAGTGGTGCAACGCTAGACGCGCTGGGGCTGCATGGCGCGTTGGCTCGCGAGATCGCTGCCGTTCAAGATGCGATGGGGGACGCCGGGGCGGCCTCCGAGGCCAAGCTAGCCGACACCGTGCAGCAGGTGCTTACGAAGCGGCTGAGCAAGCCCTAGCCCCTTGCCGTCATCGGCTCGGCTATCCGGTGCGCCTGGAACGTGTCCGGCAACGCCGTAAGCTCGATGCTGGTCACGATGCCCGCCCGGTTGAATGGGTCGCCCTCGGCAAAGGCATGAGCTTGGCTCAAGTCCTTAGCCTTGAGAATCCCGAAATTGCCCAGCGCAATGCCGGCGTCATCCACCAGGGCCGATCCGATCAACACGGCGGCCAGCCCGTCGCCACCGGTCCGCACCCACTCCCGGTGGGCCGGCCGGTGCGTGTCGCGGGCAACATCCTGGCCGGCATGGTGCAGGCACCGCATCAGGAAGTACATGTCAGGCCGCGTTCTCGACCACGATCATTCCCGCGCCGGTCATTGATGCCGGCGCGTGGTAATGCTTGTGGATCAGGTTGACGTCCGGGTTCATCGCCGCACGCATCACCAACCACATGATGAGTTCTGCCCCTTCCGAGCCGAACTGCTCGACATAGTCCTCGCGACTCATGGAGCGATAGTGTTCCGGATTGGCGGCAATACCGTCGAGCCAGGCCCGGTCGGCCACCTGGTTGATGAAACCGGCGCGCGAGCCCTGCAACTGATGTGACAGCCCGCCCGTGCCCATGATGACGACGCGCTCGTCGCCCGGCCAGGATTCGATGGCCTGGCGCAGCACGGTCCCCATGTCCCAGCAGCGCTGCGGCGTGGGGATCGGATACTGGATCGTGTTGACCCAGATGGGCACGATCTTGACCGGCCAGTTTTCGGGCCGCCCGAAGAACAGCTCCATCGGCACCTGCAACCCGTGATCCACCTCGATCTCGCGACAGACCAGCGGGTCGAAATGACTTTCTACCAGCTTGTCGACAAAGTGCCAGGAGAAATCCACCGCGCCGGCAAAGGGAGCAATGGCGCGCGGGCCCCAGCCTTCGTCGATCGGCTGGTAGCTCTCGGCCACGCCCACCGCAAAGGTCGGCACCTTGTCGAGGAAGAAGGTATTGCCGTGGTCGTTGAAGATGACGACTGCAATGTCGGGCCGTGCATCGCGCATCCACTGCTTGCCAGCTTCGTAGCCGTCGAAGAATGGCTTCCAGTCCGCCGTGTCGCGCAGGCCGCGGTCGAGCGCCACGCCGATGGAGGGAACGTGGCTGGTGCCCACGCCGCCGATGATCTTAGCCATTGCGCTTCTTTCCAAGTCGTTCGTAGAGGAAGTCGTCATGCGTCATCCCGGCCTGATCCGCGCCGATCTGGGTGATCGGCGTGGGATCGACGGCGGAGATCTTGAGGATGAAGAAGAGATTCCCGCCCAGCCGCACCATTTCGTGCCAGTCGCGCGCCATCACTGCACTCTTCTCCTCGCTCGTGAGGCCGAAGCGGTCGAGATAGGCCGCCTCGTCCGCTCGGAAGGCGTCGCGATTGGGCGCCTGGCTCAGTGCCATGGCCATCTTGTTAAGCTTGTAGCCTCGGATCGACCCGTCGCGGTCGAACAGCGGGGTCTCGGGTATCGCCCGGCGGTCATGCATGTGCGTCTCCAAATCGGCGGTCGAGCCAGCCTGCTATGGCGGCGGTGACTTCGGCGGGCCGCTCCAGCGGAGCGAAGTGGCCCGCATTTTCGATGATGACCAGTTCGGCATCGGCCGCCGCCTCGGCGATCTCGCGATGCTGGGTGATCGGGCTCCAACCGTCTTGCTGTGCCGCGACCAGCAGGATCGGGCAGGCGATATCGGGAATGTATGCCATGGCATCTGGCCGCCCGAGCAGCGCGCGGATGTGCCGCTCATGCACGGCAGCACCCGCCCGCCGCACCATTGCCCGCAACTCGGTCATCAGCGTCGCGTCGCCGATCCGCGCCGGGTCCAGCATCGGCGGCAGCCAGACATCAGCGAGTTGCTCGATATCCCGGTTACCCAGGTCGATCATTGCCTGGCGCCGGACTTCTTCGCCATCCCGCCTGGCGTGATGTCCGGTATTGGCCAGCACCAACCCTGCCATCCGTTCCGGCGCCTGCCGTGCCATCTCCATGGCCACGCGCCCACCCATCGAGTGGCCAACAGCAATCAGTCCGCCCTCGGTCTCGGCCAGCAACCGGCCTGCCATGGCGACAATGGACGCGTCCCGCGTGAGGTCGGCATGCCGGCTCGGTAACGCAGCGGCATCAGCCAGCGCCTGCCAGACGACACTATCCGAAGCCAGTCCTGGAATGAGCACGAGAGTGGTCAAGACGATGGTTCCTTTGGCGGGGACAGAGACATTATGTATACAGGGTCGTCAAGTGGCGTGTATGCACAAACGGCAAATAAGCCGCATTTAGGCGAAAAAATAGAGGATACTGCCTAATTGTGTATACAATTCTTGCAGGTCGCACGACGTTTCCGTCCTTGCTCTTCGCGTGGCAACAGGGGGGTGCTATAGGATGCGGCGGAACAGGAATCGTCCCATGAAGACCACCGAAGTCGCGACCCATGGCCGCCGCGCCGTTATCGAGTTGCGCGAGAAGATCATCAATGGCGAGCTGCCCGGTGGCATGCGGCTGTTCGAAGTGTCACTGGCCGAGACCTTGCAGATTTCCCGCACCCCGGTGCGTGAAGCGCTGTCGCGGCTGGCCGAAGAGGGCCTGCTGGATCGGCTCCCCAATGGTGGCTTCGTGGTGCGCCGCTTCGGATACGCCGACGTGGTCGACTCCATCGAACTGCGCGGCGTGATGGAGGGTACGGCAGCGCGTCTGGCCGCAGAGCGAGGCGCTGCTCCCGAGGCCTTGGCGCGTCTGCAGGCCATCGTCGCCGACCTTGATGCCTGCTTCGGTACACACGAGGATGATGTCGATTTCGACGCCTATTCCGATCTCAACGCCGCCTTCCATGTCGAGCTGGCGGCGCTTTCTGGCAGCGAAATCGTGCGGCGCGAAGTCGAGCGCGCGACTGCCTTGCCATTTGCCTCGCCTTCGGCCTTCCTGCCCAACAAGATGGATATCGCTGCCTTTCGCCGCTCCCTGCGTACCGCGCAGGAGCAGCATCACGCCATGCTCAATGCCATCGCTGCACGCGAAGGTGCTCGGGCCGAGTTCATCGCCCGCGAACATGCCCGCATCGCCCGGCAGAACCTTGAATATATCTTCAACCAGGATCCTGAACTCCTGCAGAAGATCCCTGGCCTCGCGCTGATCCGCCACTGAGCCATCATTCCCGGCCCTGCGCGGCGGCCCGTGCCGCCAGTTCGGCGACTCCTCGATCAGCTTCATCCCCTCTTCCGGCCCTAACGGTGCGAAGGGGCTTGCAATCGCGTCCGCCTTCGGCACAATGTATACACAACAGCAAGAACGAGGGAGGAGACAGCCATGGCACAGACCAGTCTCGGCGGAATTCTAAGCGAAAATCCAGACATTGTCGGCCGGCTGCGCAATTCGCAGATCGGCATGTATGTATACCCGGTGGTGACGCCGGAATTCAGCAACTGGCGGACGGAGCAGGCCGCCTGGCGCCACTCCGCCGTGCTGTTCGATCAGTCCCATCACATGGACGAGCTGACCGTCGAGGGGCCGGACGCCGAGAAGTTCCTATCCCATCACGGCATCAACTCCTTCGCCAATTTCGACCTCAACCGCGCCAAGCACTTTGTACCGGTAACGCCCAATGGTCACATCATCGGTGACCACATCATCTTCCGCGAGCGGCTCGACAAGTTCGTGCTGGTGGGCCGCGCGCCGACCTCGAACTGGCTGATGTTCTGCGCCGCCGCCGGCAAGTGGAACGTCCGCCTCAAGCACGATCCCCGCTCCACCTCGCGTCCCGAGGGCGAGCGGGTGCTGCGTACCCATTACCGCTACCAGATCCAGGGCCCCGAGGCCCCCAAGATATTTGAGAAGCTCAATGGCGGTCCGATCCCCGACATCAAGTTCTTCCACACCGACTTCATCAATGTCGGATCCAAGAAGGTGCGCGCCCTGCGTCACGGCATGTCCGGTGCGCCCGGTCTCGAAATCTGGGGTCCCTACGAGGACAAGAGCTACATCCTCGCCTGTATCCTCGAGGCGGCGCGCGCCGCCAACGTCGATCTGGTGCGCTGCGGCAGCCGCGCCTACTCCACCAATACGCTTGAATCGGGCTGGATTCCGTCCCCGCTCCCCGGCATCTATACCGGCGACGGTATGCTCGCCGAGTATCGTGACTGGCTTGCGGCGGACAGTTACGAATCCATCGGGGCCATCGGCGGCAGCTATGTCTCCGACAATATCGAGGACTACTACGTCACCCCGTTTGAGCTGGGCTACGACTTCTACGTTGGCTGGAAGAAGAACGACTTCATTGGCAAGGCAGCGCTCGAGAAGATGAAGGGCCAGCCGAGCCGCAAGAAGGTGACCTTCGAGTGGAATGCCGATGACGTGGTCGATGTTATCGCCTCGGCCTTCCGTCCGGGCGAGGACCACTACAAGTGGATCGACTTCCCGCAGCCCAACTATGCCTCGACCAGCGCCGACATGGTGATGCGCGACGGCAAGATGGTCGGCATGTCGATGTTCAACGGCTATTCCTATAACGAGCGCTGCATGCTCTCACTCGGCATCGTCAACGCCGATGTCCAGGTCGGTGACGTGCTGACCCTGGTCTGGGGCGAGCCTGACGGCGGCACCAAGAAGACCTCGACGGAACGCCACAAGCAGGCCGAAATCCGCGTGCGCGTCTCGCCGACGCCATACGCCGCCGAAGCTCGCGAGAACTATGCCGACAGCTGGCGCGGTAAGCGGGGCTGATCGCCGCTTTGGATTTCTCCTCCCGACGGGAGGGGATTTTGGGGGCGGGGTGCGGCGCAATTTTCAGCGCCGTACCCACTCCACTCATGTGGTGATCAAGGTTTCGCTTCGTCGACCTGGAGCTGCCATGCACTCAGTCTTGTTCGGAACCCGGCGGCTTCAACCGCGCCACGCGCTTCTCAAGGAACGCCCGCAACCGCTCCTCGGCCTCGGGGCTGGTCGCCGTGAACGAGGCGATGAACGACTCGACGAACAGCCCGTCTTCCTTGGCCATGTCCTGGATGCGCGGCAGCGCATTGATCACAGCGTAATTGGAAATCTCGGCATTGGTGGCCATGATCTCGGCCAGCGCATGCGCCTTCTGCCGCGCCGCACCCTTGTCCACCACATACTGCACCAGGTTCCAGCGCTCGGCGTCGTCAGGCGACACGGTGCGGCCGGTCAGCATCATGTCGGTCATGCGCGCTACGCCCAGAAGGCCCGCAATGCGCACCGAGCCGCCGCCGCCCACAAAGATGCCGCGCTGCCCCTCGGGCAGGGCAAAGAACGCGGAGCGATCCGCCACGCGGATATGCGTCGCCGCTGCCAGCTCGAGCCCGCCTCCGATCACCCCGCCATGCAGCGCCGAAACCCAGGGGATCGTGCCATGCTGCATGCCGCCGGTAACGGCGTGCCAGCGGCGCGAGCCGCGCACGCCCTCGAACGGCGTCTTTTTCACATGTTCGGCAAGGTCCAGCCCGGCGCAGAAATGCTCGCCATGGCCGAACAACACCACGGCTTTGGCCTCGCGCTCGGCGCGGGCAATGGCCTCCGCCAGCATTTCCACGAATGCGTCGTTCATGGCGTTGCGCTTTTCGGGCCGGTTGAGCCCGATGTGGGCGATGGTGCCCATCAGTTCGTAGGTCACGAATCCGCTGGTTTCTGCGGCCATAACAGGCGCCCCCTCAACCCCTTGGAAGCTATGCGCTTCACCGTTGTTTTTGATCGTTTACAGGTAGATAGTTTCCTTGTAAACAAATTTTGGACTTAGGCTGACCGGGGGGATGGTCATGACCACAAGCGCTTCGCGGAGCGTCAAGCTATGGTCGCCAGTTGTTGCCTGGGAGGAACGGGCCAACGGCGAGTTCGTCATCTGGCGCGAAGACCCGCTGGGCCCTTACCCGGCCAAGCTCAACGAGCGGCTGGTGCAATGGGCCAATACCGCACCGGATCGCGTCTGGATGGCCGATCGCGAGGGCACCGGTCCTTGGCGCGAAGTGAGCTATGCCGAGGCGCTCGACAAGGTTCGCCGCATCGGTCAGTTCCTGCTTTCATCAGGCCTGTCCGCAGAGCGACCGCTGATCATTCTCTCGGAGAATTCCATCGAGCATGCGCTGATGGCGTTGGGCGCCCAGCATGTGGGCATTCCTTCGGCTGCCATGGCACCGGCCTACGCCAGCGCCGCATCCGGCTTTGCCAAGCTGCGCGAGATCGCTGCCCAGATCGAACCCGGCATGATCTTCGCCGATGACGGCGCGGGTTTTGCACCCGCGGTCGATGCGGTGTTCGGCGCCAGCATGGCTTTTGCGGCGGTGCGCAATCTGCCGTCCGGCCGCGCCAATACGCATCTTTTTGACGCGATAGCCGCCACCCAGCCGACCCCCGCAGTCGACCGGGCTTTCGCTGCCGTCGGCCCCGACACGGTTGCCAAGTTCCTCTTTACCTCGGGCACGACAGGCTCGCCCAAGGCGGTTATCCAGACCCAGCGCATGCTCTGCGCAAATCAGGAAATGATTGCCGATTGCTACGCCTTCATGCGCGACGAGCCCCCCGTGCTGGTGGACTGGGCGCCCTGGAACCACACCGCCAGCGGCAACAAGGTGTTCAACCTCACCATCTATCACGGCGGCACCTACTATATCGATCGCGGCAGGCCGACCCCGGCGCTTATCGGGCAGACCATCGCCAACCTGCGCGAGATTGCGCCGACCTGGTACTTCAACGTCCCGGCGGGCTTCGAAATGCTGATCGGCGCCATGCGTAGCGATCCGGCTTTGCGCCAGAACTTCTTCTCCCGGCTGAATATGCTGATGTATGCCGGCGCCGGGCTGGCCCAGCATACCTGGGACGCACTGGTCGGCCTCTCCGAACAGACGACCGGCGCGAGCCTGCCGATCGGCACAGGCCTCGGTTCCACGGAGACCGGCCCCTTCGCGCTCTACTGCACCGAACAGCAGGATCGCCCGGGCAATGTCGGCATCCCGGCCCAAGGCGTCACGATCAAGCTGGTGCCCATCGACGACAAATACGAGCTGCGCCTCAAGGGGCCGAACGTCACGCCCGGCTACTGGAAAAATCCCAGGCTCACGGCCGAAGCCTTCGACGAGGAGGGCTATTATCGCATCGGCGACGCGGTCAAGTTCGCAGTCCCGGGCGATCCACGGCATGGCTTCTACTTTGACGGCCGCACGGCCGAGAATTTCAAGCTCAATACCGGCACCTGGGTTGCCGTCGGTGTGCTGCGGGCGCAACTGGTCAACCAGTTCGGCGGCCTGATCCGCGATGCCGTGATTACTGGCGAGAACCGCGCCGAGCTGGGCGCGCTGCTCGTGCCCTTCATGCCCGCCTTGCGCGAACTCGTCGCTGAGCGGCCCGACCTGTCGGACGCTGCCGTGCTGGCGCATCCGCGGGCCCGTGCCGCCCTTGCCGACCTGCTCGCTGCCCACCAACGCCAGGCCAGCGGCTCGGCGACACGCATCAAGCGTGTGCTGCTGATGACCGAGCCGTTGCGCTTCGACAAGGGCGAAGTGACCGACAAGGGCTCGATCAACCAGCGCGCCGTATTGGCGCAGCGTGGCGATCTCGTCGAGGCGCTCTATGCCGGCAGTGCCGCCGTCATCGAAGCAGGCAGGGAGACGGTCGCATGAAGATCGAGGGTTCGAGCGCGGTAGTCACCGGCGGTGGCTCCGGCCTGGGCGCAGCCACCGCCCGCCTGCTCGCGCAGCGCGGCGCCGCTGTCCACGTCTTTGATCGCAACCGGCAGGCCGCCGAAGCCGTCGCGGCCGAGATCGACGGCGTGGCCCTGTTCGGCGATGTTACCAGCGAAGCCGATGTGGCAGCGGCGCTCGACACGGCAAGCGCAGCGGGTGATGGCCTCCGTATCCTCATCAACTGCGCCGGCATCGGCGTCGCCGGCCGCATCCTCGGCAAGACCGGACCCATGCCCCTGGCCGATTTCGAGACTGTGGTTCGTATCAACCTCATCGGCACCTTCAACATGATGCGGCTCGCCGCTGAGCGCATGTCCGGCCTCGTCGAGCGCCACGATGGCGCGCGCGGCGTCATCGTCAACACCGCCTCGGTCGCCGCCTTCGAGGGGCAGATCGGCCAGGCGGCCTATGCCGCCTCCAAGGGCGGCATTGTCTCCATGGCTCTGCCGGCGGCCCGTGAATTCGCCCGCTTCGGCATCCGTGTCAACACGGTGGCGCCCGGCATATTCCTGACACCGCTACTCAAGAACCTCCCGCCGGAGACGCAGCAGAGCCTCGCGGCCGCAATTCCCTATCCGTCCCGGCTCGGCGACCCGGCCGAGTTCGCCGATGCCGTCCGCTTCATCATAGAAAACCAGTATATCAACGGCGAGGTCATCCGCCTCGACGGCGCTACCCGCATGCAACCGAAATGAGCTTTGCCGATCAGGCCAATCGCACCATCGCCATGCTGGCGTTGACGCCGGGTTGGGCCCGGCTACAGGCGCTACGGCCCGATTGCGATGACGCCACCACTGCTGCGATCATCGACGCCGCAGCCGGCTTTGCCGAAACCGTGCTTGCCCCGCTCAATGCTGTGGGCGACCGCGTCGGCGCGCAATTCGCCGATGGCCGCGTCACCCTGCCGGCGGGCTTTGCTGACGGCTTCCGCCAATATGCCGAAGCCGGCTGGCTCGGCATCGACGCACCGGCCATGTTCGGCGGGCAGGACATTCCCCTGACTCTGCAGGCCGCATGCGGCCCGCTCTTCGACCGCGGCTGCATGGCGCTGATGATGGCGGCCGGCGCCGCGCGCGGGGCCATCCACCTGCTCGCCGCCACCGCCAATGCCGCCCCCGCGCAGGAATGGGGGCCGAAACTTGTTTCCGGCGACTGGGCCGCCACCATCTGCATTTCCGAGCCCGAGGCCGGCTCCGATATCGGCCGCATCCGCACCAAAGCCGAGCTACGCGATGGGCACTGGCGCATCACGGGCCAGAAGATCTGGATTTCGTTCGGCGACCACGACATGGCCAGCCGTATCGGCCATTGCCTGCTCGCCCGCACCAATGACCAGCCCGGCACCCGCGGCCTCAGCCTGTTCCTCGTACCGGATCACATTGACGGTGCGCCCAATGGCGTCACCGTCGAGCGCATCGAGGAAAAGCTGGGCCTCCACGGCTCGCCCACCTGCTCCATGCGCTTCCGCGATTCCCGCGGCATCCTGTTGGGCGAGGAGGGGCGGGGACTGCCACGCCTCTTTTCCATGATCGAGCCGATGCGGCTCCACACCGGTTGCCAGGGCCTGGGCATCGCCTCGGCCGCCGCCGATATCGCCGAAGATTATGCCACCCAGCGCCGCCAAGGCGGTCGTCCGGATCAGCCGCCGCCGCCCATTGCAGCGCATCCCGATGTGCGGAGGCAATTGCATGACATCCGGTCCGCCACGGAGATCCTGCGCGCGGCCGTGCTGGAACTCGCGACGGTCATGGACCTTGCACGCCTAGACGCCGATCCCGCGCTCGCCGACTTCGCCAGCTGGATGCTGCCGCTCATCAAGACCTTCGGCGCCGAGACCGGCTTCGATACGGCCCATGCGGCCATCCAGGTACTGGGCGGCGCTGGCTACGTTCGCGACTGGCCGCTCGAGCAATACCTGCGCGATGCCCGCATCATGACGGTCTATGAGGGCACGACCGGCATGCAGGGGCTCGATTTCCTCACCCGCCGCCTGTGGCGCGACGAAGGGCGTGGCCTCGCGGTGTTCCTGCAAAGGGCTCGCGCCGAGATTGGTGCCGGGGCGGCCGTCCGTTCCCGCGGCGCCGAGACCGTGCGGATCTTGCTCGACAGCTTCGAGGCCGTGAGCGGTCAGATGCGGAGCATGCAGGGTGACCCCGATGCTGCGCTCTATCGAGCCGATAGCTACATGCGTGCCGCCTGGGCAGTTGTGTCGGCCTGGCTGGCGTTCCGCCTCGATGCCGCCGAGACCATCGATGTTCTGGCTGCACGCTACTGCCTTCACCAGGCACGTTGCGCCTGAGCCATCGTTTTCACTTGACGCGGGATTGTTTATTTCCGAATAATTCGAAAGTGAACAATGTCGGATCGCACGTTAACCGGGTTGGGGGACCTTCGGAGTGCGCGACCGGCGAGGGATGGAAATCCGTAGCAAAACTCGGCTGGGGCGCCTCAATGGCGGATTAGCACGGCCGTGCCCTGTTGGCGCTTGGCGTTTGCGGTCGTAACAACGGCTCAGCGCCGGTATCGGCGCCCGTCTTGGAACCTGGAGACTTGACTGATGGCTGTCCGTAGACTCGACGATGAAGAAGTGGATGGCGTCGCCGGCAAGGCCGACGTCTCACTTGGCAATCTCGAAAAGTCGGGCGGTTTTCTGCTGCGCATTGCCCAGCTTTCCGCGTTCGAGCGCTTCTTCACGGTGTTCGGTGAGAGCGAGATCAGGATTTCCGAATTCACCGTCCTTTTGGCTCTGTCCGAGAATCCGGGCATTCGCCAGGGCGTGCTGGCCGACGTGCTCAAGATCAAGTGGTCCAACATGACCAAGCTGGTGCGGGCGCTCGAGGAACGGGGCCTCATCGCCCGCCATATCCCCCACGACGACCGCCGGTCGGTCGTGCTCAGCGTCACCGTGGCCGGCAAGCGTCAGATCGATGCCACTGCCGACAAGATGTACCGCTCGGACCGCGAGGCGCTCTCCATGCTCGACAACGAGGAGCACGCCCAGCTCCTTGCTTTGTCGCGCAAGATCGCCGGCTGGCCGGAGGCGAAATGATGGGCGCTCCGATGAACCTCGACGACATCGTGGCGATCGACTTCCACACCCATGCCGAGGAAGCCTGCGGCATGCATGCCGACGACGGTTATGACGACCTGCAGCATGCGATGGCCGACTACTTCCATTCGCCCTTCAAGACCCCGCCGACCATTCCCGAGACTGCGGAATATTACCGGGCACGCCGTATCGCCGCCGTGATCTTTGCCGTCGATGCCGAGGCCGCGACCGGGCATCGCCGCTACAACAACGAGGACGTCGCGACCCTGGCTGCCGAGCATTCCGATGTGCTCATTCCCTTCGCCTCGATCGATCCGGCCAAGGGCAAGATGGGCGTTCGCGAAGCGCGGCGGCTGGTGGCCGATTTCGGCGTCCGCGGCTTCAAGTTCCATCCCACCTACCAGGCCTTTTACCCGAACGACCGCGCCGCCTATCCGCTCTACGAAGCCATCCAGGAGGCGGGGGTGCCGGCCCTGTTCCACACCGGCCAGACCGGGGTCGGGGCGGGCATGCGCGGCGGCTACGGCATGCGGCTCAAATATTCCAATCCGATCTATATCGATGACGTCGCCGCGGATTTTCCCGACCTCAAGATCATCATGGCCCACCCCTCATTCCCCTGGCAGGAGGAGGCGTTGGCCGTCGCCACCCACAAGCCCAACGTCTACATCGACCTCTCGGGCTGGTCGCCGAAATACTTTCCGCCAATCCTCGTCAAATACGCCAACAGCCTGCTCAAGGAGCGGATGCTGTTCGGTTCGGACTGGCCCGCCATCCTGCCCGATCGCTGGCTCGCCGATTTCGAGA
>JBARWY010000029.1:0-36558 GCA_049647065.1 Devosia sp. | reverse complement strand
ACCTTGCCCGAGCCAGGCTCGTCGTCCCGCCGCAGCCGCCGTTGGCGCCCGGCGATGTCATCCGCGCCAGCATACGGCTCGCCCCGGTGCCCGGACCGATCCTCCCGGGTGCTTTCGACGGCCAGTTCCATGCGTATTTCGCCGGCATCGGCGCCTATGGCAACGTCACCGGCGATTTCGCCCTGGTGCGCGCCGGTGACAGTCTTGATCCAGGCCGCGCCGTCGAGGGACTGCGCATGGCCATCGGCAGCAGGATCGACGCGGTGCTCGAGGGCCCGTCTGCGGCTATCGGGCGCGCCATGGTTGTCGGCGACCAGAGCGCCATCGATGACGGGACGCGCGAGGTCATGGCCGCCTCGGGGCTGGCCCACATCTATTCGATTTCGGGTCTGCACCTGTCGATCGTCGCCGGCGGCACGTTCTTCCTGCTGCGCCTGCTGCTCGCATCCATTCCCGCCACGGCGACGCGCTGGCCGGTCAAGAAGATCGCGGCCCTGGGCGGTATCCTGGCCGCCGCCGGCTACCTGCTGCTGGCGGGCGGCCTCGCCAACGTGCCGGCTTTGCGCTCAACCATCATGCTGGCGCTGATCTTCGGCGCGGTGCTGGCCGGCAGGCGGGCGCTGACCATGCGCAATGTCGCCATCGCGGCGCTGGCGATCATCGTCATCGATCCGGCCAGTGCGTTCCGCGCCAGTTTCCAGCTCTCGTTCGCTGCGGTCGTAGCGCTGATCGGGATCTACGAGATGCCGCGTCCGGCGCCCAAGGGTGATCGCAACTGGGGCGAGCGCCTATGGGCCACCATCTGGGCAACAGCCGCCACGAGCTTTATCGCCGGGACTGCGACCCTGCTGTTCTCGGCATATCACTTCCAGCAGACCGCCCCGCTCGGCGTCATCGGCAATGTACTGGTGTTGCCGGTCGTCAGTCTCGTCGTCATGCCCTTCGCAGTCCTGTCGGTCATTGCCATGCCGTTCGGCATCGAAGCGCCGTTCGTCACCGTCATGGGTTGGGCATTGACCGCATGGTGGATGGCGCCACGCTGGTCGCGGGCTGGAGCGAAGAGCTAACCGGTAACCCGTTGCTGACCAGTGCGGCGCTGATCATCGGTCTTGTCGCGCTGGCGTGGTTCGCCTTCGTCAACAACTGGTGGCGCCTCCTCGGGCCGGCCTTGGCTGTGCCGCTGATCCTGCTGGTAGGCCTCGACAGCCGCCCCGACACTCTCGTGGCCGATACCACGCAGGCCGTGGCCCTCCGCACCGAAGCGGGCATGGGGCTGATTTCCGGGAAGACCGGCAGCTTCGCGACCGATGTCTGGAGCGATCATTATCAGGAGTCGATCGCCGAAATGGCCGGCGGCACCCATTGCGACAGCCTGGGCTGCGTCGCGGAAACCGCGCGGTTCTCGGTAGCGGCGATCCGCAACCCGGCAGCCTTCGCCGAGGATTGTGGCCTCCACGATCTCATCATAGCCCGCGTCCGCGCGCCGGCGACCTGGCCTTGGCACTCAGCTGATCGACGCCGATGCACTCGCGGCGGGTGGGGTGCATTGGCTGCGGTGGAACGATGCGGCGGCGCGGTTCGATATCCGCACCGCCGTGCCCAATCTCACCCGGCCTTGGCGAGTCGTGCCACCGTGACGCCGGCGGCCGGCATGCCGGCCGAGCCAATCACGTAGCCGGCCTCGTCCTTTGCCGCGATGAGCGTGGCGGGGTGCGAGCCGTAGTTCACATAAACGCGGAAGCCGTCGCGGGTGCGGCAGCGCACGCCCGCAGGCAGTGCTAGGGTTGGCAGGTCGGCCTCGGCAATCAGGTGGTCGGCCACCCGTTGCACCAGCGCCTTGGTGCCGCTGGCGCCGAGGTAGAACAGCTTGCCCTGCGACACCAGCACCGGCCAGCCTTCGCTGTCCTCTATCACGACGTCGGCCTTGGTCTCGAGCCGCTCGCGCCAATGACGCACCGCGCCACCCCCGCCCTTGACTTCGACTTCCACCGCCGGGTTGACGCTGTCGATGCGCATCACCTTCACGTCGAGCAGGTTGCTCGGCAGGTTCGGTCCCAGTGCTGGCGGAATGGCGAAGTTCTCCGTCTTCGAGCCGGAGCGCGGCCCGATCAGCAGGTGCCCCTCATAGTCGGCGATCGCCGTGCGCAGGTCATCATTCCAGGCGAAGAGTGCCGGAATGGCGACGATGTCGTACCCCGCAAAGCTCTTCGTGCTCGGTGGCAGGATGTCGATATCCACGCCGTGCTTGCGGAAGGCGGCATAGAGGGCCCGCACATGCGCGCCGTGGCTGAAGCCCTTGGCCTGCGGCTGGATTTCCCAGGCCCATTCGCTTTGGTAGTCGTAGACGATGGCGACGCGGCCCTTGCTGGCTTCGCCCGCCATGCCCACCATCTTGAGTTCCTGGGCCACCTGCATGGCCTCGTGATAAGCCGGCGCAGGCTCGCTGTCCGGCCGCAACAGCCCGGCATGCATCTGCTCCTGCGCGAACGGTGCCTGCCGCCAACGGAAGTAGGTCACCACCTCGGCGCCATGGGAGAACGCTTCCCAGGCCCAGAGACGCGCCATGCCGGACAGCGGATCGGGGTTGAACTGCGCCCAGTTCACCGGGCCGGGCTGCTGCTCCATGATCCACCAGCGGCCATGGCCGACGGCGCGGTAGAGGTCATGGTGGAACGCGGCATTATCAGGGTCACCCTGGCGCATATAGAGCCGCTTGATCTCCTCGGGCTCGTCGCTGACGGCGAGGTGGCCGAGGGGATAGCTGTCCCAGCTGGCGATATCGAGAGTCTCGGCCACGTCATAGTGGTCGAACTCTGTGTAGCGCGACATGAAGTTATGGATGACAGGCAGGTCAGGGCGCCTGGCCTTGAGGATGTCGAACTGCACCTTGTTGAAGGCCGCAACCTGGTCCGAGGCATAGCGACGGAAATCGAGGTCATGCGCCGGCGCGGCCTCGCAGACCAGCAGGTTCGGCAGGTCCACCTGGTCGAAGCGATTGTATTCCATCGACCAGAACACGTTGCCCCAGGCCTCGTTCAGCGCCTCTGGCGTGCCGTACTTCTCCTCCAGCCATCGCTGGAAGCCTTCCTTGGCCGCAGGCGAATAGGAATAGGTCGTTCCATGGCAGCCATATTCGTTGTCGGTCTGCCAGGCACCTAGCGCGGGATGATCGCCTACGGCATCGGCCAGCAGGCGCGTGATGCGACCCGCTTCCTCGCGATAGCCGAGATGGCTGAAATCGTAGTGCCGGCGCGAGCCGAAGCCTTTGCGGCGGCCTTGCGCGTCGACGGCCAGCATGTCGGGGTGCTTGTCCACCATCCAGCGCGGCGGCGTGGCAGTCGGCGTACCGAACACTACCTTGAGCCCGTGCCGGCCCAGCACATCCATCGACCGGATGATCCAGTCGAAGGTCAGGTTGCCGGGCGTCGGCTCCAGCTTGGACCATGCGAATTCGCCGATACGCACCCATTTAATGCCGACTTCCGCCATGCGGGCAGCGTCTCGCTCCCACACATCCTCGGGCCAGTGTTCGGGATAGTAGCAGACGCCGAGGGCGGGGGAGGTCATGGCAGAGGTCTCAGAGAACGATGAAAGGTTCGGCTTGGCCAGCGACGTCGACCTCGATGGCAAAGAGGCTCCCCGCATGCTTTTCGGCAGCCAGTTGTTCGGCGCTCAAATTCTTGGCCGCAGTGGTGATGAACAGGGTCTTGAGGTCCGGCCCGCCGAAAGCGGGGCAGGTGACCTGGCTCACGGGCACTTCGACGATTCGGTCGATCGAACCGTCCGGCGCATGGCGCACCACGCAGGAGCCGCCCCATTTGGCGTTCCACAGGTAGCCTTCGCTATCGACGACGGCGCCGTCCGGGTAGCCGCGGCCTTCCGACACATCGGCGAACAAAGTCCATTCGCCCACCGGTAGGCCGTTCGCCGGATCGGTTGCGACCTTGAGGATCTGTTTGGTCGGGGTATCGGTCCAGTAGGCCGTGCGCCCATCGGGCGAGAAGCAGGTGGCGTTGGGAATCTTGATGCCCGACTTGAGCGTGGTCAGCGTACCGGCGCGATAGTGATAGACCGAACCGACCGGCGCCTCTTCCTCGCTACGCGTCATCGTGCCGATCCAGAAGGCGCCCGATGGGTGCACCCGGCTGTCATTGGTCCGGGTAATGGGATTGTCCGCTTCGATCTCGTTGATGCGGTTCATGCCCGCGGTCGCCAGGTCGAATTCCTTGAGGCCGGTATCGGTTGCCAGCACCAGCGTGTGGTCGTCGACAACAGCGGCGGCCGCAATGGTTTCGTTGAACAGCCAGCTGTCGGCGATCTCGCCGCCTGCCGTGACTGCGAACAGCGTCTGTTCGTTGATGTCGAAGAAGAACAGTTGCTGGCGGCCTGCATGCCAGATCGGGCCTTCGCCCAGGGCACACTGGCTGTCGACCAGGAGACGCGCTGTCTGTCTCATTGGGCTTTCCCTGCGTCATAGGCCGCAACAGCCGTGGCTGCGCGTTCGGCAACCTGACCGGCGTCCATGCCGGGCTTGTAAATGTAGGTCCCGAGGCCGAAGCCGGTACAACCGGCGGCGAAGTACTCGCCGAAATTATCGGGGTTGGCGCCACCAACGGCATAGACCGGCAGCTCCGGCGGCAGCACCGCCTTGATGGCCTTGATCCCCTTGGGGCCCAATACCTCGGCGGGGAAGAATTTGAGCCCCGTGGCGCCGGCCTTGATGGCGCGGAAGGCGTCGGTGGGGGTAAACACACCGGGATAGGACAGCATCTGCAGCCGCACCGTTTCCTCGATCACCTGCTTGTTGGTGTCGGGCGATACGATGAATGTGCCACCTGCATCCGAAACGGCCCAGACATGCTTCTTGCTCAGCACCGTGCCCGCGCCAATGGCGGCTTCATCGCCCAGCGTGTTGGATGCCAGTGCGATGCTGGTGAGTGCGTCCGGCGAATTGAGCGGCACTTCGATCATGGTAATGCCGGCGGCGATGAGTGCCTTGCAGACGTCCACCGTCTCGGGAGGCGTGATGCCACGCAGGATGGCGATGATGTGGCGATGGTCCATCGATATGAACTCCAGGTATTGTCTTGGTTGCGCCCCGGGAAGTGAAGGCGCTCTAGGCGGAAAAGCTGCGCGCGGCCTTGAGGCCGGCCAGCACGATTTGGGTTGCGTCCTTGGGCTCGCCTTTGGCGCCGATCATGCCAAGCACCTGCGCATAGAGGGCGCAGAGGGCTGGCGATCCGATCAATGGCACGGCCTGCTCGCCGATCAGATGACGGTTGCTGCCGATCTCGGTTCCGATCAGCAGGCCTGAGAGGTAGCCCGCGCACCAGTCGGGCTGGCGGCCGGACAGCAGCGAACTGGCCCGCACCTGGAACAGGGTGCCAAGCAATTGCTCGGGATGCTCGAGGCCTGCCGCGGCTCCCACGGAAAAGCCCTCGGCACGGCCAGGGCCATCCAGGTCGCCATTGAACGAGTGGCGCAACACCGAATGGGTGCGCAGTACCTCGAACATCTCCCCGGTCATCGCCGTAGAGAAGCGCTCGATCCGCGTGCCGGAAAGTTGCGCCCATTTCGAATGGGTGCCCGGCATGCAGACGACTCCCGAGAAGCCAGGCGTAAGCGCAGCCAGGCCCAGCAACTGGGTTTCTTCGCCCCGCATCACGTTGTCGGAGCCGGCCTTCTGGCAGACGCCGGGCAGGATGGCAGCGGCGATTCGCCCATCGGGCATCGCCGGTCGCACAGCGCCATCGAGCAGGCCCCGCAGGTCAGTTGGCGCCTCGAGATAGGGCGCTTCGAGCCAACCCTGCCGCGCACCCGCCATGCCGCAGATCAGCACGTCGAGCGCGCCGGAACGGGCAGGGGCTACGCCATCCAGCAATTCGGTCAGCGCGCCGGGAAACTGCTCGCGCGTCAGCTAGCCCATGCCCTTGGGGGAGGTCTTCTCGAACGCAACCGCGCCATTGGGGCCGATACCCCAGGCGCGAAGGTTGGAAGTGCCCCAGTCGACGGCAACCCAGTCTACAAATTCAGCCACGAATATTCCTCACCGGCGGCAGGCCTGACGCGGCGCGACCCTAATGGCTGACGCCCGTTTCAGCCAGCCCGATTCTGTGCTGCACAACAGCCCGTCTCGGGCGCTCCGGTCCCCTCGTCTGGTAAGATTTTCAGAGCGTCGGGGAATATCCAGAGCCCCGGTTCTCATTTGTATGATTTTTTCCTCGGAATCGCCTTCACTCTGGCGTAAGCCATGTTAGAACGGCTCCAAACCTCGGGCATATTGCGCCCGCGGATCCAAGAGGAACATGACATGACTGCAGGCAATGGCCACGGCGAGGCGCCCACGAAGCTGCGCTCGCGCGCCTGGTTTGACAATCCCGATAACCCGGACATGACCGCGCTCTACCTTGAGCGCTACATGAATTTCGGCGTGTCGCGCGAGGAACTGCAGTCGGGCAAGCCCATCATCGGTATCGCTCAGACGGGATCGGACCTGTCGCCCTGCAACCGTCACCACATCGTGCTGGCCGAGCGCGTCCGCGAAGGCATCCGCGAAGCCGGTGGTATCGCCATAGAATTCCCCGTGCATCCGATCCAGGAAACGGGCAAGCGCCCCACGGCGGGTCTCGACCGCAACCTGGCCTATCTTGGCCTCGTTGAGGTCCTCTACGGCTATCCGCTCGACGGCGTCGTGCTGACCATCGGCTGTGACAAGACCACGCCTGCCATGCTGATGGGCGCCGCGACCGTCAATATTCCCGCCATCGCGCTGTCGGTGGGACCGATGCTCAATGGCTGGCACAAGGGCGAGCGGACCGGTTCGGGCACCATCGTGTGGAAGGCCCGCCAGATGATGGCAGCCGGCGAGATCGACTACGCCCAGTTCATCGAGCTGGTGGCGTCGTCCGCGCCGTCTACCGGCTTCTGCAACACCATGGGCACGGCTTCGACCATGAACTCGCTGGCTGAGTCGCTTGGCATGCAATTGCCCGGCTCGGCCGCCATTCCGGCGCCCTATCGCGACCGCCAGGAAATGGCCTATCGCACCGGCAAGCGCATCGTGGACATGGTGCATGAGGACCTCAAGCCCTCCGACATCATGACCAAGGACAACTTCATCAATACCATTGTGGTCAACTCTGCCATTGGCGGTTCGACCAACGCCCCGATCCACATCCAGGCCATTGCCAAGCATATCGGCGTGGAACTGGAGCTGCAGGATTTCCAGACCTATGGCCACAAGGTGCCGCTGCTGGTCAACATGCAGCCGGCTGGCGAATATCTGGGCGAGGACTTCTACCATGCCGGTGGTGTGCCGGCCGTGGTCAACGAGTTGATGAAGCAGGGCCTGATCCGCGAGAACGCGCCCACCGTCAACGGCAAGACCATTGGCGAGAACTGCCGTTCCACCACCATCCAGGACGACAAGGTCATCCGCTCGTTCGACAATCCGCTCAAGGCCGAGGCCGGGTTCCTGGTGCTGCGCGGCAACCTGTTCGACAACGCCATCATGAAGACCAGCGTGATCTCTTCCGAGTTCCGCGACCGCTACCTCAACAACCCCGCCAGCCCCGGTGCATTCGAGGGCAAGGCCGTGGTATTCGATGGTCCCGAGGACTACCACCATCGGATCGACGATCCGTCGCTGGAGATCGATGAGAACACGCTGCTGTTCATGCGCGGCGCCGGCCCGATCGGCTATCCGGGGGCTGCCGAGGTGGTCAACATGCGGCCGCCGGCCTATCTGATCAAGAAGGGCATCCATGCCCTGGCCTGCATTGGCGATGGCCGCCAATCCGGCACGTCGGGCTCACCCTCGATCCTCAATGCCTCGCCCGAAGCTGCGGCCGGGGGCAACCTCGCCATCCTCAAGACCGGTGATCGGGTACGCATCGATCTCAACACAGGCTCGGCCAATATCCTGATCTCGGACGCGGAAATCGCCAGCCGCCGGGCCGATCTGGAAGCTGCGGGCGGCTATAAGTACCCCAGGCACCAGACGCCCTGGCAGGAAATCCAGCGCGGCATCGTCGGTCAGCTCGGCGAAGGCGCCATTCTGAAGCCCGCCGAGAAATACCAGCGCATCGCCCAGAATAACGGCATCCCCCGCGACAATCACTGATCGCTCAATAATGTTGGAAAGGCCCGCACCCGGTGCGGGCCTTTCACGTTTGTGTAGCGCCGTGGCGGTGTGTGTTGCCTGCCAGCGGTTTGGGTGATGACATGGCAGCAGTTTCCGCGGCCGTCCGGTCGGCGATTGGGTGACCATAGCGTTGATCATTGGGGCCAGTGTCGACCTGTTTCCGCCGACGAGGCGAACTTCGTCTCGCGGTTCGTCATCATCGCGCTGGGAGCTGCTGTCGGCCTTGGCATCGGGCGTTTGATCGCGATGACGGTTCTCAGGAAGTAGAAACAGAAAGGCCACCGCATTTTCAGCGGTGGCCCTTTTGCGAGCAGCGCCGGAGCGCGCTCTCTATTTCTGACTGAAGCCTAGAGCAGCGTCAGGTTGGTCGCCGATTCCTTGCCGTCACGGCCGGTCTCGAGCTCGTAGGTCACCTTGTCGTTCTCGTAGAGACCCTGCAGGCCCGAACGCTGAACGGCGGAGATGTGGACGAAGGCATCCTTACCGCCATTTTCAGGCGAAATGAAGCCGAAGCCCTTGGTGGTGTTGAAGAATTTCACGGTGCCGGTGATGAGGGCCATGATAGTTTTCCTTTGCTCGCTTCGAGCGGTTTACCCGATGGCAACATGCCACGGAGACATAACGTTCGCATGATCGAGAAGGAAGCCACGGACCGGCGGACCGGCAGCAGGCAGCCGACTTAGGCTGAAAACGTATACCCCTATTTGGCACGGCGGCCGCCATTCCGCAAGGGTCTGCAGCAGCAACAGTTTGCCGACCTGCCGATTTTATTGATTCCTTCATAAGGGTAAGTACCCGGAAGACAACGATAGTTTGCCGGACCTGGCGGCATCGGTCCCCGTCTGCACGCGCCAGGACCGGCCTTGGGATCCATTCAAACCAAAAGGACAGCGCCCGCTGGACGCTGTCCCAAACTGCCTTGTCCACCGCCAGAAACACCGCCGAGCGCTAGCCCTCTGTACTACTGTCGATCGTCACCCAGCGCCCACTGCCGTCACATTGCAGCAGCAGTCGGTCATTGTTCCGGATGCCGACCACGGCGCCAACCGACGACAATTCGCCTTCGAGCAGGCAACCGGCAACCTGCGCATCCGCCTTCGCCGCCCAGCCGCTCCCCGGTTCGCAAATCGCGACCCCATCGCCCACGCCGATGCCCAGACCTGCAGAAAACGTCACGTCACCAGCCCAGCATCGGGTCTCCCGAATGCTCGCTTCCTGGGCAATCGCCGAGCCACCCAATAATGCAACCCATCCGATCAGAAGCAGGGCGGCGCGCATCAGTATTTCCGCAGCAGGCCGACCAGGCGCCCCTGCACCTTCACCCGATCAGGCGGAAAGATGCGCGTCTCGTAGGCCGGATTGGCCGCTTCGAGCGCGACCGTGTTTCCCTTGCGCCGCAGGCGCTTGAGGGTCGCTTCTTCATCATCCACGAGAGCGACGATGATTTCGCCGGTCGAGGCCTGATCCTGCTTCTTGATGAGCACCGTATCACCGTCGAAAATGCCGGCGTCGATCATCGAATCGCCGCGCACTTCGAGCGCGTAATGCTCGCCGGCACCAAGCATTTCGGGCGGGACCATGATGGTATGGGAATGGGTCTGGATCGCCTCGATCGGCGTACCGGCGGCGATACGTCCCATGACCGGGATGGCAATCGGCCGTACATAGTCCTCAGCGGCAGAGATGCGGGACGGCGGCGAGGCCACCTTGCCGAGGTTCCCCTCGATGACCGACGGCTCAAAGCGCACCTTACGGCCGCCCAGCGAGGGGTTCATCGAATCAGGCAGCTTGACCACTTCGAGTGCTCTCGCCCGGTTGGGCAGGCGGCGGATGAAGCCGCGCTCCTCGAGGGCTGTAATCAGCCGGTGAATGCCTGACTTGGATGCAAGGTCGAGCGCATCCTTCATCTCATCAAATGATGGCGGGATGCCGCTTTCCTTCATCCGTTCGTGGATGAACATCAGCAGCTCGTGTTGTTTGCGCGTCAGCATTGGGCCCCTCGGGGAGAGAATCGGAACATAGGCAGAACGACTATACGTGTTCCAGTTATGTTCTGCAATATCTCCGTGGAGGACGTAGCCTTCCGGCTCATTGCACTATCAGAAAGCGTCCACCGGAATGGCTTCGACAATCGTGCCGGGCAATTGGCCGGGATCGTGCTCGGGCTGAACGATCAGCATATCAGCATGCGCCATGGACGAGGTGTGCCCGCTATCGGTCTGGGCGATCGGCAGCACTTCCGGACCGGTCGACGTGTGCACGAGTTGGGCCCGCATGAAGTGACGCCGCGCCGTGTTTGCCGGCGTCGGGCCGGCCAGCGGCAGGCGCCAGCTCGAGGCCTGATCATAGCCAAGCCAGCGGCGCAGGGCGGGTTTGATGAACACGATGGCCGTGACCATCGCCGAAACCGGATTTCCGGGCAGGCCGAACACCAGTGTCCTGCCGCGGGTTCCGAACATCAGCGGCTTGCCGGGCCGCATGTTGATCTTCCAGAAGTCGAGCGTGACGCCCTGTTCGAGCAGGATCTCCTGCACGATATCGTGGTCGCCCACGCTGGCGCCCCCGGTGGTGATGAGGATGTCGGGCGCACTGGCGAAGATATGGGCCAGCTTGCCGGCCAGCATGTCGCGATCATCGCGGGCGATGCCATGGTCCTTGATATCTTGGGCATAGGGCGCAAGCAGCGGCTGCAAGCCAAAGCTGTTGGAGGCGACGATCTGGTCGGCGCCCAGCGTTGCCCCGGGCAGCACCAGTTCATCCCCGGTGGCCAGGAGGGCTATGTCGGGACGCCGGGCTACTCCAAGCGTAGCCGCGTTGGCCGCAGCGGCCACTGCCAGCTGCATCGGCGTCAGTCGCGTGCCTGCCTCGATCAGGCTCTGGCCATGCGTGAAATCGTTGCCCAGCTTCCGCACGCTATGACCTTGCCGGGCCGGCGCGGTGAAAGACACATAGCCGCTATCGGCAACGGCTTCTTCCTGCATGATGACCGTGTCGGCGCCGGCAGGCAGCGGCGCCCCGGTAAAGATGCGCACCGCCTGGCCCGCCTCGACACGACCGCCAAATCCCGCGCCGGCCTGCGAGGTGCCTATGATCTGCAGGCGGTGCCCGTCGACCACATCGGCAGCCCGCATGGCATAGCCATCCATGGCGCTGGAACTGAACGGCGGCTGGTCATGAGTGGCCAGCAGCGTGTGCAGCAGCACGCGTCCAGCAGCCTCTGCCAGCGGCACGGTCTCAGCGCTGGGGGCGGGCACGCGGGCGAGTATCGCCGCTATGGCGTCTTCGACCGGAAGCAAGCTCATCGGGAAAAGTCGCCCGATTTTCCGCCGGATTTCTCGAGCAGGCACATGTCCGTAATGGTCATGCCGCGGTCGATGGCCTTGGCCATGTCATAGAGCGTCAGCGCGGCGGTCGAAGCGGCCACCAGTGCTTCCATCTCGACGCCGGTCTGTCCCGTGGTTTCGGCACTCGCCCGGATCAGGATTGCCGCATCGCCGTCAGCCTCGATGTCGACACTGACCTTGGTCAGGGCAATCGGATGGCAGAGCGGGATGAGCTCACTTGTCTTCTTGGCAGCCATGATGCCGGCGATCCTCGCCACAGCCAGGGCGTCGCCCTTTTTCAACCCGCCGCCCATGATGGTGGCGACGGTTGCCGGCTGGGCCACGATCCGCGCCTGCGCCACGGCGCGGCGACGGGTCACCGCCTTGTCGCCGATATCGACGATGTGGGCCTCGCCCTTGGCGTTGAGGTGGGTCAGCCCCTGGGTCATCAGCTCGCGGCCTGGGGGGCGCCCATCAGCAAGGCGCGCGTGGCCGCGACGACGTCGTCCTGTCGCATCAGGCTCTCGCCGACGAGGAAGGTGCCGATGCCGGAATCGCGATCGAGCTTGCGCACGTCGTCATGGGTGACGATACCGCTTTCACTGACCAGCAGCGTGTCCTGCGGCACGCCGACGGCGAGGCGGATCGAGGTTTCCAGCGTCGTCTCGAAGGTGCGCAGGTTGCGGTTGTTGATGCCGATGAACTTGGCGTCCAGCGCCAGCGCACGGTCCAGCTCGAGCTGGTCATGCACTTCCACCAGCGCATCCATCTTCCACTCTTCGGCGGCGTCGAGCAGATACCGCGCCACGTCGTCGCCCACGGCGGCGAGGATGATCAGGATGCAGTCGGCGCCCCATGCACGGGCCTCGGCCACCTGGTAGGTCTCGAACAGGAAGTCCTTGCGCAGCACTGGCAACTGGGTCGCCGCGCGTGCCTCGATCAGGTAGCTCGGCGAACCCTGGAAGCTCGGGCGGTCGGTGAGTACCGAAAGGCATGCCGCGCCGGCCGTCTCGTAGGAGCGGGCGATTTCGGCCGGGTTGAAATCGGCGCGGATCAGTCCTTTCGACGGGCTGGCCTTCTTCACCTCGGCGATCAGCGCATAGTGCCCCTTGGCCCGCTTGGCCTTGATGGACCGGATGAAGCCGCGGGTCGGCGGCTGGTCATGCGCCTGCGCTACCACTTCGGCCCAGGGCCGCATGGCTTTGGCTGCAGCTATTTCCTCGCGCTTGTAGGCTTCGATCTGTTGGAGAATGTCGCTCATAGGTCGCGTCCGTTCGAAACCGCCACGAGGCGGGCGAGTGTTTCCCTGGCCTTGCCGCTGTCGATGATGCTGGCTGCAATCTCGGCGCCTTCGCGCAGGTCGGCAACCTTGTCAGCCACGATCAGCGCCGCAGCGGAGTTGAGCAGCACGATATCGCGATAGGCCCCAGGAGCCCCATCGAACAGCGCGTGAATGGCCCGTGCGTTATATGCCGGATCGGCGCCGAGCAGGTCCTTGGCGTCGTAGGTCTTGAGTCCCGCCTGTTCCGGGCTTACCTCGAAGCTGCGCAAGTCGCCATTGGCGATCTGGGCGACGAAGCTGGGCCCGGTGACAGTGATCTCGTCCAGCCCGTCGCTGCCATGCACCACCCAGGCCTTGATGGCGCGATTGGCGAGCAGGGCGGCCGCGACCGGCTCGACCCATTCTTGCGCATAGACACCCAGCATGTAGCGGCGAACGCCGGCCGGGTTGGATTGCGGCCCAAGCAGGTTGAACATGGTCCGTACGCCCATTTCGGCGCGCGATGGTCCGACATGGCGCATCGCAGGATGGTGGCTCGGCGCGAACATGAAGCCGATGCCGACTTCATCGATATTGTGCGAGATTTCCGCGGGCGTCAGGTCGAGCTTGACGCCCAGCGCTTCCAGCACCTGCGAGGCGCCGGATTTGGACGACAGCGCTCGGTTGCCATGCTTGGCGACCGGGACCCCGGCGGCCGCCACCACGAAGGCGCTGGCCGTCGAAATATTGAGCGTGCCGCCGCCATCGCCGCCGGTGCCGACAATGTCGATGGCATGCTCGGGCGCCTCGACGGTCACCATTTGCTCGCGCAGGATCGAGACGGCCGCGGCGATTTCGCCCACGGTTTCGCCCTTGATACGCATGCCCATGAGGAAGGCGCCGATCTGGCTGGGTGTGGCTTCGCCAGCCATGATGATGCGCATGACGCCGCGCATTTCCTCGCCGGTCAGATCCTTGCGATCGGCGATCTTGTGCAGTGCTGCCTTGATATCCATCAGGCGGCTCGCTTCTGATTGAAGTCGCGGGCCAGGTTCAGGAAGTTCTGCAGCAGCGCATGGCCATTCTCGCTGGCAATGCTCTCGGGATGGAACTGCACGCCATGCACCGGCAGGCTCTTGTGCTGCATGCCCATGATAAGGCCGCCATCGGTCGTGGCGGTCACTTCAAGCATGTCCGGCAGGGTATCCTGCTTGACGATCAGCGAATGGTAGCGCGTCGCCTCGAAATCATTGTTGAGGCCGCGGAACAGCCCCTTGCCGCTGTGATGGATCTTGCTCGTCTTGCCATGCACCAGATGCGGCGCGCGGATCACTTCCCCGCCCATGGCCTGGCCGATCGCCTGATGCCCCAGGCATACGCCCAGGATCGGCATTTCGGCCTTGAAGCGGTCGATCAGCGCAAGGCAGATGCCCGCCTCGTTGGGCGTGCAGGGGCCGGGCGACAGCACGATGGCCTCCGGCGCCATGGCGGCAATTTCATCGAGGGTGATCTTGTCGTTACGGTGCACCGTGATATCGGCGCCCAGCTCGCCCAGGAAATGGACGAGGTTGTAGGTAAAGCTGTCGTAGTTATCGATGACGAGCGTCTTGGTCATTACTCACTCCGTCACGGCTACCGGCCGTGATCAGCTTTATATGTGTCCCGCTGGGTGTGGTGTGATCGATGAGACTAACAGTGTCTCCCGGTTCAAATTCCCACTTCTCGTCATCGTCGTGAGTCCCGACTATGCGGAAGATGCCGGGGCCAATTGCCTCGAGGTCAACGGGCCGACAAACATCTGTGCCCTCATCCAGGAGGCGCACAAAAGCTGCTACCCGTTCGCTGCTCATTGCCCGATCCTCGCCTCGCCGGCATAGCGTAGCGCTTCCTCGGCAGCGCTGAAAAGGGCGCGCGCCTTGTTTTCGCATTCCATCTGCTCGAGTTCCGGCTGGCTGTCGGCGACGATGCCAGCGCCGGCCTGCACGAAGAGCTTGCCGTCCTTGATGATGGCGGTGCGCAGCACGATGCAGGTGTCCATGGTGCCATCGGCGCCGAAATAGCCCACGCAGCCGCCATAGATGCCGCGGCGCGACTTCTCCAGCTCGTCGATGATCTCCATCGCCCGTACTTTGGGTGCACCCGAAACCGTCCCCGCGGGAAAGCCTGCCGACAACGCATCGACGAAGTCGTATTTCGGATCGAGCACGCCAACGACGTTGGAAACGATGTGCATCACATGCGAATAGTATTCGAGGAAGAACTTGTCGGTGACCCTGACCGTGCCGGTCTTGGCCACCCGCCCCACATCGTTGCGGCCGAGATCGAGCAGCATCAGGTGTTCGGCCAGTTCCTTGGGATCGGCCAGCAGTTCCGCCGCCAGTTCCTGGTCCCGCGTCGGCGTCGAGCCGCGCTTGCGGGTCCCGGCGATCGGTCGGATAGTCACCTCGCCGTCCTGCACCCGCACCAGGATTTCCGGGCTCGATCCGGCAACTGCAAAGTCGCCGAAATCGAGGAAGTACATGTAGGGGCTGGGATTGGTGCGGCGCAGCGCCCGATAAAGCGCCGTTGGAGGCAGGGTGAATTCAGCCTCGAAGCGCTGGCTCAGCACCACCTGGAAGATATCCCCGGCCGTGATGTAATCCTTGGCCTTGGCCACCATGCCGAAATATTCGTCTTTCGACGTATTGCTGGTGACGGCAATGGATTCGAGATCGGGCAGGGCGGGAGCCGTCGGTAGCGCCCGGCCCAGCCGGCCGATGGCGTCGTCGATCCGCGCCTCGGCCGCCTCATAGGCCTGCTTTGCCGAAACGCCTGCCCGCACATAGACCGGCGCCGTCAGGTAGAGCTCATCCTTGAGCGTATCGAAGATAGCCAGCAGCGAAGGTCGCATCAGCACGGCTTCCGGCGTCTGCAAATGGTCCGGATTGCTGTCGGGCAGCACTTCCATGTAGCGGACCATCTCGTAGCCCAGGAAGCCATAGACCCCGGCCGACTGTGGCGGCAGGCCGGGCGGTACGTCGATCTTGCTGTCGGCGACCAGGTTGCGCAGGGCGTCCAGTGGCAGCTCGGGCAGGGGCTCGAAGCTGGCGTCGTTGATCTGGGCCGATCGGTTGATCGAGGCCTGTCCGGCATCGACCTTGAGGATCACGTCGGGCTGGCTGCCGATGATGGAGTAGCGGCCGCGCGTCGTCCCATCCTGCACCGATTCAAGCAGGAAGGTGTTCTTCCGCCCCTGCGCCAGCTTCAGATAGGTCCCGACCGGTGTCTCGAGGTCCGCCACGATGCGACGCCAGACGATCTGCGACTTTCCAGCATCGTATTGCTCGGAGAAGCGCTGATAGAAGTCGTCGCCCATCGTTGTGGTGTCCAGTTTGGGGTGAAGCCCGGCCCGTCGATTACAGGCCGGTATTGAGAGCCAGCACCTGCTGCAGGGTCTGCTGGTTGATGACCATGCGCGCGTCGTCCCTGATGGCGGCGACGAAGTCGCCATAGATGCCGATGCGTGCCTCGTTCTCGAGGCTGGCACTGGCCGCCTGCTCCAGCGGACCATCCGCCTCGGTAAGGTCGGTCACCTGGAAGACGATGAACTCGCCCCCCTGGCTGACGGCCGAACCGTGATGGGTCGCATCGCCGGCAAAGGCAGCCGAGGCCACCGCGCCATCGATCGTGCCGTCTTCCGAACCGAAGCGGCTGAACGGCGCGCTGATCTGTGGGAAAACGTTGAAGGATGCCGCGACATCGGCCAGCGCTTCGCCGTTGTCGAGGCGCGTCACGGCATCCGCCTGGGCGGCAAGGATGGCATCGTTGATGCGCTCGGCTGTCAGCGTTTCGGCGAGGTCGTCACGCACCTCATCCAGCGTCTGGTCGCGTGCCGGTTCGATGGCGTTGAGGTCGAACCACAGGTTGGCGTTGCCGGCCAGCGGAATGGCGGCCGTCAGCGCGCCCTCTTCGGCCTTGAAGATGGCCTGGGCAACCCGCGGGGTGTCCTCGGCAGCAAGATCTGGAATGACGCTCAGCTCGGTCCCGCCGGCAGTCACGTCAGCCTCATAGAGGTCAAGGCCAATGCGCTCGGCGATCTCGGTCAGCGGAATGAACGCGGCGCGCAGTTCCTCGATATCGTCCTGCGCCTGGGCGAGCTCATCGCGCGCCTCGGCCAGTGCCAGGCTATCGGTGATCTGGTCGCGTACGTCTGCCAGGGCGGGAACGCCGCCAGCCTCGATGGCTGAAACATGCACCGCACGCTTGCCGGCCACGCCGTCGATGACGACGAAGCCGCCTTCGGCCAGTCCGAATGCCGCGGTCGCGAGCCCGGCATCATTGATGTCGGCCTGCGCCAGCGTGCCGAGATCGGTGGGCGTAACACCCGCTTCGGTCACCAGCGTTTCAAACGGAGTGCCGGCGGCAAGGCCGGCTTCAAAGGCCGCAACCTGCTCGGCATTAAGCACGACCTGCTGGATGGTGCGGCGCTCGGCCTTGGTCAGGGTGGCCTTGGTGCGCTCGAATTCCGCAGCGATCGCATCGTCCGAAATGGTCTTGCCCTGCGCCAGCTCCGCTGCCGAGAGGCGCAGCATCTGCACGTTGCGGGTCTCGACAGTGCGGAACTCCGCCTGGTGTTCGGCCAGATAGGCGGCAAGCTCTTCTTCAGTCGGTTCGGCCGGCGTCTCGACATTGGTCTCGCCCAGGGCGAAATATTCGATCGTGCGCTGGTCGGCCACATAGCGGTTGATAAGGCTGGAGGCGGTCGTGGGCAGCTGGGTATCACCGAACAGGCTCAGGACGAGCTGCTGGCGGCGCGCCGCATCGCTCTGGTCCTCGAAATATTCAGCTTCGGTCAGCCCGCTCATCTGCAGCACCTGCCGGAAGCTGTCGGGGCTGAATGCGCCGAGGGCGTTCTGGAATGACGGATCCTCGCGCAGCATCTCGCTCAGTTTCTGCTGGGACACGCCGAGGCCGAAGTCGCGGGCGAACTGGTTGAGCGCGGCATCCTGCGCCAGGTTCTGCAGCACCATCGAGGGAATACCGAGATTGACCGCGTCGGCGGCCGTGGGGACCGAACCGAGCTGCTGCGCCACTTCGTTCAACTGGCCCTGATAGGCGCGCAGGAACTCGCGTGAATTGATTTCCTCGTTGCCGACGCGCGCCACAGTGTTGCTGCCCAGATCGGTTATGACATTGTTGATGCCAAAGCCTGCCAGACCCACCAGGAGACAAGCGCCCATGACCTTGCCGGGCCAGGATTTTGCAAAAACACGCAAACTATCGAGCATCTGAGACGTTCCCGTTGGGCAACACCAGGCTTTACCGCGTTAGCGGGAGCGCACTAGTAATCCATTTTGACAAGCCGGGTTAGGGCAATCCTTCCCCCGGTGCAAGAGGCAGCAGGAGCTAAAGAGTGACAACGACAATAACGCCGCTGATCGCCGGGAACTGGAAAATGAATGGCCTGAGGGCGTCGCTGGACGAGCTGACCGCCCTCGCCGGAATGATGACGACCGGCGAGGCACCGCGTGCCCTGGTTGTTATCTGCCCTCCTGCGACGATCCTGGCAGCAGTTGCGCGGCAGGGCGCGACGTCAGGCATTCTGGCCGGCGGCCAGGATTGCCATCCGGGTGCGTCGGGCGCCCATACCGGCGACATTTCGGCCGGCATGCTGGCAGATGCCGGTGCCCAATATGTGATCGTGGGCCACTCCGAGCGCCGCGCCGCGCATGGCGAAACCGATGATCTGGTACGAGCCAAGGCGGAAGCGGCTATCGGCGCTGGCCTCAAGCCGATCATCTGTGTCGGCGAGAGCGAAGCGGACCGGGACGGTGGCAATGCCGATTCCGTAGTTGCCACCCAGCTCGCGGGCTCCATTCCCGATGCTGCCGGTCAGCACGATGTCGTCGTGGCCTATGAACCCATCTGGGCCATCGGCACAGGCCGCACGCCGAGCAATGACGATATCGCCCATATGCACAATTCGATCCGCCGCCAGCTTGTCGACCGCTTTGGCGACAAGGGGCTGGTTATCCAGATTCTCTATGGTGGATCGCTGAAGCCGCAGAATGCCCGCGAAATCCTTGCTATCGATAACGTCAATGGCGGGCTGGTGGGGGGCGCCAGCCTCTTGGCAAAGGACTTCGCGACTATTATCTCAGCCGTGTAGCTGCTCACCCGAATTTGCTGCGGCGAGTCAAATGACGGTGGTTTCGACAACCGGAGCGGAGCGTATGTCCACATACGTTAGCACCGGAAGCGCGGAACCCGCCGTCAGGTGGCCGCCACAGTAGAATTCATGCCGAACCTCTGGCATTTGCGACGCTAGGCGTGTAAGACGCGCCATCTTTTGCTAGACCTAATAGACTGAGACACGATGGCGAACGTCCTGATTGTGGCCTATTTGCTGATCGTCCTGGCGCTGATTGCAGTCATCCTGCTGCAGCGCTCCGAGGGCGGCGCGTTGGGCATTGGCGGCGGCGGCGGTGGGTTCATGACCGCGCGCGGCTCGGCCAACCTGCTCACCCGCACCACGGCGATTCTGGCGACGCTGTTCTTCGCCACGGCCATTGGCCTCACCGTCCTTTCCGAGCTTGATCGCGGCACTTCGGGCATTCTGGAGGGCGCCACCACGACTGAAGACGGCACCACGCCGACCAATGTCCTGGACGCGCTGAACGCTTTGCAGCCCGAAGCTCCGGTATCCGATCTGCCGGTGCCCACCACCGAGACCACTCCGGCGGCCACCGATACGGCTCCCGCCGCCGAGGTCGCACCCGCTGCGACCCCCGAAGCGTCGACCGGCCTGCCGGTGCCCGAGGCTCCGGCGGAGACCCCGGCCGAAACGCCGGCCGCTCCGGCGACCAACTGACCGCCGCAAGGCGAACCAAAGAGGGGGATGGAAACATCCCCTTCTTCTTTTTGTGTAGAGCGGTTGCTTGGCTCTACGAATCGACGACGATGTGATTAAGGTGAACGCCCATGGCTCGGTACGTATTCATCACCGGAGGCGTGGTCTCCTCATTGGGTAAAGGTCTTGCATCGGCGGCGCTAGGCGCGGTCCTGCAAGCGCGCGGCTACAAGGTCCGCCTGAGGAAACTCGACCCCTATCTCAACATTGACCCGGGCACCATGTCGCCCACCCAGCACGGCGAGGTCTTCGTCACCGACGACGGCGCCGAGACCGATCTGGACCTGGGGCACTACGAGCGCTTCACTGGCCGCGCCGCCACCAAGCGCGACAACATCACCACCGGCCGCATCTATTCCGACATCCTGGCCAAGGAACGCCGCGGCGAATATCTGGGCGCCACGGTGCAGGTCATTCCTCACGTCACCGATGCCATCAAGAATTTCGTCCTCGAAGGTAATGACGAGTTCGACTTCGTGCTGGTCGAAATCGGCGGCACGGTCGGCGATATCGAGGGGCTCCCGTTCTTCGAAGCCATCCGCCAGCTGGGCAACGACCTGCCGCGCGGCGACACCTGCTACCTGCATCTCACGTTGATGCCCTACATTCCCTCGGCCGGCGAACTCAAGACCAAGCCGACGCAGCACTCGGTCAAGGAGCTCCGCTCCATCGGTATCGCGCCCGACATTCTGCTGGTCCGCAGCGACCGTCCGATTCCCGAGGGCGAAAGGAAGAAGCTCAGCCTGTTCTGCAACGTGCGCGAAAGCGCCGTCATCCAGGGCCTCGATGTCGGCTCGATCTATGACGTGCCGCTGGCCTATCACAAGGAAGGGCTGGATCGCGAAGTCCTCGCCGCCTTCGGTATCAAGGACGCACCCGAGCCTGACCTGACGGCTTGGCAGGACGTTTCTACCCGCCTCCACAATCCTGAGGGCGAGGTGAACATCGCCATCGTCGGCAAATATACGGGCCTCAAGGACGCCTACAAGTCGCTCTCGGAAGCCCTGACCCACGGCGGCATCGCCAACAAGGTCAAGGTCAACCTGCAGTGGATCGACAGCGAGGTGTTTGAGCGCGACGATCCGGCGCCCTATCTCGAACATGTCCACGGCATCCTGGTGCCCGGCGGCTTCGGCGAGCGCGGTTCCGCCGGCAAGATCGAGGCCGCCCGCTTCGCCCGCGTCAAGGACGTGCCCTATTTCGGCATCTGCTTCGGCATGCAGATGGCCTGTGTCGAGGCGGCCCGCAACACCGCCGGCATCAAGAATGCGTCCTCCACGGAGTTCGGTCCCACCAAGGAGCCGATCGTCGGCATGATGACCGAGTGGGTTAAGGGCAACGACACCGAAAAGCGCGCCAGCGAAGGCGACCTCGGCGGCACCATGCGCCTTGGCGCCTATCCGGCCCAGCTCACCCGTGGTTCTCGTGTTGCCGATATCTATGGCACCACCCGCATCTCCGAGCGCCATCGTCACCGCTATGAGGTGAACATGGACTATCGCAAGCTGCTGGAAAAGAACGGCCTGCTGTTCTCGGGCGTCTCGCCCGATGGCAAGCTGCCCGAGATCGTCGAGCGCACCGACCATCCGTGGTTCATCGGCGTGCAGTTCCACCCGGAACTGAAGTCCAAGCCGTTTGAGCCGCATCCTCTGTTTGCCAGCTTCATTGCCGCAGCGATGGAACAGAGCCGGCTGGTTTGATGGAAATCCGCACGGAGCGCCTGCTGCTCCGGCGTCCACACATGGACGATCTCGACGCCATGTTCGAGATCATGTCCGACCCGGTTGCCATGCGTTACTGGTCGACGCTGCCACACGCGGACCGCGCGGTGACGCGCCCGTGGCTGGAGCGAATGATCGCCCGCACCGCTGCCGGTGGCGAAGAGTTCGTCATCGAGCATCAGGGGCGGGTCATCGGCGATGTCGGGGCAGGGCGGCTGCCCGATTTCGGCTTCATGCTCCGCCGGGACAGCTGGGGCCGGGGCTTCGCCACAGAAGCCTCCAGAGCCTTCATCACCCATGCGTTCCGTAACACCACGGCTACCGAACTGCTGGCCGATGTCGATCCGCGCAACACGCCGTCACTTGCCGTGCTGGCAAAGCTTGGCTTCGTCGAGACCGGCCGCGCCGAGCGGACGTTCCTGCTCGGCGAGGAATGGTGCGATAGCGTCTATCTGGCACTGGCCCGTCCGCCGGAACACGGGTAGCCGGGTAGATTCGTGCTATAGCTGCTCCGAACACGCGACGAGTCCCGCCATGGCCGAGATCATCAACCTCCGCAACGCCCGCAAGCAGAAGGCTCGTGCCGAGAAGGACGTCCAGGCCGCGCAGAACCGCGTGCTGTTCGGTCGCACCAAGGCGGAAAAGCTCAAGCAGAGCATCGAGAAGACCATGGCCGACAAGAAAATCGACGGCCACAAGCGCGAAGACTGACATCGTCGCAACCCTTTGGGTCGCCAATGACTTTAGGCTGGACCTGAAGATTTTCGCGACAGATGGGGTCTGCAATGCGCCTGCTCATGCTCGGTACCGGCGGTATGGCCCGGCTCCACGTCAAGGGTTTCCGGGATATCGATGGCGTGGAGATCGTCGCGGCCGTCGATACAGATCCAGGGTTGCTCGGACAGTTCCGCGAGTTGCACGGCATTCCGCGGGGTTTCGCTTCGCTTGAGCAAGCACTCGAGTGGGGAGAGTTCGACGCCGTCACCAACATCACCCCGGACCGGGTGCATCACCCCACGACCATGGTCATCCTCGACGCCGGCAAGCATGTGTTCTGCGAAAAGCCGCTCGCCACCGACCACGGCCGGGCCATGGAAATGACCGAGAAGGCCGAGCAGCTGAGCCTCATCAACATGGTCAACCTGACCTACCGCAACGTGCCGCAATTGCAGTACGCCCATGAGCTGGTCAAGTCCGGCGCCATTGGCGAGGTCAAGCATATCGAAGCCAGCTACCTGCAGAGCTGGCTTGTGTCTAAGGCCTGGGGCGACTGGCGCAGCTCGCCCACTTGGCTGTGGCGCCTCAGCACCCAGCATGGCTCCAATGGGGTCCTGGGCGATATCGGAATTCATATCCTCGATTTCGCCGCCTATGCGGCCGGGCTGGACTACGCCACCGCCTTCTTCCGCCTGCAGACCTTCCAGAAGGCCGAGAATGGGCGGGTAGGCGAGTATGAGCTCGACGCCAACGACACCTTCGTCATGGCGGCGGAGATGGACAACGGCGCCATGGCCGCCATCCATGCCACCCGCTGGGGCTCCGGCCATCTCAATGACCTGCGCCTGCGCATCTATGGTGAAAAGGGCGGCATCGAGGTCACCGACACAAATTTCAAGCCCAGGCTCATGACTTGCCTGGGCGACGATGTCGAGGCCGCGACCTGGACGGAGGTGGCGGTCGAACCGACCCCCACCAACTATGCGCGTTTCACCGAGGCCGTCCGCACCGGTGTCAACCAGGATCCGTCGTTCCGGCACGCCGCCAACCTGCAGCGCATCATTGATCTGGCCGCCGTCACCGAGAAGGACCGCACGGAGCACTCGGCCGTCAACGGCGCCAAGGCTGGGGGATAAGCCTACCAGGTCACCTGGCAGACGCTACCCGGCGCTTTGAACTGCAGGCTGTTCTCGGTGTACTGGAAGATTTCCAGCTTCACGCCATTAGGATCGTTGGTCCAGGCCTGCCAGGTGCCGTCGACGCCCAGCTTCTTGTCGGTGATATCGATGCCCTGGCCACGCACATGGGCGATCAGGCCGTCGAGGTCCTCGGTCTCGAGGCAGATGTGGTTGATCTGGTTGGTTTCGGCAAAGCTCGAATCCGCCTTGCGGAACACCTCGATGAAGGTCCGCGTGCCCAGGGCGAGATAGAAGCCGATCCAGTCTTCGCCCCGCTTGAAGTCGAACGCCTTGGGAACCCCGAACACGTCACGATAGAAGGCCTCGGTCTTGGCGAGGTCGTGGGCGAAAATGCAGGTATGGGCCACCTGCTTGATAAGCTGCTTGGTCATGGTTCCTCCGGAAAGCGTCTGCCGTATTAACGATAAAACAGGCGCCGATCAATCGCTCGGCGGGCCGGAACGCGGGCGAACCGGCATTTTTTTGCCCCGCCCTCTTTTACTTGTCACGCCCCACGTCTAGGAGAGGCGCAACGAACCGACAGAACCCATCCGGGAAGGGCTGCAACCATGTCTTCAATCATCCACGTCACTGGCCGCCAGATCTATGATAGCCGCGGCAATCCCACCGTTGAAGTCGACGTGGTGTTGGACGATGGCAGCTTCGGCCGCGCGGCCGTTCCCTCGGGCGCTTCGACCGGCGCGCACGAAGCCGTCGAACTGCGCGATGGCGGCAAGAAGTACAATGGCAAGGGCGTCACCCAGGCCGTCGAGAACGTCAACACCGCGATCTTCGACGAAATCCAGGGCATGGACGCGCTTGACCAGCTCGCCGTCGACCAGGCGATGATCGACCTCGATGGCACCCCCAACAAGTCGCGCCTCGGCGCCAATGCCATTCTCGGCGTGTCCCTCGCAGTGGCCAAGGCCGCCGCGGAGTCGAGCGAACTGCCGTTCTACCGCTATATCGGCGGCCCCAACGCCCACGTGCTGCCGGTGCCGATGATGAACATCATCAATGGCGGCGAGCATGCCGACAACCCGATCGACATGCAGGAATTCATGATCCTGCCGGTCGGTGCGGAAAACCTGGCCGACGCCGTGCGCATCGGTTCGGAAATCTTCCACACCCTCAAGAAGGGCCTGTCGGCCGAGGGCCACAACACCGCCGTCGGCGACGAAGGCGGCTTCGCCCCCAACCTCAAGTCGGCTGATGACGCGCTCGGCTTCATCATGCGCTCGATCGAAAAGGCCGGCTACAAGCCGGGCGAGGACATCTTCCTCGGCCTCGATTGCGCGGCCACCGAATACTACAAGGGCGGCAAGTACGAGATGGTCGGCGAGGGCAAGTCGCTGACCTCGGAAGAAAACGTCAAGTTCCTGGCCGATCTGGCCGCCCGCTACCCAATCATCTCGATCGAAGACGGCATGGGCGAAGACGACTGGGAAGGCTGGAAGGCCCTCACCGACGCCATCGGCGACAAGGTGCAGCTGGTTGGCGACGATCTCTTCGTCACCAACACCAAGCGCCTCGTCTCGGGCATCAAGATGGGCGTCGCCAACTCCATCCTGGTCAAGGTCAACCAGATCGGCTCGCTCTCCGAGACGCTCAACGCCGTCGATACCGCGCACCGCGCCAGCTACACGTCGGTGATGTCGCACCGTTCGGGCGAAACCGAAGATTCGACCATTGCAGACCTCGCCGTTGCCCTCAACTGCGGTCAGATCAAGACCGGCTCGCTGTCGCGCTCGGATCGCCTGGCCAAGTACAACCAGCTCATCCGCATCGAAGAGCAACTGGGTTCGTCCGCCAAGTATGCTGGCTACTCGGTGGTCAAGGGCCGCTGAGGCGAAATATGACCATGCGGGCCCTCGTCTACGATAGATACGGCCCGCCGGAAACGCTGCGGTTGGAGCAAGTGCCCCAGCCGCAACCTGCGCCTGGTGAAGTTCTGGTCCGCGTCCACGCGACCGCACTCAACTCCTGGGATTGGGACCTGATGGTCGGCACGGCGATGGGCCGGGTAACGTCGCCCTTCCGACCTCCCCACAAAACTCTTGGTGCCGACATTGCCGGAACGGTCGAGGCGGTCGGCGCGGGCGTCACGACCTTCGCGCCCGGCGACGCCGTCTTTGGCGACCTCTCGGAAGGCAAATGGGGCGGCCTTGCCGACTATGTCTGCGCCAAAGCGACGGCCTTGGCCCCAATCCCGGCCGGGCTCAGCTTCATCGACGCCGCCGCAATCCCTCAGGCGGGCTGCCTCGCGCTTCAGGCGCTCCGCAAACGTCCCCAACTTGGACCGTCCGACCGCGTTCTGATCAATGGGGCAGGCGGCGGGGTAGGCACCTTCGCCGTGCAGATGGTCAAGGCACTCGGCGCGCATGTCACCGCCGTCGATCGCGCCGAGAAACGCGATGCCCTTCTGGCGCTCGGGGCGGACGCCTTCATCGACTACCGAACGACTGACTTCACGGCCACCACCGACCGCTACGATCTCATCACCGACGTCATCGCCAACCGCTCCGCCGGCCGCTTTTCCGGTGCCCTCAATGATGGGGGCAATCTGGTGGTTATCGGTGGCACAGTCGGCAGCCTGCTGCAGATCGCGGCCCTCGGCGCTCTCATCGGCCGCAAGCGCCATCAGCGCCTGGGCGTGCTGGTCTACCGCGCCTCCGCCACCGACAGCGCCGACCTCGCCGTCCGCTGCCTCTCCGGCGCCCTCCGCCCCCTCATCGACGGCGTCTATCCCCTCGAACTGGCCTCGCTAGCCCTCCGCCACCTGGGCGACGGCCTCGCAGTCGGCAAGGTCGTTGTGTCGATGACATAGTTCAGTGGCGCTTCCCCCTTGAAAGAGAAGGTGCCCGAGGGCGGATGAAGGGTTCCGCTTTACTGAAACGCCGTCTCCGCAAAGCTCCGCAGCTTGCGCGAATGCAGCCGTTCCGCGGGCTGATCCCGCAGTATCTCCATCGCTCGCAGCCCGATCTGCAGATGTCGGTTCACCTGCGTCCGATAGAAATCCGAGGCCATGCCCGGCAGCTTGAGTTCCCCATGTAGCGGCTTGTCGGAAACACATAGCAGCGTCCCATACGGCACCCTGAACCGAAACCCGTTCGCCGCAATCGTCGCCGATTCCATATCCAGCGCCACGGCCCGCGATTGGCTCAGCCGCTGGGTGATTTCGGCCTGGTCGCGCAATTCCCAGTTGCGGTTGTCGAAGGTTGCCACAGTTCCCGTGCGCATGATCTTCTTGGTCTCGATGCCCTCGGTCTCGGTGATTTCATGCACCGCCTGCTCCAGCGCAACCTGCACCTCGGCCAGTGCCGGGATCGGCACCGACAGCGGCAGGTCGGCATCGAGCACGTGATCCTCGCGCACATAGGCATGCGCCAGCACATAATCGCCCAGTTCCTGGCTGTTTCGCAGGCCGGCGCAATGGCCCAGCATGATCCAGGCATGCGGGCGCAGCACGGCGATATGGTCGGTGATGGTCTTGGCGTTGGATGGGCCGACGCCGATATTGACCATGGTAATGCCCCGGCTGCGGCCAGCGGTCAGGTGATAGGCCGGCATTTGTGGCGCCCGCACTGGCGCCGTGCCAGCAACACTGCCACCGCGCAGCGCATTGTCGGTCACCACGTTCCCCGGCTCGATAAAGCTCTCGTAATGCGGATGCCCGTCGGCCATGTACTGCTTGGCCACGCGGCAGAACTCGTCGATGTAGAAAGCGTAGTTGGTGAAGATCACAAAGTTCTGGAAATGGCTGGCATCAGTGCCGGTATAATGGCTCAGCCGGAACAGCGAATAGTCGACCCGCGGCGCGGTGAAGGCCGAGAGCGGGTAGGGTCCCCCCTTGGGCGGCACGAAGGTGCCGTTGGCGATCTCGTCGTCGGTATTGCCCAGGTCCGGCGCGTCGAACACGTCGCGTAGCGGGATGTTGAGCGCATTGAGCGCCTCGCCATCGATGCGCTCGTTGGCCTGCACCGCGAAGTGCAGCGGGATCGGCGTGTCGGATTCGCCGATGTCGATTGTGCCGCCATGGTTCTTGAGGATGACGGTGAACTGTTCCTGGAAATAGGTACGGAACAAGTCCGGCGCCGTCACCGTGGTCCGGTAGAGCCCCGGCGTATGCAGGAAGCCATAGGGCAGGGTGCTCTCGTGCCGGCTGTAGCTGGTGGAACGGACCTCGACCTGCGGATAACAGGCCCGCACGCGGCCCTCGGGCACCACGCCCTTGGTCAACGCGGCCAGATGGCCCCGAATAAAGCCGGTATTCCGATGGTAGACTTCGGCCAGATATTCCCACGCCTTTTCCGGATCGGTGAAGGACTGCTTTTCGAGGCGAGGTGGGCTGATCGTGGTCATCTTGCTCTTTCAAATCGCCGGCTCCGGATTGAGCCTGCCGTCTTGCGGAATCGCGCTGCGGTATCGGGCAGCGTCTAGTCCTCTTGAATGACAGCTTCGCGGCAGCGCTTCAACTGCGTGCCGTTCAGCGCTGGTTTGTCACATCGCTGTGATGGGCACTTTTCTCGCCGCATTTTGTCACCATTTTCTCAGACAGTTCACTGGCACGGCAAGCGACCCATGCAACCGGTGAGCGAGGAATGTCGCGTTGGCCGCTTGTCCCCCAAGCCCTCAACAGCGCGGTTGGCCGATATTCCCCGGACCGCAATGGCAGAGATGCCATTGCGGTCTCTTTTTGTCTTCCTGCTGCGCGGGAAGGGCAAGTCAGTTTCCCGGATAGGCGGCGCGCAACGCGGCGACCGATGTTTCGGCCAGTTCGCGCAGCACGCCCAGGTCGATATCATCAAGGCGCTTCACGTAAAGGCAGCCCTTGCCCATGCGATGCTTGCCCAGCCTCGCCAGTAGCGCCTCGCGACGCTCGGCGTCGCCCGTCCCCATGAGGTAGACGCTGAATTCGGCCTTGCGCGGCGCGAAGCCCACGAGGAACGCGTCGCCCTCATGTCCGGTGGCATACTTGTAGTGGTAGTGCCCGAAGCCGATCATTGTGCCCCAGAGCACGGGCGGCGCCCCCGACACGTCTTGCATCAGTTCGATCAGCGCATGGCTGTCGGCGCGCTTGGCCGGGTCGGCCAGTTGGGCGAGGAACTCGTCGACGTCGCCGGTATCCGGCTTGGTCTTCTGTTCGTACATGGTCTGTCTCCCGACATTCCCGTCGCAAGACCGTAGACGAACGGCGTGACGTTTTCTATTGCTGCCCGGCGCATCGCTTTTGGAGGGTCTCATGACGGCTACTATCATCGACGGCAAGAGTTTCGCCGAGGCCCTGCGCGGTCGCATTGCCGGTCATGTCGAACGCCTCAAGAGCGAACACGGCATCACGCCCGGCCTCGCCGTCGTCATTGTCGGCTACGATCCCGCCAGCCAGGTCTATGTCACCAACAAGGCCAAGCAGACGGCCGAAGTGGGAATGGCATCATTCAAGTATGAACTGCCCGAAGATACCAGCGAAGCCGAACTGCTGGAGCTGGTGCGTCGCTTGAACGAAGACGACCAGGTGCATGGCATCCTTGTTCAAATGCCGGTCCCGAAACAGATCGATCCTATCAAGGTGATCGAGGCTATTGCGCCCGCCAAGGACGTGGATTGCTTCACCCCGGCCAATGTCGGCAAGGTGCAGATCGGCCTGCCTGGCCCCGTCTCCTGCACGCCCCTCGGCTGCCTCATGCTGCTGCGCGACCAGCTCGGCTCTCTGGCCGGGCTCAATGCCGTCATCATCGGCCGCTCCAATCTGGTCGGGAAGCCCATGATGCAGCTGCTGCTGCGCGAAAACTGCACGGTCACCGTCGCTCATTCCAAGACCAAAAACCTCGCCGATGTGGTGCGCGGCGCCGATATTGTTGTGGCTGCCGTGGGGCGGCCGGAAATGATCAGGGGCGACTGGATCAAGCCGGGCGCCACCGTGATCGATGTCGGCATCAACCGCATCCCCGCGCCGGAACGCGGCGAAGGCAAGACCCGGCTGGTGGGCGATGTTGCCTATGCCGAAGCGGCGCAGGTCGCCGGCGCCATTACCCCGGTTCCGGGCGGCGTCGGTCCCATGACCATTGCGTGCCTCCTGGCCAACACCGTCACCACGGCCTCGCTCATAAATGGCCTCGTTCCCCCGGGCGACCTCACCGCATGAGCGCTGCCGCCCATGATCCCGGCGGCAAGGTGCGTCTGGCCTTGATGCCGGGCGTCAGGGGCGACGCCACCTTCAGTGCCGACGGCCGCTACCGCCAGCTCATGCGCCGCTGGACGGGGGACGCGTTCCCCGATCGTTATGTGCTTTTCATCGGCATGAACCCGTCGACCGCCGATGGCACCGTCAACGACCCCACCTGTGCCCGCGAATGGACCTTCGCCGTAAGGGAGGGTTATTCGGCCATGGTGAAAGCCAATGTCGGGGACTACCGCGCTACCGATCCGAAGATGCTGCTCGCGCCCGGCGTGGTAGCCGTGTCAGACGAGAACCTGCCAGCCATCCGCAAAGCCGCCGCGGGCGCCGATTTCGTCGTCCTCTGCCACGGCAAGCTCAACAAGGCACTGGCGCCTGCAGGTAGGGCCCTTGTCGAGGCGCTCAAGGCCGATGGCATAGAGCTTTGGTGCTTCGGCACAAACGCCGACGGCTCGCCCAAGCATCCCCTGTATCTGAGGCTGGAAACGCCGCTGGTACGGTACGAAGCAGGCGCTTAGGCCGCGCCCGCCAGATAAAACAGTCGCGCCACAGTATGATCCCGCAATGCCTGCGCCGGCAGCTTGCCTTGCAGTGCAGCGATTACCACAGCCGTGTCCTTCACCGCACTCGCATCCACCACGACCTTGCTGAAGCTCGGCCGCAGGCCCTGCTTGGCGCCCTCCAGCATGTCGTACAGCAGCGCCCGCACATCGGTCCGCATGGCGCAGGCGATACACTGCCCGCCATCCTCGTGCCCATGCCCGCTATTGGCCGGCAGGCGGAGCAGGGCGGTGTCGGCATCAAGCGCCAGCAGCCGCCCCGGCTCCGTCACGATCGTCACTGGGATAGGTTCGACCTTGCCCATGCCATTACTCCGCCGCCACGATGGCGGGGCCGGGTATGTAGTTGAGGATCGGCCCCAGCCAGCGTTCAACCTCGGCTACCGGCATATTCTTGCGCTCGGCATAGTCGACCACCTGATCGCGCTCTACCTTCGCCACGCCGAAGTAGTAGGCCTCCGGATGGCTGAAATAGAGCCCGGAGACCGACGAGCCCGGCCACATGGCAAAGCTCTCGGTCAGCGTGACGCCGGCATTCTTCTCGGCATCGAGCAGCTGGAATAGCGTGGTCTTCTCGGTGTGGTCTGGCTGGGCCGGATAACCCGGTGCCGGACGGATGCCGCGATAGGCCTCGGAGATCAGGTCTTCGGGCGCAAAGGTCTCGTCGGCGCCATAGCCCCACAGCTCCTTGCGCACCCGCTCGTGCATGGCTTCGGCCAGGGCTTCGGCAAAGCGATCGGCCAGCGCCTTGACCAGGATGGACGAATAGTCGTCGTTGGCCCGCTCGAAGCGTTCGGCGATCGCCACTTCCTCGATGCCCGCAGTCACCACGAACCCGCCGACATAGTCAGGCGTGCCCGATGGTGCCACGAAGTCCGCCAGAGCCATGTTCGGCTTGCCGTCGCGCTTGCTGAGCTGCTGGCGCAGCGTGAACAGGGTCGCCAGTTCCTCGGCGCGTCCTTCGTCCTTGAACAGGCGGATATCGTCGCCTACGGCATTGGCCGGCCAGAAGCCGACCACGGCACGCGGCTTGAACCACTTCTCGTCGATGATCTTGCCGAGCATGAGCTGGGCATCGTCGAACAGCGCCCGCGCGGCTTCGCCCTGACGCTCGTCTTCAAGAATTGCCGGGTAACGCCCCTTGAGCTCCCAGGTCTGGAAGAAGGGCGTCCAGTCGATGTATTTGGCCAGCGTCGCGAGGTCGAACTCCTCGATCACTCTGGTGCCGAGGAAGCTCGGCTTGGGTGGCACATAGCCACTCCAGTCGGGCTTGAAGGCGTTGGCGCGCGCCTTGACCAGCGGCACTCGCTGCTTCTCGCTCTCGGCCCGTTCATGCGCCGCGGCAGCCTTGGCATATTCGGCGCGGATGTCCTCGATAAAGGCGACCTTGGTGTCCTTGGACAACAGGTTCCCCACCACGCCAACGGCGCGGCTCGCGTCGTTCACATAAACGGCCTGGCCAGCATTATAGCGCGGGTGAATCTTGACCGCGGTATGCACGCGGCTGGTGGTCGCCCCGCCGATCAGCAGCGGAATGTCGAAGCCCTCGCGCTCCATCTCGGCCGCCACATGCACCATCTCGTCGAGTGAGGGGGTAATGAGGCCTGACAGGCCGATGATGTCGACGTTGAGATCCTTCGCCGTCTGCAGTATTTTGGCCGTCGGCACCATCACGCCGAGATCGATGATCTCGTAATTGTTGCAGCTCAGCACGACGCCCACGATATTCTTGCCGATATCGTGCACGTCGCCCTTCACAGTCGCCATCAGCACCTTGCCGGCGCTCTGGCGGCCGGTGGCGTTGCCGTCGGCATTCTTCTCGGCTTCCATGAACGGCAGCAGATGCGCCACCGCCTGCTTCATCACGCGGGCGGATTTCACCACCTGCGGCAGGAACATCTTGCCCGAGCCGAACAGGTCGCCGACCACGCTCATGCCGGCCATCAGCGGGCCTTCGATGACATGCAGCGGCCGCGGCAGCTTGAGGCGCGCCTCCTCGGTGTCGGCATCGATGAATTCGGTGATGCCGTTGACCAGCGCGTAGGAAATGCGCTCCTCGACCGACTTCTCGCGCCAGCTCATGTCCTTGGCCGCGGCTTCCTTGCCGGCGGTGCCGCGGTAGCGTTCGGCCAGAGCCAGCAGGCGGTCCGTCGCGTCGTCTCGACGGTTGAGGATCACGTCCTCGCAGGCGTCGCGCAGTTCGGGATCGATGCTTTCGTAAACGGCCAGCTGCCCGGCATTGACGATGCCCATGTCCATGCCGTTCTGGATGGCATAGTACAAAAACACTGCGTGCATCGCCTCGCGCACCGGCTCGTTGCCACGGAACGAGAAGCTCAGGTTGGAGATACCGCCCGAAATATGCACATGGGGCAGGGTGTCGGTGATGATCTTGGTCGCCTCGATGAAGGCGACGCCATAGCCGTTATGCTCCTCGATACCCGTCGCCACCGCGAAGACGTTCGGATCGAAGATGATGTCTTCCGGCGGAAAACCGACTTCCTCGGTCAGCAGCTTGTAGGCCCGCGAGCAGATCTCGACCTTGCGCTGCAGCGTATCGGCCTGGCCCTGTTCGTCGAACGCCATCACCACCACGGCAGCGCCATAGGCGCGCACCAGCCGGGCGTAATGCAGGAATGACTCTTCGCCTTCCTTCATCGAGATGGAATTGACCAGCGCCTTGCCCTGCACGCATTTGAGTCCCGCCTCGATCACGTCCCACTTGGACGAGTCGATCATCAGCGGCACCTTGGCGATGTCGGGTTCGGCCGCCAGCAGGTTGAGGAAGTCGATCATCACCTGCTTACTGTCGATCAGGCCCTCGTCCATATTGATGTCGATGATCGTGGCGCCATTGGCCACCTGGTCGCGTGCGACATCGAGCGCGGCGGTGTAGTCGCCCGCCGTGATCAGCTTTCTGAACTTGGCCGACCCGGTGACATTGGTGCGCTCGCCGACGTTCACGAACGGGATTTCCGGCGTCAGCGTGAACGGCTCGAGCCCCGACAGGCGCAGGAACTTCTCGGCCACGGGAACGGCGCGCGGCTTGTGCTTGCTCACTGCCTGGGCGATGGCGCGGATATGGTCCGGCGTCGAGCCGCAGCAGCCGCCCACGATGTTGACATAGCCCTCGGCCGCAAAACCCTCGATCTGCTCGGCCATGAATTCGGGCGTTTCGTCATACTGGCCAAAGGCATTGGGCAGGCCGGCATTGGGATAGGCGCAGATGAAGGTGTCGGCCACATCGGACAACTCGCCCAGATGCGCGCGCATGGCATTGGCGCCCAGTGCGCAATTGAGCCCGATGGTGAAGGGGCTGGCATGGCGCACCGAATACCAGAACGCCGTCGGCGTCTGGCCGGACAGCGTGCGGCCGGAAAGATCCGTAATCGTGCCCGAGATCATGATTGGCACGTCGATGCCGCGCTCGTCGAACAGCCGCCGCGCCGCGAAGATGCCGGCCTTGGTGTTCAGCGTATCCGTGATGGTCTCGAACAGCAGCAGGTCCGCGCCGGAATCGACAAGCCCGGTTATCGCCTCGCCATAGGCCTCCACCAGTTGATCGAAGGTGATGGCGCGGTGGCCCGGGCTGTTGACGTCGGTGGACATGGACGACGTCTTGTTGGTCGGCCCCAACGCCCCGGCGACGAAGCGCCGGCGGCCGTCAACCGCCTCGGCGCGCTGTGCGGCCCGGCGCGCGACGATCACGCCCTGGTAGTTGATGTCGTAGACTGCGCTTTCGCAGGCATAGTCCGCCTGTGCGACAGAGGTCGCCGAGAACGTGTTGGTTTCGGCAATATCCGCGCCGGCCATGAAGTACTCGAAGTGGATATCCTCGATCCGCTGCGGTTCCGTCAGAACCAGCAGGTCGTTATTGCCCTGCAGCGGCAGCTTCCAGTCCCTGAACCGTTCGCCGCGGAAATTCTCCTCCGACAGCTTGAGGCGCTGGATCATGGTGCCCATGGCGCCGTCCAGAATCAGGATGCGCTCGCGCGCCGCCTTGGTCAGCGCGGTGCGGACCTCGTTCCAGTCGGGGATATGAACGTCATTGATCTGGCTCATCGCCATCTACCTCGGTTGTCGGTATTTTCCGATGACATAAAGATATCTTTATATCTCGCAGGATGCAAGGTCGAGTGCTGGTCGCATTTGTCACCGATCCCTCGCGCATTGGCATCAAATGCTACGCGCAATGCTAACAGTCTGTTCCCCTTAACCTCACCGAAACCAGAAAACTGTTCTTTACGCATGAGTGCCTTCGGATCGCGTTATGATCGGCACTCGCAGTGTAAGTTTAGCGTAGAGTACAGCGTACCGTGATGACGACCTCCTGGCGCCATGCCATCCGCCTTGTCGCCCTCGCGGCCCTCATCGCGCCCATGATTGCGGCTTGCGGTGGTGGCGGGCTCGGCGCAACCGTCAAACGTGCTGCCTTCGGCTCCGACTACGGCACGGCCTCTCCCCGCGTCACCACCAACCCCAATCCCCCAAAGGGCGGCGGCCGCTATCAGGTCGGCCGGCCCTATACCGTGCGTGGCAATACCTATGTCCCGGCTGAGCAACCCGGTTATGTCGCCACCGGCAGCGCCTCCTGGTATGGCGCCGATTTCCATGGCCGCCGCACCGCCAATGGCGAGATCTTCTCCGCCAATGCCATTACCGGTGCCCATCCGACCCTGCCGCTACCGTCCTATGTCCGCGTCACCAACCAGACCAATGGCCGCTCGGTGATCGTCCGCGTCAACGACCGCGGCCCCTATATGCCCGGCCGTATCATGGACCTTTCGTACCGGGCCGCCACCATGCTCGGTTATGTCAACAACGGGCACACCAATATCATGGCCGAATATGTTGGGCCGGCGCCGCTGGAAGGCGACGACACCCGCATGCTGGTCGCCAGCTATTCCGGCCCGGCCGACTTCGGCGGCGGCGGTAGCACGCAGTTCGCCCAGGCCGACAACACCAACAGCGTGGCCGACATTGCTGGTAACTTCTTTGGAAGCCTGTTCTCCTATGCCGATACCACGCCGCAGGAGCAGGATGCCGCCATCGGCACCGCCCATGCCGCGGTGACGGCGATGGCGACGCGCACCACCGAGCTCGATGACTGGGTCGAAGCCGTCGATGTGGATGCTCGCAACATCAAGCTGGGCCTTGGCATTTTCGCCGATCAGGACAATGCCATCGCGCTGGCCGAACGCTTCGCCATGCTCGGTGCCGTCGACGAAGAGTCAGTGACGGTCAACGGCCGGGCAGCAACCCGGCTGACTCTGACCCATCTCAAACCCGGTGTCTCAAGAGTTGATGCCCTCGATCTGGCCCGGGAACTTGGCCTCAACGACATAATTCTCTATTAGTTTGCAACCGGATAGATTCCGGAAAGCCTGGGATAGGGTGCTCGTGAAACGGATCTGGCAGATACTGGCGACGATGCTGGCATTGACCACGCCGGCACTGGCACAGGCTGACTTCGATACCAAGGCCAGGTTCGCCATCCTGATGGACGAAGGCTCAGGCACGGTGATTTTCCAGAAGGATGCCGACCTGCCTATGGAGCCGGCCAGCATGGCCAAGCTCATGACTATTGCCGTGGTGTTCAATGAGATCAGAACCGGACGGCTGACCATGGCCGATGAGTTCTTCGTTTCCGAACACGCCTGGCGCACCGGTGGCGCATCGTCGGGCGGCTCGACCATGTTCGCCGATCTCAATTCGCAGATATCAGTCGAAAATCTCATCCGCTCGGTGGTCATCCAGTCTGGCAACGATGCCGCCATCGTGTTGGCGGAGGGTATTGCCGGCTCCGAAGGCAGTTTTGCCGCGATGATGAACGAGTTGGCCGAAGAGATCGGGCTGGCCGACTCCCACTTCACCAATCCCACCGGCCTGCCGGACCCCGACATGTATGTCACGGCCCGCGATCTGGCCGATCTGGCACGCTACCTGATCCAGCAATTCCCCGAATATTACCACTACTTCTCCGAGCCCGAGATGGAGTGGAACGGCATCAAGCAGCCCAACCGCAATGCCCTGGTGGAGCTCGGCATCGGTGTCGACGGCCTCAAGACTGGCCACACCGAAGCCGCCGGCTATGGCTCGGTAATCTCCACCGATGCCGGCGGCCGCCGGCTGGTTGCCGTTATCCACGGCCTGACTTCAATGGCACAGCGCACCGAAGAGGGGCGCAAGCTCATCACCTGGGGCGCCCGTGCCTTCGAACGCGTCGCGGCCTATCCCGAAGGCGCCATAGTTGCCTATGCCAATGTCTATGGCGGCACCAGCGGCAGCGTTGGCCTAGTCGGCGACGGCGAGGTGGCCCTCTACCTGCCGCGTGGCTCGCGCAAATGCCTCAATGCCCAGGTGAACTACACCGGCCCGCTGATGCCTCCCGTGGTTCAGGGTGACCAGATCGCCGAACTGCGCGTGTTCTGCGATGAACAACTGGTGCAGACGGCGCCGCTCTATGCTGCCGAGACGGTGGAAGAGGGCGATATCGTGCGCAAGGCCACCGACGCTCTCAAGCAGCTTGCCCTTGGCTGGCTGTAGGCTGAGCTTCGCGTTGGGCTCCGCAGACCTTTACCTCCACCG
>JBARWY010000028.1:0-13781 GCA_049647065.1 Devosia sp. | reverse complement strand
CCAGCCCAAAGGCCAGGTTCTGGTAGACGTTCATGTGCGGATAGAGCGCGTAGCTCTGGAACACCATGGCGATGCCGCGCCGGGCCGCCGGCACCTCGTTCATGCGCTCGCCGTCGATCAGGAGGTCGCCCCCGGTGATCGGCTCGAGGCCGGCAATCATGCGCAGCAAAGTCGACTTGCCGCAGCCGGAGGGTCCGACAAAGACCGTGAACTCACCCGGATCGATGTCGAGATCAATGCCGTGGATGACCTCGATGTCGCCATAGGCCTTGACGAGTTGACGCAGCTGGATGGGTGTCGACATGGAACTCTCCTAAGCCGCGCGGAACTGGGCCGGGACCCAGCTTTCATACAGCGGGTGGCCGGGGCCGATGGGCAGGACGACATCTTCGTTGGTCGAGGACGAATGATAGAAGGCGGTAACAAGTTCGAGCGAACGCCGTGAATCGGCTGAACTGACCGGCAGCGGACCGACGCCCGTGAGGGCATCGTGGAAGCGGGCCATCTGCGTCTGGAAGCGCGAGGGCACATGCTTCCAGTCCTTGAGCAAGGATTCGATCTTCGCCGCCGTCTCGGGATTGCGCGGCTGGATCTTCCAGGGCTTTTCGCCCGGATTATACGCGGCATGGTCGCTTTCGAAGGTGACATTCTCGAAGGCAAGCCGGATGCGGGTCGTGTCGTCAGCCGAACCGAGCGTCGCGGTCAGGCTGGCCAGCGCGCCGGATTTCATTACCAGCGAGGCAGAGATGGTGTCTTCCACTTCGATTGGATTGACGCGAGTGGCGACGCGGCCGAAAACGCGCTCGATATCGCCCATCAGGTAAGTGAAAAGGTCATGCGGGTGGATGGCATGGCCCATCAGCACGCCACCGAGTTCGGTGGCCCACTTGCCGCGCCATGGCACGGCGTAATAGGGCGCGTCGCGGCGCCACAGCGTCTCGACCGTGCCCATGAAGGGCTTGCCGGCAATACCGGCGTCGATGATGGCCTTGGCCTGCTCGATGCCATTGCCGAAGCGATACTGGAAGACGGGCATCAGCATGCCCTTGCTCAGCTTTTCCAGCTCGACGATCTCGTCGACCTGGGCGAGCGAGCCGACCAATGGCTTCTCGCAAATGACATGCTTGCCCGCCTTGAGCGCCGCCGTGACCATGGGATAGTGCAGGCCGGGCGGGGTGCAGACATCGATGATGTCGATGTCGTCCATGGCAAGGACGTCGTCGAAGCTGGTGATGCGGCGCTCGATGCCGAATTCGTCGGCGATCGGGTTCATGCGCTCGGCATTGAGGTCGCACAGCGCCAGGACCTTGAACCTGTCGGCATTGGGCAGATAGCCCTCGACAATGTGGCTGCGGCCGATACCGCAACCGACGACGGCGACGTTGAAAATCTTGCTCACTGCGCCCACTCCGTCCCGCGTTCGCCCAGCTGCTGGGCCGTCAGGGCCAGCTTCATGGCATTGAAGCATCGCTCCTGCGGCATCGCCGTCTCGGTGCGATCCCTGACGTCATTGAGGAACTGCTTGCCGAACGGCCGCTCAACCTTGGAGCAGTCGATGTGGCGCGGGCCCTCGCTGTTGACGATGAAGAGGTGATTGTCGCCGGAGCGGCCGGCGATATCGATATATTTGCGCAGTTCGATATAGCCCTCGGTCCCCAGGATGGTCAGGCGACCGTCGCCCCAGGTGGGCAGCCCTGATGGCGTGAACCAGTCGACGCGGATATAGCCCGAAGTGTTTGGCGTCCTCAGGTGCACATCGCCGACATCCTGCAGGCCCGGGCGGTCCGGATTGCCGCGATTGGCGACGCTGGCCGAGGTGACCTCGGCATCCATGGCATTGGAGAAGAACAGGAACTGCTCGAACTGGTGGCTGCCGATATCGCAGAGGATGCCGCCATAGCGCTGGCGGTCGAAGAACCAGTCCGGCCGCTGGTTGTTGCGGATGGCATGGGGCCCGAGCCCAACGGTGTTGATGACCTTGCCGATGGCGCCCTGGGCGATGAGGTTGCCGGCCTCGACCGTGGAGCGCACTTCGAAATGCTCGGAATAGAGCACCGAATAGATGCGGCCCGTTTCCTTCTGAACGCGCTTGAGCTCATCGAGCTGGGCGAAGGTGGTCATACCCGGCTTGTCGGTCAGCACGTCCTTGCCATGCTGCATGGCAGCAACTGATATGGCGGCGCGGTCGGCCGGAATGGCCGAGGTGATGATCACCGCAATCGCCGGGTCTTCCAGGATGGCGCGCGGATCGACGACGCGCCGGGCCTCGGGGTACTTGGCCCCGAAAGCCAGTGCGAGGTCATCTTCGATAGCGTGGAAGGCAACGAACTGGGCGCCGGCGTCCTTCATGCAATCAACCTGGCCATAGATATGGCTATGGTTGATGCCGATGGCGGCAAATTTGATGTCAGTCATGGTCTAGCGTTTCATACCGGTAGTGGCGATGCCTTCGATGAGCAGTCGCTGGAAGAACAGGAAGAACAGGAAGATCGGCACGATCGACAGCACGCTCATGGCAAAGAGCCCGCCATAGTCGCTTTCGCCGGTCGAGTCGGTGAAGGTGCGCAGACCCAGCATCACGGTGTAGGTCTTCATTTCGCTGAGGTAGATCAGCGGCCCGAAGAAGTCGTCCCAGGTCCAGATGAAGGTGAAGATGGCGGCGGTCGCCAGCACGGGCATGGAGAGCGGGATGATGATCTTCCAGTAGATGCGCCAGGGCGAGCAGCCATCCATCTGGGCCGCCTCGTCGAGCTCCTTGGGCAGGCCACGGAAGAACTGCACCATCAGGAAGATAAAGAAGCCGTCGGCGGCGAGGAACTTCGGCACCACCAGGGGCAGGAAGGTGTTGACCCAGCCAAGCTGGCGGAACAGCACATATTGCGGGATCAATGTCACCTGGTAGGGCAGCATGAGCGTCATCAGCATCATGGCGAACCAGAAGTTCTTGAACTTGAAGTCCAGCCGGGCAAAGGCGTAGGCCGCCATGGAGCAGGCTATGACATTGCCGACGACCGACAGGCCCGAAATGATGAAGCTGTTGAGGTAGAAGGTCGAAAAGCTGGTGCGCAGGCCATTCCAGCCGCGGATATAGGAGTCGATGCTCCACGACGACGGCCAGATGCTGGCCGAGGTGAAGATCTCGTTTTCCGGACGGAACGAGGCGGCCAGCAGCCACAGCAGCGGATAGAGCATCAGCACCGAGACGGCGAGCAGGGCGGCATGAGTGGCCACCGAGACCAGCTTGCGCTGGAATGGGGTCAGCTGGCGTTCGCCGACGACGGTGAGTTTTGTGGAAGCATCACTCATCGTAGTGCACCCAGTATTTCGAGGTCAGGAACGAGAAGGCCGTGAACAGGCCGACCAGCGCCAGCAGCACCCAGGCCAGCGCCGAGGCATAGCCCATGCGGAAGAAGCCGAAGGCCTCCTGGTAGAGGTAGAGCGTGTAGAACAGCGTCGAATTGATCGGATTGCCGGTGCCGCCCGAGATAATGAAGGCGGGCGTGAAGCTCTTGAACGCCTCGATGGTCTGGATGATGGCGTTGAAGAATACGACCGGAGTCAGCAGCGGCAGGGTGATCTTGATGAACTGACGCCACTTGCTGGCGCCGTCGAGACTGGCCGCCTCATACATGTCGATGGGGATCTGGCGCAGGCCGGCGAGGAAAATGATCATGGGCGAGCCGAACTGCCAGACCGCCAGGATGATGATGGTCCACAGCGAATATTGCGGGGTCGAAATCCAGCTCGGACCGACAATGCCGAAGAGGGCGAGAAAATCGTTTACCAGGCCTTCGCGTGCGAAAATCTGCCGCCACAGGATGGCGATGGCGACCGAAGCACCGAGCAGGCTGGGCAGATAGAACAGGGCGCGATAGAGCGGCAGGCCCCGCATGCCCCGATTGAGCAGCATGGCCACAGCAAGCGCGAAGGCGAGTTTCAGCGGAACCGAGAAGATGACGAAGACCATGGTCACGCGCATCGACGCCCAGAATTTGGGGTCGTTGGTGAACATGCGGACGTAGTTGTTGGCGCCGACCCAGTCAGGGGAGGTCAACAGGTCGAAGTCGGTGAAGCTGAGATAGAACGAGGTGACGATCGGCCCGATGGTGAGGCCAAGGAAGCCGATCAGCCACGGCAGCAGGAACAGATAGCCCGGGGCATCATTCTGCCAAATCCGGGACCAGAGCGATGGAGAGGCCGCGCGCTCCCTTGCGGGAGCGCCCGATTCAAGGGAGCGCGCGGTCATGCTTAGACGGCCCGTTCCAGGATGGCCGTTGCTTCGGTCACGAAATAGGGACCTGCATCTTCCGGCGTACGAGCGCCGAAGCCGACTTCCTGGCTCAGCGTGCGGAGCAGGGAGATGTCGATTTCACCGGCAGCGGCCGGCGGCGGCGGCGGCAGCGGGCCGAGCAGGTCGCCAAGGTTGGCCACGAAGTTGAGCGCGATCTGGCTGCCTTCATCAAGGGTCGGCGCGACGACGTCACGGGCCGCTGAAACGCAGGGAATGCCGCGTTCGACGCCCAGTGCCTTGACCGCTTCCGGATCGGAGATGAAGAAGTTGAGGAAATCGGCTGCTGCTTCCTTGTTGGCGGACGAGCCGGCAACCGAGAAGAACATCGAGGGCTTGCGGTAGTGACCACCGCCAACGCCAGCGGCGAGACGCGGATAGCCGACCATGTCGAGCTTGTCCTGCAGCAGCGCCTGGTAGCCAACGAGCTGGTTGGAGTTGGACGGCATCAGCGCGGCATTGCCGGTGACGAGCATGGTGGTTTCGAGCGGACCGGTATCGAGGGCCTGGTCTTCCGGCCCGACGATGACGCCGGCATCGCGGAACTTGTTCCACATGGTGAACCACTCGACCATTTCGTCGGCGCCAAAGCCCAGCTTGCCGTCGGCGGTGTAGAGCGCGAGGCCCTTCTGGCGCAGCCAGTTGTCGAGCATCGGCTCGGTGCCCGAGGAGTCGGTCATCATCTTCATGCCGCCACGGATATTGGCAGCAGCAAAGGCTTCGCCCTTGGTCATGATGTCGTCGTAGGTCCAGTCGTTGGTCGGAGCCTCGACGCCGGCTTCCGCGAAGGCCGCGGTATTGACCAGGGTGGCCACCGAGTTGGCGCCCAGCGAGATGCCGTAGAGCTTGCCGTCAACCTTGCCGCCTTCGAGCTGGTCAGCGTCGAAGCTGGACAGGTCGAGCACGCCGCCGACGAATTCGTCGAGCGGAGCGATGGCGTTGCGCTTGGCGTATTCAACGATATAGCGATAGTCCATCTGGATCAGGTCGGGGGCGTTGCCGCCGGCGGTCTGGGTAGCCAGCTTGGGCCAGTAGTCGTTCCAGGCGAGGAATTCGCCCTCGATGTCGGTGCCCTTGGCCGCCTTGTACAGGTCGGTCACGGCATAGGTGCGGTCGGCGCGGGCCTGGCCACCCCAGAAGGTGAGGCGCAGGCTCGAGGCCTGGGCCCAGGCCGGCATGACGCCAGCTGCGCCAGCAGCGACGAGCGCAGAGGTGCCCATCAGGAACTGGCGGCGGTCGATACGAGTAGTCATCAGGTTTTCCTCCCATGAAACTGTGATCGTTCCGGTTTACGGAACGGAGCGATCTGCAGCCTCCCGCTGCTAAATCACCAATCGGTTACATCGCTCTCGCTAGGATCGGCAAGGTCACCGATACCGCGCGGGTCGTGCTTTTCGCCTAAATCTCCGTACGCAAATTGCACACAAATAACCGACTGGTTACGACATAGCACACACTTTTGCGGCTAGGCAATCACTTGTATGGAAGATGCCGAAAGCTGGTAAAGCCTTCCGGCACGTCTGCATAGAACCGCAGGCATGCCCGCCGATTTCCTGCATTTTTCCTGCACAGATTGCCGGCGGAAATCCGCTCTCTCCCATGGCCTTTTTTAGCCGTTCCTGCCTCGCTGTGTCGTAGCTTGGCGTAGTCTCGACCAAAAGAAAAATACGAAATATCCTGTCCGATATAGATTTAATCTATGTCAGGGGACGACACGCATGGACAAGCTGCTCAACCAGTTTCTCGCCGTGGCCGAGGCCGGCACCATCAGCGCTGCGGCGACGGCCCTGTTCGTCACTCAGCCGACGCTCACCTTCAACATGCGCAAGCTCGAGGAAAATCTCGGCGTGAAGCTGCTGATCCGTACGCCGCGCGGCGTCGAGCTGACCGAATATGGCGAGACGCTGTACCAGAACGGACGGCTGATGCGCCGGCTCTACGACAATACGCTCAACGCCATCGCCCATCAGCGCGGCCGCACCGAGCAGGGGCTACGCATCGGCTCGGGCTATTCGTGGTGGACGCTGTTCATCCGCGACATGGTGCTCGATTATGCCACGAACTATCCCAATGCGCGCATCCATGTGAGCCTGGGGAACCAACTCCGCTGCATGGACCAGCTACTATCAGGCGACATTTCTCTCTTCGTGGCCCATGAGATCGAGGGGTTGAGCCGCAGCACCGGAGCACGGCTCATCCCGCTCACTCGCGTCGGGCAGGGCTATTTCGTGCGCGAAGGGCACGCCTTGCTCGGCCGCCCCCGCTCCATCGCCGAAATCGAGGCCTATCCCGCCGTCACCAGTTCCCTGCCCGAGATCCGCCACCAGCGCTTCTTCGAGGCGTGGAGCCGCACGACCGGCGGCAGCGCTCCCTTCGATCAGGGCAAGTATGTCTTCGCCTCCAATTCACTCGCCGCCTGCCTCGACTATGTCGCGCGCAGCGATGCGGTGATCGGGCATACCGAGGTGATGGAAGACGAATTCGTCCGCCGGGGCCTCAAGCGCATCAGCGTCACCGAGCCGACGCGGCAGAACCTGATCGGTATCTATGTGCTGCAGGAAAGAGCCGAAGAGCCGCGGGTGGCGGAACTGGTGGAGCGGCTGCGGGAAAAGGCCAGCGCGGTGCTGCCACCGCTGGAATAAAGGGCCTCGATACGGCGCCACGCACGAAGCCGCACCTCCCCCTCGCGGGAGGGTGGGAGGGTGGGAGGGGGTGCTAGCCCGACCGCGTCCGCAGATAATCCAGCACCATCTGCACCGCCTGCGCTTCGCGCTCCTGCACCATGTCGATGCCAGAGAGGTCGCGGGCAAAGATTACCGACAGCGTCGCCATGTTGGAGACGTAGAAGAAGCCAAGCGCGGCGATCGAGATGTAGAGCTGGACCGGATCGACATCGCGGCGGAAAATCTTCAGTTCGGCGCCACGCTCGACGATAGTGGTGATCTGCCCCACCAGCGGGGAATGCAAGGCCTGGATATCGGGCAGGGTTTTGAGGAACCGCGCATTCTCGATGTTTTCGGTGCCGAGCAGCCGCGGGAACCACGGATTGGCAAGGAAGTGGCGGAAGGTGAAGCGCACCAGCCGGTCCATCGCGTCGACTGGCCCGTATTGGTCCAGACTCAGCGCTCGTTCGCCCCGCCTGATTTCCTCATAGGCGTCGAGCAGGACGGCCCGGTAGAGGTCTTCCTTGTTGCCGAAGTAGTGGTAGAGCAGCCGCTTGTTGGCACCCGCCAAGGCGGCGATGGCATCCACCCGCGCGCCCTCGAAGCCGCGTTCGGCAAATTCGGCGCGCCCGGCGACCAGGATCGCCGCCTTGGTCTTGATCGAATTGCGCGCCCGCTTGGCCGGCGCCTCAGCCTTGGGCCGGGACGCCGCCGCCACGGTTGAAGAGGGCTCTGACACGCTTGGATACCGCCGGGATGGACATCAGGATGGTGAAGACGATGATGAGGCAGATAACAGCACTGATCGGACGGGTAAAGAACGGGCTGGGATCGCCATTGGTCAGCAGCAGCCCGCGGCGCAGATTGATGTCGAGCAGATCGCCCAGGACGATCCCCAGCACCAGCGGCGCCATGGGGTATTTCATCTCGCGCAGGAGGAAGCCGACAATGCCGAAGGCGAGCATGACATAGACATCGAACATGCGCTGGGTAATGGCGAAGGAGCCGACCACGCAGAGCACGTAGATCACTGCCATCAGCCGCTGCCGCGGCACGCGCAGCACCTGGATGAAAAGCTTGGTCAGCGACAGGCCGAAGATCAGGTTTGCCAGGGTTGCCAGCAGCAGCATGGCCACGACCTGGTAGAGGAAGGTAGGGTTCTCTACCATAATCATCGGGCCGGGCCTGATACCGTGGATATACATGGCCGCGATCAGCACCGCCGCCGCGGCGGAACCGGGCAGAGCCAGCGTCAGCGTCGGGATCATGGCGGCAGAGACCACGGCGTTGTCGCCGGTTTCAGCGGCGATCAGCCCTTCCTGGCTGCCCTTACCGAACATTTCCGGGTTTTTTGACGCCCGCTTGGCCGCGGCATAGGAGGTCCAGGAACCGACATCCTCGCCGACGCCGGGGATGATGCCGATGAAGGTGCCGATAATGCCCGAGCGCAGGATGGTGCGCCAATACTGGAAGATTTCGCGGAAGGTGGGCACCACCCGGTCATTGACCGCGGCCACATGGGCCACCGCATTGCGCTTCATGGCCGAAAGGATTTCCGCGAGGCCGAAGGCGCCGACCATGGCCGGGATCAGGTCGATGCCGCCACCCAAAGCAGGAATGCCGAAAGTGAAGCGCTGGTGGGCGTGCAGCGTTTCCATGCCGACCATGGCGACCATGAGGCCCAGAATGCCGGCGATATAGCCCTTGAGCGGGGTATCGCTGCCGGTCATCTGCCCGGAGATCACGACGCCGAACAGAGCCAGCCAGAAGAATTCGTAGGAGCCGAATTTAAGCGCCGCCTCGGCCAGGAACGGCGCGATAATGGCGAGGAAGAAGATGCCGACCAGCGTGCCCAGCGTCGAGGATGTCGTGGCCAGCCCCATGGCGAGACCCGCCTTGCCCTGCTGGGCCAGCGGATAACCATCGAGCGTAGCGGCGGCATTGGCAGGGGTGCCGGGAATGTTGAGCAGGATGGCGGTGCGGCTGCCACCATAGATGGCGCCGAGATAGACGCACATCAGCGTCAGGATCGCCTGGTCGGGCGCCATCTTGTAGGTAAGCGTTACCAGCAGGGCGACACCCATGGTGGCGGTCAGCCCGGGCAGGATGCCGATGACCACGCCGAGCAAGGTCGCCCAGACGACGTTGAACAGCGAGCCGGGCGTCATGAAGTGGCCGATGCCCTGGCCGAGCAGGATCAATCCGTCAAACATCTGGAATTCCTTGGCGTCCGGCAGGGGCGGCGGGGTGGTTTGGTATCATCGGCATCACGGCAGGCGCACCAGGAAGATGCGTTCGAAGACGTAGAAGATGCCGCCGCCGCCGGCCACCGCAATGCCGAGAGCCCAGATCGCGCTGGTCAGCGGATTGGCCGGCGTGTCGGCGAGCCAGGTCTCGAACACCATGATGAAGGTGAAGATGAAAAGCATGGCGGCCGCCCAGAACGGCAGCCAGCCGACCAGCACCAGGGTATGGACGAGCGCCAGCCCGAAAATGACCAGTACACGCAACGCCTGCCGCGTGGTGAACAAGGCCGCCAGTCCGCGCCAGCCGCCGGGAGCCTCGATCCGCCACGAGCGCCACAACAGCAACACGCCGCAGATGGTCAGCGCTGCGGCAAGGAACATCGGTACGAGGCCTGGAATGGTCGCCGGGTGCACATGCCGGTTCTCGAGCCGCGGCATGGTCCAGGAGAAGTAGAAGATGACGAGGCCGAGGCCGACCAGCACGATCGCGGTCAGCAGATCGGCGCGGGCGCGGATGGCGACGTCATCGGTTTGGGTTGGCGTTTCCATGCCTGCTGCTCTCCTTGCCTTACGCTGGTCGGTGGCACGATTGCGCCATCCCACCGGACAGCACCTCCCCCTGGATGGGGGAGGCTCGGAGGGGGTGGCGGTTGGCCACAATATCCGGGCTAAACACACCCCCACCCTTGATCCCCTCCCCACAAGGGGGAGGGTGTCGACTGAGCCAAGGGCTGCTTACTGCGCCACTTCCGTACGCGTCTCGCAGTCGATGCCGATGGTGGAGGGGTCGTTGACCGCCTCGCCGCGGGCTACCGAGGAGCAGGCTTCGAGGATCGCGACAGGCATGGCCAGTGCACGGGCCTCGGCGCCATAGGACGGCGCGAAGACGGCGCCGAAGGTTTCGGCATAGGTCTTGAGCTCAGGCGAGTTCATCACCTTGTCGGCCCAGATCGCGTCGACCGTGGCCAGCACTTCGGGCGGCGCATCGGCCGGGATGAAGATGCCGAAATAATCAGGGGCCAGTTCCATTTCCGGCAGCCAGTCGGTGATCGGCGGCACGGGATCGACGCCGTCGAGCAGGAGCGGCTTGTCGGACAGCACGGCAAGGGCACGGAGGCGGCCGCCGCGGATCAGTTCGGTCTGTTCCACCGCCAGCTGGGTGGTGACCATGGCTTCGCCCGATGCCGTGGCGATGGCGGCCGGGCCGCCGCCGTCGTAGGTGATCATGTTATATTCGAAGCCCTCGGACGCATCCGACAGGGCCGCGATGGCGGTGCCGCCTGAGGAGGTGATGCCGGCCGTTGCGACGGTGATCTCCTGCCCGCGGGTCTTGAGCGCTTCGAGCAGCTGCCCGAAATCGGTGAATTCGCTGTCGGCAGGAACGCTGACCACCGGCACGTTGGCGACGGAGAGGTAGATGTGCCAATCGTCGATATCGGTACCTTCGAGCAGGCCCGAGACCGAATAGGTGGCGTTGTTGGCGATGGCATTGGCGGTCCAGGTATAGCCGTCATGCGGGGCATTGAGCACTTCCTGGGTGCCGATGGCGCCGGAGGCGCCGGGCTGGTTCACCACCACGACCTCGACGCCCAGCGCTTCGGCCAGGATTGGGGCCGTGACGCGGGTCACCTGGTCGGTCGAGCCGCCGGCGCCCCATGGTACGATCAGGTTGATCGGCCGGTCGGGCTTCCACTCCTGTGCGGCGGCCAAAGATGTGCCCAGCAGCAGCGCCGATGCGCCGCCAGCCAGGACAAACAGTGTTCGTCTGTTCATCGTGTTTCCTCCCTTGGTGCGCGGTGCCCGGATATTTCCGGTGCCCGCCACGGCAGACTGCGACCGCTTGGCCGCCGGAGTCAACCATCAAGTAACTGTTCAGTTATCCGCAATCGTTTCCGGGACGAGAATTTTTTCTCGTGTTTGCCGTGAGATAGCCGTTGCGCTGCGGCGTCCGCCGAAGCAACCTGAACCCGAAGTGGATTTCGAGGTACGGCGTTGGACGTTCAATCGATCATCATCATGACCCTGGCGCTGGCAGCCGGCGCGGTGGTCAAGGGCGCCACCGGCATGGGCCTGCCGCTGATCGCGCTGCCGGTGCTGACATCAGCCTTCGGGCTGCAGCACGCGGTGGGATTGATGACCATCCCACTCATCGTCACCAATGTGTGGCAGGTCTGGCGCTTTCGCGCGGAGGCCCGATCAGACCGGCTGGCCTTCATGCCGTGGTTCCTGGTAGCCGGCGCAGTGGGCATCGCCATCGGCACCTGGGCGCTCACCGCCCTGCCCGAGCGCGTACTGGTGCTGGCACTGGGCATTCTCCTGCTGGCTTACGTGGCCATGCGCCTCGTCAAGCCGCACTGGTCGCTGAGCCTTGAGCTGGCCAAGCGCCTGGGCCCGGTGGCCGGCACCGGCGCGGGCATCCTGCAGGGCGCCACCGGCATTTCTTCGCCCATCGGCGTCACTTTCATCCACGCGATGAATCTCGACCGCGTGGCGCATGTCTTCGCCGTCTCCGCCATGTTCCTGCTGTTCTCGCTGGTGCAGCTGCCATCGCTGTGGATCGCCGGAGTCATGCGCGCCGAGTGGTTGCTGCAGGGCCTGCTGGCGCTGGTGCCTATCCTCCTCTTCATGCCGCTTGGCCAATGGCTCAGCAGCAGGCTCAGCCGCCAGGCTTTCGACCGGATGATCCTGGTTTTCCTGGGGGTCATCGGCCTCAAGATGGTGCTGGGGTTCTGACCCCGCCACGCCTCAACCTAACGTCGATGCCGATCCCCGCTTGACGCCCATGCCGCATCGCGTGTAGCTAAGTAACTAATCAGTTACACGCTGACACGGCAGGGGAGGATTTCAAATGGCAGACAGACGGCTTGGACTCATCATGCACGGGGTGACCGGGCGCATGGGTTATAATCAGCATCTGGTGCGCTCTATCCTGGCTATCCGGGACCAGGGCGGCGTGACGCTGTCCAACGGTGACCGCCTCGTGGTCGATCCGATTATTGTCGGCCGCGACGCCGACAAGATCGAGCGACTGGCCAAGAAGCACAATATCGCGCGCTGGAGCTCGGACCTCGACGCTGTTCTCGCCAATCCTGATGACACCGTGTTCTTCGACGCCGGCACCACCCTGATGCGCGCCAGCCTGATCGAAAAGGCGCTGGCCGCGGGCAAGCATGTCTATTGCGAGAAGCCGACCTCGGACAATCTCGAGGTCGCCCTGCAGCTGGCCAAGACCGCCCGCGCCTCCGGCCTCAAGCATGGCGTCGTACAGGACAAGCTGTTCCTGCCCGGCCTGATGAAGCTCAAGATGCTGCGCGACAGTGGCTTTTTCGGCAAGATCCTCTCGGTACGCGGTGAGTTCGGCTATTGGGTGTTCGAGGGCGACTGGCAGCCGGCGCAGCGCCCGAGCTGGAACTACCGCAAGAATGATGGCGGCGGCATCATCCTCGATATGCTGTGCCACTGGCGTTACGTGCTCGACAACCTGTTCGGCGAAGTCCAGGCCGTGTCGTGCCTCGGCGCCACCCACATCCCCGAGCGCGTCGACGAAAAGGGCAACCGCTTCAAGGCCGATACGGACGATGCGGCCTATGCCACGTTCGAACTCGAAGGCGGTGTCGTGGCGCAGATCAACTCGAGCTGGACCACCCGCGTCCGCCGCGACGATCTCGTGACCTTCCATGTCGACGGCACGCATGGCTCGGCCGTGGCGGGCCTTCACAAATGCTGGAGCCAGCATCGCGTCAACACGCCCAAGCCGGTGTGGAACCCGGACCAGCCGCAGACCATGAACTTCTTCAACGATTGGGAAGAAGTGCCGGACAACTGGCCGGCCCAGAACGGCTTCAAGGCGCAGTGGGAAATGTTCCTGCGCCACGTCGCGGAGGACGCGCCATGGGAATATGGCCTCGAAGCCGGCGCCAAGGGCGTGCAGCTCGCCGAACTCGGCCTCAAGAGCTGGGCCGAACGCCGCTGGCTCGATGTACCGAAGCTGGAATTCTAGTCGATCGCGGCGTGAATCACAGCTTCACCCACCCACGGTGTCACCCCGGCCTTGAGCCGGGGCCCATCCTGAGACGCATCAACAAGCCGCAGATCGAACCACCTTGCGGTTGCCCGACGATCTCGAGATGGATCCCGGCTCAAGGCCGCGATGACATCGAGTTGTTTCAGACTTTTAAGGAAGTCGAACATGCCAACCATCAACCTGCCCAATCCCGACCGGACCATCACGCCCTACAGCCTGACCGGCGTGCCCATCCCCTTCTTCAAGCACAGGGCATCCGACTTCAATCGCATCGCCTATGCGGCGGCGCATGTCGTGGCTGATCCGCTGGCCAGCAACGACCCCTGGCTCACGCCGGCGATCGACTGGGATACGACGCTCAAATTCCGCCATCGGCTGTGGGATCTCGGCCTCGGCGTCGCCGAGGCCATGGATACGGCCCAGCGCGGCATGGGGCTCACCTGGAGTGATGCGCAGGAGCTGATCCGCCGCGCCCAGGCCGAAGCCCGAACCCGGGACGATGCGCTGATCGCCTATGGTGCCGGCACCGATCACCTGATGCCCGGCCCCGATGTCAGCAT
>JBARWY010000027.1:0-17842 GCA_049647065.1 Devosia sp. | reverse complement strand
GGCGCCGCGCCGCTGCCATTGCCCGATTTCACGCTGGCCCCACCCTTCACGGTGCATGGCCTATTGGCGCGCGGACTGATCGTGCTGCTGATCGGCCATATCGGCGCGGCGTTGTGGCACCAGTTCGTCAGGCGCGATCGCCTGCTGGCGCGGATGGGCGTGGGGTCATAGCGGTCGCCGGCGGCGCACCAGAAAAGTAATCCCCGCGCCGACCAGCGCCACGACAATGCCGATATAGAGCCACTGGCTCTGCCCGGACATGACGCTGCCGCCCAGGATATTGGCGCCCTGCAGAATCCAGACGATGCCGACCAGCACGAGCAGCAGTCCCACGATGGTGCCGAACAGTTTCATGGCGCTTTCCCCCGTTGCCGATAGGGTGCGCTTCGGCGGGGCAGGGCGCAAATCACGAGTTGGGGCCTATAACGCTGCCAGGGTCGCGAAGGCGCGCCTCGCCGGTGGATAGGCCAGCGCGGCGGCGATGGCGGCGACGCATTCCCCGGTCGTCATGGCGCCGGTGTCGACCGCGATGTCGTAGAGCACGGACACATGCACCGCCTCCTGCCAGCGCCGCACCGGTTCGGGCACGGTATCGCCGCCTGCATAGAAGCCACCCTGCGGATCGGCATTGCGCCGCCGCATGATCTCCTCGATCGGGCAATGGACGCCGACGAACAGCACATCGAGCCCATCAAGCAGCTGTGCGCAGGCGGGCAGGATGCCGAGCGGGGTCGAATAGAAGTCGTGATGCCCGAGGTCCGCCACCACGTCGAAGCCCTGCCGGGCATGGGCGGCGATGGCGCCATAAAGCGCCAGGTAGAGCCGCACCACGTCAGGCTCCAGGTCCGGCCGCTCCCCACCCGGCCGCAAACCTATCCCCGGCATCAGCGCCTCGGGTAAACTGCGGTTCTGGGCGTCGACACCCAGATTGATCCAGTGGCCGGGCAGTGTGTCCTGCATGGCCTTGGCAATGGAGGATTTTCCCGAGCGCGGCACGCCGTTGAGGATGACGATGCGACCGGTCATGGAATGCGCACCGCCGTCATGTTCTGCCCGTTCTGGTGCAGCATCAGCGCCGGGGCGGCACCATCGACCGGGTCGCTGAAGGTGATCTGGGCGTCCACCACCTTGAAGAAGAAGCGGCTATCGCTTTCGGGAAAGATTTCAAAGCGGCTCTGTCCGGTCAGCTGGGCAAAGAGCCGGTTGTCCTCGCCAGTCACGGCGACGGCCATGCCCGGCGCCAGCAGGTACTGGCCCACATAGGCGGGCAGGATGGTCGGGTCGATCTCGACTGTTTCGCGCGGCTTGGGCTGCTCGCGCAAGGGCAGGGTGGGGTCGAGCAGGTGCATGCCGATATCCTCGATGCCGGCCTCGGTCACCCGGTTGGACAGCACCACCACGCCATTGCCGGTCTTGCGGTCATAGCCGGCAAAGCTGCGGAAACCGCCGGTAATACCATTGTGCCAGACGATGTCGCGGCCTTCGGCGGTGAAGTTGAACCAGCCAAGCCCGATGACTTCGCCGTCGCCGCCGGTGGGCCGGGTGCGGTCCAGCATGATGCCGAGGGCCGAATCGAGCGGGCTGTCCACCGCGCCACTGGCCGCGGCGATGAATTTGGCGAGGTCTGCTGCATTGGTCACCAGCGCGCCAACCGGGGCAAAGACGTCAAAATCCCAGTGTGGTACCGGTTCTCCCGAGGCGTCGTGGCCGCTGGCAATGCCGGTAATTGGCTCGGCTGCGAGGGCGAGGCGCGTCTCGGTCATGCCCAGCGGATCGAGAATCTGCTTCTGCAGCAGCTCGGCATAGGGCTTGCCGCTGACATGCTCGATCGCCTGCGCCAGGAGGGCAATGCCGACATTGGAATATTCGAACTTGTCCCCGATGCCGCGGGAGAGCTCATATTCGGCGATCCAGGCCATCAACTCATCGGCGCCATAGCCGGAATAAGGATTGGCTGCACCCTTGGCAGTCAGCGTTTCGGGCAGGCCGGAAAAGCCTGATGTATGGGTGGCGAGATCGAAAGCGGTAATCGCCTTGCCGTCGCGTTCCGGCAGCACGGTGCCATCAGGCAGATAGTCGGTCAGGGGTGCGTCGAGATCGATTCGACCATCGAGCACCAGCTGGGCCAGCAGCAAGTTGGTCATCACCTTGCTGATCGAACCCGCCTCGAACAGTGTGTGCTCGTCAACCGGGGTGGTGTCGTCTTTGGCCAAGGTACCGTGCGAAACGAAGCGCGGCGCGCCGCCTTCGATCACCGCCACGGCAATGCCGACATTGGCCCGGTCCCGATCGATGCGGTCGGCAAGGATCTGTTCGATCTCGGCATCGGAAGGCATGGCTGCCTGCTGTGCGACACTGGATGTGATGCTGAGCGCTGATATGGCCAGCGCGGCGAGGACGAGTTTCATCGGAGCCTCCGGGATGTGCAAAAAACATCGGTATGCACATCCCATGCGGCAAGGATGAGGCCTCGCGCCTATTTGGCGTTGTTGTGCATTTCGATGGAGTCGAGAATCACCTTCTTGGCGTCCTCGTAGCCGCCGACATGGCTGATCTTGGCCCACTTGCCGGGCTCGAGATCCTTATAGTGGGTGAAGAAGTGTTTCACGCGCTCGACCTGGATGGCCTGCATGTCGCCGATATCCTTGATGTTGTCGTACATCTTGGTGAGCTTGCTGACCGGCACGGCAAGGATCTTCTCGTCCTGGCCGCCATCGTCTTCCATGAATAGCACGCCGAAGGGGCGGCAACGGACGACAGCTCCGGGCACGAGGGGCCGCGAGTTCATGACGATGACGTCCAGCGGATCGCCATCGCCGCAGAGGGTGTGGGGCACGAAGCCGTAATTGCCCGGGTAGCGCATCGGCGTATAGAGGAAGCGGTCGACGAACAGCGCGCCCGAGGCCTTGTCGATCTCGTACTTGATCGGCTCGCCGCCCATGGGGACTTCGATGATGACGTTGAGGTCGTCGGGCGGGTTCTTCCCGGTCGGGATGGCGTCGATGTTCATTTTAGCTTCAGCTCTCATTCATCGGGGAGGCGACAAAGTGGCTGCGTTGTGCCCACAACAGGCCGCAAAGGCAAGCCAGTTTGGTGCAACCCAGCCTATCCCTCTTTGCCCTGCGAAGGAATGCGATGAAACTGATTTTGGCCACAGCCCTTGCCGTTATTGCCCTCGCCACGCCGGCTCATGCCGCCTTCAACAGCGCCTATACCGACCTCGACCTCGATGAATGCCTGGTGCTCGATGCCGACGATTTCGGCGCCAGCTGGTCCTGTCCGGGCTACAAGGGTTATCCGCTGATGCTCACCGAGGGCGACCTGCGCTTTTCGCTGATCTATGGCTTCGGGGCCAGGATGGCCGATGGCCAGACGCTGCCGCCGTTCAACCGGCTGGGCGAGAAGCTCGAATGGCGCCTCAGCAACGATCTGGGTCGCTGGATGCCGATCGCCACCATCGTGCGCTATCACACGGCCGATCCCGAGACCGGCGAAGACAAGGGCCAGGTGCTGGTGGTGACGCAACTGGTCGAAGGTAATAGCTGCCACATCGCCTATATCGATGCGGTGGCCAATGCCAATGCCAATGAGTTGGCGCGGGAGGCGGCCGATGCCTCGGGCGACTTCGACTGCGCCAGTGATGAAGTGGAAATCATCGGCAAGTTCGAAGCCTATTAGGCGCGTTCGGCCCGGCCGACCTGGTTGCGCAGAACAGTGCGGTCGCGGCTGGAGACGCCGATCAGCTCGGCAATGCGCCACACCATGTTGTCTTCGAGTTCGTGGTTCTTCTTGTCGGAGAAAACCACCATCCACATCATGCGGACGATCTCGATGCGGTCTTCCATTTCGAGGCGGGTGATGGACTGGGTGAATTTGAAGAAATCCACCGCTTCGGCGTCGCGCAGGGCGGCTTCCTTGATCAACTTGTCCACGGACGTTTCGTCCATGTCATAGTGATCGATAAGCGCGCCCTTTATCGCTTTGCGTTCCTCATCCTTCATCTGGCCGTCGACGGCGGCCAGATGCACGAGCAGGACAGCGACCGACAATTTTGGGTCGTTACTCGACAGAGCCGTTTCCGGCTTGTTGAACAGACGGGTAATGGCCTCGAACATGGCGGCAAGCCTCCTTCGGGGGAGCGGCAGGGACAGCGAAAGGGTTTTGCGCGCCGGGAGGCAGGCAGGAGCCAGAGTTAGCAGGATGGTGGATTTGCGTGAATGGGTGAGGTGCCACGTCACGCGGTCTTGACCGGGCTTGATGCCGAAGCGCCACACTCGATGTGATGGAAGGGCGACGAAAAGACTCGACTCCGCGCAGATTCGGAGTCTAGATGTTCGTGTTTTGTTCACATAAGGATTGGCGCGATGCCCTCGCCCGACCAGCAACAGCGCCTTGCCGCGCTGCGGGAGACCATTGCCGATATCGAGCGCAAGCCGGCACTGGCCGAAGCCCGTGCGCTGGTGATCCACGACGAGATGGCGGGCTTTCCGCTGCCGACAGGCGGGCTGCTGCAGGAAGTGTTTACCGATGAGCGCCGCCATGCCGGGGCGGTGCTGGGCTTTGCCTTGGCACAGGCGAGGGGCCTTTTGAGCCGGCAGCGTCCAGCAGTCATCTATCTGCAACTGGTCAAGGATGCCCAGGAGATGGGCCTGCCCTATGGGCCGGGCATGCTCAGCTTCGGTTTTGACCCCGACGCGCTGGTGCTGGTGCGAGCGGCCAGTATGGTCGAACTGCTCTGGGCGGCGGAGGAAGCTCTTGCCTGCAAAGCGGTGGCCGCCGTGGTGGCTGATATTGCCGGACACCAGAAGATCCTCGACTTCACCGCCAGCCGGCGGCTGAGCCTGCGGGCGGCCAGTGCCGGCAGTTCGATTTTCCTGCTGCGCTACGGCATGGGACGCGAAGCCAGTGCGGCGCATCTGCGCTGGCGGCTGACCCCGACGCTCAGTTCCCGCAAACGTTTTGACCCGCTGGCCCCTGGTGCGCCGCGCTGGCGGGCGCAGCTGGAGAAGGGCGTTCTCCTCAAACAGCAAACCGAATGGCTCCTGGGTTGGACGCAAGATGGATTCACAACACTCGATGCTGCACGCCGCCATGCAAACCGGATTGCTGCCGAGCCGCCGCTTTCTGGTGCTGTTCCTGCCCACCTGGCCGACGGATTGCCTCAAACGGCGTGACCCGACGCTGAAAGGTCCCCTGGCGCTTTATGAACGCATCAAGGGTGGCTTGCGGCTGGCGGCGCTGGACGCCGAAGCGGGCCGGGCGGGGCTCAGTGTGGGCCAGAACCTGGCTGATGCGCGCGCCATGGTGCCTGCTCTCACGGTGGGCGAGATCGACCGGCCCCTGCTCGAGGCCGTGTTCGCCGATTTCGCGGACTGGCATTCCAATGCCAGCCCGCTGGTGGCGGTGATGAGCGATGTCAGCGCCTATGGCGATCTGGTGCTCGACATTACCGGCGTTGCGCATCTCTTCGGTGGCGAGCGGCCCATGCTGCGCCTGCTGCTGACCCGGTTGCGCGACCTGGGCTACACCGTGTCTGGCGCCATCGCCCCCACCATTGGCGCCGCCTGGGCGGTCAGCCATTTCGCCCGCAGCCAGGTGGTTGAAAATGCCGACCTCGAAACCGTGCTCGATGCGCTGCCGGTCAATGCCCTGCGGTTAAGTCCGGTCCAGATTGCCGGGCTGACCCAGATGGGACTCAAGACCATCGGCCAGCTTCGGCCGCGCGAACGCAAGCCGCTGCAGGCACGTTTTGGCCTCTCCCTGCTGCAGCGGCTCGACCAGGCCTTTGGCTTGCTCGAAGAGCGCATGACGCCCCGCCTGCCGCCGGCTGAGCGCTATGCTGAACGGCGGTTCGTCGATCCGATCGGGCTGATGGACGATGTACTGATGACGGCGCATGACCTGGCCATCCAGCTTGCCATTCGCCTCGAAGCCGAAGGGCTGGGCGGACAGGCCTTTCATCTCTTTCTTTATCGCGTCGACCACAAGGTAATGTCGCTCTCGGTCAACTCGGCCCGGCTGACGCGCGATCCCGAACACATCACCAAGCTGTTTTCCAACCGCTCCGAGCGGCTCGAGGGCGAATATGATGCCGGCTTCGGCATCGATATGATCCGGCTGGCGGTGAGTTCGGTGGGCGAACTCGATGCGGTGCAGATAGGCGCCTTTTGCACCCAGGATGGTGCCGAAGATCTCGACCAGCTGCAGGACCGGATGAGCAGCCGGCTGGGAACGCTGGCGGTCTTGCGCACGCAATTCGTGGCTACCCATATTCCCGAGCGAGCGGCGCGGCTGGTGCCTGCCATAGTGCATGTTTCCGAGGGTGAGTCGCGGCCGTCCATCGAACTGTTCCGGCCTCTGCGCCTGTTACCGGTCCCCGAACCCGTGGCGATCAATGCCGAAGTGCCCGATGGCCTGCCGGCCTCGATGATCTGGCGGCGGGTCGGCTACCGGCTGATCAAGGCGGCCGGCCCGGAGCGTATCGGCGCCGAATGGTGGCGAAGCGGGCAGCGCCTGCAACTGGTGCCGCCTTCTGTGCCCAAAAAGCCCGAACCCGGCGAAAAGCCGCCTTATGTGCCCAATCTCGCCCAGTTCGATCCCGAGGCGGGAACACGGGACTATTACATTGCCGAAGATGCCGATGGTCGCCGATTCTGGATCTACAGGCAGGGCATCTATTCGGAGACCCATTGGTATCTGCACGGCTTTTTCGCATGAGCGAGATTGTTCAGCTTCAGCCCCAGGAGCGGCCGCGCCAGCGTGTGTCGGTGCCGGACTTTGCCGAGCTGGTTTCGACCACCAATTTCTCGTTCCTCCATAGCGGATCTTCGCCGGAGGAAATGGTCTCAGCCGCCATGCATCTGGGGCTCACCGCCTTCGGCGTGACCGACCGCAACAGCTTTGCGGGGGTAGTGCGCGGCTATGTGGTGGCGCGCGATCGGGACAAGGAGCGCTTTCCCGATTTCCGTTATCTGGTCGGCGTGCGGCTCTGCTTTGCCGATGGCACGCCCGACATCATTGCCTATCCGACAAATCGCTTGGCCTATGGCCGGCTCTGCAAGCTGTTGACCGCGGGTAACCAGCGCGGCGAAAAGGGCAAGCCTGTGCTGTTCCTCAGCGACTTGTTCGGTTCGGGTGGACCTGCTTCCAAGACCGAGCTGGGCCCGACCGAGAATTTTGCGCAAGGGCAGTTGCTGATCCTCATGCCCGATGAGACGGACTGGGCCCTGACGGCGCAGACCCTCGACACGCTGTCAGGGCTGGCGCCAGGCCGCGTCTGGGTCGCCGGCACGCCGCGCTTCGACGGTCAGGATCGAGCGCGCCTCAACCGGATAGACGATCTGGCCAGAGTTCACCGCGCCCGGATGATCGCCAGCAATGACGTGCTCTATCACGAGCCGGATCGCCGGATGGTGCAGGACGTGGTGACCTGCATCCGGGAGCACCTGACGCTGGAAACGGCCGGCTGGTGTCTGGCGGCCAATGCCGAACGGCATCTCAAGCCGGCCGGGGAGATGGCGCGGCTATTTCGCGAACATCCCGAGGCCATCGCCGAAACCGGGCGCTTCATCGCCCGCATCGACTTCAGCCTCCACCAACTCAAATACAATTATCCCGAAGAAACCGTCGGCAATGGAGAGACCGCGCAGCAGACGCTTGAACGGTTGACCTGGGATGGCGCCGCAAAGCGCTATCCGGGCGGCCTTTCCGACAAGCTCAAGCGCGATCTCTGGACCGAGCTCTGCCTCATCGCCTACAAGGGCTACGCTGCCTATTTCCTGACCGTGCATGACATCGTCATGTTTGCTCGCAACGATCGCCAGATCATGTGCCAGGGGCGTGGATCGGCGGCCAATTCAACGGTCTGCTTCTGCCTTGAGATTACCGAGGTCAATCCGGAAGACGCCAATCTGGTCTTCGGTCGTTTCATCTCCACCGAACGCGACGAACCACCCGATATCGACGTCGATTTCGAGCACGAGCGGCGCGAAGAGGTGATGCAGTATGTCTACAAGAAGTATGGCGGCAAACGCACGGGACTGACGGCCAATGTCATCTCCTACCGCTCCAAGAGCGCTATCCGCGAGGTGGCCAAGGTGTTCGGCGTATCAGACGACACCATCAATGCTTTCAACCAGTTACACTGGGGCTGGGGGTCAAAACTCGACCTGGCCGGGGTAACCGCCATCGGTCTGAACCCGGATGATCCGGTGCTGGCGCAGATGTTCGAGGTGGTCAAAGTCCTGCGTGGATTTCCGCGCCATCTCTCCCAGCATGTGGGTGGCTTCGTCATCACCCGGGATTCGCTGGAAAGCCTGGTGCCCATCGGCAAGACGGCAATGGACAGCCGCATGATCATCGAGTGGAACAAGGACGATATCGATGCCTTGGCCATCCTCAAGGTCGATGTGCTGGCGCTGGGTATGCTGTCTTGCCTGCGGCGGGGCTTCGAGTTGATGCATGTGCATTACGGGAAAAAGCCCAAGCTGACCGAGCTGCTGGCCGAGGAAAAGGGCAAGGGCCAGTTTGCCAAGGAGCGGGTCTACGCCATGACCCACCGGGCAGACACGATCGGGGTGTTCCAGATCGAAAGCCGGGCGCAGATGTCGATGCTGCCGCGGCTCAAGCCCAAGGAATTCTACGATCTGGTTATCGAGGTTGCCATCGTTCGGCCGGGCCCTATCCAGGGCGGCATGGTGCATCCGTATCTCAAGCGTCGTGATGGCAGCGAGCCATGGGCGGCCAAGCATGGGGATAGGCTCGATGCCGTTTTGGAGCGAACTCTGGGCATTCCCCTGTTTCAGGAGCAGGCCATGCAGATGGCCATTGTCGGAGCCGGATTCTCGGCAGGCGAAGCTGACCAGCTTCGCCGCGCCATGGCGGCATGGCGGCGTACCGGCAAGATCGAGATTTTCGAAAGGCGTTTCATCGAGGGTATGACGCAGCGCGAAGACCCTTATCCGCTCGAATTTGCCCAGCGCTGCTTCGCCCAGATCAAGGGCTTTGCAGAATATGGCTTTCCCGAAAGCCATGCGGCGTCATTCGCGCTGCTGGTTTATGCCTCGTGCTGGCTCAAGTGCCATTACCCGGACGTGTTCGCCTGTGCGCTGCTCAATAGCCAGCCCATGGGCTTCTACGCCCCCAGCCAGATCATCAGGGATGCCATCGAGCATGGGGTTGAGGTCCGCTCGGTGGACGTCAACCTGTCCGACCTCGAATGCGTGCTGGAGGATGGCCTGCTGGCGGACGGCGAGAAACGCTGGGCCCGCGACCATCTCTGGCCGCAGCATGCAGACATGGCGGGCGACATTCATTCCAACAAGGCGATCCGGCTGGGATTTTCCCAGGCCGTCGGTCTGCCGGAGGCCGACATCAATATCATCGCTGCCCGGCGAGGCCGGGGCTATGACTCGGTGCGTGACCTATGGCTGCGCACCGGCGTCTCCATCGCCTCCCTCGAAAAGCTCGCCCATGCCGATGCCTTCGCTTCGCTGGGTCTCAACCGCCGCGAAGCCCTCTGGGCGGTGAAGGGCCTGATCGGTACGCATGGCGCCGATACCCTGCCGCTGTTTCAGGCGGCGGGGGATGTCGAGACCGAGGCCGATGTGGAAGCGGGCCTGCCCAGGATGCTGCCGGGCGAGGAGGTGATCCACGACTATTCGACACTCTCCTTCTCGCTCAAGGGTCATCCGCTGCAATTCATCCGGCCGTTGCTCGACGCCCGCCGGGTCACGCGGTCGGACCAGCTGATGTCGGTCAAGCCGGGCAATCGCGTCGAAGTGGCGGGTCTGGTGCTGGTGCGGCAGCGTCCTGGCACGGCCAGCGGAGTGATCTTTGCGACGCTCGAAGACGAGACCGGCATTGCCAATATCGTCATCTGGCCAAAAGTCTTCGAAGCCAATCGCAAGACCGTATTGGGGAGCCGCATGCTGGCAGTTCGCGGGCAGTTGCAGCGCGAGGGCCTGGTCGTTCACATCATCGCCGAGCAGCTGACCGACATGACCAGTCACCTGCTTGATCTGGCGCATGGCGTCGATATCGGAGATCGGGTGCTGGCGCGGGGCGACGAGGGCAAGTCAGGGCCCTATCCCAGCAGGGATAGGCAGGCGATGCTTGAAATCGAAAAGGCCCGCCGTATTGCCTATGCCGCCTTGCCGGGCGGACGCAACTTCCACTAGGCCAGCAGCTTGTCGATGGCTTGGGCGAGCGCAATATCCTTCTCGCTCAACCCTCCGGCGTCATGGGTGGAGAGGCGGATGGTGACGGTATTGTAGCTGTTGGACCATTCGGGGTGATGGCCCGCCCTTTCGGCAGCCAGCGCCACCCGGCTCATGAAGGCGAAGGCTTCGGAGAAGTCCTTGAACTTGAAGACGCGGTCGATGGCATCGGCGGCTTCATCATAAATCCAGCCGCTCAGGCCGCTCAGCGCCGCTTCCCGTTCACTGCCACTCAGCTTTTCAACCATGTCATCACCCGTTCAACTGCTGCGTCGTCGTATCCGATAGCGGGCCGGCGTGACGCTTCCCTGGCGGGTGTTAACGCCGTGGCAAGCAGTTTGGTCGCAGCTTGATGCATCAAGGACCTGGTTCGGCGCGGCAAATACAGCGTGACTGCCTTCAACCATGTCAAGCAGATCCGCGAGCGGGAGGACGTGCGCGTGGTTTGGGGAAGACGAGTCGGCGCCTTTGTTCTTGCCGGCGCATTGGCTGTTCCTCATGCCGGCGCCGTGGAGCTCGTAGTCTATCACAACTGGGCATCGCCGGCAGAACTGACAGCGCTCAACGTGTTGCGTGAAGCGCTCGAGGCGCGGGGCCATAGCTGGGTGCCGCTGGCGATCCCGCATGACGCCAATGGCGACATCGACGTGCTGCAGCTGATCAGCGCCGGCGCCACGCCCAACGTCTTCCTGCAGCCGCAGCCCGATATCTACCGCGCGCTCGACCGCGAGGGAAAGGTGTTGCACCTCGACGAACAGTTTACCCAAAGCGGCGTGCTGGCGCAGTTGCCGCAGGTGGTGCGCGACGTCATCACCGTCGACGGCGTTATCGTCAAGGTGCCCGCGACCATTCATGCCGACGCCATGATCTACTACAACCGCGCCGTTGCCGAGGCGGCGGGGATCGATCCGGAAGCCTGGACCTCGCTCGAGGATATGTGGGCGGACTTCGACGCGGTGCGCGCTGCGGGGTTCCAGCCCATCGCCATCGGCGCGCAGCCCTGGCAGGTCGGCTATCTGACCCATGCCCTGGTGGCAAGCCTCGGTGCGCCGGGTGTCTTTGCCGGCCTCTATGGCGAGGATACCGATCCGGCCGTACTCTATGACGCCAGCCTGCTCGAGGTCTTCGCCTGGCTGCGGCGCTTCCAGCAGGAAGCGGATACCGAGGCCGTGCATCGCGACTGGAACATGGCCACCAACATGGTAATCGGGGGCGCAGCGCTCCTGCAGCTGCAAGGCGACTGGATGAAGGGCGAGTGGCGCGCCGCCGGCAAGAGCGTAGACAACGATTTCGGCTGCCGCTTCGTGCCGGGGGCAGCCCATCTGCCGGTCACCATCGACAGCTGGGGTCTGCTGGGCGGCGTATCGTCCGATATGGAAGCTGCCGAACGCGCCTTTGCCGATGCGGTGGTCAACGCCGAGGTACAGGCGCGCTTTGCCGCCGCCAAGGGCTCCACCCCGGTTCGCACCGATGCGCGCGAAGCCATCGATTCCTGTTCCAGGAAGGTGCTGGATGCGCTGGACCAGCCCGGTTTCGCGCTGCCCACCCCCCATCTTACCGCGGCGCCGGCCTGGCTCGATTCGATCTGGACCATCGCCAATGACTATTGGAACGACCCGGCCATGACACCGGCCGATGCAGTGGCCGCGCTCAAGGCGGCGCAAACGGCCTTGTAGGGCCGCGCCGCGCCGCAAACTCTGCGCAAATTCATTAAGCTGCCGTTCACCCTGCTATCGGGAATTTTCCCGACCCAAGCCCCGCCCGGCCCCCGCCGCAAGGCGTTCTTAAGTCCTCGGTGGCTTTTATTGCGGGCAACAAGGGGAACTGGGTGTTTACCTCAGCGCGAAAAACAATGCCGGCGCTCGACTATGTGTCGATCATTCGCTCTGTCTACAGGGATCGGCAGGCGATGCTGGCTGCTGCCTGCGGTACGGCGCTAGCTGCTGGCCTGACCGCCTACAAGGCACAGTCACTGGCGCTCTTCATCATCGCGCTTGCCCTGCTCGGCATTGGAGTTCTGCGTTTTTTCGATGCACGCGCTTTTGCACGGGCCGCTATCAGCAATGACGATGCCGATGCCGCCGAATATTGGGAGAACCGGGCGGTCGTGAACGGTGCCCTGGCGGGCATCGTCTATGGCGCGTGGTGTTTCATCTCCATGGTCTTCGTCAGGGATCCGTTCGCCGAATTGACCAGTGCCACCCTGACCACCGCAGCCATGGTGGGGCTGGTAGCGCGCAATTTTGGGCTGGATCGCCTCGTCACCATCCAGATGGTGCTGGTTATCGTGCCGCTGTCGCTCGGCTATGCCCTGCATGGCGATGTCTATCATATCGTGCTGGCCCTGCTGCTCGGCATCATGCTGTCCAGCTTTCGCAAGCTGGCCGGGGATACACGCTCGGTTCTGCTCAGTGCCGTGCATGGCCGCGTCGAGGCCTCTCGCCTCGCCGGCGAACTGGATATGGCGCTGACCACGCTCGAGCATGGTCTGTGCATGCTGGACGAGCGCGGCGTAATCTCGGTCGCCAATGAACGGGCCGCCCGGCTCTTCGGGTTGCTCGGGCTGACCGACGTCGTCGGCATGCCACTGGTTGCGGTCCTCAACGATCTTGGCGAAAAGGGGCATCTGCCGCGAACGTCGGTCGATCGCCTGCTCGACATGGTGAATCAGGGCAGCTCGGGCAAGGTCCTGCTCTGCCTGCCGGCCGGTCGCTATTACGAAGTGACGGTCAGCTCGCGCCTCGAGCGCAGCGTGCTGTTGTTCGAGGATATCAGCGAGCGCGTTACCTCCGAAGAGCGCATCAGTTTCATGGCGCGGCATGACACGCTGACCACCCTGCCCAACCGCACCTATTTCGGCGAACTGGCAGCCGAGGACATGGAATCCCGCCGCTTCACCGGGCCGGAAATCCGCCTTGTGTCGCTGATGCTGATCGACGTCGATGATTTCAAGCATGTCAACGACACGTTCGGGCATATCGTCGGCGATGAATTGCTCATGCAGGTGGCTCAGCGTCTGCGCCAGGCGCTGCCGGCAGAGGCTGTGCTGGCGCGGCTGGGTGGCGACGAGTTCGTCATCTATCGCGGTGGCGTGGGCGACGTGGCCCAGGCGCAGGCCGATGCCAGCACCATTCTTGATGCTTTTGCCAAGCCATTCAAGCTCGAGGGGCTGACGCTGTCGGTTGCCGTCAGCGTCGGGCTGGCCACGAGCGCGGTGGCTTCGGAGCCGCTCGACGACCTGATGACCAAGGCCGACCTGGCGCTCTATTCTGCCAAGGGCGATGGCAAAGCGCGCAGCCAGCTGTTCCACGCCCAGATGGACATCGACTATCATTACCGCCAGCGGCTCAAGGCCGATTTGCGCGAAGCACTGCAGAGCGGTGCGCTATCGCTTGCCTTCCAGCCGCTCCTGGATATCGCCACCCGCAAGGTGGTAACGTGCGAGGCGCTGGCGCGCTGGGACCATCCAGAACTGGGCCCGATCCCGCCCTCGACCTTCATTCCCCTGGCCGAAGAGATGGGTCTCATCTCCGACATCACCGCCTGGGTGATCGGCCATGCGGCGGCGCAGTGCAGCCAATGGCCCGGCGACGTGGGCGTTGCCGTCAACATCTCGGCGCGCGACTTCCGTGGCAACGATCTGGGCAAACTCGTCGAGGACGCGCTGGCAAGTTCCGGGCTCGCTCCGTCCCGCCTCGAAATCGAGGTGACCGAGACTGCGGTCATCGAGGAGCGCGAAATCGCCCATCAGGTGCTGAGTGGTCTGGCCGCCAAAGGCATCGCCATCGCCCTCGACGACTTCGGCACCGGCTATTCGTCGCTGAGCTACCTCAACGCACTGCCGTTCACCAAGCTCAAGATCGACCGCTCGTTCGTGGTCGACATCGCGAGCAACCCGCGTTCGCTGCGTCTGCTGGCCAATGTTGCCCGGCTGGGTCGCGATCTCGATCTCACCGTGATTGCCGAGGGCGTCGAAACCGAGGAGCAGCTCGAGGCCATGCTCGCACATACCGAGATCCAGCAGGTCCAAGGCTATTTCTTCAGCCGGCCGCTGCCTGAGCGCGATATTGGTGAACTGATCGGCCGCCTTAACGCCGCGCAGCTGATACCCCGCGCAAACCGTCGGCATGGTTAATCCAGTTAACTATTTGTAAAGCAATGTCATTTGACCCGGCCTTGCTCTGACCGCCGGTTGGCCTGCATTTTTTCCGATGCCGATATAGCTAACAAAAGCTTAAAGTCCGCCTGACTAGGGGGCTTTTGGTAATGAGTTTGGAAACCCAAGCAGGCGGGGAAACCTCCCGGTTCGCGCTGACCCTGACAGACCTGCTCGATCGTGTGCAGTACCGGCGCGTATCGGTGGAGGACCAGTTCGATCCGGTCTACCGCTTGCGCTATGAGGCATACCGGCGCGAGGATTTCATTCCGATCAACTCCCAGCAGATCACACGCGACGCCTATGACGACGCGCCAAACTGCTACTGCTTCGGCGTCTATATCGATGACAAGCTGGTAAGCTCGATCCGGCTGCACCTGACGACATCCAAGCAACGAACGTCTCCCAGCCTGGGCATCTGGCCCGACGTGCTGGGCGGCATCCTCGACAAGGGCGAAACCTATCTCGATCCCAGCCGCTTCACGGCGGACCGTGATGCTACCCTGGCGATCCCGGCTTTGCCCTACCTGACCCTGCGCATCGGCGTGATGGCCAGCACGCATTTCGGGGCGACCTATTGTCTTTCCTCGGTCCGTCCCGAACACGCACCCTTCTACAAGCGCGTGTTCGGCTCGACCCAATTGGCCGGTGAAGGCCATTGGGGCGAACTGGCCTTCCCGGTGTGCCTCTACGCGACCTATCTGCCGGTCACGCTGCCGCGCATCATCTCGCGCTACCCATTCTTCATGTCGACGGCCGAAGAGCGCGAGGCGCTGTTCGACTCACGGCCCCCGGTCAGCCAGCACATCGTGCGGCCGACGGCACGCATTGCCCAGCGCCTGCAGCATTTCGAGCGGGAGACGGCATAGTCTTTGGCACGGGACGGCGGCGTCAAGGCCTGCGTCGTCAACTCGACGGCTGGGTCTGGCGGTTGTTCATTGACGGGGTGACGCCGTCGAGCAGGAACTCCAGGCCCTTCCTGAAAGCGCCGTCCCAATCATTGTCCAGCAACAGGCGCGAGCGTTCGATCGTGGGATAGCGTTCGCTGAGCTGGGTCAGTCGCAATTGCGCGGCGGCCCGGTCGTCATCGGAGCGCTCGAAGCTGCCCCGGGTTACGGTGGCGCCCATTACGTAGTTCCAGAGCGACCATATCGCGACGTTGAGATCGGCGTCCGCAACCCCGGCTCTCGAAAGTATGCCGCTCAGCCGTTCGAGGCGAGCGAGCATGTTGGGGCCGAGGGCCCGGCGCGGCAACAGCGATGCCGACCAGGGATGGCGCAGCATGGTGGCGCGCCAGTCTTCGAGCATGTGGACGACGTCGCCACGCCAGTCCCCGGGCCCAGGCGTTTGCTCAGGTGCCCGGTATTCGAGCACGCGGTCCAGCGCCAGATCGAATACCCCTTCCTTGTTGCCGACATGCCAGTAGAGGCTCATGGCACCGGCGCCGAGGCGATCGGCAAGCCGGCGCATCGTCAGCCCATCCACACCCCGGGCGTCCAGCAGCTCCACGGCCGTCGCCACGATACGCTCCAGCGAAAGAGCGGGTTCACCGCGTGGCTCCTCGGGAGACCGTGGCGGCGTGGCGTCCCCTCCAGATCGCTTGCTCCGCCCGTCCGTCCGTTCGGCTGCCATTGGTATTCCTTCGTTGTCCGACGCCGATTTTGGCCGTCACGATGACAAATGTCGATCCCGCCACATTGACTCGTACATCGTACGATGAGACTACATAGTACGCTGTACGAGTCGGTCGTGCAGCCGTCAATCGCCGGGCCGGCGCGGCTACGAGAAAACCATGTCACGAACACTCAAGTATCTGCTTATCGGAGGGCTAATCATCATGACCGCGGGACTTCCCACCGCCACGACGGCGAATGATCTCAAGCTGACCATCGTCAATCCGCAGAACCTCTACGACCCAACGCCGAACGGCTACAGCACCGCGGTGATCGTGCCCGGGGGCGCCAAGCTGGCCTACATTTCCGGGCAAGGCGGACAGGACAGTACCGGCGGCCTGTCTCCCGACTTTGCAGTCCAGGTGAAGCAGGCCTATGCCAACCTCAACGCAGCGCTCGACGGCCTTGGCGCCAAACCGGACCAGGTGGTCAAGCTCACGATATTCGTGGTCGACCATGACATGTCCAAGCTTGAGGTCCTGACCCGGAACGTCAAGGAGATGTTCGGCGATACGCTGCCGGCGCAGACCTTGGTACCGGTTCCGACGCTGGCAATTGCCCCCATGCTGTTCGAGGTCGAAGCTATCGTCATGCTGAAATAGCGGCGGATCGCACGCGGAGACGGGGGACCGGGTCGATCAGTGGGTGCTGGGAGGTGGTGCCGCTTAGGTGACTCGAACACCTGACCCCATCATTACGAATGATGTGCTCTACCAACTGAGCTAAAGCGGCAACGGGTGGCCTTTTACGTGGCGTTGGCGGCCGGTGCAAGAGGCAAGGGGGTCTCGGCAGTCAATTGGGCTGGTGGCGCCGTCTCGGCAACGAGGCGGCCGGTAACGGTCATGGGCACTTTCCACTCGAAGGCGTCGAGCTTGCCGGTGACTGGCGACAGGGGCTCCCATTCGTCGCTGACGAGGCCATCGGCGGTCCAGGCGGGGTCGCGCGGTGCACGCACGGCGCGCGCCAGCCATTCGCGGGCCTTGCCCTGGTCGCCGCTCTGGCCCTCCTCGATTTCGGCCATCAGGCTGGCAACGCCCTGGGTCGCCTCGGGGCCGATGAAAGGCGCCAGCGCATTGCGAGCCAATGGCCAGTCATAGGCATCAATGGCGGCGCGAGCCAGGGCCATGCCGGCGGCGCGATGGGCCGGCGGTGTCTCGATGATCTCGCCCAAGCGCTTGAGCCGTTCCACGGCGGATGCGCCGGGTTGGGCATGGGCATAGAGCGCGGCGACATCGGGGTGACCGGTGGCGCGCCAGATGCGGCGGAGCAGGCTCATCGCCCTGCGTGTCTCGCCGCGGTTGATATGAATGCGTGCCGCGATCAGGGCCGCGGGCACGAAATCGGGCAGCAGTTTCAGGGCGGTCAGGGCGTGGTCGAGGGCGGCCAGCGGGGCGCTGGTCTCGGTCTCGCGGGCGCGGGCGGTTTCGATTACCGCCTGGCGGCGGCGCTTGCGGGCCCGATCCTCGCGGCTCGCGGCCTGCTCGACATTGACCATGGCGACGGCCTCGGCCCATTGGCCGCGTCGGGTCAGGTCATCGAATACGGCGTCGGCGGCCCAGCCGCTTTGCGGGGCCAGCGCCAGCGCCTTGCGCGCAAAGGTCAGCGCGGCTTCGGGCCGGTGCTGGGTGCGTGCCTGGTCGTAAAGTCCGGTCAGGGCGGCGACGGCGGTCTTCTCGCTGGCGATGAGGGCGCGATAATGCTCGCGCGCCGCCGGCATGTCGCCCAGGGCCAGGTCGGCGCGGGCTTCCAGCAGGCGCGCGGCCGCATTGGCGGGCAGGCGCGCCTGGGCCTCGCGG
>JBARWY010000026.1:0-18761 GCA_049647065.1 Devosia sp. | reverse complement strand
GCCATGCACCTGGTAGTATTTGAGCTGCCCCGCACTCACCGTGCGCGTCGCCTCCCCCACGCCCACAAATGTGAGCCCCTGCCGGCCCGAGAGCAGCGAGTTCGCATCGAACTCGGAGAAGTCGATGAGATCCTTGATACCAAATAAGCTGTTGTTCAATCCCCAGTTGTAGATGACGTCGCGGCCGCCACCGGTCCCGCTCTCGGCGGCCGACAGGTAGATATACCGGTCGCCCCCGCCACCGCCCCATATGAAGTCGCGCCCAAGGCCACCGTGAAGGACATCCCCGCGGCTGCTGTGGAGGGTGTCGTCACCGCCTCCGCCACTGAGGTAGCTCCTTTCCCCGTAGCCAAAGATGGTTTGGCCGAACTCGTTGCCGGTGAGGTGAACCTCACGGAAACCCAGACCGCCGCGGATCTCCTCGATGGACACACCCGCCGCCAGCGCGTAGCGATCGCCATTGACCACCAGGCTGTCAGAGCCGCGCCCCGCGAGTTCCACGATGACATCGCCGGCCTCGTCAACGAGATAGCGATCGTCGCCATAGCCGCCTTCCATGTGGTCAACGCCAGCGTCTCCATTAAGCTGGTCGTTTCCCCAGTTGCCGATAAGTCGATTGCTCCCGGCGTTCCCAGTAATGGAGGCCGATCCATTGGTATCGGCTATGAAGAGGTCGTAGTCGCCTACACCGAGCAAGGTCGCATCAGACAACCCGCTTTCCAGCGTGATAGTGTGGCTGCTGCGCACGCTCGACCGGCCCGACAGATCAAGCTTCACATTTTCGTCCGGCATCTGCAGCGACACGGTGACACCACCAATAGTCACCGTTTGCAGATCAGAAGTCGCCGCTATGCGGTAACCGCCGGTAATGCCTGTCGTGGTGGAGCCATCGGTTCCTGACACGGCCTGTGGCGCGTCTGGTGTGGGAGGATGGAGGAACACGTTATGGAGATTGTAGTAATGCGCTCCCCCAGTGATGAACCGCTCCTCGCTGGCGGCCAAATCATGCCCGATCGCATAAGCGCGGATAGAGGGCACCCCACCCACAAGGCCACTGGTAAAGTCGATACCGATCTCGTTGAAATCTGGGTCCAGCAGGATAGCGCGGCTTTCCGGGTCGAGAAACATGTCGAGCCAGAGACCCATGGCCTCGTTGGAATCTGACCTCTGGGTGCCGGAGTCATAGCCCCAGAAGTTCAGCGTTTCACCCCAATCAAACGGCTCGCCGTCGTTGAAACCGGCATAGGCCATCCGGTCGCCCGGACTGCTGTCCAGCTCCCCGGTGGTCGAGAACGCGTTGTTCGCGATCATCCAGTTGTTGTGGTACTCGGACGTAGCCAGCAGGATATCGCTCATCGCCAGCACCTGCTTGGGTGCTGCCGAGATCGTGCCCGGCGCTAAGCCCTCATTCAGCGAAATCCCGAGGCCCGCGGCCATTCCTTCCGGATCGAGTCGCGCTGCATTGAGCATTTCGAGCAACCACTGCTCGAGGATTGAAGTCGACGCCATAGTTCCCCCCGGACGCGGCGCGGAGCGCCGCGGAAAGCCACTCAGCACGCACTAGGCGATATGCCTAGTCGAGTCGCAACACACCTGGATGGTGATGCAGCAACTGTTTCTGCTACAAGATGAAGTTGTCGACCGTCAGCGTATGAATGCCAGTGATCTCGATCTGCAAATCGGCCTGGTTGTCGCCATCCACGCTGGCGACGACATAGGTGTTGCCTGATGTGTGGTAATACTTGACCACGCCGGGATCGACCGTGCGCGTTGCGGTGCCGAGGCCGAACCAGCCGAAGGCGTCATTGCCGGCAGTGGCGGTCCTGGCATCGATGCCAGACAGGTCGATCCGGTCGGCGGCCGACCAGTCCTTGATCACGTCGCGGGCGCCGGCTACGCCACTCTCCGCAGCCGAGCCATAGACGAAGCGATCGCTCCCCGCACCGCCGAAAAGCGTGTCCTTGCCCAGGCCGCCGCGCAGCACGTCGTTTCCGGTCGTGCCGTTCAGCGTATCGGCGGCGGCAGTGCCGGTCAGCCTGACATTACTCAAGCCGATAAAGTCGGTGGCCTTGAAGTGATGCACACCGTTGATCTCCAGCTGGAAATCCCCATTGGTGTCACCGTCGGTGCTACCGACGAGATAGGTTTTCCCGGCGACGTGATAGTATTTCAGTTCCCCCGGCGCGGCGATCCGGGTGGCTTCGCCCAGACCCACGAAGGTGAAACCCTGTGGGCCGGCGATGTCGGTCCTGGCATCGAACTGGCCCAGGTCGATCTTGTCGCCCACCGCCCAATCGGTGATGACGTCGCGATAATTGCCGATCTGGCTTTCGGCCACCGTATTGAAGACGAACCGGTCGTTCCCGCCGGCGCCCGTCAGGATGTCTCGCCCGAGGCCACCGTGGATCGTATCCGCGCCCGCAGTGCCGATAATCGTATCGTTGCCCGGCGTGCCTGGCGCCACAGTAGCCAAGCCGATGAAGTGGTCGGCAGTCAAGTCATGCAGACCGGTGATCTCGACCTGGAAGTCGGCTTGGTCATCACCATCGACGCTGGCAACCAGGTACGTATTGCCGTGCACCTGGTAATATTTGAGCTGTCCGGCGCCCACCGTGCGCGTCGCCGCCCCTTCGCCCACAAAGGTCAGCCCCTGCCAGCCCGCGAGCAGCGTGTTGGCGTCGAACTGCGAGAAGTCGATGAGGTCGTCGATACCCCATATGTCGACGTTCTCCTGCCAGTTGGCGATGACGTCGCGGCCACCACCGGTCCCGCTCTCGGCGGCCGACAGGTAGACGTAGCGGTCACCGCCGCCACTGCCCCACATGACATCACGCCCAAGTCCGCCGTGAAGGACATCCTGGTAGTGACTGCCGTGCAGGCTGTCATCGCCGCCACCGCCGACCAAGTAGTTCCTGGCGAAGAAATTGCCCAGAATGACCTGGGCAAACTCGTTGCCCTCCAGACGGATCTCGTTGGCGATCCCCTCGCTTCGAATGGTTTCGACCGAAACGCCCGCCGCGAGTGTGTAGCTGACCGTCGTTTCCACCGTGTCGGCGCCGCGGCCAGCCAGCTCGATGATCACGTCGCTGGCATCATCGACGATATAGCGGTCGTTGCCATAGCCGCCCTCCAGCCGGTCAGCGCCGGCACCCCCGTCGAGATAGTCACTGGACCAGTTACCCACGAGGCGGTTGGTTCCCGCATTGCCGTAGAGGTAGACCGGCCCGGCATCGGCGGAGGTAAACAGGTCCGCATCGCGAATTCCGAGCAATTCACCTACTCGCACACCCTCGTGCAGTGTCATGGTGTGACTGCTGCGAACGTGGCCGTTGCCGATCAGATCGAGTTTGACGTTCTCGTCTGGCATATGCAGCGTGACGTGGGCGCCCCCGAGATTTACCGACTGCTCGTCAGAACTGACGGCAATGCGGTAGCCGCCCGCGGCATTCGTAACCACGGTCCCGTCGGTCGAGGCGATCGTGACGCCGGCTATCGGCGTCGGCGGCGACGTCACCTCGAAGATCGTCGGCTGGAAAGCCCCGCCGGTAATGAAGCGCTCGTCGCTTGAGGCCAGGTCATGGCCGATCACATAGGCGCGAATGGTCGGCACCCCGCCGATAATGCCATTCGCGAAGCTGATGCCGATCTCGTTGTACTCGCCGTTGAGCATGATGGCTCGGCTTTCCGGGTCGAGGAACATCTCGCGCCACAGCGAATAGGCGACGCTGTCCTCGAATACCCCGGCATTGGCGTTGAACGCCTTCCAATGCAGCGTCTCACCCCAATCGAAGGCTTCGCCATCGTTGAAGCCGGCATAGGCCATCCGGTCGCCGGGATCGCTGCCCAGATCGCCCACGGTCGAGAACGAGTTGTTCGCGATCATCCAGTCATTGTGATAGTCGGACGTGGCAAGCAGGATATCGCTCATCGCCAGCGCCTGCTTGGGCCCGGCCGAGATCGTACCGGGCGGCAAGCCATCGTTGAGCGCAATGCCGAAGCGGGCGGCCATGCCGGCAGGATCCAGCCGGGCAGCATTGAGCATTTCGAGCATGAACTGCTCGTATAAGGACGTTGCGGCCATGGTTCCCCCAGCGTCGGCCTGAGGCCGCACACAAACAAATAACAAAGAACTGGTCCGCCGCGCTGTGAGTAAAGCCGCGCACGAGGTCAACTGCAAGTCGCAAACGACTATGAATCAAAAGAAAAACGGGGATGTGTCAGCCGGCCTGTCACCGTGCTGACTTGGAAGATGCCGCAAATGGCCACAGAACCTGGCGACTTGCGGCGCGACCACATCGTTAACGATCTATTAAGAAAGTGGTGAATTCGGCTTGCGCGCCTGCTCGCATTGGCATTTGATCCAAATGTGACGAAAGAGCGGCAGCGGGAGGCTGTGACATGTCTTCTGATGGGGCCAGTTTCGAGATCAGAGGCTGTGAGGTGCGCTACTACGGTCCGCACCCGGCTATTGCCGGTCGTGTCACCGGTGTGGTCCGCGTCCAGATCGAGGAACAATTCATGGGCAACACGGCCAGCTATCACCTCGACCTCAAGGTGAAGGCCGATGTGGGCTCCGTGAGCGCCGGTGAAGTGCGTACCGCCCTCCTGGCCCATGCCGCCCACCAGCTTAATCGCCTCAAGGCACGCCACTCCGACAGGCTGCCAATAGCCGCCGAATAGTCCGTCTGTTCGGACGGGCTTGCATTTGCTAGCGTCGCCTCGTGTCTGAGGGGACAGTTTCGTGCGCGTTGTGATCACCGGAGCCGGGGGGAACCTCGGCGGCAAACTCACCACCCATCTTCAATCGGCGCCATGGTGCTCGTCCATTGTGGGCCTCGACCCCAAGCCGATCACTGACAGCGGCAAGTTCCGCGCCGTCGCCGCGGACCTGCGCGATCCTCATGATCGCCGCTGGATAGACCCGGTGGAGCAGGCCGATGCCGTGGTGCATTTTGCCGCACAGAACCCTCAGCCGGATTCCAGCTGGCCCGAGGCGGCGCAAAGCGTCGACATGACCCTGAACCTGCTGCAACATGTCGGCCATGCCGGATGCCGCTTTGTCTTCGCGTCGTCCAACCATGTCATGGGCGGCTACAAGGACGCGCCCCTGCCGGCCGGCGAGACACTCGCCGCGGCCACCTCGCCGAAACCCGGTACACGCTTCTTCGACGGCATCGAATATCAGATCCCCGCGGCCTATGGCGCCTCCAAGCTGATGGGCGAGCGCGCAGTCGCGGCGAGATGCGAGGCCTCGCTTTTGACCGCGGTCAACATCCGTATCGGGTGGGTCCAGCCTGGTGAAAACCGGCCAGATACGGTCAACCCGCATGGCGGTGGCCGCCGCATCGGACCCGGCCTGCCGGATAGCACCGAACTGGAACGCGCGCGGACCTGGTATCGCGGCATGTGGATGTCCAACCGCGACTTCCTGCAGCTCATGGAAAAAGCCCTCACCGTCCAAGCCGACGACTGGCCGAGCCGCGCGATCACCGTCAGCGGCGTCAGCGACAACGAGGGCACGCGCTGGAATCTCGATGACGGGCGCCGCTGGCTCGGCTACGCGCCCAGGGACAACGTCGCCGCCGGCTAATTTGCCCGAGCATGTCAAAGTTAAAAGTACCGACGCCCTCCGAAGTGCTACACGCCGTGCAGCAAGGATTCGGAATGGCAATCACCTATCGCGTGGTCGACCTGCGGACGGACATAGTCGACCCCGCAGAAATCATCATCGAAAGCGCCCGCTCTCCGGAAGACGCAGTGCGCCAGGCGCTCGAAGTGGAAGCGGTACGCAGCGGCCAGCGCAAGGATCTGATCGCCCGCGTCTACTGGCAGCCTATCGGTCAACCCGTCACGATGGTCCGGCTTTACCGGCGCATAGCCGGCTAGGCCGGCGACGGCCTGCCCTCAAGCACCGTCGAGCGATGCTGTAGCCCATCGGGCTGCCAGACATGCTGCTTCTGCACCGCATCATAGATGTGCCGTAACGCGTGGCTTACCAGTTGTGCATCGCCGGCGTGGACGGCGTCCTCGACGATCGGGTTCACCAGCGTCAAAGACGGCAGGAAGCCCTGGGCTCCGACGCATTGCAGGAACACCTTGATCCCCGCCTTCACCCAGGCGCTGACCAAGGGTTCCAGTTGCTTGTTGCGTAGCGCCGAGGCGCTCCCGATCAGCGAGATGGTGACCCCGTCGATAAAGGGATCGCCATCCATCCGCAGCATGATACCCGATTTGTCCGGCCGCCAGTTTGGGCCAAGGTTCGGCAGCTTGCGCCAGCCACAGTTCCAGCCCCGGCAGGCGGCTGGCCTGAGGTCATAGACGGCGCACCCCTGGTTGGGCCTGCAATGCTGGCACAGCACACCCATCGGCTTGGTCAGGGTCGGCTCGACAATGGGCAGGAACCGGCAACAGGCCGTGCATTTCCCACACGTCCGCGCGGCCAGCATATCCATCGCGCTCTGCTGCTGCATGCCACTCCCCTGCTGAAATCAGAGCAGGATACAGGGAGCCGGACAAGTCAAAATTCGGCGCTGCGATGCGCACGACGAGAGCCATGTCATGGAAAGTGCCTGGCAGGGGCTGGGGGACTCGAACCCACGACCCTCGGTTTTGGAGACCGATGCTCTACCAACTGAGCTAAACCCCTTCAGGCGAGGGTGTGTCTAATGGCAATAGCCGCTTTTCGCAAGACCCTTTGGCGGCCTAACCCCAGAGATGGGGCACCAGCGGAATGGCCAGCAGAAGGTTGCCAAGGAGGCTGGCAAGAAAGCTGACCGAACGCCAGGGCACCAAGGCCTTCATGTAGCAATAGACATGCAGCGCGCGCGCCGCGAAATAGATGGTTCCGCCCGCCAGAGACAGCCAGCCCTGTTCGCCCAGGACGATGGAAAGCACGGCCAGGGTCAGGAAGATCGGCAGGGTCTCCTGCAGGTTCCCCAAGGCCCGGCGTGACCGCGCCAGGTTCCGACTGGGCTTCGGCAGGTCGTCGCGCGGCCCTATCTGGGCCTCGGTTCCAACCTGCTCGGTGAGATAACGGCCCGGCAGCCCGACCTGTACCAGCAGCAGGAGGAGTACGATAAAAATAATCAACAGCACTATGAAATTCCTTTCGTCCGGGAAGCGGACCCAATAACCCTGCCCTCCCTAACGCACGGGCGGCACAACAGGATCACCATTTACAACAGGCGTGCGCTTGGCCAATAACTGCAGTGCGAGTTCACGGAAGTTTTCGGCGGGCGCCGACACGATCACTCAGGGGCACGGCGCCCCGGAAGGATGAAGATGCGTCTTTTGCTGACTCTGGCCATTCTGGCCCTGTCCCCTACCCTGGCCTTTGCCCACACGGGCGTCGGCGACACAGCAGGGTTCGTTCATGGCTTCGAGCACCCGGTCGGTGGCATCGACCACGTGCTGGCCATGGTCGCGGTCGGCGTCTTTGCCTATGTGCTTGGCGGTCAGGCGCTTTGGCTGGTGCCGCTCAGCTTTGTGGGCATGATGATTGTCGGCTTCGCGCTGGGGATCGCCCATGTCGGCATTCCATTCGTCGAACTGGGTATTGCCCTGTCGAGCGTTGTCATTGGCGTGGCGGCAGCCACGGGGCGACCCATGCCGACCGCTTTGGCCATGGGTCTTGTGGGCGTCTTCTCAGTCTTCCACGGCCACGCGCATGGCGCTGAAATGCCCGCATCTGCCAGCACTCTGACCTACGCAATAGGCTTTGTCACCGCGACCGCGCTGCTCCACGCAGCCGGCATTGCTGCTGCAGTCGGCGGTGCTCGCATTGTCGGCCGTTACGCCAAGCTTGCCGCCCAAATCGCGGGCGGTGTGTTCGCGCTCGGCGGTATCGGCGTGCTAGCAGGCTGGGTCTAGAACAAAGTAGACGCGCGCTGGCTCCTGCTAGGCAGTGAACCAGTCGGCATGCGCTGTGGCCAGCTTGGGCAGCGAGGTCAGGATTTCGCGCAGGTGCCGGTGCATGCCCACTTCCACGGCGTCAGGATCGCGCCCGCGGATGGCATCGGCAATGGCGGCATGCTGCCCGATAAGCGTTTCGATCGGCGTCGCGTCCGACAGCGACAGGTAGCGCACCCGATCCATCTGCGCCTTGAGGTTTTCCAGCAACCGCCATGCCGGTTCGCAGTCTGCCGCCTGGGCGATGGCCTGATGAAAGCTTTCATCAAGCCGCAGGAACTCGCCATGGTCACCCGCGCTGCTGGCCGCGCGCTGCCGCTCGATCAGCTTGTCTAGGATGTCATGGTGCCTTCCGTCCGCCTCGGTAGCGGCCTTGCGGCCCACCGCCACCTCTATGGCCTCGCGAATGAACTGGGCGTTCTCCACCTCGCGCCGCGAAATCATCACCACCGACGTGCCGCGCTGCGGACGAATCTCCACCAGACCTACCTCCGCCAGCTTGATGAATGCCTCGCGCACCGGCTGGCGCGACACGCCGAACTGACGCGCCATCTCCGCTTCCGACAGCGGATCGCCCGGACGCAGCTGCAGCTGGATGATCGCCTGGCGCATGGCCTCGAACACCTTGTTGCCCACGGTAGCGGGCCGCGCGAACGAGCCGATGCTGTCAGAAAGCGGTGAAATCGTCGTCATGTTGACTCCCGTATACTACCATACTACCATTTCTTCGTAGCCATTGCATAGATGCAGGGCTCGTCGCGGCCTCGGCCGCAAGGGAGGAACCACCATGAAATTCACACCGCTTGCCGCGGCGCTTGCTGCTGGCCTGATCATCTCTTATTCCGCGCCGGTCCTGTCGGCCGACTATACCCTCAGCGTCAATACCGCGCTTGCGACATCCGACCCACTCTACAAGGGTCTCGAAGCCTTCCGCGACAATGTCGCCACTGCGTCCAACGGCGCTATCGAAGTCAAGCTGTTCCCCAATTCACAGCTCGGCGCCGATGAAGACGTGCTGGAACAGGCCCGTGCCGGCGCCCCGGTGGCCGTTGTCGTCGATGGTGGCCGCCTCGCCGCCTTCGTCAACGAGTTCGGTGTGCTCGGCGCCCCCTATCTGGCCTCGGGCTATGATGGCATCCGCAAGGTCGTCGTTTCCGACAAGTTCGAGGAATGGGTGCAGAAGCTGCACGACACCTCCGGCCATCAGGTCTTGTCGTTCAACTGGTGGCAGGGTGAACGCCATCTGTGGACACGCAAGCCTGTGAACGTCCCGGCAGATCTCGCCGGTATTCGCATGCGCACGCCCGGCGCCCCGGTCTGGGTCGAAACCGTCACCGCCATGGGTGCCGTGCCGACACCGATGCCGTTCGCCGAAGTGTACGCCGCACTGGAGCAGAACGTCATCGACGCCGTGGAAGCCCAGCTTCCGGCCGGCCAGGGCTCCAAGCTCAATGAGGTGACCTCGGTGCTGACCAAGACCGCCCATATCAACCTGATCACCGGCCTCGTCACCTCCGGTCCGTGGTTCGACAGCCTGCCCGACAACCTGCAGACCGTGCTGCGCGAGGAAGCACTCAAGGCTGGCGACATCGCCTCCTACGGTACTCAGGATGCATTGGCCCAGATCGAGGCCGATCTGGTCGCTGCCGGTATGACCGTCAACGAGATCGACGTGACGCCCTTCCAGGAGGCCACGGCCGGTGTCTACGAAAAGCTCGGCTATGGCGCACTGCGTGACGAGCTCCAGGCGATTGCCGCTCAGTAATGCATCGAAAGCGGGCTCCCACGGGAGCCCGCGATCTCTTACCTATCGGAACGCATCATGCTCAAGCGTCTGGCTCAACTCGAGCTGGCGATCTGCTTCGCCCTGCTTGCCGGCATTACCGGCCTCGTCTTCGCCGCTGCGATCATGCGGTTCTTCGGTCATCCGCTGATCTGGTCAGTGGACATGGCGCAACTGCTCTTCGTCTGGCTGTGTTTCTTCGGCTCAAACAAGGCAATGCGCGAGAAGGGCCATCTCGGCATGGAGGTACTCGTTTCGCGCCTTGGCTACCGCCGCCGGTTCTGGCTTGAAGTGTTCTGCACCGCGCTGATCATCGCCTTCCTGCTGATCCTCGTCGTCGAGGGCTGGAACCTGACCTGGCTCAACCGCGAGCGAACCTTCGGGGACAGCACGCTGAGCTATGCCTGGGTCACCGTTTCGGTTCCCGTCGGCTGTCTGCTGCTAACAGGCACGCTGATCTACAATACCGTCCTCGCCTTCCGTGGCCGGGACAAGCAACTGCTCATCTACAACCGCACGCAGGCCGAGATGGACGCCAGCGCACCCACGCTGGAGCTCTGACCATGGCCCTGATCGGTATCGTCTTCGTCATCCTCATGGTCATTGGCATGCCCGTCGCCTTTGCGACCGGCATTTCGGGCTTCATCTTCTTCATGACCACCCAGGGCATGCCCATGTCCATCGGCGTGCAGAAGATCGCCTCGATGAGCCAGAGCTTCCCCCTGCTCGCCGTGCCGTTCTTCGTGCTCGCCGGGCACCTGATGAATGAGAGCGGCATCACCTCGCGCCTGCTCAAGGTCGCGCTGATCTCGGTGGGCTGGATGTCGGGTGGGCTGGCGCAGGTCGCCATCGTGCTCTCGACGCTGATGGGCGGCGTCTCCGGCTCGGCGGTGGCAGATGCCGCCATGGAGGCCCGCATCCTCGGGCCGACCATGGTTGCCAAGGGCTACGGCAAGGGCTTCTCTGCCGCGGCCATCGCGGTGGGCTCGCTGATAACAGCTACCATCCCGCCCTCCATTGGGCTGATCCTCTACGGCTTCGTTGGCAATGTCTCGATCGGCCGACTGTTCCTGGCCGGCATCGTGCCGGGCATCCTGATGATGCTGGTGCTGATGGCGACCGTCTACATCATCGCCAGGAAGCGCAAATACGTCGTCGCCAATAGCGAGCGCCCCACCTGGAAAGCCCTCGGCACCGCCTGCTGGGACGCCAAGTGGGCGCTGTTCTTTCCGGTCGCCCTGGTGCTGGCCATCCGTGGCGGCCTGTTCACGCCGTCCGAAGTGGGTTCGGCCGCCGTGGTCTATGCACTCGTCATCGGCTTCTTCGCCCATCGCGAACTCACCATCGCTAAGGTGTGGAAGAGTTTCGGTCAGGCTACATCAGACATCGGTCTGATCATGCTCATCATCCTGATGAGTGGCATGGTCGGTTACGCCACCATCTACTTGCAGGTGCCCCAGGAACTTGCCGGCTGGATGCTCGCAGGCATCACCGACCCCAACATGATCGTGCTGGTCATCCTGCTGTTCCTGCTGGCGGCCGGTCTGGCGCTCGACAGTACCGTCATGGTCCTGCTGCTGACGCCGATCTTCGTACCGATCATCACGCAAATCGGCATGGACCCGGTGCATTTCGGAATACTGATGATGTCGATCGTCACCCTGGGCGGCATGACCTGGCCAAGTGGCTCGGCCATGTTCGCCGTGTGCTCGCTCATGAATGTGTCGATCGAGGAATACTCCATCGAATCCATCCCCTTCATCGCCGCCGTGGTCGGCCTGATCGCCGTACTGCTGTTCCTGCCTGATCTCGTGCTGTGGCTCCCGCGCATGGCCTTCGGCAGCTGAACTCCCGCCTCGGGCCGTGCTCTCCCTGGTGCGGCCCGCTTTTTCTTTCGGAGACCACCATGAGACAAACCTGGCGCTGGTTCGGCCCGCAGGACCTCACCAGCATCGACGACATCATCCAGAGCGGCGCCGAAGGCGTGGTCTCGGCCCTGCATCACGTGCCCAACGGCGAGGTGTGGACGCCAGAGGAAATCGCCCGTCGGCAACACCAGATCGCCATCCGCGGGGACGGCTCGACCTCCGGCCTTGACTGGGAGGTGGTGGAAAGCCTGCCGATATCGGAAGACATCAAGAAGCAGACCGGTGACTGGCGCGAGCACATCGCCAATTACCGGACCAGCATGCAGCATGTCGCGGCGGCAGGCATCGAGGTCATCTGCTACAACTTCATGCCGGTGCTCGATTGGACCCGCACTGCCCTACGCTGGCGCCTGCCCCATGGCGGCACCTGCATGCGCTTCGACATCAACGATTTCGCCGCCTTCGACATCCACATCCTCGCCCGTCCCGGCGCCGGCGCCGACTATACCGATGCCATCGTCGAGGAAGCCGCTGCCCGCTTCGCGCTTCTCGACGATGCCGGCCGCAGTACGCTGGCGCGCAGCGTTACCATGGGGCTGCCGGGCTCGACCGATTCCATGTCGCTAGACGACATGCGCGCCCATCTCGACCAGTACGGCGCCATCTCCGCCGATCGGCTGCGCCGCCATTTCATCGATTTTCTCGAACAGGTCGTGCCGCTGGCCGAGGATCTGGGTCTACGCCTCTGCTGCCACCCGGATGATCCGCCGTTTGCCCTGCTGGGGCTACCGCGCATCATGTCGACGGGAGCTGATTTCAAGGTGATCCTCGGCTCTGTAGACAGCCCGGCCAATGGCATGACGCTGTGTTCCGGCTCGCTGGGTGCCCGGCCGGATAACGACCTTCCGGCTATCATGGCGGAACTCGGCCATCGCGTGCATTTCCTGCACCTGCGCAACGTCAAGCGCGAAAGCGCAGCCCTGAAGGGGTCGTTCCACGAGGCCGAGCATCTCCAAGGCGACACCGACATGGTATCGCTGATCGCCACGATCCTCGCCGAAGAGCGCCGCCGCAAGGCTGCTGGCCGTGCCGACTGGCAGATTCCCATGCGCCCTGACCACGGGCAGGACATTCTCGACGACCTCAACCGCACCGCCCAGCCCGGCTATCCCACTATCGGCCGCATGAAGGGCCTGGCCGAATTGCGCGGCATCACCAGGGCGCTGGACCACGCCGATGTGAGGCACGCCAATCTGTGACGCGAGGGGTTGTCAGGCGCGACTGCGCCGCGCTATTGGCTAGCAGTCGGTCATCGACCGGGCGGGTATAGCTCAGTGGTAGAGCAGCAGCCTTCCAAGCTGAATATGCGGGTTCGATTCCCGCTACCCGCTCCATTCCTCCAGCTCGCAAACTGCCGCCCTGCCGGGGAGTAAGTCATACGGCCTCGGTTTCGCAGGAACAGGGCCCGGCCGACATAGTCTTCCAGTAGGCGGATCCCGTGGCCGATGGCGGCCGAGGTCACGTGCAGTTCGTCAACAGGCCCTCCACCCGATCGATCCGCCGATCCTGAGTACGGCACTGGCCGCGCAGGTTCCCGATATCGATTTCGTGGTGACCATGTCATCGACCCACAACTCGCCGTTCAAAACCTGGCGCGCCGCACGTAGTCGGCCGACATCATTTCGCGGGTGCCTGATCATCAAGACGAACCCGCGACGCTATCGCCTGCCTTACCCCGCCTAGCCCTGCGACAGGATCCGAGCTGCCAAAGTGGCGGCCTGGACACGAATGTCGGGGATGGCCTCGATTTCGAAAAAGCGCCCCCGTGTCAGTGGCCCAAGTACGAGCAATCGCTCGGTCACCTTGCCGGCCTGATCAATCACGGCACAGTGCTCGTCCACGTCCAGCCCGATGCGCAGCGTGTCGGGGCGGGCCCGTCCATGGGCGATCAGGTCGCGAATGACCGGGTTGGAGCTCGACATCACATCGACGCTCACACCGCCGCAATCGTAGACGCGCGCCACATCCATGGTTTCGCGCGCATTGGAACCGCGCCGCCGGATTTGGGCGCGAACCTGGCCATCGACGCGCTCGACGCCGACAAACTCGGCGGCCACAAGCTGCACCTGCCCTCCCACCACCGCGCGGACCAGCCGATCGTGCAGCTCTGGCGGCAGCCGATGGCGGTGGATGTTCCACCACGGACGAAGGTGGCGGAGGAACTGCCTCCTGGTGTGGCCGGACCAGCTCTGCCAGACACGCTGATTGTAGGGTCTTAGCCCATCGACGACGCTCCGCCAGTCGCCGCCAGCAGACTCGGTCTCCCGCACCAGGTCCCGGAACCAGCGCATGAAATACGGCAGGCTGGTGCCAAAGGGAACGTCGGCGGAGTCAATGCTGATCGGTGGCACGTCGCGATGGCCCTTGGGCAGCAGTCCATTGCGGGAAACCACCGTGATCGGACCGCGATGCTCGTCATCGGCCAGCGACAACCAGGCATCGACCATGCTGAGGCCCGAGCCGAGGATCATGACTTCCGCATCGGCCTGCAGCGGCGTGTCACGTTCCGAGCCGACGCGCACCGCTATGCCCCTGCTGCGTGCCGGTTGCGTCTCGTGGCCCACAGCCAGAACGGCATTGCGGCTGATGAGGCTCGTGCCGTTTGCCAGCACCGTTTCTATGCCGGTTTTGCCTTCACGCACGGCCATGACCTCCTCTGACATGATCAGCAGGCGGCCTAGCTTGGTCTTGCCGGCCTCGCCCAGCACGTGTTCGAGGTACGCGCCATAGAGGCGCCTCGGCACGAACACCCAGGAGCCGCGGGCCGACGGGTAGCCACGCTGCTGCAGCCAACGCCAGAAATGGTCCGGATCATCTGCAAAGGCACTCATGCCACGCGCAGGCACATTGACCTTGTGATCGCGCTGGCTGGCGGAATAGGCCAGGCCTTGTCCGAACTCGCCGCGCCGTTCGATAAGTGTCACGCGAATGTCTGCATCAGGGTTGCGCAGCAGGTGTGCCGCGAGGAGCACGCCACTCGCGCCGCCGCCGACAATGGTCACCGAAGGGCGTCCGTTCGAGGTGCTCATGCGGGCCTCGCCGGCGTCAGGCCGTCATGATCCCGGCATCCAGCGCTTCCGCGCCGCCCATGGCCCGCATCTGTGTGAGGCTGGTATTGTCCAGCACGTCGGCGATGGCGTTGCGCACGTCCAGCATCAGATGACGGATTTGGCATGTTGCCTCGTCACAATCGATACAGGGCTGGTAGCGGGTCTTGCTGGCGCAGGGAATGGGCGCGAGCGGGCCATCGAGAACGCGGACCACGTGGCCGATCTTGATTTCGTCCGCCGGGCGGGCAAGGCAATAGCCGCCCGTCTTCCCCTTGCGGCTGTAAACGAAGCCGGCATTGCGCAATTCCGCGAGAATGGCGTCGAGGAATTTCTTCGGGATGTTGTTGCCGCGGGCAATGTCGCCCACGAAGGCGAGCTGCCCTTCGGGGATTTCCGCGAGCGCAGAAAGGGCCTTGAGGCCGTATTTGCCTTTTTTGGTGAGCATGACGTCGACGACTTCCCAGCAGCGGCAGGCCGCAGGTCTGCCGCCGAAACCGCTCCGTACATAATTTCTACATAGCCACTGTACAAGGCAATTCCTTTCTACTGGCTAACGTGAAAGTCGCTGGATATTCGCTGCGCCCCATCACCGGCAATCAGCGAGCGGGCTAGAGCGTAGCCCTCGGGCCATCGGCCAAATCCGCTTGCAACGTTGACGTGACCGGCCTGGCCCAAGTCGTGGACCCGGCTACCCCAAGCTCGACCCAGCGCAACCGCCTTGTCGAAGGGCATGTATGGGTCATCATGGCTCATCACCAGAATGCTCGGAAAAGGCAGGCGGTCCTTCGGGATAACGCCAAATTCGTAACTGCGCCCATGCAGTGCGCCAGTCCGCTCGATATCGGCCGGCGCTACCAGCAGCGCGCCGGCAACCAGTGGGGCAACGCGGCTCCGGGCCAAGCGCGCCGTGAGCACCGCGCCAAGGCTGTGTGCAACGACGATCGCGCGGGGGTTGGCTATGACCGCTAGCTCGAGCGTCGCCAGCCAGCTATCCGCATTGGGATTGGACCAGTCGGCCTGCTCTACCAGCGCGGCGTCGCCGTGGTCGGCCTGCCACCAGGACTGCCAGTGGCCGGTATCGGAGCCGTGCAACCCGGGCACGATCAGTGTCGCGTTGGGCATAGGACTTGCCCTGTCGGATCAAGGACGGCGCGAGAAGCGGCCATATCGGGCGATGGACACATCGCCGTCCACGTGGGGCTCCGGTGCCTTGCCGGCGAGATAGCAGGCATCTTGCTCAGCGCGCGACATCGGCACGGAGCCCGGCGTAAAGTCAGGCACGCCACCAAAGAACCCGGTTTTGTTGGGGGCATCCGGCGCCGCGGTGCGCTTGCCGAAATCCGGGCTCAGAATGCCAAAGAAATGTACCATCGTCTCATCTCCTGTTCTGCCTGTCAGACAAAGCTGCTTCGCATATGCACGTCGATTGAGCTGGCGCACTGGAGCGTGACCCGCCAACGCGTCCAAACTCCATAACTAACTCTATCAGATTACTCGTGATTAGCGTGCCAGACCGTCCTCTTCTCGCCTCGCCGCGGAGAAAATCGTTCTATCGAGGCATGGCGTGACGGCGGCGCGCGGCTTTTTGGGTGGCCGCCATCGCTGGATTCAGGCGGCCACCTTCAGCACCTGCGCATCGTTGTCGCGCAGGCGGCGCAGGTAGAGATCGACGAAGTCCGTCGGTGCCGCATCCCGAACGCTGGGGCGCGATGCCAACGCAACGCGCCAGGCCGATACCTTGGGCAGGGCCGCAGTCACGCCGATGCTGGCAACAGTCTCCAGCGCATCGAGCTGGCGGAAAGCCGGCGCAAAAACCGCATCCACGAGACTGAATTGTTCACCGGCGAAGAATGGGCCGGTGACGACACTTTCGAGCCTCTCCAGCTTGCTGACCAGGCCTTGGCGCGCAGTTGCGAGTTCGGCGTCATCTTTGGCGGCGCTGAGCTTCCACAAGTCGCCCAGCAGTTGCGAACCGAATTCGATCCACGACCGGTGCTGCGCACGCTCGAGAGCGTCCTCGGGATGTAGCCGCGCGCCGGTCGCCGTCTCTTCGAGATATTCGAGAATGACGGCACTTTCGAAAACTATCGCGGGTTCATGCCCGTCACGCTCCACCTTCAGCACCGGCACCTTGCCCAGTGGCGAAATGGCCAGGAACCAGTCCGGCTTGTTGGCAAGGTCGATATAGACCACTTCGAACGTTACGTTCTTTTCCTTGAGCGCGATGACGGCACGCTGCACGAATGGACAAGTTGGGAAGCTGATAAGGGTTAGTTTGGTGGTCATGGCGATCTCACGGAAGGAAGTAAGTTACTCAAGTATACCGCTCCGACCCAGCTAGAGCGAGGAACGGCAATGCGCGTTGAACCTCCGTCAGACAATTATTGCGTGGATTTCGAGCGGCTCGCGCAAGGCCATCGCTGCCTTCAGACGCGCAGCAGCGGCAGCAACTGATCGCCCTGCCGCTGATTTCCACAAACGGGGTGATGCCCAGGTCGCGGTATTTGCGCAGCGAGCGGGCGATGTCGGCGGCTCGGACGCGCCGCCGAAATAGAGCTTTGGATGGCGCCGCTCGCCGCGCGCAGCGATAGGGGGCCCGGCCGACAACCTTCGCCCGGAGACAAGGACGATGAATCGGGAAACTCCGATTCCCGCCCGGCTCAAATTCCCCATCTTTTCCGTGTCTCCACGCTGGCAGGTCGCATGCATGCGGCTATGGTGTCAGGGAGGAGAAAATCGATGCTCGTTGGCGTGAATCTGCTGTGCCTCACCGGCTTCGTCGAAGCCGAGCACTTGCCGTGGATCGAGCGGATCAAGTCGTTGGGCTATGACGGCGTCGAAATTCCCGTGCTACGCGGCAACCCGGAGCACTACACGTGGCTGGGGCGCGAGCTGGATCGTATCGGCCTGCGCCGCACCACCACATCGGTCATTCCCTCGCTGCATGCCAATCCCGTCAGTGACGATCCGGGCATCCGCGTGGCAGGTGAACAACATCTCGATTGGGCGCTCGACTGTGCCATCGCGCTCGGCGCCGAGAGCATCGGTGGCCCCCTGCATGCGCCGATCGGTCATTTCACCGGTTTCGGCCCCACCGAAGACGAACTGCGGCGAGGGGCCGATGCCCATCGCGTCTTGGCCGAGCGCGCAAGCGCCAACGGTCTCTATGTGAGCCTTGAGCCACTGAATCGCTTCGAAACCTATTTCCTTAACACCATGACGCAGGCCCGCGCCTATGTGGACCGGGTGGATCACCCGGCATTCCGCATCATGTATGATACCTTCCACGCCAATATCGAAGAGCAGGATCAGGCTCTCGCCGTCACGCACCTGGGCAGTGCCATGGGCGTACTGCATGTGTCCGAGAATGACCGGGGCATACCGGGCCGCGGGCATGTCGATTTCGGCGCCGTGTTCTCGGTGGTCCGCAAGAGCGGCTATCGGGGCTGGCTTACGCTGGAGGCCTTTGGCTCCGGCCTGCCGGAACTGGCAGCGGCGACGCGCGTCTGGCGCCCGCTGTTCCCCGATTTCGAGACGCTGTTTGCCGAATCCATAGGCTTCATCCGACGGACCTGGGACGCAGCTGCACCCTGAATGCGTTTTCTTGGCTGGCTTTGCCAAAGGGGTGTTGACACTCTGTCATCAGACCACCATAAACCGCCCGACGACGCGCCCTGCGCTTCGTTTTCCTACCCAAGCGACGTAGTAGTGGAGGGGTGGGAGAGTGGTTAAATCCATCAGACTGTAAATCTGACCGCTTAGCGTACACTGGTTCGAATCCAGTCCCCTCCACCATCGCCCCTGCGCTAGCGCCCAAAGGCCAGCGTTTCCTAGGACATTTCCCAAGCCACGTTATGCAGTTCTGGCCCCGGTCCGGCGCCGATTAGTGAATAATTTCGCAACGACGGACGGCTCGGCAAGACGCTGGGTCAGCCAAAACCGGAATAACTGTTAGTCGTTGACCCCTTCCAAGAATGGCGACCTAGTTGAGGGCGCAGCTATGGCGCGCAGCGGGACCGCGACTTCCGTCGGGCCTGGTTCTTCGAACAATGCGGTCCAGACCAAAGGTCGGCCGCCGGGAGGATAAATTGA
>JBARWY010000025.1:0-32586 GCA_049647065.1 Devosia sp. | reverse complement strand
GTCGCCGCAACCACGGGCCTCTCCGGCCTGCTCAAGCGCTATCCCCGCGAACTTTCCGGCGGCCAGCGCCAGCGCGTGGCCATGGGCCGCGCCATCATCCGCAATCCCAAGGCCTTCCTGTTCGATGAGCCGTTGTCGAACCTCGATGCAGCGCTTCGCGTTCATATGCGCAAAGAAATCCGCGCCCTGCATGACCGGCTTGGCGCGACCTCGGTCTATGTGACGCATGACCAGATCGAGGCCATGACCATGGCCGACCACGTGGTGGTGATGCGTGATGGCGTCATCGAGCAGCAGGGCTCGCCACTGGAGCTTTACGACCGCCCGGTGAGCAGGTTCGTTGCCGGTTTCATCGGTTCGCCTGCCATGAACTTCCTCCCCGGCACCATCGGCGCAGATGGCCAGAGCGTACAACTCGACATCGCCGGCAGCCTGTCGCTGCCGCTGGGCCGCACTGTCGAACCCGGACGCAAGGTTCTCGTGGGGCTGCGCCCCGAGCACTTGCTCGTTGGCACGCCCGATCAGGCGACGCTGCGCCTGCCCGTCGCGGTAGTCGAATCCACCGGCTCGATGACCTATGTGACCACCGCAACGACGCCCGAAGTGACGGTTGTCGAGACGCGGCGCACCGGGGTCAAAGCTGGCGATAGCATCGGGGTCAGCATTGCCCCCGAGCACGTGCATCTGTTCGATCTGGCGACCGAAAAGGCGATCTAGTCCGCCGTGGCCCGCAGCATCCGCTTGAGGGTGTCATTGCGGAATACGAAGTGTTCGGCCAGGGCACCAATGATGTGAAAGCCTATGGCCGGCACCAGGATCAGCCGGCCGATCTCATGAGCTTCCGCCGCCAGCTCGATACCGAAAAACCAGGCGATTGCCCCGGTCAAAGGCATCAGGAAGATGAAGCCGTAAAGCAGGACATGGGTCGCATGGCCCAGCCAGTTGAGGATGGCCGGCGTATCCTTGTATGGCGCCGGCGCCCCACGAATGATGCGGATGATCAGCCTGATGGCGGCGAGCACGAGCACGGTGATGCCAACCGCCATATGCAGCAATGCGCCGCCCATCTCGTCGATGGACTCGCCGTCGAGCCGGTCCGAAAAGGCATGCTGCATCGCTTCGTTGACGAAGAGTTGAAAGATGACCAGCGCCGCAATGGTCCAGTGCAGGACGATCTGGATTCGCGAATAGCCCTTTGGCTGCGGCATGAGCTGTCCTGTGCGACCGGTTGAGGCAGGAACTCATCCGACGCCGCTGCGTTCCCTGCCTGTATCTCATTGTGCGGGGGCGGATGGGGCGGGACTGCTCAGACATTGCAAAACGTACCGGACAGGCAGCCCTGGTTGCGCTGGTGCCAATGCTTCTCGCAGCCTGCAATCCCGAGCAAAGCGCGCTGCATCCGGCGGGCGAGGACGCCACCGAGCTAGCCAATCTGTTCTGGTTCATGGCGGCAGGCGGCGCCGTGGTCTGGTGCATCATCATGGGCTCGGCGGTCTATGCCGTGCTCGGCAAGAAGCGCCCCCGCACCGAACGCTTTGCCGACCGCTTCGTGTTCTTTGGCGGCGTCGTTTTCCCCACCGTGGGCCTTGCTGCCCTGCTGGTCTTCGGGCTCGCCCTATTGCCCAACTGGGCCGAGGCGGACGCACCCGATCTGCGGGTCCACGTTGCGGCAGAACAGTTCTGGTGGCGGCTAGGCTATGAGGCCGAAGACGGGACTCGCATAGCCACGGCCAACGAGGTCCACCTACCCGTCGGCGCGACCGCCGAATTCGTGCTCACCAGCACCGATGTCATCCATTCGTTCTGGATTCCGGCCCTGGGTGGCAAGATGGATGCCATTCCCGGGCGTACCAATGTGCTGCGGCTGACACCAACCAAGCCGGGCGTCTATCGCGGCGTTTGCGCCGAATTCTGCGGTCCTTCGCACGCCTTGATGGCTTTTCCCGTCGTGGTGCATGAACCTGCCGCTTATGCCGCGTGGCTCGAAGCGCAGCGCCTGCCCGCCACTGCCGGCAGGGCCGAAACGTTCATCGCAGCCGGCTGCGGCGCCTGCCATGTAGTTCGTGGCGTCAGCGAGGCCGGCTCGGTCGGTCCCGATCTCACCCATTTCGCCAGCCGCCGCACCATCGGCGCCGGCACGCTGCCATTGACCGAGGCCAACCTGGCCGATTGGCTCGTAGCCCCCAGCCATATCAAGCCCGGGGTGCGCATGCCCTCATTCGCCACGCTGCCCGATGCCGAGCGCGCCGCTATCGTCGATTTTCTGCTGGAGCTCAAATGACCGACAAGGCCGCCGAGGAAAAGCGACTGGGCAAGGTGTGGGCCCGCCCAAAGGGATGGCACTACTTTTCTGACGTCAACAACTCGGTGGTCGGCGTCTGGTACATCGTGGCGGCCTTCGTCTTCATGATGTTCGGCGGCGCTCTGGCCCTGATCATCCGGGCCCAACTGGCCGTTCCTGATAACAACCTGGTTTCCGCCGAAACCTACAACCAGGTCTTCACCCTGCATGGCACGGTGATGATGTTCCTGTTCGCCGTCCCCATCTTCGAGGCGGTGGCGATCCTCATACTGCCCGCGATGCTGGGCGCACGCGACCTGCCCTTTCCGCGGCTATCGGCGTTTGGCTTCTGGTGCTTCGCCATCGGCGGCGTCTTCGTTTGCGGCTCGATCTTCTTCAATGCCGCGCCAGACGCCGGCTGGTTCATGTATCCGCCGCTCTCCACCGAGCAATCGGGCATCGGCGCCGATATCTGGCTGCTCGGCCTCAGCTTCATCGAGGTCGCGTCCATTGCCGCGGCAGTGGAGCTGATCGTCGGCGTGCTGAAGTGCCGGGCGCCGGGCATGCATATCAACCTCACGCCGCTCTATGGCTGGTACGTGCTGATCGTCGGCGCGATGATCCTCTTCGCCTTTCCGCCCCTCATCGCGGGCGACTTCCTGTTCGAGCTGGAACGCGCCTTTAACTGGCCGTTCTTCGATGTCACCCGCGGCGGCGATCCGCTGCTGTGGCAGCACCTGTTCTGGATATTCGGGCACCCCGAGGTCTACATCGTCTTCCTGCCCGCCATCGCCCTTCTGGCCATGATCATCCCGACCTTCGCGCAGCGCCCGATCGCCGGCTATTCATGGATAGTGCTCTCCGCCATCGGCACCGGATTCCTCAGCTTCGGACTCTGGGTCCACCACATGTTCACGACCGGCCTGCCGGCGATCTCGCTGGGGTTTTTCTCGGCAGCGTCGGAGGCCGTGGCCATCCCGACCGGCATCCAGCTCTTCGTCTTCATCGCCACGGTTATGCTCGGCAACGTGGTCCGCACCGTGCCCATGCTCTACTGCCTGGGCGCACTGGCCACCTTTATCGTCGGCGGCCTGACCGGTGTCATGATTGCTGTCGCTCCGTTCGACTTTCAGGTTCACGACACCTATTTCATCGTCGCTCACCTGCACTACACGCTGATCGGCGGCATGCTGTTTCCGGTGCTGGCCGGCGTGCAATATTACTATCCCTTCGCGACCGGCAAGACCCTGTCGCGAACCTACGGCATCTGGTCGTTCTGGCTCACCTTCATCGGCTTCAACGTCGCCTTCCTGCCCATGCACCTGACGGGCTTGCTGGGCATGCCGCGGCGTGTCTTCACCTATGGCGCCGACCGTGGGTGGGACACGCTCAACCTGGTCTCCACCATCGGCGCTTTCGTGTTCGCCGCCGGTTTCCTGCTTTTCGCGTGGGACTGCGTGCGACCCAAGGGCAAGCAGCCCGACGCCCCGCGCAATGTGTGGAATGCCGGCACCCTCGAATGGGTGGGTCGGGTCCCAGCGGACGACTGGGGCCTCCGCTCCATCCCGCAGATCAACAGTCGCTATCCGCTCTGGGACGACAAGAACCTGCTCAGGACCATCGACGAGGGTCGGGGCCTGCTGGCTGACGCCAAAGAGGGCCGGCGCGAGACGCTGGTCACGTCGGTGCTCGATGCCGAGCCGCTGCAGGTACTGCGCGTCGGCACGCCGACCTGGCTGCCGATGCTCGCTGCCATCGGGCTGGGCGGCACCTTTATCTTCCCGGTGTGGAAGCTGTGGTGGCCGACCCTGGGCAGCACCATCTTCTTCATCGCCATCCTGCTCTACTGGCTATGGACCGGCACCGCCGAGATACCCGAGAAACAGACCAAGGATATCGGCGACGGCCGCCGCCTGCCGCTCTATGTCGCCGGACCACGCTCGACGGGCTGGTGGGCCATGTTCATCACCATGACCGGCGATCTCACCGCCTTTCTCGCCGTGCTGTTCGGCTATTTCTTCTTCTGGACCATCCATCCCAACTTCCCGCCGATCGGCATAGACGGCCCTGGCTGGCAGTGGCCCATGCTGGCGTCGATCCTCACCATCGCAACCTGGGGCGCGACGCTGGGCGCTCGCCTTGCCAACGCGGCCGGGCTCGTCATGCTGTCCCGCGCCCTGCTGGTCGGCGGCCTGCTCGGCGCCGTCGTCACCGGGCTGGCACTTATGGCTGGACCCTGGACGACGGGGCTAGACCCTACCTCACACGCCTATCCGGCCATTGTCTGGGGGCTGGTCATCTGGGTCGTGGCGCATCTGCTGGCCGGCATCATCATGCAGGCCTATTGCCTCGCGCGCTCCATTTTCGGGCGGCTGACGCCAACCCATGACGCCGACCTGTGGAACGTCACGCTCTACTGGCACTTCACCGGCTTCTGCGCGTTGCTCACCGCATTGGTGACAGGAGGCTTTCCGCTGCTGCAATGAGTACCAAGCGCGCCCATAACGAAGTCGAACGCGAAACCGGCCACGGCACCGACCTGTGGCGCGTGATCGCTGCACCGGTCATCTGGGCGCTGCATTTCCTGTTCTGCTACGTCTACGCGGCGATCTACTGCCAGAAGGCGGGCCGGGACGCTTCGCTGAACCATCCCACCCTGGTCGTCCTCGTTGCCACAGTCGTGGCGCTTGCCGGTATAGGGCTATCGACCCATCACATCTGGCGCGTGCGGGCCCGCAGCGTCACCGACAATGACTTCGAGTTCGAGCACAACACGCCCGAGGAGCGACACCGCTTCCTCAGCCATGTCGCACTGATGCTCTGCGTGCTCTCCGCCGTGGCTGTAATCTACGTCACTATCCCCATGCTTTATCTCTCGACCTGCCGATGATCGACCGCTCGCTCACATTAGCCGGCATCGCCGTGCTGTTGCTGGCCTGGGCCGGTCCCTTGCCGGGCATGGTCGCCGGCAGCTTCGCGGCCCACATGACGCTACACATGACCGTGGTCGGCATCGGCGTGCCCCTGCTCGCTGCCGGTATCGGGCCCTATGTGGCGCGGAAGAATTGGCTCCGCTCGCAGATTGCGCTGCCTATTGCCGTCAGCATCCTCGACCTGGTCGTGGTCTGGGGCTGGCATGCGCCGGCACTGCACCATGCATCGCGCACCCTGCCCTGGGCGCTGGCCACCGAGCAGGCCAGCTTTGCCGTCATTTCCATGCTGGTCTGGCTGGTCGCACTCTCCAGCACCACCGAAACCCGCCGCAGTGCCGCGCTGGCCGGTGCCATGGCTTTGTTCTTCACCTCGATGCACATGACCCTGCTCGGTGCCCTGATCGGCCTGGCGCCGCGTCCCATCTATGGCACCCACCTGCATCACGCGGCCGGTGGACTTCCCGCGCTTGCCGACCAGCAACTGGGTGGCGTGATCATGCTGGCCATTGGCGGCGTGATCTACCTGGCCGGCGGACTGGTGCTCATGGCCCGGGTGTTGCAGCGGCAGGCGGCGACATGACCGATCTCAAGCCATACCTGATCGGCGCTGGACTTGGCCTGCTGGGCCTCGGCTTCGTGCCGCTGAGCGGCCTTTTGCCCAGCTCAGCCGAGCCTGCCCAGGCCACGGCACTCGACTGGTATTTCAATCTGGCGGCACAACAGGCCATCACTCTGCGCTCGGTCGGCATCGACGTGCCACCGCTCGACGCGCCCGGAATGGTGGAGCGCGGTGCCGGCCACTACGAGATGGTATGCGCCGACTGTCACGGCAGTCCGGTCGGCAACCCGCAGCAATTTGCTCGCAACCTCAGCCCCCAGCCACCGCTGCTGGTGGAGCGCATGGCGCAATGGCACCCGGAGGAGCGCGTCTTTGCCACGGTCAAGCACGGCATCCGCCGAACGGCCATGCCCGGCTGGCCGACGCAGATGCGCGACGACGAGGTGTGGGACATGGTGGCTTTCCTCAAGGCACTTCCCGACCTTGAGCAAAGCCAGTACGCAGCCATGACGTCAGGCGCGACCGCCAATGACTGCGCCCGCTGCCACGGCGAAAACGGCGAAGGCGTGATCCCCGGCATACCGCGGCTCGATACCCAGACGCCAGCCTATCTCGAAGCGACCTTGAAGGCGTTCCGCGACGGCACCCGCCAGAGTGGTACGATGATGGCAGCGGCCCGAGCGCTGAGCGATGAGCAGATTTCCGAACTGGCACAACGCTACGGCCGCGAGGTGGCCGAGCCCGTGGCCGATGGTGCATCGGACGCCGCCCAGATCGCCCGCTTCGGCATTCCGGACCGGGACGTCCCAGCCTGTGATTCCTGCCATGGCACGGCTGCTCGGCCCGGATATCCGAAGCTGGACGGGCAGGATGCGGATTATCTGCTGAGCCAACTAGAACTATTCAAGCTGCTGGGCGCCGACCGGGGCGGTCCCAACGCTCACATCATGGCCGAGGTCGTGCGGGGGCTGGAGGGGGAGCAGATCAAGGCGCTGGCGGAGTGGTACGGAGCTGGGGAAATAACACGGACACCGCAGGATCTGCCACGGCATCCTTGAGCATTGAGACCGGCTCGCCCGGTGCGGGGCCCCGGTATCCAGGCCAAAACATTCCCCACCCTCGACCCCTCCCCGCAAAGGGGAGGGTGTCGACTGCGCTGCCGGTGGCTAAGTGGCCTCCGGCAGCGCATAGGCAATCACCGCATCGCTGACCGGCGTCTCCATGAAGTGGTGGCCGCCGGGTGCGATCACCACGAACTGCCGTCCGTCGGCCTCATAGACGATGGGCGTCGTCTGGCCGCCACCGGGTAGCTTGTCGGTCCACACCGTCTCGCCCGTTTGTGCGTCGATGGCATGGATCAGGTCGTCGGTGGTGGCGGCCACAAAGATCAGCCCGCCGGCCGTGACTACCGGCCCACCATTGTTGGGCGTGCCGATATCGATGGGCAGCATGGAAGGAATGCCGAACGGCCCGTTGTTGAGCGCCTGACCGAAGGGACGATCCCACACGGTTTCGCCGGTGGCGAGATCGATGGCGCGGATACCGCCATAGGGCGGCTGCTTGCACAGCAGGCCGGTGAAAGGCACCCGCCAGCCGGCGTTGACCTGGATGGCATAGGGCGCGCCTACCTGCGGACCGGCCTCGCCCAAAGCCGTCTCGCCACCGGCGCCAGCCTCGTAGATGGGCGTCAACCCCGCCGCGTCGGCCTCTTCGCGGGGAACCAGGCGATTGTGGTTGGGCATGTTGTTGTAGTTGGCGATGAGCAGCCCGCGCTCGGCATCGATGGCGATGCTGCCCCAGTCATTGCCGCCATTGTAGCCGGGATACTGGATCCAGCTCTGGTCCGTGGTAGGCGGGGTGTACATGCCCTCGTAATGGCTGCGCTTGAACTCGATGCGGCACCACAGCTGGTCGAGCGGCGTCATGCCCCACATGTCGGCTTCGGTCAGTTGTGGGAAAGCCAGCGTATGATAGGCCGAGAAGGGCTGTGTCGGGGACAGGTATTCAGGCTCGACACCACCCTGCGGCACCTCGCGCTCCTCGACGGCGAAAAGCGATTCACCGGTGGCGCGATCAAGGATGAAGATGTCGCCCTGCTTGGAGGCGAGGACGACCGCGGGACGCGGACCGTCGGCGGCCGGAAAGTCGATCAGGGTCGGCTGGCTGCCAAGATCATAGTCCCAGACATCGTTGTGGACGGTCCGGAAGTGCCAGACGTCGTTGCCGGTGGTGACATCGACGGCGACCAGCGAAGTCGCATATTCGTTTTCGAGCTCGCTGCGGTTGGAGCCGTAATAGTCGACCGAGGAATTGCCCAGCGGCAGGTAGACCAGTCCCAGCTCTTCGTCGCCGGCGGCAGTGGTCCACATGTTGGGCGTGCCGCGGGTATAAACCTCGCCTTCGACCGGTTCGCCGCGATTGCTCGGATTGCCCAGATCCCAGGCCCAGGCCAGCTCGCCCGTCACTGCATCATAGCCGCGCACCACGCCCGACGGCGCGTCTTCGGCCTGACCGTCCTTAACCTGGGCGCCGATGACAGCAACACCCCGAACAATCGTGGGTGCCGAAGTCACGGAGTACCAGCCCGGCGCGGTATCGCCGATACCGTTCTCGAGGAAAACCTGGCCGTTGTCGCCGAAGTCAGCGCAGGGCTGGCCTGTCTGTGCATCCACGGCAAGAAGACGCGCATCGAGCGTGCCCCAGAGAATGCGTGTGGCGCAGGCCTGGCCCGCAGGCGCGTCGGGCACCTCGTAGAAGGCCACCCCGCGGCACGTGGCGCCATAGGGAATGGCATCGACTGGCACCTGCGGATCGAAGCGCCATTCCTCGCCGCCGGTCACTGCGTCAATGGCCAGAGCAATGCCCATGCCGGTGCACATATAGAGATCGTCACCCACCTTGAGCGGCGTGTTCTCCGGCGAATACTTGCCTTGGGCAGCCTCGGTCGGCATGTCGCCGGTGTTGAACTCCCAGACGCGTTCCAGCTGGCCAACATTTTCGGGCGTGATTTGGTCGAGTGGCGAATACCGGGCCGCGGCATAGGTACCGCCATAAGCGGGCCAGTCCGCACCCACATCGAGCGGTTCGGCTACAGGACGTGGCGCAATCGAAGGCTCGGCCGACCCGACCGGCGCAGCCGGGACAGCCTCAGTCGGCCCAGGCTCGGCCGGAGCCGTCGTTTCCTGCGCCACCAGCGGGGATTGCTGCCCCGATGTCAGCGCCAGGCCAGATACGCCAAGAGAGACTACCGCAATCGCGGAAGCGACAAGCGCCGCCCTGCCACCCGCGAGGCGGCCGCGCAGGGCGGGGATGGCGAGCAGGACCAGGATCAGGATGACGGTCGGCGCCACGAGGCGCGGTACCTGGGCCCAGCCGTCGAAGCCGCGTTCCCACAACGCCCATATCACCGTACCGACAAAGGTCAGCAGATAGACCCAGACGCCGAGCATGGACTGGCGGAACAAATACCAGGCCGAAACCAGCAATCCCAGCCCGGCCAGCGTGTAATACCAGGAGCCACCAAGCGTGATGAGCCACACGCCGCCTGCGAGAATTGGCAGCCCGAACAGCGCCATCACCAGGGCAAGGACGATGACCGCCCAATACCCGAAACCCCGGTTTGTGCTCGCCATCGCCATGCTCCCTTTGCCAACCTATGGGTTCGCAACGAGCGGGAGGCGATGCAGTTCCGCCCGCCGGGCGCCTGGCCGGCACAGGCAAGCTGAGCTAGAGCTTGCCCAAGCGCCCTGCCCGCCCTATAGCACCTTCGTTCTCCCGCGGCTGAGGTGCCTCCCTCATGACCACCCGTCCCATCCGCATCGCGCCGTCAATCCTGTCCGCCGATTTCTCCCGTCTGGGTGAGGAAGTCACGGCCATCGACGCGGCCGGCGCCGACTACATCCATGTCGACATCATGGACGGGCACTTCGTGCCCAATATCAGTTTCGGGCCGCTCGTCATGGCCTCGGTGCGCAAGCTCACCGCCAAGCCCTTCGACGTGCACCTGATGATCGCGCCGGTCGATCCCTACATTGCCGCCTTTGCCAAAGCCGGCGCCGACATCATCACCGTTCATGCCGAGGCCGGGCCGCACCTGCAGCGCACGCTTCAGGCGATCCGAGCCGAAGGCAAGAAGGCCGGCGTGGCGCTCAACCCGGCAACATCGGTTGCGGTGCTGGAAAACGTCATCGACGACATCGACCTACTGCTCATCATGTCGGTCAACCCCGGCTTCGGCGGTCAGAGCTTTATCCCGCAAAGCCTGGCCAAGATCCGCCAGGCATCGGCGCTGATCGGCAACCGCCCCATCGACCTCGAAGTCGATGGCGGCGTGACCGCGGACAATGCCCGCGGCATCGCCGCCGCCGGGGCGAATGTCTTTGTCGCCGGCTCGTCCGTCTATAGCGGCAATGACACCACCACCTATGCCCCGCGCATCGCCGCCATCCGCAGCGCAGCTTCCACCCGCCTCGCCTGAATCGATCTTTGAACCGGAAAGCCTAAGCCCATGATTCCGCGCTACTCCCGCCCCGAAATGGTCAGCATCTGGTCGGCCGAGACCCGGTTCGCCATCTGGTTCGAGATCGAGGCACACGCTACCACCAAGCTCGGTGACCTGGGCGTGGTGCCCAAGGAATCGGCCCAGAACATCTGGGACGTGATGAACGCCCGCAAAGCCGAGAAGGGCGATTACGGCTTCGATGTTGCGCGCATCGACGAGATCGAGCGGACCACCAAGCACGACGTCATCGCCTTCCTGACCCATCTCAGCGAGATCGTCGGGCCGGACGCCCGCTTCGTGCACCAGGGCATGACGAGCTCCGACATTCTCGACACTACGCTCTCGGTACAGATGGCCCGCGCCGCCGATCTGCTCATAGCCGATGTTGATGCCCTGCTCGCCGCCCTCAAGCGCCGCGCCTTCGAGCACAAGAACACCATCACCATCGGCCGCAGCCACGGCATTCATGCCGAGCCAACGACCTTCGGCGTGAAGCTGGCCGAAGCCTATGCCGAATTCAGCCGCAACCGCGCCCGCCTCGTCGCCGCCCGCGCCGAGATCGCCACCGCGGCTATTTCGGGCGCGATAGGGTCCTTTGCCAATATCGATCCGCAGGTCGAGGAATACGTCGCCGAGAAGCTTGGGCTGAGCGTCGAGCCGGTCTCGACCCAGGTGATCCCGCGCGATCGCCACGCCATGTTCTTCGCCACGCTCGGCGTCGTCGCCAGCTCCATCGAGCGCGTCGCCATTGAAATCCGCCATCTGCAGCGCACCGAAGTGCTCGAGGCCGAGGAATTCTTCTCCCCCGGCCAGAAGGGTTCTTCTGCCATGCCGCACAAGCGCAATCCGGTTCTCACCGAAAATCTCACCGGCCTCGCCCGCCTCGTGCGCGGCATGGTGGTGCCGGCGTTGGAAAACGTCGCCCTCTGGCACGAGCGTGACATCTCGCATTCCTCGGTCGAGCGCATGATCGGCCCCGACGCCACCGTGACTCTCGACTTCGCCCTGGCTCGCCTGACCGGTGTCATCGACAAGCTGGTGGTCTATCCCGAGAACATGCGGAAAAATCTCGACCTGCTCGGCGGGTTGCATAATTCGCAGCGCGTGCTGCTGGCCCTGACGCAGGCGGGCTATTCTCGCGAGGACAGCTATTCTGCCGTGCAGCGCAACGCCATGAAGGTCTGGGAAATGCGCGGCGACCGCACTGGCCAGTTCGCCCGCAATCTCAAGGAAGACCCGCAAGTGACTCTTGATGATGCACAAATCGACGACATGTTCGACGACGGCTATCACCTCAAGCACGTCGATACGATCTTCAGCAGGGTATTTGGTGAGGCGTGATGACTGTGATCTGCGCGCAGGAAACCGGCCTCACCGCTGAAGAATACATCGGCTGTGTCGGCCAGTCGGCGCTCGGCCCAACGCGCCCGCTCGGCAATACCGAACGCGTGCAGGCCATGCTCGACAACTCGAACCTGGTGGTGACCGCGCGTGACGAGGGCGGCCGGCTGGTCGGCCTGTTCCGGGCCATGACCGACTGGAACTGGGTCTGCTACTGCGCGGATATGGCGGTGGTCGAGGCCAACCAGGGCCAGGGCATCGGCAAGCTCATGATGGATACGGCCGCCCAGGTCCTTGGACCGGGCTGCAGCATTATCCTGCTGGCGCTACCCGGCGCCGAGGGCTTCTACAAAGCCATCGGCCTCACGCCGACCGAGGCGGGCTTCTATCGCGACCGGACGCACCGCACATGAAGATCTCGGAATGCGACATCCTGATCCTGCCGGGGCTGGGCGGCTCCAAGCCGGGCCACTGGCAGATGCGCTGGGCCGAGCGGATGAGCAGCGCCGCAATTGTCGAGCAGGCCGACTGGTTCGAGCCTGACCCCGACGACTGGATCGCCACTATCGACCAGGCCTGCCGCCTGACGACGCGGCCCGTGGTCCTCGTGGCCCACTCCACCTCGGTCTCCGCAGCCGTCCATGCGGCGCCGCGACTGCCGGACAATGTGCGCGGCGCCTTCCTCGTCGCACCTACCGATGTCGAGCTGAGCCCGGCCGCGCCGGAAGCAACGCACGTATTCCGGCCCATCCCGCGCGATCCGCTGCCCTTCCCCTCCATGGTCGTCGCCTCCAGCAACGACCCCTATGTCACGCTGGACCGGGCCGTCGAATTCGCCAACTGCTGGGGCTCCGATTTCCATCAGGCCGGCGAAGCAGGCCATATCAATGTCGCGTCCGGTCATGGCCCATGGCCGGAAGGCCTGCTGATGTTCACCCGGCTGATGCAGAGGCTGAAGTGAGCGACTACAAGCTAATAGTCGGCACGCCCGGCGTTGACGACTATCGGCGCCTGCGCCGGGTAGCCGGCCTCAGCGAGAAGACGCAGGCGGCTGCGGAAGCGGGGCTGCCCAATACATGGTTCGCTGTGACCATCCGTCATGAGGATCATACCATCGGCATGGGCCGAGTCATCGGAGATGGCGGCACCGCGTTCCAGATCGTCGACATCGCAGTCGAGCCGGCCCATCAGCGTAAGGGCCTTGGCAAGCGCATCATGCGGGCACTGCTCGACCACATCCACGCCACCGCTCCTGCTACCGCCTATATTAGCCTGATCGCCGATGGTGAGGCGCGCCATCTCTATGCGCAGTTCGGCTTCGAGCCGGTCATGCCTGCCTCGATAGGCATGGCGCTGTGGCTGGCACCTCCCACAAAGTAAACGCCGATCTGCCGCAAATGAGCCGACCTGCCCTGAACCTGGGCGAAATTCGTCATTGCCAGGATTAAATCTTCTTAACTTGAGAAGGCATTTTGGCGCGCCTAAACCATCCTTCGCTGGTTTGGAGACGCCGGTGGGACCGACAGGGCCCGCGACGCGACGACCCCCGAAAACCTGCTGACAAGGGCCGCGCACGGCCCGATCCGTCTCATGGAGACTATCATCATGCGCAAATTTATCGTTCCCGCCTTTATCGCCCTGCTTGCCGTCGCCCCGGGCGCGGCCTTCGCGGCCGCCACGACCCCGGCGCCCGCGACGTCCACCCAGGAAGACCAGACGATCAGTGGCAAGATTCAATCCGTCAACCTGATCGCCCGGAGCCTGGTCCTGGCCGATGGCAGCCGCTATTTCCTGCCCCTCGATTTCAAGGATCCGGGGCTCAAGGCGGGCGAGCAGGTGACCGTGCACTGGAAGATGAATGGCACAGCCCATGACGTGACCAGCGTCACCATCGGCTAGCTACCCGCAATAGAAAAGGGGAGCCGGCATGTTACCGGCTCCCCCTCATATTCAGGCTCGAAGCAATCAGCCCTCGGCGGCGATCTGCTCGTTGGCAGTCTGCACCAGCTGCAGCATCTTCTGGCGAATCACGTCGTCGCCGATCGAAAGCCCCTTGGCCCTGAGATCGCCCGACACCTTGCGGAACACATCCTCGTCGCCAGCTTCCTCGAAATCGGCGGCCACCACTTCGGCGGCATAGGCCTTGGCTTCATCGCCGGTGAGGCTCATCAGCTCGGCAGCCCAGATGCCGACCAGCTTGTTGCGACGGGCTTCCGCCTTGAACTTCTTTTCGGCGTCGAAGGCATACTTGGCTTCCTGGCCCTTCTGCCGATCCTCGAACTGGCTCATGCAACTCTCCCGCTTTGCTCTGTCATTGCCGCCTCTCCGGCGCTTGCCAATCGACATAGGCGGTTCAGCACGCCAAATCAACGGCCGGAGGAATGCTGCGACCTTATGCATGCGCGGTGGATCGCCATCTGCCGCCCTCATGCGAAAGAGCTTGCATTTTTGCTCGGTTCTGGCGCATGAAGCGGCCAAATTCTCCCTCCTCCCAACGGTCCGGATTCGCAATGAACCGTCGTCGCAAAATCTACGAGGGCAAGGCCAAGATCCTCTTTGAAGGTCCTGAGCCGGGCACTCTGGTTCAGTATTTCAAGGACGACACCACGGCTGGTGACGGCGCGCGCCACGAGATCATCGACGGCAAGGGCGTACTGAACAACCGAATCTCCGAATTCGTGTTCACCAAGCTCAATGGCCTCGGCATCCCGACTCACTTCATCAAGCGGCTCAACATGCGCGAGCAGCTGATAAAGGAAGTCGAGATTATCCCGCTCGAGATCATCGTGCGCAATTTCGCTGCCGGCTCGCTGGTCAAGCGCCTCGGCCTCGAGCCTGGCACCCAGCTGCCCCGCTCGATCATCGAGTTCTGCTACAAAGACGATGCGCTGCATGACCCCATGGTCAGCGAAGAGCACATCACCGCCTTCGGCTGGGCCACCCCCGCCGAACTCGACGACATCATGAGCCTCGCCATCCGCGTCAACGACTTCCTGACCGGCCTGTTCATGGGCGTCGGTATCCAGCTCGTGGACTTCAAGATCGAGTGCGGCCGCCTCTATGAGGGCGACCTGATGCGCATCGTGCTGGCCGACGAGATCAGCCCCGACAGCTGCCGCCTGTGGGACATCAAGACCCGCAACAAGATGGACAAGGATCGCTTCCGCGAAAACCTTGGCGGCCTGATCGAGAACTACCGCGAAGTCGCACAGCGTCTCGGGATCCTCGTAGAAACCGACAATGCGCTGACCACCGGTCCGCGTCTCGTGCAGTAGGGTATGGCAATGAAAGCGCGTGTTACCGTCACCCTCAAGACCGGCGTCCTTGATCCACAGGGTCAGGCGATCGAAGGCTCGCTCAGGAGCCTCGGTTTCGCCGGTGTTGCAGCCGTGCGACAGGGCAAGGTCTTTGACCTTGTCCTGGACGGAACTGACGAGGCAGCCGCACGTTCAGCCCTGACCAGCATGTGTGAAAAGCTGCTGGCCAACACCGTGATCGAAAACTACGCGGTCGAAATCTCACATTAACGCCTTTGGGCGATAACTCTCGTCGCGCCCTCTCTTGGCGCAGGACCATTTTGCCATGCTCAAAACCATCTCGCTCTCGGTCATGTTCTTCGCCACCCTCGGCCTGCTTTTCGCTGCTTACGCCTCGGTTCCCGTTTAGGCAGGCGTTGTCAGGTCGAAGCGTTTTTAGACCTTCGGCCGACCGGTAAAAATGACCATTTGTTAAGCCGTTGCGGTCTAGATTCTTGAGAAAGAACAGTTCTTTCTCGAATCGACCCGGCGGGTTTTCTTGGCTTCATTTGCACGATACCTGCTGACGGCCGGCGCGGCGACCTGCGTTGACGTCGCCTTGGTCCAGGCGCTGCTGTTCCTGGACTTCCTGCATCACCCGCTATTCTTCGCGCTTGCCATCACTTTAGGCGGCCTCGCCGGCGTCTCGGTGAACTTCGCCCTGTCGCGGCGTTTCGTCTTCACGCCGGACACGCGTCCCGTCTTGCAGCAATTCCTGACCTTCGCGATCGTGGCCTTCAGTGGTCTCGGCCTGCGCCTCGTGCTGGCCTATGCCCTCATCGCGCTGTTCGCCCTGCCCGCTCTAGCCGCGATCGCCGCCCTGCCCGTCCCGGCCGCGGCAGAGCGCCTGGCGCACCTGATCTCCGTGGCCCTGGTCACGATCTATTCCTATCTCGCCCACAAGCACATCTCGTTCACGGGCGGCCTTCTCAATCGGCTTGGTAGCCGTAGCGCGGTGGTGCCCTGATGCATGTCGAAACCCTGATCATCGGCGCCGGACCCGCTGGCCTCACCACCGCCTATGAACTGAGCAAGGCCGGGCGCAGTGTCGCCATCGTCGAGCGCGACCCCACCTATGTCGGCGGCATTTCGCGGACCGTGAACTACAAGGGTTATCGCTTCGATATCGGCGGCCATCGCTTCTTTTCCAAGAGCGCCGAAGTCGAGGCCTGGTGGACCGAAATCATGGGCGACGAGATGCTGCAGCGTCCGCGCTCCAGCCGCATCTATTACAACGGCAAACTGTTCGATTATCCGTTGCGCGCCGGCGATGCCCTGTTCAAGCTGGGGCCAGTCGAGGCTTTGCGCTGCGTCATGTCCTACGGCTGGGCCCAGGTCCGGCCCTACCGGAACGTCGTGAGCTTCGAGCAGTGGGTGGTGAACAATTTCGGTCGCCGCCTGTTCGAAATCTTCTTCAAGACCTACACCGAGAAAGTGTGGGGCATGGATTGCGCGGAAATCTCGGCCGATTGGGCGGCCCAGCGCATCAAGGGCCTCAACCTCTACCAGGCAATCATCTCGAGCTTCGGCATTGGCAGCAAACCGAAGGACGGTGGCGTCATCAAGACGCTGATCAACTCCTTCCGCTATCCTCGCCTCGGCCCCGGCCAGATGTGGGAACGAGCCCGCGACCGCATCCTCGACAATGGCGGCAAGGTCATGATGGGCTCGACCATCACGTCCATCAGCCAGCATGCCGGCACCGGCCAATGGGTCGCCATCGTGACCGACGCCGCCGGCAAGGAAACCAAGGTCACCGCTGATCACCTGGTGTCGACCGCTGCCATCAACGAACTGGTGCGGATGCTCGGTGCTGATAAAGACCCGGCCGTCTCCGCGGCGTCTTCCGGCCTGCGTTATCGCGATTTCATCATCATCGGGCTCATCACCCGGGGCCAGCAGAGCTTTGACGACAACTGGATCTACATCCATGATCCCGACGTCAAGGTTGGCCGGATCCAGAACTTCAAATCCTGGTCTCCCGACATGGTGCCGGACCCCGACACCGCCTGCTATGGCATGGAATACTTCTGCAATGCCGGCGACGACACCTGGGACATGGCGGACGCCGACCTGATCGAACGCGCAAAGCGCGAAATCGGCCAACTGGGACTGGCCCGCCCCGAGGACGTCATCGACGGCGCCGTGGTGCGCCAGCCCAAGGCCTACCCGGTCTACGACGACACCTATAAGTTCAACGTCGACACCATCAATGAGGGCCTTGGCGCGCAGTTCTCCAACCTGCACCTGGCCGGCCGCAACGGCATGCACAAATACAACAATCAGGACCATGCGATGATGACGGGCCTGCTGACCGCCCGCAACATCATCGCCGGGACGGATCAGTACGACGTCTGGGGCGTCAACGAAGATGCCGCCTACCACGAGGGCGGCGAGGCCGGAGCCGACAAGATCGAGGAACGCCTTGTTCCCCGCCGCGTCGCCTGAGCCAGGCGCTCCAGCGCAAGCCGCGACCGAAAGCCGGATCGATATCGCCGGGATCGTTGTGGTGGCGATCTATGCTGCCCTGCAGATCGTGCTGACAATTGCCCACGATCCATGGATTGACGAGGCACAGGCCTGGCTTTGGGCGACAGCGCCGCTGACCAATCTTGCCGATGCCTTCATCATCCCCGGTGAAGGCCACCCACCGCTGTGGCACTGGCTGCTGCGGGTGCTGTCAACCGTCCTGGATTTCACGCAGGCGCGCTACGTCGCGCTCGTTATTGCTATCTTTAATGCCTGGCTGCTGACGCGTCTGCTGCGCAACGAGACCATGCTTCTGGTCCTGTTCCTTGGCAGCTTCACGATCATCCAGTTCTGGGGCTATCATTTCCGCCCCTATGGCCTGGTGCTGACCTGTATCCTCTCTGCACTCCTGCTTGACCGGGGCGGCCGCCCGATCGCCGCCACCTGGGCGCTTGCCGTGGCGTGCGCGCTGCACTTCTTTGCCGGCTTCCTGCTGGCCTTTTGGCTGGTCTGGCAATTGAGCAAGGGCACCCCCGTCGTCAAGCTCCTGCCACCTGCCCTGGTGGCGGCGGTCTTCGGTATCCTCGCCATCCTGTCGGGGCTGGGCAATGCCGAGACCGACCCGGTCTATCCCGACCTGCTGGCCGGCACCCTTTACAACATGGGCTGGATTGGCATGGCCGAACCGATCAAAGGTCCGCTCGTGGCGGCCCTGACCGTTGTCCTGCTTGTCTATGGCCTGCGCAGCAAGCCGCTGCTGCTGGGCACGTTGCTGGTGCTGCTGGTCGGCTTCGCTGCAGGCACAGCCGCCGTCTATGGAAAATATCCGTGGCACGCGGCCTTCATGACCATGCTGTGCTTCATCGCCTTCATGGTGGCCGGTCTCAATGCGGAGCGGCGCTGGATACTGGCTATCCTGCTGGCCCCACAAATGGTCTTCGGCCTGATCGGCGTCAGCCAACGCCTTGCCCATCCGGTCTGGGCAATGGACAACCTCTATGCCGAAGTCGTTGCAGACGCCGGCACCGATTTCCGCCCGGAACGCGATCTGGTGGCGTGGCCCGATCTCGCAGGCGTGACAGTCGCGGCCATCGAGGATGTGCAGCTTATCAATGGCAATGACGGCACCCTGCTCGGCCCCATTCTCTGGCGCACGCACAATGTCAGCGCGTTCGCGCCGGTCCTGCTGGAGAGGATCGACCCTTACTGGCTGATCTGCGCCCTTTGCGACGAAGTGACTGACTACCTCAAGACCAACGGCCGCCAGCTGACGCTGCTGGGCACCAAGTTCAACGTCGACAACGGCGATTTCGCGGCCTATCGCGTCGACTGATCGGCTTTAGCTAAATACTTACCGATTGGACATTTTCTTTAGTCGTACTTCGAGGTCATTACCCTTCCGCTAGGCTTGGCCGTACTATGGTGCGGCCACGTTGCGGGAGTGGATGACATGGCAGTACCGAACACGCGTCTCGAATGGGTGGACATGGCCAAGGGCCTATCCATCTTCCTTGTGGTCATGATGTACGCGGCGTCGAGCGTTGGCGAGGACACGGGCGGTGTCGGCGTGCTGCACTGGGCAATCGCCTTCGCCACTCCGTTCCGCATGCCCGAATTCTTCCTGATCTCGGGCCTGTTCTTGTCCCAGGTCATTGACCGCCCCTGGCGCGCCTATGCCGACCGCCGCGTCGTGCATTACCTCTATTTCTACGTGCTCTGGGCGCTGATCCACATCATCTTCAAGGTTGGCCTGCTGGCCACCGACCCGGTCGGCGCCGTCGAACAGATCGCCTGGGCGGTGATCCAGCCCTATGGCGTGCTGTGGTTCATCTACATGCTCGCCGTCGTCAGCGCGGCAACCAAGCTGCTGCACGACCTCAAGGCACCCGTCTCGATCGTATTCGGCATCGCCGCCATCCTGCAGATGGCCCCGATCCACACCGGCAGCTACCTGGTCGACCAGTTCGCCGAATACTTCGTGTTCTTCTACGCGGGCTACGTTCTGGCGCCGCAGCTGTTCCGCCTTGCCGATTGGGCGGCCGACCATGCAGGGCTGGCGCTTGCCGGTCTCCTGATCTGGACCATTCTCAACGGTGCGCTGGTATTCTCACCCGGCTTCGAGATGCATCCGATCCACCCTGTCATGGGCTTTGCCGGGCTGCCGGGCATTCACCTCGTGCTGGCGCTGATCGGCACGGCGGCGCTCTGCGTGATCGCCGCCCTCCTCACCCGCCTTCCCTTCATGGATTGGCTGCGTTGGATGGGCTCGAAGTCACTGGTGATCTACGTGGCCTTCGTGCTGCCCATGGGCATCTCGCGCACTGTGCTGATCAAGCTTGGCATCGACGAGCCGACCGTGCTGAGCCTGCTCACCATGGCCATCGCCATCGTCTCGCCACTGATCCTCTACTGGATCGTGCAGCGCAGCGGCCTTGGCGGCTTCCTGTTCGAACGTCCGGTCTGGGCGCATCTGCCGGGCACCGCAGTCTCGCGCCCGGCCGACCCCCCCAGCGCTGCCACACCCGCCGAGTAGGCGCTGCCCACCAATGCCTTTCACAGGGCCGGGATATGCAATCCCGGCCCTTGCCTTTTGCGCCAAGACTCATCACAAGGACCTCGCACCCCCATAGCGAGGACCAGCCGATGAAATCCGCAGTCATCGTCTTCCCCGGTCTCAATCGCGACCGCGACATGATCGCGGCGCTGACCAAGGTTTCAGGCACCGCCCCGGCGACGGTCTGGCATCAGGATGCCGACCTCCCCGACGTCGACCTCGTCGTCATCCCCGGCGGCTTTTCCTACGGCGATTACCTGCGCTGTGGCGCCATCGCTGCGCGCTCGCCGATCATGGACAAGGTCCGCGACCATGCGGCTCGCGGCGGCAAGGTGCTGGGCGTCTGCAATGGCTTCCAGATCCTGATCGAGGCCGGCCTGCTGCCCGGCGCGCTGATGCGCAACATGAGCCTCAAATTCGTCTGCCGCGAGATCAAGCTCGAGGTGGTCAACGCCGATACCGAGTTCACCCGCGGCTACACCAAGGGCGAAGTCTTCCGCTGCCCCGTTGCGCATCATGATGGCAATTATTTTGCCGATGGCGAAACCATCGCCCGGCTCGAAGGCGATGGCCGTGTAGCCTTCCGCTATGCCGAGGGCACCAATCCGAACGGCTCGATCAACGACATTGCCGGTATCTTCAACGAGCAGAAGAATGTGCTCGGCCTGATGCCCCACCCGGAAAACCTCATCGAGGCCGCCCATGGCGGTGACGATGGCAGGGCCCTGTTTGCGGGCCTGCTGGGCGCAGCCGCCTGATGAACTTGCGCGCGCCCGTCAACCCACGGACGCTCCTCACCTGGCTGGGCCTGGTGTTCGGCACCGGTGGCCTGCTGCTGCAGTTCACCATCTCCATGCAATCGATGCTGGGCAGTGGCCGCGACCTGTTCGGCTCGCTCGGCGCCTTCTTCGCCTATTACACCATCCTGACCAACATCGTGCTGGTGCTGATCTACCTGTCCGAAGTGCTTCCCGCCGCGTGGCTCGCGCTGTTCCGCCACCCGGTGCTCCGGGGCATGATGGCCGCCAATATCGCGCTCGTGGCGCTCTATGTGTTTTTCGTGCTGCGCTACCTGGCCACGCTGACCGGTCTCTTCCTGCTGGCGGACACCATCCTGCATTATCTCTGCCCGGTGCTTTACCTGCTGTGGTGGCTGGTGGCGCAGCCGCACGGCCGCCTGCGCTGGGGCAACCTGCCCGTCATGCTGGTGCCGACGCTGGCCTACTTCGTCTACGCCATGGCGCGCGGCGCCTGGGTCCAGGAATACCCCTACCCTATCCTCAACGCGATCAAGCTCGGCTACGCACAGGTGGCGCTCAATGCGGTCTACATGACCGCCGGCCTCGCCGTGCTGACGCTCCTCGTCATCGCGCTGGACCGATGGCTCGGCCGCTCCGCGACGGTGACGGCCGATGTCTGAGACAGCGTCTCCCATCAGCGTCGGCATCGTGATCTTCGACGGCGTCGAGGAACTCGATTTCGTTGGACCGTGGGAAGTCTTCTCCATGGCCAAACAGATCGGCGCGCCGCTGGATGTGTTCACCGTCGGCTGGCCGGAACCCGCCATCCGCTGCGCCAAGGGCCTCTACGTCGTCGCCGACCATGCCTTCGCCGATGCGCCCGAAACCGATGTCGTGCTCATTCCCGGCGGCACGGGCACGCGGCAGCTGGTGCAGGACGAGGCGTTCATCGCGGCGCTGAAACCCTACCTAGCCGCTGCCACATGGCAAACGTCGGTCTGCACGGGCGCCGCCCTCCTCGGCAAGGCTGGCTTTCTCGACGGCAAGCACGCCACCACCAATCGCAACGCCTTCGACTTCTTCCGCGCCTCGGCGCCCAATGCCATTCTCGAAGAACAGCTCCGCTACGTTCGCGACGGCCATGTGCTGACCGGCGCCGGCGTCTCGGCCGGCATCGACATGGCGCTCTGGCTCGTTGGCCACCTTTTCGGCGACGATGTCGCCCGCTCCACCCAGACGTTCATGGAATACTTTCCAGAGCCTCCCTACGGAAACGCTGTTTGATGACCCTTCCCAACGACATCCGCATCACCCCCGAACTGGTTGCCGACCATGGTCTCAAGCCGGACGAGTATCAGAAGATCCTCGATCTGATCGGGCGCGAGCCGACCTATACCGAGCTCGGCATTTTCTCGGCGATGTGGAACGAGCACTGCTCCTACAAGTCATCCAAGAAGTGGCTCAAGACGCTGCCGACGACGGGTCCGCGCGTTATCCAGGGCCCGGGCGAGAATGCCGGCGTGGTCGATATCGGCGATGGCCAGGCCATCGTCTTCAAGATGGAATCGCATAACCATCCGAGCTTCATCGAACCCTATCAGGGTGCCGGTACCGGCATGGGCGGCATATTGCGCGACGTCTTCACCATGGGCGCCCGCCCGGTGGCGGCGATGAACGCCCTGCGCTTCGGTGCGCCGGATCATGAAAAGACCCGTCACCTCGTTTCCGGCGTCGTGGCCGGCATCGGCGGTTATGGCAATGCCTTCGGCGTGCCGACGGTCGGCGGTGAGGTCGAGTTCGACGAGCGCTATAACGGCAATATCCTGGTCAACGCCTTCGCCGCTGGCCTCGCCGATACCGACAAGATTTTCTACTCCAAGGCCGAAGGCGTCGGCCTGCCGGTGGTCTATCTCGGCGCCAAGACCGGCCGCGATGGCGTCGGCGGCGCGACCATGGCCTCGGCCGAATTCGGCGACGATATCGAGGAGAAGCGCCCGACGGTGCAGGTCGGCGACCCCTTCACCGAAAAGCGCCTGCTCGAGGCCTGCCTCGAGTTGATGGCAACGGGCGCCGTGATCGCGATCCAGGATATGGGCGCGGCGGGTCTGACTTGCTCGGCCGTCGAAATGGGCGCCAAGGGCGACCTCGGCATCGAACTCGATCTCGACAAGGTGCCGGTGCGCGAAGCGCAGATGACGCCCTATGAGATGATGCTGAGCGAAAGCCAGGAGCGCATGCTCATGGTGCTGCATCCCGAAAAGGAAGCCGAAGCCCGCGCCGTGTTCGTGAAATGGGAACTCGATTTTGCTACCGTCGGCATCACGACCGATGACCTGCGTTTCCGCGTCATGTGGCAGGGCGAAGAAGTTGCCAACCTGCCGATCAAGGAACTCGGTGACGAGGCTCCCGAATATGATCGTCCCTGGGTCGAGCCGAAGGTGCCGGCACCGCTCGCAGCCGGCGACGTTCCCCAGATGGATGTTGCCGATGCGCTGCTGAAGCTCGTCGGCGGCCATCAGGTCGCTTCGCGCCGCTGGGTCTACGAGCAGTATGACACCTTGATCCAGGGCAATTCCCTGCAGCGCCCCGGCGGCGATGCCGGCGTGATCCGCGTCGAAGGCCACCCCACCAAGGGCCTCGCCTTCTCGTCCGATGTCACACCCCGCTATTGCGAGGCTGATCCATACGAAGGCGGCAAGCAGGCTGTGGCCGAATGCTGGCGCAACCTCACCGCAACCGGCGCCGAGCCGCTGGCCGCCACCGACAACCTCAACTTCGGCAATCCCGAACGCCCGGAAATCATGGGTCAGCTCGTCCACGCCATCAAGGGCATCGGCGAAGCCTGCCTGGCGCTGGATTTCCCCATCGTCTCGGGCAACGTCTCGCTCTACAACGAAACCAATGGCCGCGGCATCCTGCCGACTCCGACCATCGGCGGCGTTGGCCTTCTGCCCGACTGGAGCCAGATGGCGCGCATCGCCTTTGCTGCCGCCAACCAGGTCATCCTGCTGGTCGGCGCACCGGCCAGCCGCGGCACCCATCTCGGCCAGTCGATCTACCTGCGCGACCTCTTCGGCCGCAAGGACGGCCCGGCCCCGCATGTCGACCTCGCCCACGAGAAGCGCACCGGCGACTTCGTGCGCAAGCTGATCCGCTCGGGCATTGCTACCGCCTGCCACGATCTCAGCGATGGCGGCCTTGGCGTGGGCCTCGCAGAAATGGCCGTGGCCTCGGGCATCGGCGCGACAATTGCCGACCTGACCGACCAGGACCCGATCCTGCAGTATTTCGGCGAGGATCAGGGCCGCTACCTTGTTACGGTTGATCTCGATCCGCAGGGCGAGGCCCTGGCAGCCCTGTGGCGCGAAGCCGAAGCTGCCGGCGTCTTTGCACCGTGGATCGGCACGACAGGTGGGTCCGACCTGGTGCTTGGCTCCGCCCGCCCGGTGCCGGTTTCGGCGCTCAAGGCGGCCCATGAAGGCTGGTTCCCCAGCTACATGGATGGCAAGGCTGCTTAATCATTGCATCTGCCTTATGATCGCCGCTCTTTAGAGTGTTCTGGCGCTCAAGGGCGGCGTCATTTTGTGGAGATTACGATGAGATCTGTACCGGCAATTTTGGCCCTTTCCCTCAGCCTGGTGCCGGTGACAGCCTTTGCGCAGGCCCTGACGGTGGATGGCTCTCCACTGCCGGACCAGCCCTATACGCTGATCTATCCCGACGTCATGGTCACGAGCGGGGAACTGGGTGGTCCGCTGACCATCAATCACCCCGGCCTGCCGCTGCAATGCCTGCTGACAGTCGTGCCCGTGGAAGACACTACCTGGACCGCCGAGGGTGCCCTCGCGGCGCTCGATCCGGCGACCGTGGCCGCGGGCTGGAACGAGACTTTCCCGGGCTTTGTGCTCGGGGCCAGCCTGGTCACCAGCTACCAGAGCGGTCCGGCCCTCCAATACGAGGGCACCAGCACCGGCGGTGAACAGGGCCCGATCACCTTGGTTCACACCGAGACGGTCGCGGCGGCCAACGGCTATACGCTGGACTGCTTCTACGCGACCGAAGTGGCTGCAGAAGCTCGGCCAGTGGTTGACACCATCATCGCCAACTTCTCCACCAGCATGGACGCGCAACCCGTCGTCACGCCCTGATCGGCCGCCTGCGATATTGAAGGCTACCCACCCCCATGCCATATCATGGCGGTGACCGGCAGCCCGCCGGCAGTAGCAAGGAGTCGCGTCATGCCCATGGATGCCAGCGAAATCGAACGCCGGATCAAGGCGGCTCTTCCCGACGCCGATATCGAGATCCGGGATTTGGCCGGTGACGGCGACCATTGGGCCGCTACTGTGAAATCCGAGCAGTTCCGCGGCAAGACCCGCGTGCAGCAGCACAAGCTGGTCTACGATGCGCTGCAGGGCGATATGGGTGGGGCGCTGCACGCCCTGGCGTTGCAAACCGTGATACCGGACTGACCCCTTGTCCCTGCGCGACTCGCTCGACCTGATCCGCACCGTCCGGCCCGATGCCGGAACGTCTGCCATCGAGCACGAAATCCACGCGGAGCGCGCCTCATCTCTCGGCGCGGCCGAGCAGCGGGTGATCAAGGCTATCGCAGCCCTGGCGTCGGCTGCCGATGACCGCGACACCCATCTGGCCGAGGCGCGCAAGGTGGTCTGGCAATACTTCGTCCAGCGCGAACTGGTGGGCTTCCGCAAGCACAACGACGTGATTCACGAGCTGAACATTCCCCGCGAAGTCCTTGCCGGACTTGGCGCAATGCCGCGCAAGGGCCAGGAATGACCCACCATCCCGATTGCCCGTTCTGCCTCGAAAACCAGTTGCTGGCCGATGAGCCGCTGCTGGCCAACGACGCGTTCTATTTCCTCGCCAGCATCGATCCCGAGGTTCGGTTGGCCGGTATGGTCATTCCCCGCCGCCATAGCGAAACGCCGTTCGAGATGGATCAGGCCGAATGGGCCGCCTTCGCCGACATGCTGACGCAGGCCAAGGCGTTCTTTGCCTCCTCGGCGCCCGATGGCTTCACGCTGGGCTGGAATGTCGGCGCCGTTGCGGGCCAGCACGTGTTCCACACCCACATGCACATCCTGGCTCGCTTCAAGGGCGAACCCGCCGAGGGCGCCGGTATACGACGCATCCTGCGCCCGCAGGACTGGGTGGTCGCCCGGTGACCCGTGCTGTCTTTTTCGATGTCGATGGCGTGCTGGTGCACGGCTATCATGCCAATCCGGCGCGCGTGCGGGCGTGGGATGCGACCATGCTGGCCGATACCGGCATCGATCCCGACAAGTTCCGTCAGGAATTCACCTTCGACATCTTCATGAAGAAGGTCATCATCGGCGAGATGGCGCTGGTCGATGCGCTCGAGCGTCGCCTGCCATCGCTTGGTTACAAGGGGTCGCCGGTCGCTTTCGCGCATTACTGGCTCAAGCAGGACAGCGTCCTGAACGAGCCCCTGCTCGACGTCGTCCGTCAACTCAAACAGTCCGGCACCTGCCGGCTCTATGTTGCGACCAACCAGGAACACCTGCGCGCCCACTGGCTCTGGGGACACCTCGGACTTTCGGAGCTGTTCGAGGACATCTTCTATTCGGCTCGCATCGGTGTGCAGAAGCCGGACCGGCGCTACTTCGACTTCATCGAACAGCGCATCGGCCGCCAGGACGAACCACCGCTGTTCTTCGACGACTCGCCGAAGGTGATCGATGGCGCCCGCAAATACGGCTGGGAAGCTGTGCTGTTCGACACAGTGGACGATTGCACCAACCACCCTTGGGTCGCCGAACGCCTGAACCGCGTCGCAGAGCGCTCCGCCTAGGTTATTTTCAGCTCAAGAGATTTCCATGAAGCCGATGCTGCTGCTCGCCACCGTCATTATCGCCCTAGCCGCCACGCCCGCTTTAGCCCAGGAAGCGCAATGCTTCCAGAACGACCAGTATCTGGTCATCGCACAAGAGCGAGTTGATGAGGTGGGTGCCGACTTCATCATCCGCTCTCCGGCCAAGGGTAAAATTGCCTGCGTCTTCGAGGAGCAGGCGGGCGATCGCAGGATCGGCGCTCTCGACGACCCGCTGCATTATGAGGGACTGGCCGGCCAATATCTGGTGCTGACCCGCTCCACCGGCCCGCAAGGCGACCTTGTGGTCTATGACCTCTCGACTGATCTTTTCGCCCCCCTGATCGACGCGCGAGCCGAGGACGAGGTCACCATCACCGACGAGAGCATTACCTATTGGCAGCACCTGATCCTGGGAACAGCGGTGAACTGCCCTGAATTTGCCGAGCACTCGGGTTATGATCTCGGCTCGATGATCTACGAAGAGCGCGTTTTTGATCTGGCCACGGTGACGATCGCGGCTACTGGCAACACGCGCTGCTCCAGCACACAATAGCCATCGCATTTTGGCGATGATCTCGACAGCGCCCAAGTCCTGTCCTATTTAATGGCAACAGCAAGCGGACCTTGACCCCGCCCTATCGAAAGGCTCCTCCCATGACCGATATCAACGCCTTCATCGACGACAAGGTGAAGAACAACGACGTGTTCCTCTTCATGAAGGGGTCGCCGGACTTTCCGCAATGCGGATTCTCGGGCCAGGTCGTGCAGATCCTGAACTATCTCGGCCTCGAATATGGCAGCGCCAACGTGCTCGAAAGCGCTGAATTGCGCGATGGCATCAAGGCCTATACCAACTGGCCGACCATTCCCCAGCTCTACGTCAAGGGCGAGTTCGTGGGCGGCGCCGACATCGTGCGCGAGATGTTCCAGGCCGGCGAATTGCAGACTCACCTGACCAATGCCGGCATCCCGGTCAAGCAAACCGCCTGATTTCTTCCCGATTTTTTGTACCTTGCCTGCTGAAAGCCCGGTCCCTGACCGGGCTTTGTCGTTTCATCACCGGAATTGATGAGGGTCATTCGGCAATATCACTATGCGCGATGCCGACCCGGGCGTAGATAGATCATCCACATCCGGATGCCTCCCATGACCTCTTCCGCTCTCCGCCCCGCAGTCCCGCTGCTCGTGCTGATCATTGCCGGCTGCATTATCGCGGCCATCGGCAATGGCGTCCGTACCAGCTTCGGCCTCTTCACCCTGCCGATGACGACAGACCTGGGCCTGACGCGCGAGGGTTGGGGAATGGCGATGGCCATCCAGAACCTGGCCTGGGGTATTGCCCAGCCTTTCGCGGGCGCCTTTGCCGATCGCGTCGGCACCGGCCGGACCATCGCCGTCGGCGCCGCCATCTATGCACTGGGCGTCTTCGCCATGGCATTTTCGCCTACGGCCAGCATCATGGCGATAACCGCTGGTATCATCACCGGCGTCGGTATCGCCATCTGCTCCTTCTCCGTGGTCATGGCCGCGTTCGGCCGGTCGGTGCCGACCGAAAAGCGCTCGCTGATCTTCGGCGTCGCCACCGCCGCGTCGTCGTTCGGCCAGTTCGCCTTCGCCCCCATCAGCCAGGGCTTCATCAACGCCTTCGGCTGGCAGTCGGCCCTGGTCTATCTGGCTATGGCGCTGCTGCTGATCATTCCCCTGAGCTACGCCCTGCGCGGCCGTACCGAGAATACCACCGGCCAGGCCGACCTGCCCTTCATGGAGGCGCTGGCCAAGGCGTGGGGCCATGGCTCATACAAGCTGCTGGTGATCGGCTTCTTCGTCTGCGGCTTTCATCTCGCCTTCATCAACGTCCACATGCCGGCTTACCTCGTGCAATGCGGCCTGTCGCCAGAAGTCGGTAGCTGGACTATCGCGGTCATCGGCCTCTTCAACATCGTCGGGTCGCTGCTGGCCGGCTACCTCGGCGGCAAGCTGCCCAAGCAGATGATGCTGGCCACCATCTACTTCTCGCGCGCCGTGGCGATCGGCCTCTTCATGCTGTTCCCGGTCAGCGAATTCACCGCCTATGCGTTTGCCGCCGCGATGGGGCTGCTGTGGCTGTCGACGGTGCCACTGACGGCCGGGCTGGTCAGCCTGTTCTTCGGCGCCCGCTACATGGGCATGCTCTATGGCGTGGCCTTCTTCAGCCACCAGCTCGGCTCGTTCATGGGCGTCTGGCTCGGCGGCTTCGTCTTCGACCTCACCGGCCACTACGACCTGGTCTGGTATCTGGGCATCGCGCTGGGGCTCGCCTCCGCCGCCATACACATCCCGATCAACGAGCGCAGCGCACCCAGTTTCGTGCTCAAGCCGGCCTGACCTTCCCTTCCGGCAGGAAGCATCGTTTCCTGCCGATCAATGCTTGCCAAAGCCGGCTTCGGAGTTCATGGTCCGCGCCATAATTCCCGGCGCCAGTATTTCTGGCGACTATACTGAGATCAATTCCATGTCAGATCATTTCACGCGGGTTCTCTCGCGCCCCGAATTCATTGCCCTTATGGCTGCGTTGATGGCGCTCAATGCGCTGGCCATCGACGTCATGCTGCCAGCCCTGCCCTATATGGGCGAGGCTCTCGGCGTCGCCAGCGAGAACGAACGCCAGTTCGTTATTTCGAGCTACATGATCGGCATGGGCGTCGCTCAACTGGTCTTCGGCCCGCTGACGGATCGTTTCGGTCGCCGTGCGCCGTTGCTGGCTGGCATGGGCCTTTATGTCATCGCCGCGTTCGTCGCCATCTTCGCCCCGAGCTTCACCGCCCTGCTGGTGTTGCGCGTCATCCAGGGCATGGGCGCCGCCAGCGTGCGCGTCATTGCCACCTCTGCCGTGCGCGACCGCTATTCCGGCCGCGAAATGGCGGAGGTGATGTCGCTGACCTTCATGGTCTTCATGGCCATTCCCATCATCGCCCCGGGCATCGGCCAGGTGCTGCTCCTGACTGGGCCATGGCAGATGATCTTCCTGTTCATGGCGTTGCTGGCCTCGGCCTTCTGGCTGTGGACCTTCTTCCGCCTGCCCGAGAGCCTGCCGCTCGACAAGCGGCGTCCGCTGACCTTCCGCGGCGTGTTCGACGGCTTCCGCATCGTCTGCACCAACCGCGTGGCCTTTTCCTACGGTCTGGCTGGCACATTCCTCTTCGGCGCGCTGTTTGGCTTCATCAGCTCGTCACAGCAGATCTATGTCGATATCTATGGCCTGGGCGTCTACTTTCCGGTCGCCTTTGCGGCCATGGCCGGCCTGATGGCGATCTCGTCCTTCACCAATTCGGTGATCGTCCGCCGCTTCGGCATGCGCCGGCTCTCGCACGGGGCCATGCTGTCCTTCACACTGGTGAGCGGCGTCTGGCTGGCCTTTGCGATCAGTGGCTTCCTGCCGCTGTGGCTGTTCTTCCCGCTGCTGGCGATCATCATGTTCAGCTTCGGCTGGGCCGCTTCCAACATGAACTCGCTTTCCATGGAGCCGCTCGGTGCTGTCGCCGGCACGGCGTCGGCCGTGTTCGGCTTCATCCAGACGGTGGGTGGTGCGGTGATCGGGGGCTATATCGGCCAGTTGTTCAACGGCACCACGATTCCCGCCGCTGCAGGATATTTCAGCATGGGCATCCTGGCGCTGGTCTTCATCCTGATCGCCGAAAATGGCCGCCTGTTCGGCGTGGGCGAGCAATATGCCCACGCCGACGCCGCACCAGACCCCGTTCACTGACCGCCGTTGGGCGCAGCCGGACCTTCGATCTGGCTGCGGTCGTGATGGACGTGATCCACCAGGCCCCAGTCCCTGGCCTGTTCGGCTGACATGTAGCGGTCCCGCTCCAGGGCCGCCTCGACCTCCTCATAGGTGCGTCCGCAATGGCGGGCATAGATGCTGTTGGTCAGGCGCTTCAGCCGCAGGCTTTCCTCGGCATGGATCAGGATGTCGGTGACCTTGCCCTGGTAGCCGCCCGATGGCTGGTGCAGCATGATCGAGGCATTGGGCAGGCAGATCCGTTGCCCTTCTTCTCCCGCGGCCAGGATCAGCGTCGCGGCCGATGCCGCCATGCCCATGCAGAGCGTGCCCACCGGCGCCTTGATGAACTGCATCGTGTCATACATGGCAAGCGCCGAAGTGACGACGCCGCCGGGCGAGTTAATATAGAGGTAGATCGGCTTGGCAGGGTTATCCGCCTCGAGAAAGAGCAACTGAGCGCTGACCAGGGACGCCATCGTGTCTTCAATTTCGCCGTTGAGGAAGATGATGCGCTCGCGCAGAAGGCGGGAATAGATATCGAAGGACCGCTCGCCGCGCGACGATTGTTCGACGACCATAGGGACGAGTTGCATCATGTCGCGCATCGGCGATCTCCTGTGTTTGAAGAATTTGGGCAAGACATTTCAGTCGACACCCTCCCCCTTGTGGGGAGGGATCAAGGGTGGGGGGTGGCGCGGATATCGGGGCTAACCGACACCCCCTCCAACCTCCCCCGTCATGGGGGAGGTGCCGTCCGGTGGACGTGCAGGCAGCGTGCCCTAAGCCGCCATCTTGAGCGCCCCGGGTAGATTGCTGTTGGCCGCCACCGGCACCGCCATCGGCGCGTGGGTCAGCCGGAACCAGGTGCCGCCATCAGTGGTCGGGGTCAGCTCGAAGGTCACGAGGCTATCCTCCATACCCACGATCGCGCCCTGCCCCGCTTCACGCCAGCGATAGGTCAGGCTCTTGTTTTCCTCTGCCGTGACCACCGCGAGGTCCATATCCTGCGCGGGCTTCAGCCAGCGTTCGAGATATTCGGGGATGGTCAGCGCCCGCCAGACCTTTTCGGGTGGCGCGTCGAGCGCGCATTCGAATACCAGCGCGTCCGTTTCGGTCATTGATCCATCTCCTTGAGCAGGTCCTTGAGGTCTTCGATCCGGCCGGGCCAGAAGGCGCGATACTTCGCCAGCCATTCATGCAGCGGGGCCATGCCCTGCGGCTCGACGCGGTAATTGACGTAACGCCCGTCGCGGCGCTCGCTGACCAACCCTGCCCCGCGCAGTACGGCCAGGTGCTGGCTCATGGCGGGCTGGCTGATGGCGAAGCCCTCGCGCAGCTCGGTCGCGGTCATCTCGGCCGAAGCCAGCCGCTCGAGCATCGCGCGGCGGGTTGGGTCGGCCAGCACTTTGAAGATATCGGCGTCGCTCATGTTGAACACATAAGCACAGACTTATGAGTCGTGGCAAGGGGCCACGCTGACACGATCGCAACGGAAGGCGAGTGGTCGCTGAGCAACAAACTTATCCCCACGTCAAAATCTGCGCGCATACTGCCGCCATTCCCGTCACACACGCGGTCCCGACGCAGGACCGGGCGGGGAGACCGTGGGATGGGGGCGCCTGTCCAGTGGGGTTGGAAACTCGGCAGCCGGACCTGCAATAATGGTACCGCCTGAACCGGACCCTGCATAAAAAGCGGATCGTGTCGGGCGGCCATTGGGCCACTCTATTTGTTTCTTGAGGTTCAATGGCCGCCCGACACTCGTGTAACCGCGACGCCGCAAGGCCGGGCGGCGTTGCGCTATGTTTCATCAATCACATTGATGGCTGCCATTCACCAGACGGCCTTGATCCGCGGCCGCGAGTCCCGTTTGATGCCAGCCGCCATCCCTCCATATCGAGACCTCATGCCCATCACCACTGGCCGCACCTATCTCGCCATTCCGGGGCCGTCCGTCTCGCCCGAGCGCGTGCTCAGCGCCATGCACCGCAGCGCCCCCAACATCTATGAGGGCGAGATCGTCGATATGGTGCGGGACCTCATTCCCGACCTGCGGCGGGTCGCAGAGACCCGACAGCACGTGGCCATCTACATCGCCAACGGGCATGGCGCTTGGGAGGCGGCGAACTGCAACATGTTTTCGCGTGGTGACCGCGCCTTGCTGGCCGCCACTGGACGTTTCGGCCATGGCTGGGCGGAGTCCCTGCAACGCATGGGCGTTGCGGTCGAGATGATCGATTTCGGCAAGTCCGGACCGGCCGATCCCGAACGGATCGCCGACGCCTTGCG
>JBARWY010000024.1:0-20465 GCA_049647065.1 Devosia sp. | reverse complement strand
CGCGACGAGGTCGCCTTGCAGTTCGAACAGGGTTCGGCCCGCCTCGCCACCATGCGAGAGCTGGTTTCGACCCCAGGCGCCATCGAGCCCCGCGCCGACAGCTTCCAGACCGAGGCCGTGCAGCTTTCGGCCGTCATCGCCGCCCTGCAGCAGACGGGCGTCGCCGCATCGGTCAAGCGCGCCTCGGCCGATCTCTCGGCCGGCTTCATCGCCCCCGTCGCCGATGGTAGCTCTGCCGACCTGGCCAACAGGCAGGACCAGGTGATGGAGACCGTCCGTGCCTCCGTCGCGGCGCAGTCAGCGGCGCTCACCGCTGCCGCCGACGAGATCCTCGCCACCCCCGCTGTCGAACAGCGCCGCTTCGTGCCGCTCTCCAGCGCCGAAGCGGTGATCCGCTATTGGCAGGACTTCATCCCAAGCTGGGCCGGCGCCATTTCCATCGACCTGCTGCCGGTGGTGCTGGTGCTCGTGCTGATGATCGTCAATGACGCCATGCGCAAGGATTCCGAATCGCTCGAGGAAGCCGAGAACATCACCGCTGCCGAGATGCTGCGGGCCCTGGCACTGTTCCGCCAGATGGAAGCAGCGGGCATCGACGTGGCGACTGGCAAGCCACGGGCTGCCCCCGTCGAGCCGGAACCCATCGACACGCCGCTGGTGGCCGAGGCGCCGCCCGATGACGGCACCGTGACCCCGATCGACGCGGCGCAGCGCAAGCGCACCGATGGCCCGCGCCCGGCATGAAGACCGATGCTAATGCCCGCGCCAGGTCGGCGGACGGTCCATTCTATCGCGGGTTGATCGAGCGCGTCGCCGCCGTCGATGACGGAAACATCCTCCGCGTCGCCTTCTTCGCGCTGCTGCTCGGCACGGCCTCGGTACTCTATGTCGACTTTCGCGAATTGACCGCCAATGAAGGCGCGGCACTGGCCATGCCGATGCAGCCCATCCTCCCGCCCTTCGATCCGGAGGGGCCGGCGGACGGCGCCACACCAAATGTAACAACCAGCCCGCAACTGCTTGAACAGCCGCTGGAAATCGCCCTTGGCACCGGTGGACAACTCTTGCTCAGAGGATCGATCGACCTCGGTTCAGCCGCCCGATTTGCCGCCGAGATTGAAGCGCGGGGCGAATACGTGGAGACTGTGGTTCTCGATTCGCCTGGAGGATCGGTCGTGGATGCGCTGGCTATCGGCAGTCTGATCCATGAAAAGGGCCTTGCCACCAAGGTCGCTGCCGGGTCCCTTTGCGCCTCGTCCTGCCCCTTGATCTTCGCCTCTGGCGCGGAGCGCTTTGCTAGTCCCGAGGCGGCGATCGGCGTGCACCAGATTTACGCGGCGGCGCTGTCGGGCGATCCGCAGAACGCGCTACGCGTAGCCGGCACGGCCATGAGCGATGCCCAATCGACCACCGCCGAGATCATCGGCCACCTCACAAAAACGGGCGTGGACCCGGCTTTGTGGCTGCATGCCCTCGAGACCCCGCCGGACCGGCTTTACTATTTCAGCCCAGAGGAGATGACGCGTCTCAGGCTTGTCACCGAATTAACGGAGAATTAATGCGGCGGCCGGAACCGGCGGAGGACCGGGACCGTTCGCTCTTGTTAGGAACAGTCACATTGGCGGGGAGGCCACATGACCCAGATCCATACTTTGACACGACACCGCGACATCCAGAACTGGGTGACCGACAGGCACGGCATTCCGGCGATCACCCGGGTGCGCAACCGGTTTGGCGAGGAACGCGCCCAGCTCAAGCTGAGCTTCCAGAGGCGGGCAAAACGACAGATGGAAAGCCAGGATGACGGCATGAGCCCCTGCTCATGGACCGCCTGGCTCGCCGAACTCGACCGCCAGCAGCTGGCGCTCAAGGTCGATCTTGCGGCCGACGACTTCGAACTGGTCGAGCGCCGCGAGGCGAGCTGACGACCCTTCACAGAGTGGAGCAGCACCTCCCCTTGATGGGGAGGTCGGGAGGGGTATGAGAGCAACGGTATCGGGGCCTATCCACCCCACCTGCTCCCTACAATTCTGTCCGTCTGCCAAAGCGGCATTGCGAAATCATACACTTCGGGATCAATAGGCACGGACCCCGCCGATTCCCCGAGCCCGCATGAGCCGCCCCCAGATCGCCCTTGTCCTGCATGCGCTGGTGCTGATCGCGGCGCTGATCTTCATTGTCCCCGCCTTGACCGAAAAGCTGGGTGGACCGCAGGGCTATCTGCTGTCGCTCTGCGTCTATTGGCTGGGCTTCTGCCTGCCGGTGGTCTTCTTTCATGTGCGAGGCCGGCGTGGCCCCCTGCTGTTCAGCGAAAAGCTGGCATGGCGGGACTGGTGGATTCCGGGACTGCTGCTGCTGCAGGTAGGCATAGTCGCCCTTCTGAACTTCGTGCCGAACACGGCGCTGCTGACCACCCAGGCGGCCATGTTGGCCGGCCTGATCGGGATCATCAACGGACCACTCGAGGAGATCGCTTGGCGCGGCGGTTTCATGACCCGCTTTACCGCCAGACCAGGGCTCGGGCTGACGCTGGGCTGGCTGCTCTATACCGCCTGGCACCTGCCGCTGTTGCTGAGCCATGGCATCGTCTTCGACGGCGGCTGGCTTGCCCTTGTCGGCGGCGCGGCGGCGCTGGGCCTGCTGTGGAGCTGGATCGCCTGGCGCACCGGCTCGGTATTCTGGACCGCGATCGCCCACGCCCTCACCAACGCCATCACGTTCTGGGTGCTGTTCGACCACAATGGATTCGTGACACTCCACCCATAGTCGTGCTTGCGCGATTGGCGGAATTGCCGCTATGTGCCCGCTAAGCGTAACCACCAGTACGGCGAGGAGCACACCGTGGCCACCCATTCCCTATTCCTGCTGCCCGGCGACGGCATCGGCACCGAGATCATGGTCGAGGTGGAAAAGCTGATCGCCTGGACCAATTCCGAACAGCTGACCGACTTCTCGACCGACACTGGCCTCGCTGGCGGTTCCGCCTACGACAAATACCAGGTCGCCATCACCGACGAGGATACCGAGAAGGCCAAGGCCGCCGACGCTGTCATTTTCGGCGCCGTGGGCGGTCCGAAGTGGGACAACGTCCCCTATGAGCATCGTCCGGAAGCCGCTCTGCTGCGCCTGCGCAAGGAAATGGCCGTATTCGCCAATCTGCGACCCGCCATCTGCTATCCGGCGCTTGCCGATGCCTCCTCGCTGAAGCGCGAGCTGGTCGAGGGCCTCGATATCCTGATCGTGCGCGAATTGACCGGCGGCGTCTATTTCGGCGAGCCCAAGACCATCACCGATCTCGAAAACGGCCAGAAGCGCGCCATCGATACCCAGGTCTACGAGACCTATGAAATCGACCGCATCGCCCGCGTCGCCTTCGACCTGGCCCGCACCCGCAACAACAAGGTGCACTCGGCCGACAAGAAGAACGTCATGAAGTCCGGCGTGCTGTGGGACGAAGTGGTCAAGGGCGTCGGCAAGGATTACTCGGACGTCGAACTTCACCACATCCTCGCCGATAACGCCGCCATGCAGCTGGTGCGCAATCCCAAGCAGTTCGACGTGATGGTCACCGATAACCTCTTCGGCGACATCCTCAGCGACGTCGCCGCCATGCTGACCGGCTCGCTCGGCATGCTGCCATCGGCTTCCCTGGGAGCGCCCGATCCAGTGACCGGCAAGCGCAAGGCCTTCTACGAACCCGTACACGGCTCGGCCCCCGACATTGCCGGCAAGGGCATCGCCAACCCCATCGCCATGATCGCCTCGGTCGCCATGGCCCTGCGCTACAGCTTCGGCCAGATCGAACTGGCTACCCGCATCGAGAACGCCATCTCGGCCGTACTCAGCGACGGCCTGCGCACTGGCGATATCGCCCAGGACAATCGCAAGACGGTTGGGACCGAGGAGATGGGCGCGGCGATTTTGGCTAAGCTCAAGGCCTAACCATCGGCCCACCCACGCATGAGCGGTGCCGCATATCGAGACAACAAAAAAGCCCCGGTGCTCATCGCACCCGGGGCTTCTCATTGGCTTGCGCCCAAGCTTACTCGGTTGCAGCAGCTTCCTCAGCCGGTGCTTCTTCAACCGGAGCGGGCTTCGGTGCGTTCTTGGCTTCTTCCACGGCGGCAGCCTTGGCAGCGCGCTCATCGGTACGAGCCACGGCCTTTTCGCCCGGCTTGGCCTTGTTGGGGTTGTTGCGGGCTTCGCGGTTGGCAACACCGGCCACGTCGAGGAAGCGCAGCACGCGATCGGTCGGCTGGGCGCCGACGCTCAGCCAATGCTTGGCGCGTTCGGTGTTCAGCACGACGCGGCCTTCATTGTCCTTGGCCAGCAGCGGATTGAAGGTGCCGAGCTTCTCGATGAAGCGACCGTCGCGGGGCGAACGGGCATCGGCGACGACGATATGGTAGAACGGGCGCTTCTTGGTGCCACCACGGGCGAGACGGAGCTTGAGGGCCATTTTGGTATCCTTGAGTTAGATTGAGACGACTATTTCTTCTTGCCCAGGCCGGGAAGGCCGGGGAAACGGGGAGCGCCACCGAGGCCGGGCAGGCCCGAACCGGTGGACTTGAACAGCGCGCCGACATCGCTGGGGAGCTTTTCGGCGAGCTGCGGGGTCTGCACCGAAGGCAGGCCCTTGAGCTGGCTAGGATCGATGCCGGCCTGACGGGCCATCTGCTCGATCTGGGCCGGATCCATCTTGGAAATGTCCGGCATGCCGCCGAGCATATTGCCCATCTTGCCGCCAAACATGCCGCCAAGCGCGCCCATGCCGCCCTTGGAGACCTTCTTCATCATATCCGCCATCTGGCGGTGCTGCTTGGTCAGCTTGTTGATCTCGCTGACCTCCACGCCAGCACCGGCGGCGATGCGCTTGCGGCGCGAGGCGTTGAGCAGGTCGGGCTCGGCCCGCTCTTTCTTGGTCATCGAATTGATGATGGCGATCTGCCGATCGAACACCTTCTCGTCGACATTGGAATTGGCCATGGCCTTCTTGATCTGGCCGGCGCCGGGCAGCATGCCCATCAGCCCGCCCATGCCGCCCATCTTCTTCATCTGGATGAGCTGACCACGCAGGTCGTCGAGGTCGAAGGAGCCCTTCTTGAGCTTCCTGGCCATCTTCTGCGCGTCTTCGGCAGAAACGTGCTCGGCAGCCTTTTCGACCAGCGAAACGATGTCGCCCATGCCCAGAATTCGATCGGCGATGCGGCTGGGATGGAAATCCTCCAGCGCATCCATCTTTTCGCCGACGCCGATCAGCTTGATCGGCTTGCCGGTCGCCGCGCGCATCGACAGCGCCGCGCCGCCACGACCATCGCCGTCGACGCGGGTGAGCACGATGCCCGTAATATCGAGACGGCTATCGAAGCTGCGCGCGACGTTGATCGCGTCCTGGCCGGTCAGTGCATCAACGACCAACAGGATTTCATGCGGGTTGGCGATGGCCTTGATCTCGGCCGTTTCGGCCATCAGCTCTTCGTCGATATGGGTGCGACCGGCCGTATCGAGGATCAGCACGTCATAGCCGCCGAGGCGGCCTTCGCGCTCGGCGCGGCGGGCGATCTGCACCGGGTTTTCCCCGGCGACGATCGGCAGCGTATCGACGCCGACCTGCTCGCCCAGCACCCGCAGCTGCTCCATGGCAGCCGGACGGCGCGTATCGAGCGAGGCGAGGAGAACTTTTTTCTTCTGCCGATCGGTGAGCCGCTTGGCGATCTTGGCGGTCGTCGTCGTCTTGCCCGAGCCCTGCAGACCCACCATCAGCAGCGTGACCGGCGCCTTGGCATTGAGGTCGATCGGCGAGGCGGTCTGGCCAAGCACGGCGACCAGCTCGTCATTGACGATCTTGACCACCTGCTGACCCGGCGTGACCGAGCGGGTAACTTCGGCGCCGACGGCGCGCTCGCGCACCTGCTCGACAAACGCCTTGACCACTTCGAGCGAAACGTCGGCTTCGATCAGCGCGCGACGAATTTCGCGCATGGCCGCATCGACATCGGCAGCGTTGAGCGCGCCGCGGCCGCGGAGACCTTCGAAGATTTTGCCAAGCCGGTCGCTTAAGCTCTCAAACATTGTCCGTCCTTGTTCTCACCGGTCGATCCGGCAGAGATAGGATCCATCAGTCCAAACGCCAAGCACACCCGCGGGCGCAACGCGCTGGCGGATGGTGGCCTCCGGGATCGGTTTATACCACAGGGGGTCCCGGTCGGCTGGTCAGGAGCAAAGCCTGATGAATGGCCGGGGGTGTAGGGGAAAGGGGCGGCGGAGTCAAGAAAGACCGGCGCCACAGGCCGCGCCAGGCTTACCGCAACCTGTCCGCTTGATGAACTGGCGGGCAAATCAATGACCATACCCTAACTTGAGTAGCGAGCCGTTGGCGGCGATCCTCAATCCATTCGAGGAGAAAACCGTTATGAACCGCCTGACACCGATCGCCTTGGCTTTGCCGCTACTCTGCCTCCCCAGCACGGTCTTTGCTGCTTCGACCCCGCAAGCCGTGCTCAACGATCAGAACCGCCCGGTGGCGGCCGTTGCCGCGGAGCTGGGCGTGACGCCGCTTGAATTTGCCACCTGCTTTGCCGCCGTTACCCCGGCCCGCACCGCCGTCGAGCTCAACGGCGAACGCGAACAGGGCAACAAGGCAATCCTGCTGCCCTGCCTGCAGGCAATCAATCCTGATATCGACAATGCCCGGCTCGATGCAGTGATGGACAAATATCGCGGCCCCGCACCACGCTAGGCCGGCGCGGCCCGGATGACGGTGACCTTGCCATGCGCCGGCAGTAGCGCTGCCGTGAACCCCGCTGCCGTCAGCCGGTCCAGCGATTTGCCGACAAAGGCGTGGCCCTTGCTGCTGTCGGGGGGCGGATCGAAGGCGAGCACCACGCGGCCACCCGGCTTCAGCAGCGCCTTGAGCATGGCTGGCCAGCGCGTGCCCAGCCGCAGGTTGAAATCGACATTGACTGCAAAGACGGCGTCAAAGGTTTCGCTGCTGAAATCGGCGTCTTCCAGCGCCACCGCACGAGTGCGCAGCGTGCCCGCCGCCAGTGCCTCGGAAGCGCTCGCCTCCACTGCCTCGATCATCTTGGCTGAGCGATCGAGCGCAGTGACGGTGCCCGTTGTCAGCCGTTCCAGCACCAACCTTACGGCAACGCCGTGACCGCAGCCAATTTCGAGCACGGCCTCGTCACCCCTCAGGGCAAGCGCCGAGACCGCGGCGGTATGTCGTGGTGCGATGGCCATCAATAGACCTCATCCCGAGATTCCCGGTGGCCCAGAATAGCGCAAACCCACCCCGCGTCACCCTCGGGATGAGGCTAGAGACCCCGTCCGGTGGCTTTCATCAGCAGGTTGCGCATGCCCTTGGGCATGTTCAACACGGCCTGCTTGATCAACGGCCGCAGCGTCTTGTCCCAGAGGTTGAGCACCAGCACGCCGCGCGGGGTGACCGGCAAGGCATAGTCCTTGACGTCGATCACCTCGGTCGCCCAGGTGAGCTTGTAGGGCATGACCGGCACCATGAGATCGGCGCCACGGAGGCCCAGTTCGGCACAGGCATGGATGACTTCGCCGAGGTGGAGCTTGCCCGGGCTCTCGTCGGAATTGGAAAAATCCCTGGACGCGACGAAGGCGTAATAACGCTGCTTGTGAACGAACCCCCACTGCTCGGCGACGGGCGCGCCATTGTGGCGCAGCGACATGGCCATGACAGGCATGTCGGCGCGATCAGGCAGGGCCGAGCAGAAATCGGCGAAGGCGGTGTCGCGGAAGGCGCGCGAACTGAGCCCCTGCTCCCTGAGGCGGCCGGCGCGGCCCGACAGGGTGCGCTCGATAACGCCGAGCCGCTCTTCGGCCGTGTCGGCGACATGGTGCGTCAACGCCCCCTCGCGCTCCATCCGGTTGCGGGCATTGCGCATGTTTTTGCGCGTCTTGGGCTTGATGGTCTGGAAATAGGCGGCGTAATCGTCAAACGCACTGAGCGCCACATAGGGCGCGCCCTGTTCTGAGCCGGTGACCATGTGCTTGGCCGGCATGCCCTTAGCCAACTGGCTGTCACTGCGCACCTTGAGAAAGCTCACCGCATCGCAGGGCGATGCACTGATGGCAGTGCGCAGCAGGCGAGCGACCGTGTCGCGTGGGTTGAGGCCCGGGCCTATCAATGCGTCGGAATATTGGCTGAAGGCATGGCCGAGCGGCGCCAGCACGGTGCGGAAACGGGTGCGGATGCGCTCGAGCGGCAGCACGGCGACCAGGCGTTGCCCGTCGCTGAGCGTGGCGATGACGGGCCGGAAGCCGGCATTGCCGCGTTTCGCCTCAAAATCGAAGATCGCCCTGGCCCAGCCGCTGCCCTGAAACAGCACAGCACCATCGACCTGTCGCTCCAGCCCTTCCCACTGATACGCGATGGCGTCGAAAGCCTCGCGCGTCTGCACGATATCCACGCGCAGCGCATAGGCTTGCTCGGCCGCGCGGCCGGCGGCACGGAAGTGCCGCCGTTCATCGGCTCCGGGAAGAGCGGAGAGCGAACTCATTTGCTGAAGGAATAACCCTCGATGTCGCGCACGCCTTCGGGGGCCGCAGGATCGACCTGGAAGTCGACCTTGTAGACCTTCTTCTTCTGCGGGTTGAGCGGGGTGAACTTGACGGCCGCCGCCGTTGCCAGCTTGGCGAGGTAGGACGCGCCGGTTACCTGCTGGCTGAGCCTCTGCAGGCCCAGCTTGGAGCGCAGGAACCCGTTGGCATAGTTGACCGCATAGTGCTTGCGCAGCTCGTCGGTCCAGTGCTCGGTGGTGAAGCTGACATTGAGCATGTTCTCGTTGACCACGCGGTGCGGCCCGTTGAGCGGCCAATGCAGCATCTTGCCCGCTTCGAGCATGTGCACCTCGGCATAGTCGTCGTACCAGGGCTCGTAGGGCATGTCGGTTTCGCGCAGCTGGCCCAGGATCAGCTTCTCCAGCGCCGGCTGGCTGATGAACGGTTTGTTGGCCGGATAGACGAAGACCTTCTTGGTGCCCCGGACCTGCCACAGGCTCTGGCCCGGCACGTCCGAATGGTACTTCACCGAAACGTTCGGCGAGGAAATGAGGATGGTGAGGTTTCGCTTGTAGCTTTTGAAGCCCGGAACGCGCTCCTCGAACTCGGCATAGAGGCTGTCGAGTAGCGCACCGTAGGCCGGATCGACGCTGGCAGGGGCCGTGAGGTTGACCCAGATATTGCCGTTCTTGACCACATCGAGAACTTCGTGGCCGGTGAGACCCTTGATCTCACCCTCGCGGCGCTTGGGCGGATTGCCCGGCGTCTTCTGCGAATAGTTGACGTGGTAGGCCTCGCGCGGCGTCTTGTCGATCAGCCGCGCCAACGCATCGTCGGTGAACAGCGGCGAGCTGGCCAGCCTGTGGCTCAACGCCAGCGAGTGATTGCCCCAAAGGGATGGGTAATGAGGCTGCCAGTCAGTGATGATCTGGTCGGTCTGCATGGTCATGTTCATGGGGCCGGGCTCCGCAGGGGCGTTGGCAGAAAGGGTCGATCCTCGTTCATCTGGCGGGAAGGTAACCGACAAGCTCAACTTTGGCGCGGCCAGACTGGTACTCTGGTTAAGGCGCCATGAAGTGCGAAACCCTTACAAAATATGAACATTTTTAGCTTTCATAGCTTGGGCCCTGACGCAATCCCGTCCAACCCACACGCCCGCGACGGGGGTGGTTGGGCGGGCCCCGGTATCAGGCTAAACATCCCCACTCTATGGGCCCGGACTGGCAATTCTCTCCCGCATCCGCCATATAGGTGCCGAAACCAGACGAAACTGCGGAACCGGCAAAGTGAGCGCTGTCCCCTTTCTCAAGATGAACGGGCTGGGCAACCAGATCATCGTGGTCGACATGCGCGGCCGCGCTGGCCGCGTCACATCAGCTGCCGCCATTGCCATCAATGCGACCGAGGGGACCAGGTTCGACCAGATCATGGCCATCCATGACAGCAGGACCCCGGGCACCGCCAACTATATCGAGATTCTCAATTCCGACGGCTCCATGGCGCAGGCCTGTGGCAATGGCATGCGCTGCGTGGTGCAGGCGCTGACATCGGAGCAGGGCCGGCAGAGCTTCACCTTCGAGACCGTGGCCGGCATCCTCTTCGGCGAGGAACGCGACGACGGCATGATCACCGTCGATATGGGCACGCCCAACTTCGCATGGTATGATATTCCCCTGGCCGAGGAATTTGCCGATACCCGCAAGATTGAGCTGCAGATCGGGCCGATCGACGCCCCGGTGCTGCATTCACCATCGGTCGCCTCGATGGGCAATCCCCACGCCACCTTCTGGGTGCATGACGATGTGTGGAACTACGCGCTAGACCGCTTCGGGCCTATGCTCGAGAACCACCCCATCTTCCCCGAACGCGCCAATATCTCGATCGCCCAGGTCGTGGCGCCGGACAAGATCATCCTCCGCACCTGGGAACGTGGCGCCGGCCTGACCGAAGCCTGCGGCACCGCCGCCTGTGCCGCCGTGGTCAACGGTGCCCGCACCCGCCGCACCAGCCGCGCCGCAACCGTGACCCTGCCGGGCGGCGACCTCTTCATCGAATGGCGCGACGACGATCATGTCGTGCTGACCGGCCCGGCCGAGCTCGAATGGACCGGCACGCTCGACCCGGCCTCCGGTATATGGGCGCGCAACGAGGTGGCGGCCTGATGGGTGTCGAAACCCTAACATTCGGCTGCCGACTGAATGCCTATGAAGCCGAGGTGATGAAGTCAGAGGCCGAAAAGGCCGGGCTCGACAATGCTATCATCATCAACACCTGCGCCGTCACATCTGAGGCGGTCAAACAGGCCAGGCAGGCCGTGCGCAAGGCGCGCCGCGACAATCCCAGCGCCCGCATCATCGTCACCGGCTGCGCTGCGCAGACCGAGGGCCGAATCTTCGGCGACATGGATGAAGTCGACCTCGTCATCGGCAATGCCGACAAGCTGAAGGCCGCAAGCTACCAGCCCATGGTCTTTGGCTCCCCCCTCAACGACAAGGTACAGGTCAACGATATCATGAGCGTGCGGGAAACCGCCGGCCAACTGATCGAAGGCATGGACGGCCGCGCCCGGGCCTTCGTCCAGGTGCAGAACGGCTGCGACCACCGCTGCACCTTCTGCATCATCCCCTTCGGCCGCGGTCCCTCGCGGTCGGTGCCGATGGGCATGGTGGTCGAGCAGGTGAAAAAGCTCGTCGCCAACGGCTATCGCGAAGTGGTGCTGACCGGGGTCGACATCACGTCCTACGGTCCCGACCTGCCCGGCACCTCAACACTGGGCAAGCTGACCCAATCCATCCTGCGCCATGTCCCCGACCTGCCGCGACTGCGCATCTCCTCGATCGACTCCATCGAGGCCGACGCCGCACTCTACGACGCCATCGCCAGTGATCGCCGGCTGATGCCGCACCTGCATCTGAGCCTGCAATCAGGCGACGACATAATCCTCAAGCGCATGAAGCGACGCCACTCCAGAGACGACGCGCTGGCCATTGTCGCCAAGCTTCGCTCGCTCCGCCCCGACATGGTGTTCGGCGCCGATATCATCACCGGCTTCCCCACCGAGACCGCCGCGATGTTCGAGAACACCTTGCGCATCGTCACTGAGGCGGACCTGACCTACCTCCACGTCTTCCCCTATTCGCCCCGCGAAGGCACCCCTGCCGCCCGCATGCCCCAGGTTGACAAGAAAACCGCAAGAAATCGGGCAGAGATCTTGCGGCAGGCCGGCAGCAGACAGTTCGCCATGCTTTGCGCCAGCCGGGTCGGCAAAGTCGAAAATGTGCTGATGGAGCGCAAAGGCCCGGGGCGCACCGAGCAGTTCGTGCCGGTCGCCGTGCCCGGCGCGCAACCGGGCCAGCTGCTGGCCGTTCGGATTACTGGCGCAGCCACCAACGGCCTCGTCGGCGAAGCTCTGCGCGAAGCCGCCTAACCGAAAGACTGACATGACCGACAAAAAGCCGGGATTTTTCAAGCGCTTGTTCGGTGGCGAGCAGACAGTGCAACCGCCTGCGCCGCCCGAGACGCTGCCCGAACCAGTGCCGGTTCCCGAGCCGGTCGAACCAACGCCCGCGCCGCCCCCGGACGTGGTGCCCGACCCCGAGCCCGTACCCCTGCCCGGCCCGCCTGAGACGACGCCGGACTATGTGGACGACATCGAGCAAGCAGCGGCCGAGCCTGGACCCGAGGCGACCACGTTCGTGGCCCTCGATCCGCCGGCCGTGGTCGAAGTATCCCTCGAGGCACCACGCCAAGGCTGGTTCGCCCGCCTGTCGAGCGGCCTCAAGCGCTCGTCGGACCAGCTAACCGGTTCAATTACCTCTGTCTTTACAAAACGCAAGCTCGATGCTGCGACACTCGACGAGCTGGAGGACGTGCTGATCCAGGCCGATCTCGGCATCGAGACGGCCACAGCCATCACCGAGACTTTGCGCCGCGACCGTTTTGATCGCGATGTGTCGGGCGATGATGTGCGCGCCGTGCTGGCGGCCGAGGTCGAAAAGGTGCTCGGTCCGGTTGCCCGGCCGCTGGTGATCGATGCCAGCCACAAGCCGTTCGTCATTCTGATGATCGGCGTCAATGGCTCAGGCAAGACCACCACCATCGGCAAACTGGCGCAAAAGCTCGCCGCCGAAGGCAAGTCGGTGATGCTGGCGGCGGGCGACACGTTTCGCGCGGCGGCGATCGAGCAGTTGCAGGTCTGGGGCCAGCGCACCAATGCACCGGTCATCGTGCGCCCGGCCGGTGCCGATGCCTCGGGGCTGGCTTTCGATGCAGTAACCGAGGCGCGCGCCCAAGGGCGCGACGTGCTCATCATCGACACGGCGGGCCGGCTGCAGAACCGCGACGAGCTCATGAACGAGCTGGAAAAAATCATCCGCGTCATCAAGAAGGTCGACCCATCGGCGCCTCATGCCACGCTGCTGACGCTCGACGCCACAACGGGCCAGAACGCGCTCCGGCAGGTGGAGATCTTCGGCCAGCGCGCCGGCGTGACCGGGCTGGTCATGACCAAGCTCGACGGCACAGCGCGCGGCGGCATCCTCGTCGCCATCGCCAAGAAATTCGGCCTGCCGGTGCACTTCATCGGCGTCGGCGAAAGCGTGGGCGATCTCGAACCGTTTACCGCTAGCGACTTCGCGCGGGCAATTGCAGGGACCCAATAGCCCCAATCTTACCACGCTTACGCGCTATGCCGCCCTTGCATGGTCGGGCGCTTGCCCTCACATTGCCGCCATTGCCCCTTTAGAGATTGCCATGACCGAGAAAGTCGCCGAGCCGGAAATCAATTGGGACGAGCTGCGCCCGCAGCTCACCAAGATGGCACTCGAACTGGGCCCGCTGGTGATCTTTTTCATCGCCAATGCCCGTGCGGACATCTTCGTCGCCACCGCCTGGTTCATGGGCGCCATGGCCATCTCGCTGATCCTGACCTGGTTCATCCTCAAGAAGATTGCCGTCATGCCGCTGGTTACCGGCGTGGTCGTGCTGGTGTTCGGTGGCCTCACGCTCTGGTTGCAGGACGACACCTTCATCAAGATCAAGCCGACCATCACCAATTCGCTGTTTGCGGTGGTACTGCTGGGCGGACTGGTATTTGGCCATTCGCTGCTGAAACACGTCTTCGGCGACGTCTACAAGCTGCGCGAAGAAGGCTGGAGCAAGCTGACGCTCAACTGGGGCATATTCTTCGTGGTGCTGGCGGTGATCAACGAAATCCTGTGGCGCAATTTCTCGACCGACATCTGGGTGGCGTTCAAGGTCTGGGGCGTGATGCCGCTGACCGTGATCTTCTCGATCAGCCAGGTTAGCCTTTTGAACAAATACGCCCCGCCGGCCGAGCCCAAGCACGTGCCGCCCATCGTGGTGGAAAGCTGACTACCCGAACACCCCTACGATAGCCCCGTCGATCAGCAGCACTGCCAGCAGGTAGCCGCCATCGATGAAGGTGCGCGACCACGGGGCACCCTCGTAGCGGTGGTTGAGCACCATGGCGGTAATGACAAAGCCCAGCCACATATGGGCGCCGACGATCAGCCCGTTGCTGACACTGAGCGACCCCAGTAGCAGGGGCGTCAACAGGGCGATGAAATACGCCATGACGAGCAGGCACAGCACTGACCAGAGGTATGGGGTGTAGTCTGCCTTGTCGATGTCCTCCGGCAGCTTGCCGATGGCAGCGGTCCATTGCTTGGCCAGCACCATGTACCAGCCTGCACCAAAGCCCCAGCTCACGACGGTAGCCAGGATTACGGCCAGCCAGTTGACGGCAAAATGCGACATGGTGCTTTCCCCGAGTTATGTTCCCGGGGGAGCTTAGCGCGGGCCGTAGGTCCCGCCTAGAGTCCGCCCATCTTGCAGATGAGGTTCCACTCGTCCTCGCCGACCTTGGACACCGAGAGGCGCGAATACTTGACCAGCTCAAGCTTGGCCAGCTCGGGCGTTGCCTTGACCGTTGCCAGCGTCACCGGCTTGAGCAGCGGCTTGACCGCTTCGACATCGACGCATTGCCAGACGATGTTGCCTTTGTCGTTGGGCTCTGCGGTGCTGTCGGGATGAGCCAACGCCACCACCTTCATGATGCCGACTATCTCCTTGCCGATATTGGAGTGGTAGAAGAAGGCCAGGTCGCCCAGTTTCATGGCGACCATGTTGTTGCGCGCTGTGAAGTTGCGCACCCCATGCCATTGCTCGACTTCACCGCGCTTGTTTTTGGCTACGAGGTCGTCAAACGAGAAGACATCGGGCTCCGATTTCATCAGCCAATAGGCCATGGCTAGAACTCCCGCCCGCTGTGGTTGATGGCAATGCGCCATGGCTTGATTTCGATCGAGCCGAAAATGCCCTCGGCGACGAAGGGGTCGGCCATGAAACTGGCCGTGGCAGCGTCGAGCGTGTCGGCCTCGAGCACCAGCAGCGAGCCTTCGGGGACACCGTCCGGCCCCATGAGCGCCCCGGCCAGTACCAGCTTCTCGCCCAGCGAATTGAGGTGATCGAGATGCGCGGGTCGCGTGGCGGTGCGCTTGTCGCCGGTCCCTGGCTCGTCCTTGGCGATCATGGCAAATAGCGGCATGGATCAGTCCTCCCGTTTCAGTGGACGGGACATCAGCCCCGCCACGACAGTGGCAATATCGGCTTTGCCGCTCAATACGGCGTGCACGGCCTGGATCAGCGGTGCCTCGATGGCGAGGCTCCTGGCCAGGTCATCGGCGACCGGCGTCGTGGCGACACCCTCGGCCAGCTTGGCGCCACTGGCAAGGATGGCCTCGACCGACTGGCCGCGGCCCAACGCCATGCCGAACTGGTAGTTGCGCGACTGCACTGACGTGCAGGTCAGCGTCAGGTCGCCCAGCCCCGCAAGGCCAGTCAACGTGGTCGCCGAGCCGCCCATGGCTGCCACCATGCGGGCCATTTCTGCATAGGCACGGGCAATCAGCGCCGAGCGGGCCGACGCCCCGAGCCCGGCGCCGTCAACCGCTCCGCAGGCCAGGGCATAGACATTCTTGAGCGCCCCTGCGATCTCGACGCCGATGCGATCGTCCGCGGCATAGGGCCGGAAACTGGGGCCGGCCAGCGCGGCGGCCAGCGCTGAGGTCTGGCTGGCATCGTCCCCCGCCAGCGTCACCGCAGTCGGCCGGCCAGCCGCGACATCGGCGGCAAAGCTCGGTCCGGACAACACGAAGGGAATGGCTTCGGGCGCCATGTCTAACAGAATTTCGCTCTGGCGCTCCAGGGTGCCGGTCTCGAGGCCCTTGGCCGACAGTACGACCGGCTTGCCGGCGATCAAAGCCGGATCGAGTGCACCCAGGGCAGCCCGGCTCGATTGGGCCGGTACGGCCAGGATGACGATGTCCGCACTGGTGGCGACCGTCACCGCCGAGATCCCGGCATGGAGGACCTGCGTGCCGAGATAGCGCCTATTGGTGTGGCGGCTGTTGATCTCCTCGACCTGGGCCGGATCTCGCGCCACCAGCGACACGCGACGGCCCGCCATCGCCGCGGCCTGCGCCAGCGCCGTGCCCCAGGCACCGCCGCCGATGACACTGACGCTCTCAAGCGGCATCTGATGTCACCTTCATGTCGTCTAGGTCGAGCGGCCAGCGCGGCCGGGCAACAAAGCCAAGTCCGTCATATGCGCCCAGGGCGAAGCGCTCGGCCCCGGCCCAGGCCACCATGGCGCCATTGTCGGTGCAAAGCGCAACCGGTGGCACTATGAGCATGGCGCCGGCCTCAGCGCAGGCCGTCCGCAGTGCCGCGCCGATGGCCAGGTTGGCAGCGACGCCACCTGCCACGATCAGCCGCATCTCTTGCCCCGGAAACGCGGCGGCAAACTTCTCCAGTGCCTGTCGCGAGCGTACAGCGACAATCTCGGCGACCGCCGCCTGGAAGCTGGCAGCAATATCGGCCACGTCCTGATCGCTGAGCGGCGCCAGCGCCTCGGCCTGCAGCCGCACGGATGTCTTGAGCCCGGAAAAGGAAAAATCGAGCCGCGCCTCGCGCAGCAGCGGCCGTGGGAACTTGAAGCGCTTGGGATCGCCCAATGTGGCAATGCGCTCGACGGCCGGCCCACCCGGATGGCCGAGGCTCAGGAGCTTTGCCACCTTGTCGAAGGCCTCACCCAGCGCGTCGTCGATCGTGGTGCCCCAGCGCTCATAGTCGCCGACGCCGCGCACCAGCACGAACTGGCTGTGTCCGCCCGAGACCAGCAGCATGAGATAGGGAAACTGCACCCGATCGGTCAGCCGCGCCGTCAGCGCATGGGCTTCCAGGTGGTTGATCGCGATCAGTGGCTTGTCGAGCGCCGCGGCCAGTGCCTTGGCAGTCGTGAGCCCAACCAGCACCCCACCAATCAGCCCCGGGCCGGCGGTGGCAGCAATCGCGTCGACATCACCAAGGGCAATGCCGGCCTCGCGACAGGCCTGGGCAATGATGTGGTCGAGATAGGTGACATGCGCACGCGCCGCGAGCTCGGGCACCACCCCGCCGAATGCCGCATGTTCATCGAGCTGGCTGCGCACCACGTTGGAACGAATCGAGGCGTTGCCGAATTCGTCACGCACGACCACCGCCGCCGCGGTTTCGTCGCAGCTGGTCTCTATGCCGAGGATGATGGCTGGCGCTTGCCCGGTCACGACGAACTGGTTACTCCCTGAGCTACGCCTTTGCCTACTATAGGACGTTCTGACTTTGCAATCGCCCACGCCCTTCGCCCGGATCGGAACTCGCGGCAGCCCGCTGGCGCTGGCCCAGGCGCGGCTGGTGCGTCGGCTGCTGGCAGCGACGCATGGCGTAGCCGAGGATGACATCGCCATCGAGGTGATTTCGACCGGCGGCGACCGTTCCCAAGCCAGCAATGCCAGCCTCATCGAGATCGGCGGCAAGGGCCTGTTCACCAAGGAAATCGACGACGCCATGCTGTCGGGACGCGTCGATATCGGCGTGCATTCGAGCAAGGACGTGGCGACACGCCTGCCCGACGGCATCAGCCTCATCGCCTTCCTCGAACGAGAAGACGTGCGCGACGCCTTCATGTCGGTGAAGGTACAAAGCCTCGATCACCTGGCCGAGCGCGCCAAATTCGGCACCTCCTCGATCCGCCGCGCCGCCCAGGTGCTGCGGGTACGGCCAGACCTCGAAATCATACCCTTCCGCGGCAATGTCGGCACACGGCTGCAGAAGCTGCTCGATGGCGTGGCCGACGCCACCATGCTGGCTATGGCCGGCCTCAACCGCCTGGGAGAAGGCCACCGTGCCACCGCTTTGCTCGACCCGGAAATCTTCATGCCCGCCCCGGCCCAGGGCGCCATCGGCATTGCGGTACGCAGCGACGACGCGCACATGGCCGGCATCGTTGCGGCACTCGACCACGCACCGACCCACCAAGCCATATCAGCCGAACGCGCCATGCTGGCCGTGCTCGATGGTTCGTGCCGCACCCCGGTGGGCGCACTGACTCGCCTCGATGGTGAGACGCTTGTTCTCAAGGGGCAGATCCTCAGTCTTGATGGCAAGACCAGCTTCCACAGTGCCGCAACCGGCAGCGACCCCGGGGCAGTGGGCCGGCGGGTTGGCGAGGACCTGATCGCTCAGGCCGGCACCGAATGGCTGGCGCAGTGGGCCGCCTCGTCATGAAGATGCTGGTGACGCGACCCGAGCCCGATGCCCAGGCAACGCTGGCGCGCCTCGACGCGCTCGGCATTGACGCCATCGCCGCGCCCCTGATGCTGCGCCGGACGCTCGATGGCAGCCTGCCGCCATCGGATGGTTTTACCGCCATCGTGCTGACCAGCGCCAATGCCATCCGCTCGCTCGCCGATCGCGGCGTGCTGGCGCAGTATCGGCACCTGCCGGTCTTCGCGGTGGGCGATCACACGGCGCGCGAGGCGAGCGAGGCCGGCTTCGAGCGGGTCAGCAGCGCCGCCGGCGCCTTGCAGGACCTGGTCAACGCCATGACCATTGCCCGCGTGCCCGGCCCGATCTTCTACCCCACCGGCAAGCATCAGAGCGCCGACCTTGCCAAGGCCCTGGCACCATCAGGCATCATGGTGGCCACATCAAAGGTCTATGACATGGTCGCTGCCGAAGCCCTGCCCGAGGGCGTACTGGTCGAACTGGGCGGCCAGATCGACGCCGTCCTCGCCTATTCGCGCCGTTCGGCCGAAATCTTTGCCACCCTGGCCGCCACTATGCCGCGGGAGAGCCGGAGCAGACTGGCCATGCTGTGCCTTTCCGAGGCTGTCGCCGGACCGCTGCTTGAGGCCCGCTTCAGCCGCATCAGCCTGGCCGACCGGCCGGACGAAGACGCCATGATGTCGCTCGCGCTGGCTTTTGCCCGCGAGCAAACTGGGCCATGATCGGCACCCAAGAAGAGGACACCCTGCAATGGCGGATACCAAGGGCAGCGATTCCAAGCCAGGCGAAAACAAGGCCGGCCCGGTAAAACCGCCGGTGCTCGATCTCAAGGCGCGCGAGACCGGGGCCGACAAACCGGAAGCCAAGACGGAAACCAGGGTAGAGGCCGGACCCGCCGCTGCCAAGGAGCCGCCCACCCGCGCCAGGCCTGTCGAGCCGACGCCCGCACCGCGCACCGGCTTTGCCTTTGGTGCTGCGGTGGTCGGTGGACTACTCGGTCTTGCCGCCGCCTATGGGCTGGCCTGGTTCGGCCTGTGGCCTGCAACACCGGCCCCGGCCGCCGATCCGCGTCTCGCCCAATTCGCTACCGCCATCCCCGAACTGGAAACGGTGACCCAGACCACCCAGACCGAACTGGCGACGCTCAACCAGCGCATCGGCGCTCTGGAATCGGTTGAACCTGCCCCACCGGCAGCCACCACCCCCGCCGACCCGGTCGATCTCGGCTCGGTCGAAGGCGATATCGCTGCGCTTGCCGCCCGTATCGATACGCTCGCCGCCACCCCCGTGCCTGCCGCCGACACCAGTGGGATAGATGCCCTGCGCAGCGATCTTGCAGCCCTGGGCACGCGGCTCGACGAGGTTGCGGCCCGCCTCGGCACCGCCGAGGCCGGCCTGCGCACGGTCGAGACCACAGTGACCGAAACCACCGCGACGCTGGCCGCGCAGCCCGGCGATATTGGCGCCGTCCTGCAATTGCCGCTGATCCTCTCCGGCTTCGAAACCGCCTTCGCCACCGGCCGGCCCTATGCGACCGAACTGGGCGCCTTGCGCGCTGCCGTCCCCGATGCCGCCATTCCCACCGCCATCGCCAACCAGGCAGAAGCCGGCCTCACCCGCCCCGACATCATCGCCAATCGTTTCGCCACCGTGCTGCCCGCCATGCTCGCCGGCCGCCCCGGCAACCCCGACGCGCAATGGCAGGATGGCGCCCTCGACTGGTTCCGCTCCGCCATCGCCTTGCGGCCCACCGGCGAAATCGAGGGAGACGCGCCCGAGGCCGTGATGTCGCGGCTGGAAAGCGCCATCGCCCGTCGCGACTTCGTCACCGCCGAAACCCTGCTCGCTGACCTGCCGGCACCCATGCTGGCGGCCGGCGAAGACGTGCCGGCGCTGATCGCCGAGCAGGCCGAAGCGACCCGCTTCCTCGATACATTGCGCGCCAGCGCGCTGTCTGGCGAGGCCGCGCGATGATCCGTCTCGCCTCCTGGATCGTGGGCAGCCTCGTCATCGCGGCACTGGCCGCCTGGCTCATCTCGCTGCCCGGCACGCTGACGCTCGAGGTCGCCGGCTACCGCATGCAGCCCCGCCTGGGCGCAGCCGTCTTCATGGTTATCGTCGTAGCCATTGTCGTGATCGGGCTATGGGCGGTTGTCCGTCGCATCATCTCGGCACCGCGCAACATGGCCCGCCGCAACCGCGAGCGCCGCCGCGAACAGGGCGTCGAGGCCCTGTCCGATGCCATCGTGGCACTGCAGGCCGGCGATCCGGCGCGCGCGCGCATGCTGGCCCGCGAGGCCCAGGCG
>JBARWY010000023.1:0-11731 GCA_049647065.1 Devosia sp. | reverse complement strand
GCCCAATGGGCGCCCCGGTTGTTTTCGGCCTGTCATACAAGCAACCCCGCGTTAACGCTGTCGGGCTAAGGTCCTTCCATACAAGTTGATGCCAGTGGGGGAGCGGGCGGCGATGCGGGCGATTGCGGGATTCTGGGGCAATATCAAACTGACAACGGCGATTGCCGGGCTGGTGCTGATGAGCATCGCCGTCACCATCGTCGCCTATTCGGTCAGTGGTTACATCGACCTGCGGCGACAGTCGGTCAACCAGAGCGTGGCGCAGCAAGCGGCCAACCTGCAGCTGGCCGGCACGATTCTCGAAAAGCGGCTCTCTGGTTCGGTGTTGACCTGGGCCGACGATGGCTCGATGGCAGCGTTCCAGGCGTTCTCGCTGCCGTTCTTCCATGATAGCGCGGCTGTAGACTCGGTGACGCGCATCACCAACGGTCACGCAGCGATCTTCGGGCTCGATACGGCAACGGGCGAGTTCGTGGCCAAGTCGACCAGCTTCGTCTTGCCCGACGACGAACGGGCGATCGGCTTTGCCATCGATCCCGCTTCGCCTGAACATGCCGCGCTCAGCGCCGGGCAGCCCTATTATGGTGAAGTCATGATGCAAGGCATCCGCTTCAATGGCGCGTTCCAGCCCTTCACCGACCTCAAGAACGTTCCGCTCGGCGCTTTCTTCGTCGGCGCCGATGCCCAGATTGCCGAAGCGGCGGCAAATGAATCCCTGCCGCGTACTGCCATCATGGGCGTGGTGCTGCTGGCTGTGATGGGTGCGCTGTGCCTGTTCGTGTCGCGGCGCCTCACGAGGCCGATCCCCCGCATTGCCGGGGCGATGCAGGCCATTGCGGACGGCGACTACAATATCGATGTGCCCTATGTGGAGCGCGGCAACGAAGTGGGCGCCATGGCCCGAGCCGTGGAAGTGTTCCGCGCCAACGGGTTGCGCGTCAGCGAAATGACCGAGGCGGAAGCGGCGCGTATCATTGCCGACCGCGATGACCGCCAGTTGATGATGAGCGAGTTGCAGCGTGCCTTTGGCGAGGTGGTCGATGCGGCCGTGGCCGGCGACTTCCGCGGCCAGGTGACGACGGAATTTCCCGATCCAGAATTGAATGGCCTCGCAGGCAGCGTCAACGCGCTGGTATCGAGCTTCAATCGCGGCGTGGTCGAGATCGGCTCCGTGCTCGGCGCGCTGGCCAACACCGACCTGACGCGACGCATGGAGGGCGACTATGAAGGCGCCTTCGCCACGCTGAAATCGGACGTCAATGCCGTGGCCGAAAAGCTGACCGAGGTGGTCGGGCAATTGCGCGAAACCTCTGGCACGCTCAAGACCGCCACGGGCGAAATTCTTTCCGGCGCCAACGACCTTTCCGAGCGCACGACGCGACAGGCGGCGACCATCGAGGAAACTTCGGCTGCGATGGAGCAGCTTGCTTCGACCGTGCTGCAGAATGCCGACCGGGCGCGGCAGGCCAGCACTGTCGCTGCGACGGTCAGCGAGGCCGCAGAGGATGGCGGGAAGGTCATGCATCAGGCGACTGAGGCGATGGAACGCATCACCCAGTCCTCGGGCAAGATTTCCAACATTATCGGCCTGATCGACGACATCGCCTTCCAGACCAACCTCCTGGCGCTGAATGCCTCGGTGGAAGCGGCGCGTGCCGGTGACGCCGGCAAGGGCTTCGCCGTGGTGGCGGTGGAAGTGCGACGCCTGGCGCAATCGGCAGCGAATGCCTCCGCTGACGTCAAGAAGCTGATCGAGCAGAGCGCCGGCGAAGTGCGGCAGGGCTCCGGGCTCGTCAACGACGCCGCAACCCGGCTCGAGACCATGCTGGGGGCGGCGCGTTCGTCCAATGAGTTGATGACCGGCATTGCCCGTGACAGCCGCGAACAGGCCTCGGCCATCGAGGAGGTCGGGGTCGCGGTGCGGCAGATGGACGAGATGACCCAGCATAATGCGGCGCTGGTCGAGGAAATCAACGCCGCCATCGAGCAGACGGAAGCGCAGGCCACCGAACTCGACCGCATCGTTGATGTCTTCACACTGCACCGCAACGAGCCTGTGGCCGTGGCGGCGCCGCAGCGACGCCCGGCGCGAGGAGCCTATGTGAGCCATGGCAATGCTGCAGTCGCAACCGACTGGACGGCCTTCTAGCCGTTAGCACCCAATTCCCCGGGTCGTCCCGGTTCCACGCTATAGTGCGGAGCCGGGATGACACGTGTCGGTGCGGCCGGCGGTGCGCAGCGGCAGACGATTTGGGGGATTTACCGGGTTCACATGATTATTCGGCAGGCGCGGCGACTAAATCGTCATCGAAATCGATACCGGGCTGCTCCCCACAACCTTCGATTAACCGCTATCCCGTAATTTTCCCCGCAGAAGGTCCGCAGCTACGCGAAGGATTTCGCCACGTCGGGACCGCGGGGGAACACGTCTATGCGCAAGCTCTTTGCCGTCTTCGGCAATATCAAGATGACCACGGCCATCGCGGCGCTGGTCCTGATCTCCATCATCGGATCCATCGCTGCCGTGTCCGGCGCGATCTATCTGAACCTGCATTCGGGATCGATCGCCGACAGCAAGGTGCAGCAGGAGACCAACCTGGCGGTCGCCGCCACGATCCTTGAGCGACGCATTTCCGGTTCGGTGCTGAACTGGACCGAAGAAGGGACGATGGACGCCTTCCAGAGCTGGGCCATTCCCCCGTTCTATGACACGGAAATCATCGATTCGGTGACGCGCGTCACCCAGCAGGATGCCAGCATCTATGTGATCGATACCGCGACGCAGACGCTGGTCGGGAAGACGACCAGCATTGCCGCCGCCGACGGGACACGGGTCGCCGACCTGGTGCTCGATCCGGCCGGTCCGGCCCATGCCGCAATCCTGGCCGGCGAGGCGTATATCGGCCAGTTGCCGATCAACGGCATCAACTATTTCGCGGCCCTGCAGCCCATCGAGAAGATGAGCGGCGAGGTCATGGGTGCAATTTTCGTCGGCACGCCGATGGTCAATGTCGAGGCCGCCGCCAATGGCGTGCTGGGCCTGATTCTGATGGTCGGTGGCATGGTCACTGTGGCGCTGGGCCTTGTCGGCCTCGTGCTGTCGCGGCTGATCACCAAGCCGATCCCCAAGCTGGCCGGTTCGATGGAAGCCATCGCCGAAGGCAATTACGACACCGAAGTGCCTTACACAAATCAGGGCAATGAAGTGGGCGCCATGGCCCGGGCCGTCGAAGTGTTCCGCCAGAACGGCCTGCGCGTCAGCCAGATGACCGAGGCCGAGGCCGCCCGCATCATCGCTGACCAGGACAACCGGCAGAAGATGATGAGCGAGCTGCAATCGGCCTTCGGCGAGGTGGTCGATGCGGCCGTCGCCGGTGATTTCACCCGGCAGGTCTCGGTGGAATTCCCAGATCCGGAACTCAACGGCCTTGCCGCTGGCGTCAACAATCTGGTGTCGACCTTCAATCGCGGCGTGACCGAGATCGGCCACGTGCTGGGCGCCATGGCCAATACCGACCTGACCGAGCGCATGGAAGGCGACTATGAAGGCGCCTTCGCCACGCTCAAGTCGGACATCAACGCGGTGGCCGACAAGCTGACCGAGGTGGTCAGCCAGCTTCGCCATACGTCGGGCTCGCTCAAGACCGCGACCGGCGAGATTCTCAGCGGCGCCAATGATCTCAGCGAGCGGACCACCAAGCAGGCGGCCACCATCGAGGAAACCTCGGCCGCCATGGAGCAGCTGGCGGGCACCGTGCTGCAGAATGCGCAGCGCGCCAAGGAAGCCAGCGCCAATGCCGCTCAAGTCACCCGGACAGCCGAAGAAGGCGGCCAGGTGATGGATGCGGCAACCTCGGCGATGGAGCGCATTACCCAGTCCTCGGCCAAGATTTCCAACATTATCGGCATGATCGACGACATCGCGTTCCAGACCAACCTGCTGGCGCTGAATGCCTCGGTCGAAGCAGCCCGTGCCGGTGATGCCGGCAAGGGCTTTGCCGTGGTTGCCGTGGAAGTGCGTCGCCTGGCGCAATCGGCGGCGCAGGCCTCAAGCGAGGTCAAGGTGCTGATCGAACAATCGGCCGGCGAGGTCAATGCCGGCTCCAAGCTCGTGGGTGACGCGGCCGGCAAGCTCAAGGCCATGCTCGACGCGGCCCGTGGCAATAATGGGCTTTTGGAATCGATCGCCAATGACAGCCGCGAGCAGGCTTCGGCCATCGAGGAAGTCACCACCGCGGTCCGCACCATGGACGAGATGACCCAGCACAATGCGGCGCTGGTCGAAGAAACCAATGCCGCCATCGAGCAGACCGAAGCACAGGCCTCCGAGCTCGATCGCATCGTCGATGTGTTCCGTATTGCCCAGCAGGAAGTGCCGAGGGCGCGTGCCGAGCGACCCGTCGCGGCCAGCGGTGGCGCGCGCGGCCTGCAACAGCGCCTGGCAGCGGCCTCGTCTGGTCTGACCACCCACGGCAATGCCGCAGTGGCGCCTGACTGGAGCGAGTTCTAGTCCTTCACAGGCGGCACTATTCCCAGCCCGCGGTGCCTCGGCGCCGCGGGTTTTTCGTTTTCGGCGAAGGTTCTGGACAAGATCCGGGCAATCGAACTTGTCCGGACAGGTCGGAAATGTACTGACAGTTGAACGGCATAGCCTTTCAGTAACAGCGCGAAGGGCCGCAAAGCCCCGCAATCCCGGCATGATAAACACTCAATTAAGCCCGGGCTGATAATTTTGCCGGATTACAGACGCGGGCAGGCTGCACTGAAACCGCGTGGGCAAATTCTGGGGCAACTCATGTTCAAACGCGCTGGCAATTTCTTCGGCAATATCAAGCTGACCACGATGATCGCCGTCCTGGTGATCTCGGCGATCATTGTCTCGGTGTCCGTGGTGACGGCGGCGATCTACCTGAACCTGAGCGCCTCGACCCGCGAAGCGGCCCACACCCAACAGGTGACCAACCTCAAGACTGCGGCGACCATCGTGCAGGCCAATCTGCCCGGCGCCGAGGTAACCTGGACCGAGACCGGCGACATCGACGCCGTTCGCACCTGGGCCATGCCGCGCCAGTTCATCAATCACGACATGGTGGATTCGATCGGCCGTATCACCGGACAGGCTGCGACCATCTTCGGCTGGGACGAGGCCAGCCAGGACTTCGTCCGCATGTCGACGACCATCGTCGGCGAGGATGGCGAACGCATCGTCGGCACGCCGCTGGGGCAAACCAGCGCGGCCTATGCGCCTGTGATGGCCGGCGAGGCATATTTCGGCGAGGCATTGGTGGTGGGCAAGCCCTATTTCACCGCCTACCAGCCGATCTTCGACCAGACCGACAAGCCTGTCGGCATCGTGTTCGTCGGCATCGACAAGGCTCAGGCCGAGGCCGTGGTCTACGACGCCGTCAAGATCCTGCTCATGGTAGGCGTGGTAACGCTCGTCGTATTGGGGGCCATTGGCTACGTGCTGTCGCGCCTGATGATGGCGTCGGTGCCGCGCCTCGCCAAGACCATGAAGGCGGTCGCCGAGGGCGACTATGAAACCGAGGTGCCGTTCACCGGGCGCGGTAACGAGGTGGGCGAGATGGCCCGCGCTGTCGAAATCTTCCGCGAGAATGGCCTCAAGGTCAGCCAGATGACCGAGGAGGAGCGCGCCGCGTCGCAGCGCCGCCGCATCGAGCGCACCGACATGATGGTGGCGCTGCAGGCAGCGTTCGGCGAGGTGGTGGATGCCGCCATCGCCGGCGACTTCTCCAAGCGCGTGCATGCGCAATTCCCCGATCCCGAGCTCAATGCACTGGCGGGCAGCGTCAACAACCTGGTCGAGACCGTGGATCGCGGCATCGGTGAAACCGGAGAAGTGCTGGCGGCGCTGGCAGATACCAATCTGACCAAGCGCATGGCGGGCGATTATCAAGGCTCGTTTGCCAAGCTCAAGGCCGATACCAATGCAGTGGGCGACAAGCTGACCGAGGTGGTGACGCAGCTGCGCGCGACATCGCGTGCGCTCAAGACCGCGACGGGCGAAATCCTCAGTGGTGCCAACGATCTCAGCGAGCGTACAACCAAGCAGGCGGCAACCATCGAAGAGACTTCGGCGGCCATGGAACAGCTTGCGAGCACGGTCGCGGACAATGCCCGCATGGCCGAAGATGCCAATGGCAAGGCCCAGCTGGTGTCGCGTAGCGCCGCCGAGAGCGGGGTCACGATGACCGAGGCCAACCAGGCAATGGAACGCATCACCTCGAGCTCGGCCAAGATTTCCAACATCATCGGCATGATCGATGACATCGCCTTCCAGACCAACCTGCTGGCGCTGAACGCCTCCGTGGAAGCCGCGCGTGCCGGCGATGCCGGCAAGGGCTTCGCCGTGGTGGCTGTGGAAGTGCGCCGTCTCGCCCAATCGGCGGCCAGCGCCTCGTCCGATGTCAAGGCACTGATCGAGCAGTCCGCCAGCGAGGTCAGGGGTGGCAGCAAGCTCGTCTCCAATGCCTCCGAGCAGCTGACGGCGATGCTGAACGCGGTGGAAGAGAATACCAGCCTGATGCAGTCCATCTCCAAGGCCAGCCGCGAACAGGCTGCCGCCATCGACGAAGTCTCGGTGGCCGTGCGGACGCTCGACGAAATGACCCAGCACAATGCGGCCCTGGTCGAGGAAACCAATGCTGCCATCGAGCAGACCGAGGCACAGGCTACCGAACTCGACCGGGTGGTGGACATCTTCACCATCGAGGAAGTTGCCGAGGCCCGGTCCGGTCGCGCTGCGGTGCCCGCTCGCGGGCCAGTCGAAAAAGTGCGCTCGGCAGCGCGGGCCTACCTGACGCAGGGCAATGCCGCCATTGCCAAGGACTGGTCTGAATTCTAGCCTCGGCACTACCGGGAATGAACATGGGCGCCGCAGGGCGCCCATTGCTTTTCTGCATCACCCGGACGGGCCCGCTTTACCGGCCATTAATCACATTCTGACAAATTCGTCAGTGGACGCAGCATGACTTGAAACGCCGTTCCCGCCTCACGGGACCGGCTCATGAGGCAGCATGTCGTCCACAAGCTCAATCAGTCGTCGTGTCCTGCATTTGCCGGCACCGGGAGACCTTCCGGCCGCCCCGAGCTGCATGCCGTTCTGCTCGCCAACCCGCCTCGTCCTCGCGTCACCCGGAGCCTCAAGTGTCTAGTCTTTTCACCGGCAGTATTGCCCGCCGCCTCTATGCCCTGATCCTGATTTTCGCCATCGGCTTTGCCAGTGTGCTGGCCTACCAGCTCTATACGCTGCGCAACAATCTCGACGAGTTCAAGCGCACCGAATTGCAGAGCGTGGTGCAGGCCGCCACAAGCATTGCCCAGAACTACTATGACCGTTTCCAGGCTGGAGAATTCACCGAGGAAGAGGCCAAGTCCCTGGCGCTCGAATCGCTGCGTGGCTTCCGCTACCAGGGCAACGAGTATGTCTTCATCGATACGTTCGACATGGTCATGTTGATGCATCCGACCAAGCCGGAGAAGCAGGGCAATGACCGGTCCATCGAGCAGGATGGTCGCGGCAAGTTCTACATCAAGGAGATGGTGACGGACGCCATGGCGAACGGCTCCACCTTCGTCACCTATCTGTTCAAGGCCCCCGAGGGCGGTGAGTTCGACAAGATCAGCTATGCACAGGCCTTCGAGCCCTGGGGCTGGACGATCGCCTCGGGTGTGCTGTTCACCCAGGTTGATGCGATTTTTGCCGAAGCCGCAATGATCAGCGGAGCCATCGCCTTTGGCGTGACCCTGCTGCTGCTGGTCATCGGCGTCCTCATCGCCCGGTCGATCAGCCGGCCCATTGCCCGTCTCAATGCCGACATGGTGCGGCTGGCGGACAATGATTTCGACATTGCGCTGGACGGGCAGGAGCGGCGCGACGAAATCGGCGCCATGGCTCGTGCAGTGGAAGTGTTCCGCCAGAATGGCCTCAAGGTCAGCCAGATGACCGAGGCGGAAGCCGCGCGCATCATTTCCGAAGAGCAGAGCCGGCGCGCCATGATGACGGACCTGCAGGACGCTTTCGGGCAGGTGGTCGATGCGGCGATTGCGGGCGATTTCTCCAAGCGGGTCGAGACCGAATTCCCCGATCCCGAGCTCAATGGCCTCGCCAACGGCGTCAACAGCCTCGTCGCCACTGTTGACCGTGGCCTCGAAGAGACCGGGCGTGTATTGACCGCTTTGGCCAATACCGACCTGACGCACCGCATGGACGGCGACTACCAGGGCGCTTTCGCCGGCCTCAAGACCAACACCAATGCGGTGGCGGACAAGCTGAACGAGGTGGTGACGCAACTGCTCTCGACCTCGCGGACGCTCAAGAACGCTACCGGGGAAATCCTCTCCGGCGCCAACGATCTCTCCGAACGCACGACCAAGCAGGCCGCTACGATCGAAGAGACCTCGGCGACCATGGAGCAGCTTGCGGCCACGGTGTTGCAGAATGCGCAGCGCGCCAAGGATGCCAGCGTCAATGCCGGCGAAGTGACCCGTACTGCCGAAGAAGGCGGCCAGGTCATGCAGAAGGCCAACGAAGCGATGACGGCGATCGAAGCCAGCTCGGGCAAGATCTCCAACATCATCGGGCTGATCGACGACATTGCCTTCCAGACCAACCTTCTGGCGCTGAACGCGTCGGTGGAAGCGGCGCGGGCCGGCGATGCCGGCAAGGGCTTTGCCGTGGTGGCCGTGGAAGTGCGGCGCCTGGCGCAGTCGGCTGCTTCGGCCTCGGCCGACGTCAAGGTGCTGATCGAGCAGTCGGCCGGAGAGGTGGGCCTGGGCTCGCGTCTGGTCTCGGATGCCGCGGCGCGGCTTTCGGCGATGCTGGCGGCAGCACGGTCAAACGACCAGTTGATGGACGGCATCGCGCGCGAAAGCCGCGAACAGGCGGGTGCCATCGAGGAGGTCAATATCGCGGTCCGCACCATGGACGAGATGACCCAGCACAATGCGGCGCTGGTCGAAGAGATCAACGCTGCCATCGAGCAGACTGAAGCCCAGGCGACGGCGCTCGACGAGATCGTGGCGGTGTTCAACACCGACAATGCGCGTCCGACCGATAGTGCGCGCCCGGCGCCGGTGCGCAGTGCCCCGTTTGCGGCGCGCCCTGCCAACGTGAAACGCGCGGCACAAGCCTATCTCAGCCAGGGTAATGCCGCGATCTCTACGGACTGGAACGAGTTCTAAAAAACAGGGCGGCCCGCTCACGGCGGGCCGCCCCTGACTGCCTGATGACGCGTCCGGAAGCGGTTCCTTAACCATATGGTTCCTATCATTCCATCGCGTCATGACCGCGGAAGAGGAGCTGCGGGCATGCCTTGAAAAGCGGCACTGCCTTAACTCCGGAAGATCCGATGAAAACCCAGCTCAGACTTGCTTTCAAACTGCCGGCCATGGTGGTGGCAATCGCGCTGGTCACGGGGGCAAGCCTTGCAGTCGCGGCCTTCGTCGCCAGCAATGCCATCGTCACCGGACAAGCCGAGCAACGGCTCAGCGCTGCGGCGGCCAATGCACATGCGGCCATCGAGGATTATCTCAACGAGGTGGCCGACGACCTCACGGTATTTTCAGGCCGGTCCGAGATTGCTGCCGCGATCGACGCCTTCTCGGGCGCCATGCGTTCGCTCAAGGGCCAGGGCGATCCTGCCGAACTGCTGCAGGATGCCTATATCACCCAGAATCCCAATCCCGCCGGCGAGCGGCTGCTGCTCGATACATCGGACAAGCTCCCGGTCTATGACCTGCACCACCGAAGCCTGCACGCCGACTTCCGCGACCTGCTGCAGAAGCGCGGCTACTACGACATCTTCCTGTTCGATACCGAATTCAACAATGTCTACACGGTCTTCAAGGAGGCCGACTTTGGCACCAATTTCGCGGAAGACGGCGGTCCCTGGTCGGATAGCGATCTGGGCAAGGTTGCCCGTGCGGCGATGGCCGGCGAGGCGGGGCAGGTGTTTCTCTCGGATTTCGCGCCCTATGGACCCAGCGCCGGCGCCCCGGCCAGTTTCATCGCCGCGCCGGTGCATGACCAGGGTTTCCTGATCGGTGTGCTCGCCTTCCAGTTGCCGACCGGCCGCATCGCCGACGTGCTCAATCGGACCGAGGGACTGGGCGGCAGCGGCGAGGTCTATCTCGTCGGGCAGGACGGGCTGGCCCGCAATAATTCGCCGGCCACGGAAGAAGACGATGCCATGACGCTATCGGTGCGCGGCACCGCCATCGATGCGGCTCTCTCGGGCACGGCGGCGCTGGGCGCGCTCGACCACCATGACGGCGCAGCGTATGTCGCGGCCGCCGAGCCGCTGAGCTTCGGCGGGGTCGATTGGGCCGTGGCGGCGCTCGAAAGCGAAGCCGACATCACCGCGCCATCGGCCGGGTTGCGCAATTCCATGCTGATCATCGGGCTGGTGCTGCTGGCGCTGGCCGCGGTGGCCAGCATCGTGATCGCCCGCACCATCACGCGACCGATCTCGCGACTGACCGATGCCATGGCCGAGATTGCCGGCGACAAACTGGATCTTGCCGTGCCTGGCCTCGAGCGCGCCGATGAACTGGGTTACATGGCCGAAGCGGTAGACGTGTTCCGCAGCAATGGTCTCAAGATGCGGGACCTGCGGGCCGCGGAACTCGACATGAGCGAGGAGCGCGCCTCGCAGGTCAACGTGATCCAGAAGCTGCAGCAGGATATTGGCGCAGTGGTCGGGGCGGCGATCGACGGCGACTTTTCGGGTCGTGTCGCCACCGACCTCAGCGACCCCGAACTGCGCAAGCTGGCGCAGGACGTCAACGACCTGGTCGCTACCGTCGAGCGGGGACTGGCGGAGACCGGCAGCGTGCTGGCTTCGCTGGCCCGGGCCGACCTGACGCATCGCATGACTGGCGACTACAAGGGCGCGTTCGGGCAGCTCAAGCAGGACACCAATGGGGTGGCCGAGCAGCTTGGCGACATTGTAACGCAGTTGCGCGGCACATCCGGCGCGCTCAAGACCGCAACGGGCGAAATCCTCTCGGGCGCCAACGATCTGTCCGAGCGCACGACGCGGCAGGCTGCGACCATCGAGGAAACCAGCGCCGCCATCGAGCAGTTGAGCCGTACCGTGGTCGACAACGCCGCCCAGGCCGAGGATGCCAGCCACAAGGCGCGCGCCGTATCGGTGGAAGCCGAGGCCAGCGGCGCGGTGATGGGGGAAGCGACCGAGGCGATGGACCGGATTACCCAGTCTTCGGCCAAGATTTCCAACATCATCGGGCTGATCGACGATATCGCCTTCCAGACCAACCTGCTGGCCCTCAACGCCTCAGTCGAAGCCGCCCGTGCCGGCGACGCCGGCAAGGGCTTTGCTGTGGTAGCCGTGGAAGTGCGGCGCCTGGCGCAATCGGCGGCCAGCGCCTCGGCCGACGTTAAGGTACTGATCGAACAATCGGCCGGTGAAGTCAGGGGCGGCACGCGCCTCGTGGCCACCGCCGCCGAGCGCCTGGTGGCCGTACAGGAGGCCATTCGTGCCAATGCGACCTTGCTGGATGGCATCGCCAAGGCGAGCCGTGAACAGGCGTCATCAATCGACGAGGTCAACGTCGCCATCCGCCACCTGGATGAAATGACCCAGCACAATGCCGCGCTGGTCGAAGAAACCAATGCCGCGATCGAGCAGACCGAGGCGCAGGCCAATGAGCTCGACCGGGTGATCGGCGTCTTCACGATCGCCAGTCC
>JBARWY010000022.1:0-22423 GCA_049647065.1 Devosia sp. | reverse complement strand
TGGTCGCCCAGTCCAATGTGCCGTCGGCAAGCGCCGCCAGGACCTGCGGATTGTCGGCGAGCTGGGGCAGGCGCAGGCAATCGACGTTGAGGTTCTCAGCGTCCCAATAATTGGGATTGCGGCACTGTTCGTAGACCTGCGGGGTGAAGCGGCCGATCTCGGTCATAGGACCGGAACCGACGGGGTTCTCGTTGGCGAAAGTCACCGGATCTGCAACTTCGGCCCAGATGTGCTCGGGCACGATGGGCATGCCGACGATAGTGTTGGCGATGACCGAATTAGGTTCGTTGAGATTGAAGCGCACGGTGCGGTCATCGATCTTCTCGACCGAGGCGAGCTGGGGGGAAACGGAGATGAAGTCGAGCGCCGGGAACTTCTTGATGTAGTCATAGGTGAAGACCACGTCGTCGGCCGTCAACGCCTCACCGTCGGACCATTTGAGCCCTTCACGCAGGGTGAAGGTGATCGACTTGAGGTCATCGGCCAGCTCGAAGCTTTCGGCCAGGCGGAAGTTCGGCTCATTGCTCTTGAGGCGATTGAACACAACCAGCGGCTCATAGATGAAATCGAGCGTGGTGGCGCGCGCCGAAGTCTGGCCGAAGGGGTTGAAATTGCGGACCCAGGTGGTGGTCTGTTCGGAGCTTACCGTCAGCACGTTCTGATCCTGCGCGATGGCGGGCGCCGCTAGCGCGAGGATGGTGGCCGAAGTGGCCATGATCAGCGAAGTTCTCAGCATTCCCTTGTTCTCCTTGCTTGACGGCCGACGCTCACGCCAGGCCGTTCTCCCTGAAAATCTCTTCTACTTGCGCGTGAGACGCCCTCACATCCACGCGCTTGCTACCGAGCCGCCTCTGCGCCCGGGCAATTCGGTCGAGGCTGGTAGCGCTTAGGGGGCGCGCAGCCCGTGCGGCGGCCTGGCTGGCAGCGAGGTCGCCCTGGCTGTGGAGGGCGATGTCGTAGCCGGCATCGAGCGCAGCTGCGACCCGTTCGGGCCAGGTGCCGCTCAGCGCCTCCATGGTGAGGCAATCGGTGATGATGACGCCATCATAGCCCAACTCGCGGCGGATGAAGTCGCAGACCGTGGGGGAGACGGAGGCGGGGCGATCCGGGTCGATACGGGTGAAGATCAGGTGCGCGACCATGGCCCAGGGCGAGACGTCCCGGAGTGCCACGAAGGGGCGGAAGTCGCTCGCCTGCATATCTTCCACGCTGGCATCGACCACTGGGCAATCAAAATGCGGATCAACCGTGACACGGCCGTAGCCCGGGATGTGCTTCATGATCGGCATTTCGCCCACTTCGAGCATGGCCTCGATCACGACGCGGCCCATGGCGGTCACCAGCTTGGGGTCATCGCCGAAAGCGCGGCCGCCGATGACATCATGCGTCCCCTTTCGGGCGAGGTCGACGACGGGCGTGGTACCGCTGCCGATGCCGAGTTCGGCCATCATCGTGCCCATGGCGAGACTGGAGAGTCGCATGGCGTGCTTGCCGAGTTCGAGGTCCTTCCGTGCCAATGCGCCGAAGCTGCCAAGGTTGCGGAAGAGTGGCCAGTTACCATTGTCGAGCCGCTGCACGCGCCCGCCTTCCTGATCGATGTAGACCGGGGCGTCCTCACGACCCACGGCCTCGCGGAACTGGGCGCAAAGGCGGCGTATCTGCTCGGGCTTGTCGAGATTGCGCCGGAACAGGAAGAGGCCGAAGGGGTTGGTCTCGCGGAAGAAGGCGATCTCGTCGGCGGAGAGCTCGTAGCCCGGCATGCCGACGAAAAGTGCGAGCGGCGTGGAGGACATGGTCAGGCTCCTGCGCCCGGTTTGGGCTTGATCCGCAGCAGTCCCTGATAGATGTCCTCGTTATCGGAAGGGATAGGTGTGGCGCCCGCCGCGTTCACGTAGAAATCCACTGGTCCGGCCGAGCCGATGACGGCATAGGCATAGCCCTGTGACTTCATGGCGATGAGCGCATGGTAGAACAAGGCGAGGCCGATGCCCTTACCGCGCTGGGCCTCGGACACGCCGGTTGGCCCGAAAAAGCCGCGTGCAGTGGCGTCGTGGCAGGCGAAGCCCACGAGCTCGCCATCAATGGTGGCGATGAGGCAGCCGGGCGGCTGATGCGCCATGGCCGAGCTGACCTCGCTGACCCAGTATTCGCTGAAATGGGTACGCACCCAATCCTTGATGATGTGCTGTTCGGGGGGCAGGGCGACGCGGATGGTGGCCTCCACGCCTTCCACGCGTTGACGCAGTTCGTCGATGCGGCGACTGTGGAGGTTGACCAGCAGATCCATGGCTAACTCGCGGGCTGGTGCGCGGCAGCAGCGCGGCGCAGGAAGCCATCGGTATTCTTGAGCGCCGTTTTCGCGGCGGCGGCATCCAGGCCGGTCAGGGCCATGAGGATGGCCAGTTTGACGCTGTTGCCGGCGTCCGTCAGGTACTGCTCCGCCGCTTCGGGCGTGCAGCCGGCGACTTCGACCAGAATGCGCGTGGCGCGTGCTGCCAGCTTGGCGTTGCTGACGGAGAGATCGACCATCAGGTTCTGATAGCTCTTGCCGATCCTGATCATGCTGGCGGTGGTCAGCATGTTGAGGACAAGCTTTTGTGCCGTTCCCGATTTGAGGCGGGTAGAGCCGGTCAGGGCCTCGGGCCCAACGACCGGCGAAATGGCGATCTCTGCGATTTCGGCAATGGTCGAAACCGGATTGCACGACAGGGCCACGGTAGTGGCGCCGACATGCTTGGCGAATTCCAGCCCGCCGATGACATAGGGGGTTCGACCGCTGACGGCGATGCCTACCACGACGTCCTTCACCGAGAGGCCAATGCGTTCCAGGTCACGCTGACCCTCGTTGCGGTCGTCCTCGGCTCCTTCGATGGGGTGTCGCAGCGCGCGGTCTCCCCCGGCAATCAAGCCGATCACCATGCCTTCGGGCACGCCAAAGGTGGGAGGACATTCGGAGGCGTCGAGCACGCCCAGCCGGCCGCTGGTGCCTGCACCCATATAGACCAGCCGGCCACCCTGCCGGAACGCTTCGACGATGCGATCGACGGCGGTGGTGACTTGGGGGAGAACCTTGCGCACGGCCTCGGATACGCGCGCATCCTCGGCGTTCATGGCAGCCAGAATCTGCGGGGTCGACATCAGGTCGATCTGCATGGTTTCCGGGTTGCGGGCTTCGGAGACGAGTTGCTCCAGCTCTGCGATCAGGGTGCTTTGTGCCATGGTGCCTACGCTTTAAGTCCGGCCCTCATGCTAGAAATGAATATTCCAGGTGTCAACGCAACATGGAATATTGTATTCCATTGTGTGGAACTTCCGTTCAGCTCAGGCAATCGGTCCTGTCCTGGGTGGAAGGAGAACGCTGTTGCAATCGCACGACCATCGGCACTAGTCCTTCGGGCGGTGAGGCCGGGTCCGTGGGCCTCTGTCACGGAAGCATGCATGTCCATTCTGAAAATCCTCAGTGCCAAGCTCGAATCCATGACCCAGGCCGATCGGCAGATCGCGCAGTTCATCATCGATCATCCCGAGCGCATGTTGACGCTGTCCTCGGCAGCGCTGGCCGAAGCGACGGGCCGCAGCCAGTCCAGCGTGGTCAAGTTCAGCCAGAAGCTGGGCTATGGCGGCTATCAACAGCTCAAGCTGGCGGTGAACAAGGCCAAGGCGCTGGAGTGGCATGCGCCGGGCGGCGTCATCCACGGCACGATCGATTCCAGCGACAGCTACGTGACAATTCTGCAGAAGCTCATCGGCAGCAAGCTGCTGTCTATGCGCGAAACGCTTGCCGCGAACAACGAGCAAACCATCGATCTGGCGCTGGACGCCCTGGTAAACGCCCGAAAGGTGCAGCTTGCCGGAGTGGGCGCCTCTTCGCTGGTGGCCAAGGATTTTTCGTACAAGCTGTTGAAGCTCGGGCGAACCGCGCTCATCAACAGCGACAGCCACATCCAGATCTCGAATGCCTCGGCTCTCAACCAGGCCGATGTGCTGCTGGCGCTCTCCCATTCCGGGCGGAGCCTCGAAACGCTGCGGATTGCCGAGGTCGCTAAGCAGCGGGGCGCCATAGTCATCTCAATGACGGGCCTACAACCAAATCCCTTGCTGAACCTCGCCGACATCCATCTCTTTACGGTGGCGGACGAAGAGCGTGTCCGGTCATCGGCCATTACGTCGCGCGACGCGCAATTGATGCTGATGGACATGCTGTTCATCCTGCTTATCCGGCGCCAGGCCGATTCCCACGACTATATCCACAACAGCGAAACGGCGGTCACCGTCCTCAAGTCCCGGGGCTAGTGCCAGTTCCGACCTGCTGCCATCCATGAGCGGTGGGTTGCCGTCACAAGTTTGTAATATTCTATTCTTGACAGAGACAGTTTTTGGAATTCAGTATTCCATATGCTGGATGTCCTAGGGGAGGGCGCCTGCGCTGGAGCATCCGCCCATTGGCGGGTGACGGAGGAATTGGCTTGGCTCAACTGTCACTCCGCGGCATCAAGAAGCGCTTCCGGGACACGGCAGTGTTGCACGGGATCGATCTCGAGATCGGGGATCGGGAATTCGTGGTTTTCGTCGGTCCGTCCGGTTGCGGCAAGTCCACGCTGCTGCGGCTGATCGCCGGGCTAGACCCGATCAGCGAAGGCGAATTCTTCCTCAACGGGCGACGCATGAACGATGTGGCGCCGTCACGTCGCGGCATTGCCATGGTGTTCCAGTCCTACGCGCTCTACCCGCACATGGATGTCTACGAAAACATGGCGTTCGGCGCCCGGCTGATGGGCCTCACCAAGGACGAGGTTGAGGCGCGTATCGCCGAGGCCGCGCGGATGCTGCGGCTCGAGCCTCTATTGCAGCGCAAGCCACGTGAACTGTCGGGCGGCCAGCGCCAACGCGTGGCGATCGGGCGGGCTCTCGTGCGTAAGCCCGAGGTTTTCCTGCTCGATGAGCCGCTGTCGAACCTCGACGCGGCCTTGCGCTCGGAGGTGCGGCTGGAGATTGCGCGGCTGCACCGCCAGATCGGCGGCACGATGGTCTATGTGACCCACGATCAGGTCGAGGCGATGACGCTGGCCGACAAGATCGTGGTGATGAATGCGGGGCGCATAGAGCAAGTGGGTTCGCCGCGTGAACTCTATGAAACGCCTGCCAATGCATTCGTCGCGACCTTTATCGGTTCGCCCCGCATGACCCTGATCGATGTGACGCGCGAGGGCGACCGCCTGATCATGAGCGCGGGTGGAGCGCTGACGCTGGGGGCACTGCCTGGCGCTGCAGCCATGAAGTTAGGCGTGCGTTCCGATGCCGTGCACCTGATGCGCGGGCAGGACGGGGACGGGTTTGCCGGGCAGGTGGTCTATACCGAATATCTGGGCGACAACGCCTACGTCTATGTTCGCCTGGCTGACGGCACACTGCTGGCCGCCCGGACGACCCCCAACGACTATTTTGAACCCGACGCGCCGGTGACGATGACCATCGCTCCCGGTTCCGCACATTTCTTTTCCGCCGAGGATGGCCGGCGGTTGGCCCCATAAGGCTCAGAACATGTCCATACCGAACAGAGAGGGAACCATGAAAAGCAACATAATCCGCATTGGCGCTGCCCTGGCCGCAATGGCCGTTGCGGCACCGGCCCTGGCCCAGGACCTCACGTTCTGGAGCTGGCGCCAGGAAGACCGCGCTGCCTACGAACAGTTCATCGATACGTTCGAGGCGGCCAATCCAGGCATCACCGTCAAGTTCGAGACCTTCGAGGCGGCAAACTATAATACGATCCTCGCCACTGCCCTGGCAGGGGGCAGCGGACCGGACGTGATGATGGTGCGGGCCTATGGCGGCCTCGAAAACGTGTCGGCGGCCGGCTACCTTGAGCCGCTTTCGACCGAGACAATCCCGGCTCTGGCCGAGTTTGCCGCTCCGGCGCTCGCTGCCGAAAGCGGGCGCGCCGACAACACTCTTTATGCCGTGCCTTTCGCCAGCCAGACGCAGCTGGTGATCTACAACAAGGCCATTTTCGACGCCAACGGCCTTGCCGAGCCGCAGACCTGGGACGAACTGGTGGCATTGAGCCAGAAGCTCAAGGATGCCGGCATCATTCCCTTCGCGAACGGTACGGCGACGGCGTGGCAGAACGAGACCGTGACCTTCGGCCTCGGCTCATCGCTCATGGGCAAGGACTTCTATGACGCGCTGATGGCCGGCGAGGCCGACTTCACCGATGAGCGCTTCACCGGTGCCCTGGCGTCGGTTGCCGAAGTGGCTGCCGAGTATTTCCCTGACGGTTTCATCGGCCTTGATTACCCCTCCGCCCAGCAGTTGTTCGCCTCAGGCATGGCCGGCATGTTCATCGGCGGCTCCTATGAACTGGCAACGTTCAAAGGCCTGAACCCCGATATCGAACTGGGCGTGTTCGCGGCGCCGGGCAAGACGGCCGAGGATGCCAAGCTTGTCGGCCTCTACTTCGATGGCGGCTATGCAGCCAATGCTGCCGGCGCCAACAAGGAAGCCTCGCTCAAGTTCCTGAACTATCTTGCCAGCCAGGAATTCGGACAGGCCTTCGCCAATACGCTGAGCAATATCTCGACCGTACCGGGCGTCACCTTCGACAACCCGCTGCTGGCCGAGGTCAACGAACTCAACCAGAGCTCCATCCCCTATCTGATGCTGGCACATTTCCGCTACGGCGAGCCGTCGGGTTCGGTGCTCATCCAGACCGAGATGCAGAAGTTGTTTGCTGGCGAAACCGACCCGGCAGCTATCGGGACGGCGCTGACGTCAGGCCTTGCCGCCTGGTACGAGCCGTTCAAGGACTGATATCCCTTGCGCTCCGTCCCTTCCCGTACGCGGGGAGGGACATGTAATTTCACGAACCCCAGCGCGAAGCGACCGCTCTATGCCCCAACTCAGGATGACCGGCCGCGGCCTCTGGATCACCGCGCTCATCGTGCCGCCGCTCGCCTTCGTGGCTTTGTTCATCGTCTATCCGATCGTTTCCTCCTTCGCCTATGCCTTCTTCGACTGGCAGGGATTGCGGCGCGGCGAATTCGTTGGGCTGGAAAACTTCTACACCGTGCTGTTCGTCGAACCCTATCGCAGCTGGACGATCAACGCTTTCACCAACAACGTCTTCGTCTTCTTCGCGCTGATGGTGCTGCAGAACGGCCTGGGGTTCGTTCTGGCCTATGCGCTCTGGCGCGAGTTGCCAGGCGCCCGGTTTCACCGCATCGCGGTTTTCCTGCCGGTGGTGCTCTCCACCATCATCGTCGCCTATCTTTTCAAGCTGTTCCTGCATCCGCTGTTCGGCGTGGTGAATATCAGCCTGAGGGGCATCGGGCTGGACTGGCTGGCCCAACCCTGGCTGGGGCAGGGGTCAACCGCGCTGTGGTCTCTGATCGCCGCGCAGGCCTGGCACATGGTGGGTTTCCCCACCCTGGTTTTTCTCGCTGGCATGCAGCGCATTCCAAGCGAGATACTCGATGCAGTGCGCATGGAAACCCAGAGCGAATGGGTCAAGATCACCAAGATCGTCTGGCCGCTGGTCGCTCCCAGCGCCACCATCGTCTTCACGCTGCTTTTCGTGGGGGCGTTCAACTGGTTCGAGCTGCCCTACATCATGGCCGGGCTCGATGGCTCTCCCTACGGATCGACTGACGTGCTCGGGCTCTATTTCTATCGCACGGCGTTTGGCAACGTCTCGTCGGGCCAGCAGGATTTCGGCCTGGGCAGCGCGCTGGCGGTGCTGATCTTCCTGTTCATTGCGCTTGTTGCAGGTGTCATCACCACGCGGCTACGGGCGCGGGAGATACAGGTATGACCGTTTCGGCCACAACCGACTACGACCGGACGGGCCTGCTGGGCACGCTGGGACGCGATGGACTGCTGCAGATCATCCTCGTGGTCAACACGATCATCATGCTGGCGCCCATCATCATCATGGTGTTCTCGGCCTTCAAGAGCACGCCGCAGATATTCCAGTCGCCCTTTTCCATCCCCGATTTCGCCAACCTGGCGAATTTTGCGAAGATATGGACGCAGACTAATTTCCTGCGCTACCTGCTCAATTCGTTCGTGGTGACCGGGGCCTCGATGGCCCTGATCCTGACGCTGGGCACCATGGCTGCCTATGCCATCGGCCGTTACCAGTTCGCCGGATCGACTTTCATCCTGATGTTCTTCCTGGCCGCGCTCACCCTGCCGCTCAAGCTCGCCATCATCCCGCTCTTCATGTTGATGCGGGACCTCAACATCCTCAACAACCAGCTGTCGCTGATCTTCGTCTATACGGCGATGGGCCTGCCGACGACCGTGTTCATCATGACCGGTTTCATCCGCACGCTGCCCAACGAGCTGGAGGATGCCGCGCGCATGGACGGGGCGAGCGAGGCGCGCATTATGTGGGCCATCATGCTGCCGCTAGTGCGGCCGGCGATGGTCATTGCCGCCATCCAGAATGTGGTGCCGATCTGGAACGATTTCTTCTTCCCGCTGGTCTTTATCCAGAATGATGACCTCAAGACCTTACCGCAGGGGCTGACCACCTTCATGGGCGAATATACCACTGACTGGGGTGTGCTGTTCTCCGGGCTGACGCTTTCGGCGGCGCCGATCATCCTGATCTACATCGTGCTCTCGAGGCAGTTCATCGCGGGCATGACGTCGGGTGCCGTGAAATGAAGCTTGCCTCCGGCCTGATTGTTTCCTGCCAGGCGCGGGCGGACAATCCGCTGCATGGCCCCCAGTTCATGGGCGCCATGGCGCTGGCGGCGCGCGATGGCGGGGCTGTTGCTATTCGCGCCAATGGACCGGAGGATATTGCGGCCGCCAGGGCGGCAGGCCTGCCGGTGATCGGTATCCACAAAGTCTTTTCGGACGATTATCCGGTCTACATAACGCCCGACTTTACGGCCGCTGAGGCCATCGTGGCGGCGGGTGCGGCAGTGGTGGCGCTCGACTGCACCCAGCGGCCACGGGCCGGCGAGCGCCCCGAGGTACTGGTCCGCCGCATTAGGGAGGAACTTGGGGCCGAGGTTTTCGCGGATGTCTCCACGCTCGAGGAAGGGCTAGCGGCGGCCGATTTCGGCGCAACCTATGTGGCGACGACGCTGTCGGGCTATACCGATGCTACCCAGCCCAAGCCCGTGGAGCCGGATATCAGCTTGCTCGAAGCTCTCGCGGCGAAGCTATCGGTGCCGGTGATCGGCGAGGGGCGCTACAATACGCCTGCACTGGTGCGTCAGGCCTTCGAGGCAGGTGCGCATGCTGTTGTCGTCGGCACCATGATCACCAATCCGCGCGAGATCACACGCATGTTCGTCAACCAGGGTGCGCCGCTGTGAGTGTGCATGCGCATCTCGGGCTCGATATCGGGGGAACGGCCAGCCGCTGGGTGGTTTGTGACGATCGCGGGCAGGAAATGGCCCGCGGCAAGGCGCTCGGCGCTACCGGGCATGTCTTCAATCCGGCCGAGAAGGAAAAGCTGCGCAATGCGCTTTCGGCAATCGCCGCAGAAATCGGGACGGCGCGCTACACCATCGTCAGCGTCACTGCGGGCCTGACCGGCTATGGCGCGGCGGTGTTGGGCGATGTGAAGACGCTGCTTGGTGCCATATTCGGCGTCGCGGTGGACAGGATTGTCGTCGTCGATGACGTGGCGCTTGCCTATGTCGCCAATTTCGCTCCGGGCGAGGGGCACCTGATCTCGGCAGGCACGGGTTCAATCGGCATTCACATCGGCAAGGGTGGCGATTTCATCCGCGTCGGCGGGCGAGGCATCCTAATCGATGATGCCGGGTCAGGCAGCTGGATCGCCCTGCGCGCGCTTGACCGGATTTATCGAGCCCTCGATCACCATGGCTCATTTGAAAATGTCGAGCGCCTGGCGCATCATTTGCTGGCGCATGTGGGCGGCCAGGACTGGAGCGATGTCCGGCAGTTCGTCTATGCCGGGGACAGGGGGCGCATTGGCACTCTCGCCGTCGCCGTAGCGAGGGCCGCTGAGGAGGGCGACGGCGAGGCAGAGGCCATTCTACGGGAGGCCGGGCATGAGCTGGCAGCGTTGGCAGGCGCCCTGATCGCTCGAGTTGGCGAGCGGCCAATAGGCTTCATCGGCGGTGTACTCGCATTGCATCCGATTGTTGCCGCGGAAATTCGCCGCCAACTCACCAGTCGTGACATACGGCTGGTGACTGGCGATGCAAGCCTCGCTGCCGCCCAGTTGCAGGTGCTCCGCCCCCATGGCTGGATCGAGGTTCTCGACGCCTTGGGAGCGAGAGGATCCCTCAGACCAGCCTGACGGACATGCCGCCATCGACGACCATGGGGCTCCCAGTCATGAAGCTGGCGCGGTCCGACAGCATGAACAGGGCCGCCTCGGCGATTTCCGTCGGGCTCGCCATGCGCCTGATCGGATGCAGTCCGGCAATCAAGTCCATGGTGCCCTGATCGCCTTCTCCGCCGGCTGGCGTCACCGTTCCGCCAGGCAATAGCGCGTTGACACGCACACCTTGTGCGGCGTGCTCGCTTGCCAGGGATTGCACAAGGCCGATGAGGCCCGCCTTGGAGGCGGCATATGCTCCCATGCCCGGCATGCCGCCATTGCTGAAGCCAACGAAGGATGACGTGAATACGATCGACCCACCGCCGCGACGCAGCAGGGCAGGGATCTGGGCTTGAGCGGCAAGGAAGGCCGACGTCAGGTTCACAGAGAGGACCGTGTTCCAGTTGTCCAGCTTCATGTCGGCGACGGTCGTCATGTCACCGACAATACCGGCATTGTTGAATGCTCCATCGAGGCCGCCGAACTTGTCCTGTGCGAGCTCGACTAGCGCCGCCGCGAAATGCCTGTCGCTTACGTCACCGGCGAGAGAAACAGCCCGTCCAGCGCCGCTGGCGTTGATCTCGTCCGCAATGCCTACCAGTTCTATGGCCCGTCGGGCGCCCAGCACCACATTGGCACCTTCGGCAGCAAATAGCCGGGCAGCAGCGGCGCCAATTCCGCTGCTGGCACCGGTGATGATGATCGTCTTGTTCTGAAGGTCCATGACCGAGTTCCTAAGTGATTGGGCATGCTCGTCTAAGCCCTCAATCCCGCTGCCACGACCCGGATTTCACCGGTTCGGATTTGCGGTCGTTTGGCGTGGTTTTGCTCGGGTTGTTGACATTGGGTGGATTCGCGGTAACGTTCCCACGGTGCAAGAGGACGCGCTGAGGGACGGAGCATGAGTCAGAGCCGTAGCAGACGGCCGACCATTATTGATGTTGCCGAGCGCGCCGGGGTGTCCAAGAGCACTGCGGCGCGGGCGTTGACTGGTTCGTCCAACATTGCCGAAGAGACACGGGAGCGGGTGGTCAAGGCGGCGGCGGCTGTGGGCTACGAGCGCAACCACCTCGCGGTGGGTATGCGGTCGGGACGATCGGGCATGCTGGGTCTAGTAATTCCCGATGTCACCAACCCGTTCTGGGCCGAAGTGGCTCGCGGCGCACAGGATCGCGCTGCCAAGAGCGGCGCGTCGCTGCTGGTGTTTTCATCCGATTGGGACCACGAAGCCGAAAAGCAGCACCTGCGCACCCTGCAGCGCGCGCGGGTCGATGGCGCCATCATCAATCCGGTGGCCGACAATTTCGACGACCTCGGCCGCTTCGGCATGCCGTTCGTGTTCATCGGCTCCAGCGCGGAGCGCTTTGCTGACGTGTCGAGCGTCGGCTCGGACATTGCGCAGGCGGTGCGGCTGGGCCTCGACCATCTGGTAGGCAAAGGGCATCCGGCCCCCAGCCTGATCCTCGGACCCAAGTCCCGACTGGCGCGGGCGCGGTTCCTGCGCACGGTGCACGAGCATTGTGTGGAGCGTGATATCGACCCTGGTATCCTGGCTGTCGAGGATGGCGAATACACGGTCGAAGGCGGCCGCCAGGCGATGCGCCGGCTGCTCGAGCGCCCGCATGTCGGGCATGTCTCGGTGTTTGCCGCTAACGACATGATGGCGCTGGGCGCCATGATGGCGGTGCGCGAAGCCGGGCTTGATTGTCCGCGTGACGTATCCATCCTCGGGTTTGATGGCATTCCTTCGGGCGAGTTCGCATGGCCGGGGCTGACGACGGTGGCCAAGCCCGGTCGCGATATCGGCGAGCGGGCGGTTGAGTGCTTGTTCGACGAAATCGAACACAAGCCGGAACACCGGCGCATTTTCATGCCGTGCCGCCTGATAGAGCGAGGCTCACTCGCCGATCTGTCGGCACACCACCCCCAGCGTGTTTTGGGGGCAGGGAGGGTCTGACATGGTTGCCAGTTCTGGACAGAAGATTGCTGCTGTGTCGTCGGGTGGGAACGTTCCCGCAAGCGGCGCCGGATCGGTTAGAACGCAGGGCGAATTCGCTGACGGACTGTTAACATCGAGGGCGGGCCTGCGTGAAAAAGCGCGGCAGTGGTGGCCGTATTACGCCATGATGGCCCCGGGCCTGCTGTTCTTCTTCATCTGGCATTACGTGCCGATCTGGGAGGCCAAGATGGCCTTCGAGCAGGTGCGCATCATCCCGCCCAATATCTGGGTCGGGCTGAAGAACTTTCAGGTGCTGTTTTCCTCGCCGATCTTTTACCAGGTGCTGGCAAACACCCTGATCATTTCGGGCATGAAGATCCTCTTCGTTTTCCCGGTGCCAATCATAGTGGCGCTGCTGCTCAACGAGGTTCGCAACGGCAAGCTGCGGGGGGCGATCCAGTCGGCGATCTACCTGCCGCACTTCCTGAGCTGGGTGGTGATTGCCGGCGTGTTCATCGCGCTGCTGTCGCCCACCGATGGGGCGGTCAACCAGATCGGCGGGGCGATGGGCTTCCAGCCTGTCAGCTTCATGACCAATACCGGCACCATCCGCTGGGTGCTGGTGATCTCGGAAATCTGGCGCTCGGCCGGTTGGGACAGCCTGCTCTATCTCGCGGCGATCTTCGCCATCGATCCGCAGCTCTACGAGGCGGCCGAAATGGACGGCGCCAATCGCTGGCAGAAGATTTGGCACGTCACCATTCCGGGCATCGTGCCGACCATCGCGACGCTGTTCATCCTCAATATGGGCATGTTCCTGTCGGCCGATCTCAACCAGATCATCAACATGCAGAACGACGTCAACGCGTCGACCATCGATATCATCGACACCTTTGTCTATCGCATGGGCCTGTCGACCGGCGAATATGCGCTGGCCACCGCGGCTGGCCTGTTCAAGGCAGTGATCGGCATGATCCTGATCATCGTCTCCCATCTCGTCAGCAAGCGGCTGACGGGGAAGGGGGTGTGGTGATGGCCATGAACTCCCGCCGTACCCCGCTCGAGCGCATCGAATATCTGCTGATCGTCTCGACGCTGCTGCTGCTGGTGGTGTTTACCCTGCAGCCGCTGCTGAACCTGCTGGCCCTGTCGCTGTCCGAACCCAGCAAGGTCGCCGGTTTCTCGGGGCTCGCGATCATCCCCGATGGCTTCTCGTTCGATGTCTGGTGGCTGCTGCTGCAGCATCCAAATGTGCAACGGGGCATCTTCAATTCGGTGTGGATGACAGCGACCAGCGTCTGCATCGGGGTGTTCGGCACCGCACTGATGGCCTGGGGCATGTCGCGCCCCGGACTGCCCGGACGCCGGCTGATCTTCATCCTCGTGCTGATCACCATCGTGTTCGAGCCGGGTATCATTCCCGACTACTTCCTGATGAAGCGCATGGGCCTGCTCAACACGCCATGGTCGGTCATCATGTATAAGGCGATCAGCGCCTGGTACCTGATCATTCTCATCCGCTTCTTCGAGGAAATCCCCAAGGAACTGCTGGAAGCGGCCGAGCTCGATGGCGCCAACCCGTTCCAGACCTTCTGGATGGTCGTGCTGCCTCTGGCCCGGCCGGCGCTCGCCACCATCGCACTGTTCTACCTGGTACTGCACTGGAACGAGTTCTTCCGGGCGATGATCTACCTCAACGACCAGTCCAAGTGGCCGCTGCAGGTGGTGCTCCGGCAGTTCGTCATCGAGGGCGACAAGATCGCCATCGTCGGCGCCAACAATGCCAACAACAATCTCGGCTTGGCGCAGATCAATATCCGCGCGCTCAAGGCGGGGATGATCCTCATAACCATCCTACCGATCCTGGCGATTTATCCGCTGATCCTGAAGTTCTTCACCAAGGGAACGATGTCGGGGGCGTTGAAGGGATGAGCAACCATTCCGCGAAAGCGGTGACGACCAAAAACCAAAAACCTAGGAGGAGACTACCAATGAAACTGAGGAAAATACTGCTGGCAACGACCGCCTTCGCCTTGTTCGGTGCGCTCGCCGCGCCGGCCATGGCCCAGACGACCCTGCGCCTGGTAAGCAAGGACCTGCTGACCACCAACCCCGATGACGTGAAGGAAATCGAGGCCATCGAGGCAGCGCTCAAGGCGCAGGGCACCGATGTCGATATTCAGATTATGGACCTGCCGGGCGCCAGCTATGCCGACGCGCTGGGCGTGATGCTGCTGTCGGGCGATATCCCCGACATCATGTACTTCCAGGGCGGCGACCAGAAAATGGCCGAGCAGGGGATTCTCGAAGACCTCAACCCGTTGATCGAAGGCTCCGCTCACATCAAGGATGCGCTCTGGCCACACAATATCGACCGTCTCGCCAACTATCCCTACCTGCTCTACGTGTACCCGCCACGCGCCCCACAGCCGGTCATCCGGCAGGATTGGCTGGACCAGCTCGGCATCGAGCCGCCCGAGACCGTCGAGGAATATGAAGCCATGTTCCAGGCCATCCATGATGGCGACCTCGACGGCGACGGCACGCCGGGCAATACGCTGGGCCTTACCGGCTATGGCAACACGGCGGAACTCGACTCCATCTTCAACCAGGCTTTCGGGGTGACCGGTACCTGGATGAAGGACGCCTCGGGCGCCTGGGTCAATTCGCGTGTTACCGATGCCGAAAAGGCCAAGCTCGAATTCTATGCGGGCCTTGCCAGCAAGGGCCTGTTCGACAAGGAATATGTCACCAACACGTTCGACGTGAAGGAAGACAAGTTCTACACCGGCAAAGCGGGCGTGATCTTTGGCTCGTCGCCCGAAGTGATCGACATCTACTCCGGCAAGATGCGCCAGGCCCATCCGGGCGAAGAGATCACCCTGGCGCTGTTGCCCGTGCCTTCGGGTTCCGGCGGGCAAGGGCTGGCGGCAGTGGATGTGTCCAAGGAGTCGCGCGGCTGGGCGATCTCCGCCGTCTCCGAGAACAAGGAAACCGCGTTCAAGGTGCTCGATTTCATGGCTTCCAAGGAGGGCCAGGACATCGACCGCATGGGCTTTGAGGGCACCCAGTACACTAAGGATGCCAGCGGCGCGGTGACCTTCACCGACCAGATTTCGACCTGGTATGCCCGCTTCTTCAACGCCTCCAACTGGACGCCTCCGACCCCGCTGCTGAGCCCGACCGCCCAGGCCGCGCTCGACACGATCAAGGCCGACTTCACCCCCGACAATTCCTTTGTCTGGCCGGCCGACTATGCCGCCGATGTGGACGCCGCCGAGCAGGTCTATCGCTCTTGGGTTGCCCGGTTCATCACTGGCGAAGCTTCCATCGACCAATGGGACCAGTTCGTGTCCGAGTACAATGCCGCGGGCGGTGCCCGCATGGCGGAATATGCGGCGACGGTGCTGCAGTAAGCACTAAAGGCGTGCGGCGCAGTTGTGCCGCTTTCACTGAACGGCACCTCCCCTTTGATGGGGGAGGTTGGGAGGGGGTGGCGAGTGCCCGATATCAGGGCCAACCCACCCCCACCCTTGATCCCTCCCCGCAAGGGGAGGGTGTCGACTGACAGATCGGGGCAGAGGCCACGACCAATGACTGGAATCGCAATGACCCAATCCCTCCGATCCCGCATTCGCGGACTGCTACATGGCGTGGCGCTGGGCGATGCCATGGGTGCGCCGGTGGAGAAACTCTCAGCCGAACAGATCCGGGCGCGCTATGGCCGGGTGACCTCGGTGATGACGCGCTGGCACAAGATGGATCTGCCCCCGGAGCAGCGCAATCATCGGGTGCGCGGCGACGGGATCGTCACCGACGACACCATGATGACGCTGGCCATGATGGATATCTATGCCGACACCAAGCGCCACCTCGATGCCTGGGACATGGCCGACGGCATGGTGCGGCAGATCGCCTGGGTCCCGCGCTGGGTGCCCGAACTGCAACGCGAGGCGCTGCTCATCGACCGCCTGTTCTACCCTGAGAAGTGGATTTTCCAACGCCACCAACTGGCCAATTGCGACCCCCGGCAGGGCGGCATCGGCAACATGGTCAACTGCGGAGCCGCGATGTACATCGCTCCCATTGGCGCGGTGAACGCAGCCGATCCCAAAGCGGCCTATGACGAAGCCATCGCCTTTGCCTCCGGCCACCAGGAGAGCTACGGCCTCGAGGCCGCCGGCGTGATGGCCGCTGCGGTCGCCGCCGCCTTCGTGCCTGACGCCAGCATCGACGGGATCGTGGATACGGTCATCGGCCTGGCCAAGGACGGCACCCGCGCCGCCATCGTCGATATTGCCGAGACGGCGCGCCGGCTGCGAAGCAGCGGCGCCGAGCACGCCGCCGTCTGCGACGCCTTCCATGGCATCATCGCGCGCTATTCGGTAATGGGCGACGACGTCAACCACATGCCCGAAAAGGTCGGAAGGCTGACCGATGCCTATCGGCCGAGCCGCCTGCAGGCCATCGAGGAGCTGCCGCTGGCGCTCGGCTTCTGCCTGTTCAATGGCGGTGATTTCCGGCTGTCGATCGAGGACGGCATCAATTCGGGCCGCGACACCGACTCCATCGGCGTCATGGCCGGCGCGATCCTCGGCGCGATGCATGGCGAGAGCGTCATCGTGCCGAAGGATATGGCACAGCTCGATGCCGCCAACCGGCTCGACCTGACGGCTTCGGCCGATGCCTTCACCCGGACCGTCACCGATATCCTCGCCGCCGACCGCCAAGCCACCGAATTGCGCGACCGCGCTCGCCTGACCCTCGTATGAAAGACGTATCGATGCTCCCCGAAATCCAAATCCTCGAAAAGATCTATGCCGGCTTCATCGGCAAGGCCATTGGCGTGCGCCTGGGCGCTCCTGTGGAGCCCACTATCTGGAGCTATGAACGCATCCAGAAGACCTATGGCGAGGTGACTCAGTATCTCCGGGACTTCAAGAATTTCGCGGCGGATGACGACACCAACGGGCCGGTCTACTTCATCCGCGCGTTGCGCGACTACGGGCTCAAGGCGACGGCCGCGGACGTCGGCAAGACCTGGCTCAACTATGCCGCCGAAGAGCATGGCATGTATTGGTGGGGCGGGTTCGGCGTTTCGACCGAGCACACTGCGTATCGCAACCTGCGGGCGGGCATTCGGGCGCCGCAGTCCGGCTCGATAGCGCAGAACGGCACCACGGTGGCGGAACAGATCGGCGGGCAGATTTTCATCGACAGCTGGGGCTGGGTGAACCCGGGCAATCCGCGGCGGGCGGCGGATATGTCGGCCATGGCGGCCAGCGTGGCGCACGATGGCGACGGTCTCAACGGCGCGCGTTTCTGCGCGGCAGCGATCGCGGCGGCGTTCGAGGCCGATGGCATCGACGAGATTGTCGAGACGGCCATGGCGACGATCGACGCCAGTTCGACCTATGCCCGAGTCTGCCGGGCGGTGATCGACTTCTTCAAGGCTAATCCCGGTGATTGGCGCGCCTGCCGCGACATGCTTGCCGCTGATTGGGGCTATGACCGCTACCCGGGCGTCTGCCACATCATTCCCAACGCCGGTGTGACCATCATGGCCATCCTCTATGGCATGGGCGACCTGCCGCGGACGGCGGAGATTGCCACGATGGCGGGCTGGGACACCGACTGCAATGCCGGCAATGCAGCGGCGATCGTCGCGACATTCCAGGGCCTGCATGAGGGCTGGGACAAGTATAGGAAGCCGATCAACGATTTCCTAGTGGCCTCGGGAATCGTGGGCTCGATCAACATCGTTGATATTCCGAGCTTTGCGCGCGAGCTGACGGTGTTGGCGCTGCAACTTGATGGCCGCGAGGTGCCCAAGCTCTGGCAGGAGGATTTCACCCGGCGCGGGCTGCGCTTCGATTTCGACCTGCCGGGTTCGACGCATGGTTTCCGCACTGAAGGCTTCAACCAGATTTCGCTGCGCGCCTCGACCGAGCGGCATGTAGAGGACTCGCGCGGGTCGCTGGAAATCCAGCTCGACAGGCTGGAGCGCGGGCAGGGCGGGCGGGTGTTCTGGAAGCCGTTCTATCGCCGCAGCGATTTCGACGATGAGCGCTATCGGCCGATGTTCACGCCAGTGGTGGATGCGGGGCAGGTGGTTAGCTTCAAGCTGTGGCTCGATCCGTGGAATGGCGACGGCAATTTGCGCGTGGCGCCCTATGTGCGGCGGACGATGAGTGGGGCTATCGAGGAAACCGGGGCGTGGGACGTGCCGTCCGCGACGGGCTGGCAGGATTACAGTTTCGTGGTGCCCGAGGGCGTCGAGGCTATCGACGAGATCGGTATTTCCATCGAATATTTCGGGCGGCTGAAGTTCCTTGGCCGGCTATTCCTGGCGGATTTCAGGGTGGAAGGCACCGGTCATACGGTGATCGAGCCGCAGACCGAAACGCAGGAATGGGGCGCGATTACGCGCTTCACCTACAATCGCGGGCACTGGACCAGGCAGGATGGCCGTATCCATGGGCACACGTCTGGCGATGCCGACATGTGGACCGGGCACTATTATGCCAGGGACGTGACGGTGAAGGCCGACATGCGGCGGCTGTCAGGGGTATCTCAGCTGGTGACGGCGCGGGTGCAGGGGACGGGGCGGTTCTACGCGGCGGGGTTCGAGGGGGACGAGGTAGTGATCCTGCGCGAGGATTTCGGGTCCACCGTGCTGACTCGCGCGCCGTTCAAGGCGGAGACGGGCAGGAGTTATGAGTTTGCGTTTACGGTCAAAGACGGGGCGCTGAGCTTTGCCGTGGATGGCAAGGAACTGATCAGCGCGACGGACACAGCCTATGGCTATGGCATGGCGGGGATTCGGCTAGCTTCGGCTGGCCGGATGAGCGTTGGGCGCATCGAGATCGTCGAAACGGCGTAAGCCGGGAGGAGACCAGCATGTCGGAAATCGAGCTCAAGCATGTCGGCAAGAGTTATGGCCAAGTCAGTGTATTGCAGGACATTTCGCTCGAAATGGGCGATGGCGAATTCGTGGTGCTGGTCGGGCCTTCGGGGTGCGGCAAGTCCACCCTGTTGCGGATGATCGCTGGCCTCGAGGACATCACTTCGGGCCAGATCACTATCGGCGGCAAGGTGGTCAACAACATGCCGGCCAAGGAGCGGGACATCGCCATGGTGTTCCAGTCCTATGCGCTCTACCCGCACATGAAAGTGGCGGACAATATGAGCTTCTCACTGCGCCTGGCGGGAACATCCAAGGCCGAGATCAAGGCGCGGGTGGCCGAGGCGGCGGAGATATTGGGGCTCGAGAACCTGCTCGACCGGCTGCCGCGGGAGCTGTCGGGCGGGCAACGCCAGCGCGTGGCCATGGGGCGCGCTATCGTGCGCAATCCGCGGGCATTCCTGTTCGACGAGCCATTATCCAACCTCGATGCCAAGCTGCGGGTGAAGATGCGCGGCGAGATCAAGCGGCTGCACCAGCGGCTGGGCAAGACCATGATCTATGTGACCCACGACCAGACCGAGGCCATGACCATGGCCGACAAGATCGTGGTGCTCAATGGCGGGCGTATCGAGCAGGCCGGGGCGCCGCTCGAGCTCTACAACAACCCGGCCAATCTCTTCGTTGCCGGTTTCATCGGGTCGCCCGAGATCAACATGTTCGAGGCGCACTATGAGGGTGGCACCGAGATCAAGCTGAGGGGCGGGCAGGCGATGCCGCTGGGCGAGGCGCTGGACGTGCCCGAGGGTAACGAAATCGTATATGGCGTGCGGCCGCAGCATATCACGCTCGGTTCCTCGGGCGTGCCGGCGACGGTGCTGATCGTCGAGCCGACGGGCGATGCGCAAGAGGTGCTGGCGCGGGTGGGCGACGAGGATATTTCGATCGTGGTGCGCGACCATGCCTTGTTGCGCCCGGACGACAAGGTGAACCTCGTCATCGACCCGACGAGGCTCTTCATCTTCGACAAGGCCAGCGGGCTGCGGTTGCGCTGATGCAGGGCCCGACCCGTCATTTCGATCCGGCCGCCAAGGGGCCGCTGGACGGCGTTCGGGTGCTCGACCTGTCGCGGTTGATGGCTGGCAATATGCTCAGCCTGCAGCTGGCTGATTTCGGCGCCGATGTCGTCAAGATCGAGCCACCGGAGGGCGATCCGTTGCGGGACTGGAAGGATGACGGTCATTCGCTGTTCTGGAAGACCTATGGCCGCAACAAGCGGTCGGTGGCGCTGAACCTGCGGCAGGCGCCGGCAATGGCTGCCCTGTGGACGCTGATCGAGGGCGCCGATGTGTTCATCGAGAACTACCGGCCCGGTACGCTCGAGACCATGGGCCTCGCGCCGGATACGCTGCTCGAGCGCAACCCGGACCTGATCGTGGTGCGTATTTCCGGCTTCGGGCAGACCGGGCCCTATGCGCAATATCCCGGCTTCGGCACAATCATCGAGGCGATGAGCGGCTTTGCCGACCGGACCGGGTTTCCCGATCGCGAACCGGTGCTGCCGCCGCTGGCTTTGGCCGACATGATTGCCGGCATCTACGGCGCCTCGGCCACGACGATGGCGCTTTATGCGCGGCAGTCCGGCATGGCGCGGGGGCAGGTGATCGACCTGTCCTTGCTGGAGCCCATGTTCTCGGTGCTCGGGCCGGAAGCGGCGATCCATGCGGTGACGGGCAAGATCAAGCAACGGGTCGGCAGTGCCTCCAACACGGCCTCGCCGCGCAATGTGTATCAATGCGCCGATGGCAAGTATCTGGCGCTATCGGGCTCCACCCCGGCGGTGGCGCGGCGCATTTTCGAGATCATCGGGCGGGCGGACATGAATGACGATCCGCGCTTCGCCACCAATTCGGACCGCGTCCGGCATCGGGCGCTGGTGGATGGTGCGATCGGTGGCTGGTTTGCCGAGCGGGACAGCGCCGACGCGCTGGCCCTCATGCGCCAGGCCGGGGCGACGGTCGGGCCGATCTACAATATCGCCGATGCGATGGGCGATGTGCATTTCGATGAGCGCGAAATCATCGTCGACGTGGAGGACGCCACCTTCGGCAGTCTGCCGATGCACAATATCCTGCCGAGGCTCTCGGCGACGCCGGGCACATGGCGCCGACCGGCGCCGGAACTGGGTGAGCATACCGCGGAGGTGCTCCGCATGGCCGGGATCGATGAGGCCGGGATAGCGGCGGTGATGCCGTGATGCGCTCGCTGCTCTATGTGCCGGCGCATTCGGAGAAATTCGTCAGCAAGGCGCATGAACGTGGGGCCGATGCCATCATTCTCGACCTGGAGGATGCCGTCGCGCCCGAACACAAGGCGGCGGCCCGCGCGGGTCTCAGCAAGAGCGTTGCTGCGGTTCGACAGGGGGGCGCCAAGGTCTTCGTGCGCGTCAATGCGGGCGAGGAGGCTGATGCTGTGGCGGCGTGCCGCGCCGACGCCGATGGCCTGGTGATCCCCAAGGTGCGGCAGCCCGGAGAGCTGGAAGCCCTGGCGGGGGCTCTCGATGACATCGAGACCGAGATGGGCCGGCCCGCCTTAGCGTTCATTGCGCTGATCGAGGACCCCGGTGCGGTGCTGAACGCTGCGGTCATTGCCCGCGCACCGCGCCTGATCGCCATGGGCCTCGGAGGGGAAGATCTGGCGCTGGCGCTTGGCGCGCTGCCGACGCCGGCTGTGTTGCAGCTGCCCAAATTGCTGGTGCACTATGCCGCCAAGGCCCAGGGCCTGATGTCGCTGGGATTGCTCCGCTCGACAGCGGACTATTCCGATCTCGATGCCATCAAGGTGGCGGCGCAGGAGGCGCGGGAACACGGTTTCGACGGCGCGACCTGCATCCATCCCAGCATCGTCCCTGTCCTCAATGCGGGCTTTTCGCCCAGCCCGGCGGAGCTTGACTGGGCGAGGCGGGTGTTGGCCATGGCAGAACAGCATACAGGCGCCTTTGCAGTGGATGGCAAGATGGTGGATGCGCCGGTTATTGCCCGGGCCCGCAGCATTGTGGCAGGCTCGACGGCCTGATGCAGGCGAGGCAGTCCGCGGACGCAATGAAACGCCGCCCGGCCCAGAGGCGTCGCGGGTTCACGGTAACGGGCGGCCTTTGGCTCGACCTAGTTTAGACTATGGGAGCCAAGGGCCGCCCGTCACGATCCGCTTTTTCTGCAGGGTCCGGTTCAGGCGGTACCATTATTGCAGGTCCGGCTGCCGAGTTTCC
>JBARWY010000021.1:0-6850 GCA_049647065.1 Devosia sp. | reverse complement strand
GGTCTATAGCCCGTCCCCAAGTCCCGCCGTCGACTGCGGTGGGATCGGCCCCACGCTGAACCGCGATGCCGATTGTCAAGGCAATGCCGCCGGTCGCGATTTCCTCGGCGGGGGCCGGAAGCTGTTTCCCAGACCGCGAAAAAATGGTGGCTATGAGTTCGGCCAATGCCCGCCGTTGGGATCCGAAGAGTTCGGCATATGTGTGAGCGAATGGAGATGCGCGCGACACCTGGGTCTGAAACTCGGTAGCAACCAGCTTGAAATCGAGCACGTCAGTGCGGTCGTTGTTGCTCTTCAGCATGGCGATTAGGATATCTTCGGCGCTTCCCTGGCTGGCGGCCAATGCCTTCATCCCTGCGATCTCGGTTTCGAATTTCTGCTTCAGGATGGCCAGAAACAGCCCTTCCTTTCCAGCGAAGTTGGAATAGACCGCACCCTTGGAATAGCCAGCATCTTCCGCGATCACGTCGATGCTGGCACGGGCATACCCGTCGCGAACGAATGCCTTCAGCGCCGATTTCAGCAAGCGCTCAGACGTTCTGATCTGGCTTTCCGCTCGCCTTAACCTCGCCATTGTCGTCTCCTTTTCACCCACTTGAGTTGATGCCAGTGCATGCAACGCTTGACAACCATGAGGATTAGAATACCTATCGTATTCAAATACTGTGAGTATGCAACTAGGGTACGATGCGACCCACAAGGATGGGACTTAGGTCGCAGGTTTGGGTGCGGGTAACCGACGTTTCATCCTCACTTTGTTCGACCAAGTCATAAGGACGTTTCGACCATGGACCTGACAGCACGCACAATTCTAATCACCGGTGGCGCAAACGGCATCGGCCTGGCGCTGGCACAGCAACTTCTGGAACGCGGCAACCGCGTCATTGTCTGCGGAAGGAGCGAAGAAAACCTGGCAAAGGCAAAGCTCCAGGCGCCCGCCTTGATCACGCGTGTCTGCGACATCGCCGACACAGCGAGCCGCCGCTCCATGGTGGATTGGCTCAACACCCAATATCCGGATCTCACCATTCTCATAAACAATGCCGGGGTCCAGTATTTGCGCGACTTCACGGATGGCGGCGCGATCGAGACCCTTGAAAACGAGGTGGCCGTCAACTTCACCGGGCCCATCCACCTTATTGCCGAGATGCTGCCTTCGCTAAGGCAGTTGCCGCAGTCTGTAATCGTCAACGTGACCTCCGGCCTGGCTTTCTCGCCGAAGGCGGACGTTCCGGTTTATTGCGCCACCAAGGCTGCGCTGCACTCCTTCACATTGTCCTTGCGGCACCAGTTGAAGGGCAATGGGGTCAAGGTTGTCGAGATGGCGCCGCCCATCGTGGACACTGGTCTCGGTGGCGGAACGCGCGCGGCAGGTGTCAGCGCCCGGCCCATGTTGTCTGCAGAGCAATTCGCCACCGAAGCCCTCGCTCAGTTGGAAAACGACCAGGACGAGGTTCTCGTCGGCATGTCTGCGGATTCGCGGCGGCTTGGTGAGGCCATGTTCGAGCGGATGAATAACCGGTGATCCTCTTCAGCGCCCCGGACCACCGGGAGGTTCGGGCGCTGACGCGAGCTAGCGGCAAAACCAGTCGATGAATGCCCGGAGCTTTTCTGGCTGATTGCGCGTGGGATAATAGAGCTGGAACTGCACGGGACGCGGCTCGAATTTCGTCAGCAGCTCAAGCAGTTCGCCTGCCTCAATGGCCGGTAGTTCTGTCGTTCGGTAGAGTTGAGCAATGCCCAGGCCCGAGCGAACGGCAAAGTCGAAGTGGTGGTTGTCGTCGAACACCAGTCGCGGTGGCGGATCGAGGCGAAGCACCTGACCGTCGACCTCGAAGGTCAAGGGCTCCAGTCGCTGGCTCCCTGGAAACCGGTAGCGGATGACGTGATGGCTTCCCAGGTCATCTGGGTGCTGCGGCGTGCCGGCGGCGTCCAGATAGGAGCGGGATGCCAGCACCGAGCGACGAAGGGGTGGACCGATCCTGCGGGCGATCATGTCCAGCTCCAGAGTATCGGCAAAACGGATGCCGCCGTCGAAGCCACCGGCAACGATGTCGGACAATCGATCATCGGTGGCGAGCTCAAGCGCGATGTCTGGATAGTGCTGCACGAAGCCAGCCAGCCGCGGCAAGATGCAGATCTGGGCCGCCAAGCGCGACAGGTTGATCCGCAGATTTCCCGCAGGCCGTTTTTCAACCGAACGGACGCGATCGAGTGCCTCGGCAATGTCGCTGAAGGCCCGGTCCGTATCCTGCAGCAGCAATCGTCCCGCATCGGTGAGCCGAACGCTGCGGCTGGTGCGCTCGAACAGCCGGGCGCCGACAAGAGCCTCGATCTGTCGAATTTTCTGCGACACCGCTGAAGGCGTTATCCCCAGCCGGCCAGAGGCGGCGGTGAAGCCGCCCGTCGTCGCAACCATGCGGAAGGCGGGCAGCAACGAGAAAAGATCGGAGTCCATTGTGTAGCCCATCTTCAAGACCCTTGAAGCATGACTGTCTCAACTTCACGATCAAGAGGGAGCATCTAGGTCGGTATGTTCAAACCCTGGAGTTCAAGATGAGCGAAGTTCTAGCCTTGAAGACACAGAGCCAGCCAACCAGCCTGGCGAACGCCATCGACGTCGCGATCGATCACGCACTGGCGGAAGGCCGCATCGCTGGCAGCGTCGTGCTCGTCGCCGAGGATGGCAAGCTCGTCTATGAGCGGGCTACGGGCCATGCCGACCGCGAAAACGGCCGTCAGATGCGGACCGACACGCCCTTCCGTTTCGCTTCCGTGACGAAGGCCTTCACAACCATGGCCGCGCTGAAGCTGATCGAGGCCGAACGTTTGTCGCCCGAAGACAGGGTCACGAAGTACCTGCCCGGATTTACGCCTCGCCTCGCTGACGGTTCGATCGCCGACATCAGGGTCGGTCACCTGATGGCGCATACGGCCGGACTGGACTACCGCAACCAGCAACCCACCGACGGGGCCTATGCCCGCGCCGGGGTGTCGGACGGTCTCGATGAAACCCGCGAGCCGTTCGCGGCAAACCTCGCCCGTATTGCGAGCGTGCCGCTGGACCGCGCTCCCGGCGAAGGCTGGCGCTATTCCATCGCCACGGACGTGCTGGGCGGTGTGATCGAGGCCGTCACCGGCATGACCCTCGACAGCGCGATCGGCGACCTGGTCACCAATCCGCTGCAGCTGGGTGCGGCGTTTCACTGGCCCGAAACGAGTATTGCTGTCCCCTACCACAACGGCGCGTCGGCGCCGGTGCTGATGACAAGAGGCGTCGAAGTACCGCAGCCCTATGGTGCGGGTGTCGGCGTTCGCTTCGATCCGGAGCGCATTCAGGATGCGACAGCATGGCCCTCGGGCGGCGCCGGCATGGCCGGTCGGGCACACGACGTGCTGACCTTGCTCGAAGCCTATCGCACCGGCAGCTTCCTGCGTGAGGATCTGCGTGAAGCAGCACGGACACCCCGTGTTGGCGCGGAGGCCTACGCGATGGGTCCGGGCTGGGGCTTCTCCTGGTTGGGGGCTGCCCTCATCAATCCTGCAGCCACCGGCAGCCAATGGAACCAAGGCTCGGTTGCGTGGGGCGGAACCTATGGCAATTTCTGGTGTATCGACTTCGCGAGGAAAAGGATCATCGTCTCGATGACGAACACGGCCTATGAGGGGATGTCGGGGCGGTTCGCGCAGGACATCGCCGCGGCGAGCGCATTGCCGTTGTCGTAACCCCCGGCGTCGCAGCGGCGATTGTAGGGTGCGGCGATACAAAGAGGGAGAAACCATCCCATCGGCAGATGGCCCCCCTATAACGACGCATCAATGTTGCAATCCTTCCGCGCGCCGGTCGAGCTGGCATCCGAAAGTCTCCTCCATTTCGGTTCGATGAAGACCCGGTCCCCGGTGTCATTCACGCCGTATCCGGGGCATCACGGCAGGTGTTGGCCGTACGCCAGTTACTGGGTTGGCTGAGGGATGCCGCTGATTGCTCGACCTGCGCGCGCGAGAATGGCGTGGATGGAGCGCCTTCAATCCACCGGGCGGCCGACGGTTTGCTGGGCGGCGGCTCGTCCCCAAATCAGGCTCAGCACGCTGCCGATGCCGGCGACAGCAACTATGCAGCCCATGGGCGCGGGCGTCCCGTTGGCGAATGCGCTGACGGCGGCGGAGCCGATGACGCCCCCGCCATATTGTGCGAACCCCGCTAGCGCCGAGGCGGTGCCGGTTCCCGCACTGGTGCTGGCCAGAGCGCCGGCGATCGAATTGGCGAGGATCAGACCGTTCATTGAAATGAAGAGTACCAATACGCTTGCAAGACCCAAGATCCCGCTCCATCCGGTCGCGCTGACGATTGCGGTCGCCAGGCCGAAGATCGTCGCGCCACAGGTGCCGATCAACAGCATGCGATCGCTGCCAAGCCGGGTGACCAAACGCGCGTTGACGACATTGACCACCATCAGCCCGATCGTGCTCGCGGCAAAGAGCAGGCCATAGAGCTGCGGGGCAAGACCGTAATAGCTGATGTAGGCGGAGGGCGTCCCGGCCACGTAGGCGAAAACGCCGGCGTAGAAAAATGCGCCGACGCCGACATAGCCAACGAAAGGCCTGTTGCGCAGCAAGGGGGCATAGCCGGCGATGGTCTGCCAGGCAGTTCCCGCGTGGCGCGCCTCCGCCGCGAGCGTCTCTGGCAGGGTGAAAACCGCAACCACCGTCACGGAACCGATAGCGACGAGGGTCCAGAAAATTGCCTGCCACGACGACAGCGCGAGAATTTGCCCGCCCACGGTAGGCCCCAGCAGCGGCGCCACCGCCATGACCGTCATCAGCGTCGAGAGTACACGGGCGGACTGGTTGCGATCATAGAGGTCCCGCACCATGGCGCGGGCGAGAACGACGCCTGCACTGGCTCCCACGGCCTGAACCAGCCGCCAGCCGACCATGGTCCATGGGTCCGCGGCCAGAGCACAACCGGCCGAGCCCATGACGAACAGCACCAGGCCAGCCAACAGCGGACCTCGCCTGCCGAACCGATCGCTGAGTGGCCCCCAGAACAGCTGACCGACACTGAAGCCGAGCAGATATCCCGAGATGGTGAGCTCGAGCGTGCCCTGGTCGGCCCCCATCGCCACGCCCATGGCGGGGAGTGCGGGAAGATAGAGGTCGGTGGAGATGGACGCAAAGCCGAGCAGCACGGCGAGGACCGTCAGCAACCACAAACTTTGGGCGGGTTTGTCCATCGAACAGTACCTATGGGCTGGTGGGCCGTTTGGCGCTAGAGACCGGAGCGACTCAGCATCTGCTCGGGGTAGCGTTCGCCTTCGATCTTCATCGCGGCCGAGGCCGTGTCGATCTCCGCAAAGTCCGCCGCGGAGAGCCCGATGTCGAGGGCGCCGATATTCTCCTCGAACCGCTCGAGCTTTCGGGTGCCGAACAGCGGCACGATCCAGGGCTTCTTGGCCAGCAGCCAGGCCAGCGAAACCTGCGCCGGTGTGGCGCCGATGCGGTCACCGACGCGGGCGATGAGGTCCACCAGCGCCTGGTTGGCCTCCCGCGCTTCGGCCGAGAACCGCGGAATCTTGCTGCGGAAGTCGGCATCGCTGAGCTGGGTGTCGGCCTTGATCTTGCCGGTCAGGAAGCCCTTGCCCAGCGGGCTGAAGGGCACGAGCCCGATGCCCAGTTCCTCGATCAAGGGCAGGATTTCCTGCTCGGGCTCGCGGGTCCATAGTGAGTATTCGCTTTGCAGCGCCGTGACCGGCTGGACGGCATGGGCACGCCGGATCGACTCGGCGCCTGCCTCGGAAAGGCCGAAACGCAGAACCTTGCCCTCGGCGATCAGGTCCTTGACGACGCCGGCGACATCCTCCATCGGCACGTCGGGATCAACGCGGTGCTGGTAGTAGAGGTCGATATAGTCCGTCCCCAGCCGCTTCAGGCTGCCCTCGACGGTCCGCCGGATCTGGGTGGGCTTGCTGTTGACCCCGCCGTAATGCTCGCCGGTATCCTGGTCGATGTCCCAGCCGAACTTTGTGGCGATCTTCACCTTGTCGCGCATGCCCGCAAATGCCTCGCCGACCATCACCTCGTTGGTCCATGGACCATAGGCTTCCGCCGTGTCGAAAAAGTCCATGCCGCGGTCGTGGGCGGCGCGGAGGAGGGCGATCATTTCCGGGCGGTCGGGAATATCGGCCGATTTGCCGTAGCCCATCGCCCCCAGTGAGAGTGCGGAAACTTCAAGACCCTGTCCGAGCTTACGTTTTTGCATTGTCTTTCTCCATTGAGGTCGAGAGCCAGCCGCCTGCCGCCAGCCATTTTCGGACCAGGTCCGTCCATGAGTCCGAGAGCAGGTCGAGTCGATTGAATCCGAAGCCATGCCCGCCGCTGCCGAAGATGTGCAGTTCGACCGGCCGCCGTGCCTTGTGCCAGGCTTCGTAGAGACGAGCCGACGATATCGGTGCCACCGGCGCGTCGTCGTCGGCGATCGCCAGAAACAAGGGCGGCGCGTCTGGGGGAACTTCGGGGCCAAGGCGATAGCCCGCATAAATGCCGCCGACGAAATCGGGGCGGCTCATAGCGTCGAATTCGAGCGCCGCGTTTATGGCAATGCCTCCGCCGGCCGAGAAGCCCATGATGCCGATCCGGCCGGGGTCGATACCCATTGTCCCCGCTTGTGCCCGGAGGTAGCGGATGGACTGACGGGCATCTGCCTCGCCCCACAGCCGGCCTTCCTCGGCTCCCGGGTGGCCTGTTGGAGGATCAATTTCGAGATGGTCGGGTTGCGGGAGCTCACGGCCCAACTGCTCCATGAACACATGCAGAGCGTCATCGCTGTCAGGCGTCCGCTGCACTCGGTATT
>JBARWY010000020.1:0-3566 GCA_049647065.1 Devosia sp. | reverse complement strand
GCTTTGCTGGAACGCACAGCGCCGGCTTCGAGCCCCTGCCACCTAAAATTCTACACGGCCTCCAAAAAAAATGCGTAGGGAGGTCTCCTCTGGCGAGTTGCCCTGGGTGGGCGCTCGGAAGGGCAGACGCAAATTTGGCCGACGATGATCTGCGCTTCGTTGAACCTGCTGCGCTTCATCCGATCGTCCTTTTGCGACGTCGGACCCAAAATCTGGAGGAAATCTTGGGGCTCAGGTCAACCCGCGCCCGACGCTAGAGCCGGGGTAATAGGGTCTCCGTAATGGCCTAAGGCTGCGGTGTCTCTCACTCAAAACAGAAGTTGAAACCAGCGTGAGAGTTCAGCTACCACCCGCATCACTGCTTCCGATAGCGGGCCCCAGGAAGCGGCGGCGGCCAACGTCAGCCCGCCCACAATCATCTCACCCACCTTTTCCTGCAGTCTATCCTTCGTCTTGGTGGCGATCCCTTGGAGAAACCTGCCGATGCGCTGAAGCCTGCTCGCCTTCTCTGCGATCTGCCTAGTGTCCGGACGTTCCTTCTGTAACTCAGTTCGGATAGTGGCGGTCGCATCGAGCAAGTCCTTAGCGACCTCTATTTCTCCTTCTGGCAAGAGTTCCGGCGGGTTGTTGTGTCCGCGATTGGACGGAGCCGGGCTCAGTCTTTGGACTTCACGCTCAAGTGCATCAAGCCGATCGAGGACGCTCCGCCTCTGGTTTCTCTCCGCATGACTTCCAAATGAATAGAAGGGGGCCGCGGCCTGGGCTGCAAAGAAATCCTCCACCTCCTCCGATGACAGAGAGCCCACTTCCACGCCAGAAAGGTCCCCCGCGTGGACCTCGCCTATCCGAGACAGGTAAGAACCGAGCGCGTCCGGACGCACCGCTACCGCTAGTTCGCCATGGCCCTTATCCTGCGTGGCAATCCCTCTGATAAGTGCTCCTTCGATGGTGGCCCGCGAGATCTGGATCGAGGGCGAGGATCCCAGCCGCGCGCCACGTCGCTCGAAATCGAACCCTGCAAAGACCCCGAACTCATCGCTCCAGCCCAGGATCACCGTTTGGAGTCCGGCTTCGCCGGCGAATGCCCTCACACCGCTGGTGATCTGAATCCGATACTCGTTCGCCGACCGACTCGCTCCGCCATGAGTGAGGCTCCAAATGTAGAGAAGTACCCGATGCCGCTCCCCGTGACGGGTGATCTCGAGCTTCGCGGGATGTTCGTCAGATGACGACAACATCACCACTTCCCAGCCACGGGCAGAAAGAGTCCGAACGACGACTTCCAAAAGGGCCCGCTTGCTGGGTCGCGCCATCACGTCTCCTGAGGTTGAGCTTTGGCGTCGCCGAACATTTCACTGAAGACGTCAGGAGGGATGTCGCCCCCCGTATCCAGCAACGTCAACCCTGCATTGATGAGGTGCTCGACCAGCCGGTAAGGCTCATCAACATCCTCGTAGATAGACTCAACGACCAGTCGGAGCGACTGATCGTGGTCGAATGTGCCCACATTCCATTTGGTACCGGCACCATCCGCCGTCCCGGCCACCACCCCGCGTTTGGCGGCAACGGCAAAAGCAAACTTTGCCGCCTCGTTCTCGGTTGCAAATGTGCCTGTCGACATGAGGGTGTCCAGCACGCGTTGATTGCCGGGCGTAACGCCGATCGTTCTTTTGTCGGTGGTCATGGTTTCACCTCTTTTCCACGAGCTCGGTGTGTCTGGACGATCGACGCTGGAGCTCGAATTCGGCCTTCAGGCTACCGGCAAGCGCCGCACGAGCACGCGCCGGTGGCATCTCGTCCTCGTAAACCAACATCAGGACCTGAGATGCGAATGTCGGAAGAGCTTTCATGATCTTTTCCTTGTGACCGCCATCAAGGCGCACGAACGGCGAGTCGATGATAATCGGACCACGTAGGGGTGCATTGTTCTGTAAGGCTGCCACGAGAGACAAGGCGACAACATGTTCGGCACCGGCGGATCGAAGGGGAACCTCAGATCCGTTCTCGTGTAGGATGCTCAAGCCGTAACTATCGTTGATGCGTAGACCAGAATATTCGGGTTCAGTCGTCAGTGCTCGGAAGTGCCGGCTGGCATCGTCCTGAACTCTGTGCCGCAACCGGTCCCTATAAAGGCTGACACTCTGATCCATTAGGTCGAACAGATCGGTGGTCATCTGAAAATAGGCCCGAGCAGAGTCGACTGAGCCGCCGACGAACCGGGCGAGCTTAGCCTGGATACCATCGCGACTGGCGTCGTTCTCAGTGATCTTCTTCTTCGTGTCTTCGACCCCGTCCTCAAGGGCCTTGATCTCCTTGATTACACGTTCATGGTCGTGTCGGGCTTGACGAATGTCGTCCTCATCGACCCCTGCGAGCTGCGCCGAGAGGTCTTTGATCTCTTGGCGCTTGCCATGAATGCCGCGCTCGGTGTCGGCAAGGTTGTCGAGCAATATCCTGAGTGCGTCGGGGCTCGTTGCATCGATATGGTGATCTAGTGCGACAATGCGTCGAGAGGTTTCCGAGAGTTGCGTGGCAAGGCGAGCATCATTTTCCGGATCGCGATCCTTCAGCAGCTGAGCGAGGTGAGAGCGGGCGTCGCTATCAATCCGCTGCCGACAAGTCGGACAGTTCTCGACGTGCCGATCGGCCAGGTCCCGAAGTACCTGACCGCGCAGAACATCGTTCTGTAGATCTCGCTGTTTGTCGCGAAGCCGCGCCAGCGACGCCTTCATCTTGTCGCGCAACACGACGGTCCATGCTCCGGCCATTGCGGTCTGAACCGCTAGTCGGTCGACTTCGATTTTTTGCTCCAGCGCTGCTTTCTCTTCCTCGAGATAGTCTCGCCTGTCGAGGATGGATCTCGTGCGCTCATTCTTTCGCATCGCGTCTTCGAGCAGGGCCTTCTGCTTGCGAAGATCAACAAGTTCCCCTTCCTGGCGGGTGAAGTCGCCAGCGAAAACCTGCGCCTTTGCGAGGATCGTGGACAGGGCGTTCCCCAACTGTTGCGTCTTCTGATCACCCTGTGCGGCGCTGGCCTGCTCCCGCGCGGCCAGATCACGGGCTGCAGCCAGGCTGGTGCGCGCCCTAGTAAGAACCGGCATTCCCAGGATGCGTTCGATGGACGCGGCGATCCTTTCGCCGACGAGGCTGTCGCTGAGGAGAAGGTCTTCGTATTCCTGCAGCAGTTCGCCGTCGAACAAGAAGAAGCGCGAGATTTGCTCTGGAAGGATGCGCTCCAGCTCACGTGGGCCATCGTTCGGCCCAAGGATCACTCCATCACGCTCTAGATAATAGTTGACCGTGAAATCTTCGTCGGACGCAGGCACGGGCGTTTGGGGCCGCGGCGTGCAACTCCTCGTCAGCCGATATGGAACGCCCTCATAGACCATATCGAGCCTGACTTCGAAGCCATAGACGCCGGCGGCGGCGGCTTCCCAGTTGCCTACCTTGGACAGCGGAATCTCCCGACTGCCCCGGCCGACGAACTTGCCGAAAAACGCAAAACGAATGGCGTTCAGGAGCGTTGTCTTGCCCCGCATGTTCTCGCCATAGATCATCACTACGCC
>JBARWY010000019.1:0-44427 GCA_049647065.1 Devosia sp. | reverse complement strand
TCCAGCGCCCGCGCCGCATTGTCGGGCAGGTAGACCTTGCCCTCATTGAGGCGGGCGATCAGCTCGGCTGGCGGCAGATCGACTAGGATCACCTCGTCCGCCGTCTTGAGCACGATATCGGGCACCGTTTCGCGCACCGGAATGCCGGCGATGCGGGCGACCAGGTCGGAGAGGCTTTCGAGATGCTGGATGTTGAGCGCCGTCCACACATTGATGCCGGCATCGATCAGCTCGGCAATGTCCTGGTGGCGCTTGGGATGCCGCGAGCCAGCGGCATTGGAATGGGCCAGCTCATCGACGATCAACAGCGCCGGACGCCGGGCCAGCGCCGCGTCGAGGTCGAACTCGCCATAGGCGCCGGCCTCGTTCTGGCGAGGCAGCACCTCGATGTCCTCGGCGAGGCGCGCCGTGTCGCTGCGACCGTGCGTTTCCACGAGCCCGATGACCACATCGGTGCCACCGGCCTTGAGGCCATGCGCCCGCTCCAGCATGGCATAGGTTTTGCCGACGCCCGGCGCCGCGCCGAGAAATACCGTCAGCTTGCCGCGGCTTTCACGCGCGGCAAGCTGCAGCAGGGCGGTTGGGTCCGGCCTCTGTTTTTCTGTCTGGCGAGCCATCTCAGTTCCCGAGGGGTGCGGCCTGGTCCAGCGCCAGGTTGAGGCGCAGCACGTTGACGCGCGGTTCGCCGAATATAGCCAAAGCCGGCGCTTCCGTCACATCAGCGACGAGCCGGCTGACCACGGCCGGATCGAGCCCGCGCGCCTTGGCCACGCGCATCACCTGGAGCGCCACGTAGTCGGGGCTGATATGCGGATCGAGGCCCGAGCCAGACGTCGTCACGGCATCGGCCGGCACCGAACCGCCACCCAGCGCCTCGACCGAACCCGCAACGCGCTCGATTACCGCCTTGCCCGTCGGCCCGATATTGGAGCCGGTGGACGCCGCGGCATTGTAGGCTTCGGGCCCGGTGGCCGAGGGCCTTGGCCAGAAATATCCCGGCTGGGCGAAATTCTGGCCGATGAGATCGGAGCCGACCGTGGCGCCATTGACCTCGATGCGGCTGCCATTCGCCTGGGCGGGAAAGGCGGCCTGCGCCACGCCGGTAATGGCGAGCGGGTAGGCGAGGCCGGTAACGCCGGAAAGCAGGACCGTGAGGACGATAGCGGGGCGAAGTTGGGACAGCATTGGTGCCTCCTGAGTTTCAGTGAAATTGTTGGTTGGCCACGGAACGGTCCCCTCAGGGGAGAGGGGACGCAGGTCAGATCACCCCCAGCGCCGTCACCGCCATGTCCACCAGCTTGATGCCGATGAAGGGGGCGACGAGGCCGCCCAGGCCATAGACGAGCAGATTGCGGCTGAGCAGAGCGGCGGCGCCGACCGGACGATACTTGACGCCACGCAAAGCCAGCGGGATCAGCGCCACGATGATCAGGGCGTTGAAGATCACCGCCGACAGGATCGCCGATTGCGGCGAGCTCAGCCCCATGATGTTGAGCGCCCCCAGCTCCGGATAGGTGACGAGGAACAAAGCAGGGATGATGGCAAAATACTTGGCCACGTCATTGGCAATCGAGAAGGTGGTCAGCGCCCCGCGCGTCATCAGGATCTGCTTGCCGATCTCGACGATCTCGATGAGCTTGGTCGGGCTGGAATCCAGATCGACCATATTGCCGGCCTCGCGCGCCGCCTGGGTGCCCGATTGCATGGCGACGCCGACATCGGCCTGGGCCAGAGCGGGCGCGTCATTGGTGCCGTCGCCGGCCATGGCGATGAGGCGGCCACCGACCTGCTCCTTGCGGATGAAGTCGAGCTTCTGTTCCGGCGTCGCTTCGGCCAGGAAATCGTCAACGCCGGCCTCCGAAGCGATCGCCGCAGCGGTGACTGGATTGTCGCCGGTGACCATGACCGTCCGGATGCCCATGGCACGCAGGGCGGCAAAGCGCTCCTTGATGCCGGGCTTGACCACATCCTTGAGGTGGATGACGCCGAGCAGGCGATCAGCCTCGGCCACGGCCAGCGGGGTGCCGCCCGACCGTGCAATGGCATCGACCGCCTTGTTGAACGCCGGCCCGGCCTGGCTCTTGTCCAGCCCGACAAAGCGCAGCACGGCATCGACGGCGCCCTTGCGGATGCGGCGACCCTCTATGTCGATGCCGGAAATGCGGGTCTGGGCCGAGAACGGGATGCTGGTCGTGCCATTGGCGAGGATGGTAGGTTCGACGAGGCCGAAATCCGACTTGGCCAGTGCCACGATGGACCGACCTTCGGCCGTCTCGTCGGCAAGGCTCGCCAGCAGCACGGCCTCGGCCAGATACGCCTCACTGACGCCATCGACCGGCAGGAATTCCGATGCCATGCGGTTGCCGAAGGTGATGGTGCCGGTCTTGTCGAGCAGCAGCGTATCGACGTCACCGGCCGCCTCCACCGCGCGACCCGACGTAGCGATGACGTTGAAGCGGATGATCCGATCCATGCCGGCAATGCCGATGGCCGACAGCAGCCCGCCAATCGTGGTGGGGATCAGCGTCACCAGCAGGGCCGCGAGTACCGCTACCGACAGGTCCGTGCCCGAATAGGCGGCCAGCCCATAAACCGTCACCACGGCGATCAGGAACACCAGCGTCAGCCCGCTCAGCAGGATCGACAGCGCGATCTCGTTGGGCGTCTTCTGCCGCTTGGCGCCTTCGATCAGTGCAATCATCCGGTCGACGAAGCTCTCGCCGGGCCGCGTGGTGATGCGCACCTTGAGCCAGTCGGAAATTACCTGGGTGCCGCCGGTGACGGCCGAGCGGTCGCCGCCAGCCTCGCGGATGACAGGGGCGGATTCGCCGGTAATGGCGCTCTCGTTGACGGATGCGACACCTTCGATGACCTCGCCGTCGCCGGGGATCAGGTCGTTGACCTCGACCAGCACGATGTCGCCGATCTTGAGCGCGGTGGCTGATATGACCTCGCGGCCGCGATTGTCCTTCTGCTCGGGGAACAGCAACCTCTTGGCGATGAGGTCGCTCTTGCTGCGCTTGAGGCTTTCGGCCTGCGCCTTGCCGCGCCCTTCGGCGACGGCTTCGGCGAAGGTGGCGAAGAGCACGGTGAACCAGAGCCAGAGCGCAATCTGGCCGCTGAAGACCGGTGCCCCGGTGCCCCCGGTCAAATCCTGCACGAAGAGCACGGTGACCAGCACCGCCACCACTTCAGTGACAAAGATAACCGGATTGCGGATGAGCTGCCGCGGGTCGAGCTTGATGACGGCGTCGCGCAGGGCCGGCACGAGAATGGCCGGGTCCAGCATGGAGATAGGTTTGGTAGTGGACATGATGAGTTCCTAAAAGCTCTGGCCGGCAAGCATGACGAAGTGCTCGACGATGGGCCCGAGAGCCAGGGCCGGGAAGAATTGCAGCCCGCCCAGGATAAGGATGATGCCGATGAGGAGGCCGACGAAGAGCGGTCGATCGGTGGGGAAAGTGCCCGAAGACGCGGCGACGCGGGACTTCTTGACCAGTGCCCCGGCGATAGCCAGCACTGGCACGATGTAGGCGAAGCGACCAAGCAGCATGGCGATGCCCAGAGTGGTGTTATACCAGGGCGTATTGGCGGTGAGGCCGCCAAAGGCCGAGCCGTTATTCCCGGCCGCCGATGTGTAGGCATAAAGGATTTCGCTGAGGCCGTGCGGGCCGGGCGTCAGGATGGAGCTGGTGCCGAATTCGCCCACAGCCGAGACGGCGGTAAAGCCCAGGATCGTGAGCGGCAGGATGAGCACCGCCAGCATGGCGAACTTCATCTCGCGCGCCTCAATCTTCTTGCCGAGGAATTCGGGCGTCCGACCGACCATGAGGCCCGCCACGAAGACGGTGAGGATGGCGAAGACCAAGAGGCCATACAGGCCCGAACCGACACCGCCCGGCAGCACTTCGCCGAGCTGGATCAGGAACATCGGCACGAGGCCACCCAGCGGGGTCAGCGAAGAGTGCATAGCATTGACGCCACCATCGGAAAGGCCGGTGGTTACCGCCGAATAGAGCGCGCTCATGGCCTGACCGAAGCGAACTTCCTTGCCTTCCATATTGCCCATGGCGGGATCGACACCGACTGCGGTCAGCAGCGGGTTACCAAAGGTTTCGGCCCAGTAGATGGCGCCGGTGCCGACCACAAGCATGATCACGGTGACCGAAATCAGCGCCCACCCCTGCCGACGGCTGCCGACCAGCTGGCCGAAGGCGTAAACCAGCGCCGCCGAGACGGAGAGCATGGCGATGATGTTGAGGTAGTTGCTGAAGGCGTTCGGGTTCTCGAACGGATGGGCAGCATTGACGTTGAAGAAGCCGCCGCCATTGGTGCCCAACTGCTTGATCGCCTCCTGGCTAGCTGCCGGACCGGTCGCAATGGTCTGCTGAGCGCCTTCGAGCGTCGTGGCGACGAAGTTGGCATCGAGGCTCTGCGGCAGGCCCATGGCGACAAAGACCAGGGCGACCACGATGGCGAGTGGCAGCAGCACGTAAAGCGTGGCTCGCGTAAGATCGACCCAGAAATTGCCGATTTCATTGACTCCCGACCGCACGAAAGCGCGGGTCAGCGCCATGGCGACCCCGATGCCAGTGGCGGCCGAAACGAAGTTCTGCACCGTGAGGCCCAGCATCTGGCTGAGATGGCTCATGGTGGTCTCGCCACCATAGCTCTGCCAGTTGGTGTTGGTGACGAAGCTTGCCGCCGTGTTGAAGGCGAGGTCCGGCGATAGCGCGGGAAAACCCTGCGGATTGAGCGGCAGCACGTTCTGCACACGCAGAATGACATAGAGCGCAAGGAAGCCGGCGATCGAGAATGCCAGCACGCCGAACGTATAGCCGAGCCAGTTCTGCTCTTTCTCCGGGCGAACACCGGCCAGAGCATAAAAGCCGCGCTCGACGGGGCCGAGGACCCGAGAAAGCAACGTCCTCTCGCCGGAAAAGACGGAGGCCATGTAGAGGCCGAGAGGTTTGACGAGCAACAGGACCGCCACCAGCACGAAGCCGATCTGCAGCCAGCCGATAAGGGACATGGCGAGCTCCGAAAGTCAGAAACGCTCGGGCGCCAGCAGCGTCACCACAAGGTAGACGGCCAGCGCGAGGGCGATGAGGAAGGAAATGATGATCATGGCGCTGCTCACAGCCGGTCGAGCGCAGCGGCGTAGACCGCGAGAGCGATCAGGGTGCCGGCGCCGAGAGCGATAAATGCAAGGTCGAGCATGACGAGCCTCCAGTTGAGGCTCCTGCATTGGACCCGATGCGCATCAGCGTTCCATACGGAAAGGAGCAGCCGAGCATAAGGATTTCATAAGCGCAACCGGGACGCTCGCACCAAGGCACTCGGACGGGGCATTAATGGCCGCTATTGGCTCTCCGTCTCCAAAAAGCTGCTGACCGCTACCGGCCCCGGAACCGCCTGTCGACAACGCGCCCCATTCCGGCCGTCTATCCACTTTCGCGAGTTCCCAAAAAGCCGACGACCCGCCCAGTAGCGGGAAAGCTTGGACTCCAGGTCTAGTCGAGACGCATTCAGCCGGAAAATCCCTCAGCGGGTCGAGCAATTGGCCCCGCTTCCTAATTGATGATTGCATTTCGTGCTGGAAACTACGCACGTTTCACGTATCTTCGAACATGCAATGAGTGAACAACTGCCAGATAAGCTGCTGCGCCTCCTTTCCATCGGGCGCCTGACGTTCTCGAAGGACGAGGTTCCGTCCCTCTTGGGGATGAGCCTGTCGGCCTTCGAGGATGCGTCCCAGCGTGCCACCAACAGAGGGCGACTGCTTCGACCCAGGCGAGGATTCTACGTCGTCGTGCCGCCGCAAGAAATGGCGTACGGAGCGCCACCGGCAACCCATATGATCGACGACCTCATGACGCACGAGGGCGCTCCGTACTATGTCGGGCTGCTTAAAGCGGCCGAGCTGCATGGCGCCGCCCACCAGGCGGTGATGGCTTTCCAGGTAGTCTCGTCGAAGCGAATGCCGTCCATCCCCTATGGTCGCGGCGTTATCGACTTCTTTTACAATGGCGCCATGCCGCCGGACGAACTGATCGATCGCAAGCAAACGGAGGCCGGCTTCTTCAACGTGTCTTCCGCGGCGCTGACGGCGGCAGACCTGCTGCGCTACCCACGGGCCTCGGGGTCGATCGACGCCGCGGCCTCGGTGATCGGAGATCTGGCAGAGCGGATCGAAAACTCGGCAATTGCCGGCTTGCGCGGCGTTGTTCCAACCCCAACGCTTCAGCGGCTCGGCTACGTCCTCGACCAGGTGGGCGCTGCAGAGTTGGCGAACGAGGTCGACAAGGCCATAGACGGCGACACGCGCCGTATCGAGCTGGATACTTTCATTGTGAGCCCTAAGGGTGCCCCAGAGGCGCTGGATGATCGATGGAAGGTCGTCGTTCGTCGACCTTTGGAGCTAGACGATGATTCCCAGGAATTTTCTCCTCGAATGGGCTGAACGGACACCGTGGCCGGAACAGGGTTAGCGAGCACGATCTGATCTTGAGCAGGGTATCACGGCTATTTTCCACGATAAGCCCTGGCCCCGAGGGTACAGAATATGGCTGCGCTGCGGTCGGCATCGCGCCCCATTTCTGCCGTTCGGGCAGGCATTTGGAATTCCAAAAAGCGGTCGGTAGTTAGCATCTCGCCCGCGTCAAAAATGGGGTGGAAAGAGGACAGGCAGTTATCCAACCTGCAATGGCCGCTTCGCGCCAAAAAAGCGGGACCTTGGGGATGCACCTAGTACCAAGAGCAGCTTGGAGCAGCGAGCAGCTTGGTTGCGCATAAGCGCCAGAGGGTGATCTCCGCAGGCCGCCGCGCTAGGCGGTAGCCGCCTTTCGGACCTGGCAGGGTTCTAACAATCCAGGCGCTCGACAGCGCCTGCAGGTGCTTAAGCAGGTAGCTCGCCGACACGCCATGGAATTCAGCCAATGCCGCCGCCGACACTCCTCCGGAGAAGGCCCCGCCAATACGGTCACGCTGTGAATGGCCTGCTCAACGCCCTCGCTGAGTTTCGTCTATCAGCCTCCATATTGCGGATAAATTATCCATGAATATAGGTGTCAAGGGTTCAAGAGGAATCTTGAGGTGCTGCCGAGGCCGCCTGAGCGAGCGAGGATTGCTGTTTACAGCCTAGGGAGGGCCGCTCCCTGCCTTCCTGATCCCGTGTGTTCACGGTCTCCTGCGATGATGCTTGCTGACGAATGCGAGTTGGCCTCCGCCACTGTCTCGCCAAGTATCCAGGCGCTGACCGCCTCCACGGAAGAGCTTACAGACGATCTGCCGCGCACCAGATAGTAGGTTTGGCCGGGAATAGTCGTCTCGAAAGGCTGAACCAGAACGCCCCGCCGCAAAGCGTCGCCCGCGATGGTGAGACTGAAGAGAGCCACGCCCTGACCAGCGATTGCCGCATGGAAGGCGTGGCTCTCCTCGTTGAAGCGTAGTTGCGGCGAGAGCGCGAGACGATCCAGTCCCGCCGCGGTTAGCCACTTGGGCCAGCTGGGCATGTCTGCGTGTGGTCGATGCCAATCGAATTCGATGAGAGGAGTCCGCTCTAGATCGGCCGGAATCCGGACCTTCAGGGCCGGGCTCGCGACGAGAGTGAATCTGTCGTTGAAGAGCGGCTTCACCTCACGCTCTGCAGGTCGGCTGCTGGAAAGCCGAATGGCCAAGTCGGCCTTGCCTGCCTCGAGGTTGATGATGTCGTCGCTGGCAAGCACCGAAAGCGCGATCTCCCGATGGCGCTGCCTGAACGTGGCCAAACGCGGGATCAGCCAATGAGCAGCGAAGGCCGTGGTTGTTGTGATGACTACGGAGGGATGTGCGCGGTGTGCAGCCGTCCGCTCCACCGCGTCAGCCATGAGGTCGAAACCTTCACGAAGCGGCGGCAAGAGCTGTCGCCCAGCCTCGGTCATGATGACCTGGCGTGTGCGACGCTGGAAGAGTTTCACGCCCAATATCTCTTCTAGCAACTTGATCTGATGGCTGATGGCCGTGGGCGTCACGGCCAGTTCCTCGGCCGCTTCCTTGAAGCTCATGTGGCGGGCCGCGGCTTCAAAGGCACGTAAACTGCCGAGGGGCGGGAGACGGCGCATGCAAGATGAATAGAGCTCATCTGTCAGGTGCGCAATTCAAGTTTGTAAGCGCGCCGGCCCAAGTGCCAACCTTGGGATCAGCAATTCAGTTCAGGAACAATTGAGATTGGGTATGAAGACGCTCCTCCACATCGATGCCAGCGCCCGTCCAGGGGGGTCCAATATGGCGAGCTTCGGCTCGCACTCGCGCCGCCTCAGTGCACGCTTCGTAGAGCGCTGGCGCGAGTCGCGACCTCAGGACCGCGTACTCTACCGCGACGTCGGCCAAAATCCTCCGCGACCTGTGTCAGCTCAGTGGATTCATTCGGCCTTCACTAAGCCTGAGGAGCGCGCCCCGTGGATGGATGCGGTGCTCCAGGAAAGCGACATGCTGATCGATGAACTTGTGGCAGCCGACGTGATCGTCGCAGGCGTGCCGATGTACAACTTCAACGTTCCGGCCCAGTTCAAGGCCTACATAGACAATATCGTCAGGGTCGGCCGGACTTTCGGCTTTGATCGGGCGCGACCCGGAGAGCCTTACTGGCCACTTCTGGGCGACATGAACAAGAAGTTGGTCATCCTCTCGTCACGGGGCGATTTCGGCTACGGCTTGTCGGAGCGGATCGCTCATATGAATCATGTGGAGCCCAGCATCCGCACCGCCTTCGGCTATAGCCGTCGCATCGAGCTGGATACTTTCGTCGTGACCCCTCAGGGTGGCTCTAAGGCGCTGGACGACCGATGGAAGGTCGTTGTTCGACGACCTTTGGAGTTTGACGATGGCTCCCAGGAATTTTCTCCTCGAATGGGCTGAACGGACACCGTGGCCGGAACAGTTAGCGAGCACGATCTGATCTTGAGCAGGGTATCACGGCTATTTTCACCATAAGCTCTGGCCCGGCGGGTAGAGAAATGGCTGCGCTGTGGTCCGCAATGCGCCCCAATCAGGCCGTTCATTCCGTGCTTTTGTCTTTCCTGAAGGCTGCCGTGCCCGGCGTCGCGGTCACTTGATGGTGGCGACTTGAGACGGCGAGGCGGCGTAACCTCTCGACCGAGTTGCCGCGGTACTGATATCGTTTCACCGCGGAGGGCAGCGTATGACTTTCGATAGAGCAATTGTGGGAAGGCCGACCGATCCACGCCTCGGTCGCACGGCCCGCGGCGATGAAATTCGCATAGTGGCCCGAGGCCGAGACACCGCAGGAAGCGTGGGGATATTCGAGGGCCTTATCGCTCCTGGCACCGGACCCGATTGGCACGTCCACACGCGGGAGACCGAAATTTTCCACGTGGTCTCTGGCTCATTCCACTTTTGGTGTGGCCCTGACGAATTTGATGCTGGTCCGGGAACCACCGTCACGCTGCCGCCCAATGTTCCTCACCAATGGAAGAACGTGGGAGAGGAGGACGGCTTGGTCCTCACGTTTGTCACGCCCGGCGGCTTCGAGGAACATTTTATGGAAATTGCCCGGCTCGACCAGGTCACTGATCAGGCGATGGCCGAAATCGACGGCAGGTATGGCGTTAGGGACGGTTTCTAAGCGGTACCGGGTTGATAGCGGCCGGACAGCCAGGCGCCCCGTTGCGGCCGTTGATCAATCGTTGGCGCTTTCCCAAAAGCGGACATCTTTCCCATCCGTGTCGCAGCCAATCGCCTGGGCATTCGTTGAGGTTCAAACGCGCCAAGGAGATCGCTTTGACACTGCCTCCAAATATTACCCTCAATGACGGCAACACCATTCCCCGCCTCGGACTCGGCGTCTGGCGTCTTTCGGAAGCAGAAGCGCCGAGACTGGTAAGTGATGCGATCGATGCAGGATATCGCCACATCGACACCGCCCAGGCCTATCAAAATGAAGCAGGGGTTGGTCAGGGCCTCAAGCTCGCCAAAACACGCCGTCGCGACATCTGGGTCACGTCGAAGCTGCAAACCAGCTTGCAAGGTTATGACAGCACCCTGCGCGCTTTCGATCAGACCATGGCAAAGCTCGAACTCGACCAACTCGATTTGTTCCTTGTCCATTGGCCGGCGCCCGGACGCGACAAATATGTCGAGACCTGGAAGGCATTTATCGAGCTACAACAGCAGGGCCGTATCCGCTCAATCGGCGTGTCGAACTTCCTGCCAGAGCACCTTGAACGCATTATCGGAGAGACTGGGGTGACACCGGCGGTCAACCAAATCGAGCTCCATCCGCGATTTCAGCAGGGGTCCAGCCGCTACTGGCACAAACAGCATGGCATTGTGACGGAGAGCTACAGCCCGCTTGGCGGCAAGGGCACTAAGCTGCTGGAAGACCCAGTCATCACCGGAATTGCCGAGCGACATGGAAAATCCCCGGCACAGGTCATAATCTGCTGGCACCTGCAACTCGACCTTGTCGTCTTACCCAAATCAAGCAAGCTCGAACGCGCGGTAGAAAACCTCGACGTATGGGATTTCGAACTGACAGAGGAAGACCTGTCAGCAATTGCCGGTCTCGACAGCCCAGACGGCAAAACCTTGCCACATCCCAACGAGCTCAATGACTAGCAGAAAACTGCATGGCCCAAATAAGCATCGTTCGCCTCGCGCCAGATGAAGGACATCTTGAGAAATGCTCAGGTTATCGTGCTGTGCAAATGGAGACGTTAGTTGGGTTCTGTAAAGCGCCCCATTCCGGCCATTGGCGGCCCCTCGATCAATTCCCGAAAGCTGCGGGTCTGCTTAGTTCGTTGCGACGCAAAGGATGGCTGTCTAGTTAACAGGGCCGCTTCAATGACGAGCGCATCGGAAAGCAGGCACCGGCACCGCACGACCTGTATTTCCGACCATGCTCTAATTCCGGGCGGCAATACTTAGGAGGCTTCGTACTAGTGCGGGTTGCCCGCGCACGCCAACCTTGTCGAACACACGTTGCAGCTGGGTTCTGGCTGTGGACAATCGAACGCCTTCCAACTTTGCGGCTTCTGGCAGGGTAAGGCCTTCCACGATCGCGGTCGCCAGTCGGTGCTGCGATGGTGATAAGCCCAACACCCTCGATGCCTGGTCGAGCCGTGTGCGTAGCAAATCGGCGTTGTCGCAACTGACGTAAAGACGGCCACCCCTACGCCCGGCCCACCATATACTTACCGGTAAGTCGTTGCCCGGATCATAGACGATCGGTACGCTGTGTCCGACTTCCATGGTGCCCCAGTCCATATCTGCCATCTCTGTTACCGCCCTGCGCAATGCCTGGTCTGCACTTCTTACAGAGAGGCGCAGGGTGCCGCTCGCAACTGAGACGCGATCATCAACGTCTACCAGTTGCAATGCCGGTGGATTTGCCTGCTGAACCCGGCAGGCACGGTCCACTTGCCAAGTGGGCGCGGCGGTCTGCCCAAAGTTGTCGTCAATGACGCTAAACGCGGCGATCTTCCAGTCTTCTCCGACCTTCTCCAGCGTGGCAAGCACGTGGCCGGCGCCAGGACCGCGCCAATGCGGTAGGTCAGCAGTCGGGAAGGCTAAGTCAAATGCTGCCCAGGCCATTGTTTCGCACTGCCGTATCACACGGTTTTCGAAGTGGGTGAGGTAGGCGAGGTAGGGACAGATATCGGGATCATTGCGAATATCGGATCGTTGGGCATGCGCCAGCTCGTCCCAACCCCGCCGCAGGGTAACGCCCGAGCCACCGATCTTGGCAAACCACCGGTCGTCAGCGCTGCCCAGATGACTTGCCGCGAAACCTTCGAAGTCACGCATCCAGTTGGCGACATGGTTACGCTGGATGACGCGCCAGACCGGATGGCTCTCAGGCGTAAGATGTGCGAAGCGGGCGGCTGTACAGACGGCATCAACCTTGCTTTGCAAGCGCTCATCGGTGAACCAGCGCTCAGGCTTGGGATGCCCGCGACGCTCGACTTCGGAAGAAACCTGACGCCAGTCGGAGAAGCGGCCACTCATGGCCACCCACCAAGATTGCTGCAACGCCGCACGTTGCTGCTCTGCAAGAGTTTCCAAGGCTCAGCAGATCCCACAAGATCTCTTCAATCACGATCTTGGCAGCCTTTTCGTCGCGGCGCCAGAGTGATGTCCTACGATCGACTGACAAAGCTCCTTGGAGATGTTTGCTAGAAGCAATTTGCATATTGCAATCAAGGAGGTCGCCATGACCGGGACCAGAGTTCTTACTTTGCTGCTGCTCGCTCTTTTGTCCAACAGCGTCCCCGCTTTCGCCTACGAACCAATCATCACTATGGCCGGTGAGGAACAGGTCGTCACGCCCGCCGCCCAAACAATACACGTCCTTGCCAGTGCGGCGCAGACCGATGGCGAATTAGGGTTGATCATCATCGATGGGAAGGCGGGCGAAGGCCCTGGTCCATCGATCACACACAGCAAGGAATCCGAGACCTGGTATGTGCTCGAAGGGTCTTACGAATTCCACGTCGGCGATCAGGTGATTGACGGCGGTCCGGGTACCTTCATCTCGGTCGATGCCGGCCAGCCGCATGGCTTTATCAACAAGACAGACGGGAAGCTGATGATCGTGTTCACCCCGGGTGGTTATGAAGACTTCTTCGTCCAATGGGACGCTAAGGACTTGCCGCGTGGTCCCGAACTTGGCGCTCTTGAACAAACCTATGGTGTCACGAGGCCTGCTCCCTGACCAAGACCACGGCTTGAGGTCATCGACGTCGCCGAGCGCCGATGACCTAGGTATCCGGCCAAGCTGCATGCGTCGGGCTTTCGCGCATGCCAAAGTACGAAGGACTTGGCGCAAGGTCATGAGTAGGGTCGGTCAACGTACCACTGTCCTCACGGCGAGGGCTGGAGCGTTGGGCCGGTGAGCAATGTGGCAGCTAGGATGCAACCGCTCCGGGAGAACCGGCCTGCCGCCGGCTCCAGGCCCACGAAAGGCCCTCTAAACTAGCCTTGCGGCCATCCTCACCGCCTTAGAAAGGGCTAGTCGCTCTTCGACTGATGTAGGAAGTGGGCGCTAACATGTCGCAGTCGGTCGCCGAACCGGTTCTCTACTACACACACAACATGAATCCGCGCGTCGCCGTGGCGGTGGCGCGCTATCTCCAGGCTCCAGTCAGGTTGGTGCGATACAGTCCCAAGGGTGATGACCGGGACCTCTTCCTGCCGCTCAATGCCAATACCCTGGCTCCCCTGCTAGTGGAGAACGGCACGTCTATCTGGGAAACCGACGCGGTTGCCCTCCGACTTTCGCAGATGACCGGCGGCAACTTCTGGCCGCCAGAGCACGCGGTGGAGATGATGAAATGGGTGAGTTGGAGTGCCCATCATTTCACGAAGGCTGGAGGAGCACTAGTCTGGCATAACTTTATCGGGATGCCGTTCATGGGCTCACCAAATCCTGCCGTCATTGCCGACCATGTCGCCGAATTTCATCGGTATGCCGCTATTCTCGACGCCACGCTGGCGACACGCAAGTGGCTGGTCGGTAGCAGCCCGACCTATGCTGATTTCCGCCTTGCCACGGCGCTACCCTTTGCCGGGCAGGCCTCGATACCGGTGGAGCGCTACGGCAACATAGTTTCCTGGCATAACCGGCTCAACGCCATCGATGCTTGGCGCGAACCGTTCGCCGGCATTGAATGACGCGGGCCAGCGGACGTCGTCGCAGCCTGCGAGCAGCTCCCGCCATGTTCCTGAAGACTTGACACAACCGTCAACATTATGCGCATAATGTGGATGTTACGGAACATCCGTAGACATCAAGGAATATATCATGGTAAGCGTGAAATCCACGGAGATCCAAAAGACCTTCGGAAAGTGGCTGGACAAAACGCACGAAGGACCTGTTGAGGTCACCAAGTACGACCGTCCGGCCGCCTATCTTATATCCGCTCTGCAGTACGAAGAACTCATCTCGAACTATCGCAAGGTCATTACGGCCGGACAGCTCACCGATCGCGAAGTTTCCCTTCTTAAGTCTGCAAGGGTCGCGACCAATAAGCCATTCAATCTAGACGATTTGCCGGACGAAGGCGTTCTACACCAAGAGCGTCATCAAATAAGAGCCTAGCAAATGAAAATACCCAGCGTCCCCCCAGTCGGCCACGTCATCGCTTATGAGTATCTCTGGGCGTCTCAGGCCGACCTCCGGGAGGACGGTGGGAAAGTGTACCCATGTGCCGTTGTGATGGCCGTGGACACCGAAGGTCCCCATTCGATTGCATACGTTCTGGGGATCTCTCACAGTCCTCCCCAAAAAGGGCAGCGCGCGATCGAAGTCCCTCCCAAACTCAAAAAGCACCTCCGTCTCGATCAAAAACCATCGTGGATCTACACGGGCGAATTGAATGTGTTCGCTTGGCCCGGTCCGGATCTCCGCCCGGGCGAATATCTCTCAACACGTCCGGCGGCCGTCGACACCTGCGTGGTCGGTCTACTTCCTTCCGACTGGTTTGAAGAGGTAAAGGCGCACGTTCTCGAGAGCCAGCGTCTCCAGGTTCTCGAAGCGACCAAACGGACAGCCTAAACAGGCTGTGCACGATTGGCAGCAAAAACATGGCTGTGCCGATGATCTCGTGGTGGTCGGTGCGCTGTCAGCACTGCGCCCCATTCCAGCCATCCACACCATCGGATTTGTTTCCCAAAAGCGGACGCTTGCCGCGCGTCTCTGGTCCGAAAAATGGAACTGAACTGCTATCAGACGCTTGCCCTTGCAACGACGGAGGCGACAATGGCGCAGGACGACCAGAAGACGAGTAACCCGAACAAAAAGGCGCCCGATCTTCAGGACGTGGAGCCAGGCAGCGATGCAGATGCGACCCCCGTTCCGGAAGTCGGGAAGATGCCACGAGACCCGAACAAAACGTCGGACGCCAGCAAAATCGAGTGACGCCCAAGGCCGTCGGCGGTGACCGGGCCAAAGGACTGAGGCCTCGTTGCTAAAGTCGGGATCGATCAAGCTCGTGATAGCGACAGCATAGTCTTGTCCCGTCATGTGGAGGAGCGCCGTGCCCGTGACGTGGGCAGTTGCGCTGTCCGATGGCTTACCCTCTCGTTCGCCAAGCACGCACCGATCTGACTATGCCAGGCTGGTCGTCCATCAGGAGGAGGCGAAAGTGAAATTGGACTTTGCCCTGATCTCCCCACCACTGAAGGCGATCCTCTTCCGCTACCTCAAAACCGCTCGGCTGGTGCTGTTCGCCGTGCTGGGAACGACTCTTCTGGGGACGATTGCTGCCATAGGCGCCCCCTACCTCTTTTCCCGCCTTATCGACCAGGTGACCGCGCAATCGCCCCCCACCGAGCTCATGTGGGCCTTCATGCTCTATGCAGTTCTCATGGGCGCCGCCTATGCGCTGCAACGCATGTCGGCCTTCCTCACCTTTATGACCTCGGAAAGCCTCAACTTCGTCACCTCCACTTCGTTCTTCGCCCAACTGGTCGAGAAGACCCCGTCCTTTTTCCTCGATCACAACCCAACCGAGATCGAAAGCGCCCAGCAAAAGGGCAGCAGCGCACTCAACATCGTCGTTCAATTCGCCCTCGCCGCCATCCTGCCCAGCATTGTCCAGTTGATCCTGGCGCTGGGCCTGCTAGGCACCGTGCTCAATATAGATGTGGCCGTCATCGTGTTTGGCTATGGTGTCGTCTATGTGGCGCTGGTCGCCCGCGCTGCATCGGTCACTCGCCCCCACCTCGACGAGGCCATCGAGCAATCCCAGGCAAGCTCCCGCTTTGTAGGGAATGCCATCTCCTCGATGGACACTCTGCGGCAGTTCCAGTCCGACCGCTGGATGATCGGCCACTTTACCAACCGCGAGCGCACGGTGCTGGAAGCCTTCCGCCGTTACGCGACAACACAGGTGCGCTACGCCTTCGTGTTCGGCCTCGCACTGGCCACCCAGTTTGCCATTACCCTGTGGCTGCTCGTTCCGCGTGTTGCCGCCGGCGAGTTGAGTGTGGGCGACCTCGTCCTGTTCAACACCCTGCTCCTCCAGCTCAACATCCCCTTCCAGATGATGGGGCAGGCAATCCAGCAGTTCGCTCAGTCCTATTCCAACTTCCTGCCGTTTGCCCGCATGTGGCAGGCAGAAGCTCATGACGATCCTGAAAGTAATCGCCCGTTCGTCATCACCAGGGGTGTCATCAGTTTTGACGACGTCGCATACCTCTACCCGAACGGTCGCGGGGTCTTCGGCGTCAATTTTTCCGCCCGTCGTGGCACTATCACTTATATCACGGGCGATACCGGCGCCGGCAAATCCACCCTGTTCAAGCTGCTGTTGAAAGCGATGCGTCCTACTGCAGGGAGCATCACGGTCGATGGCACCAATCTCGGCGCCATTGCTCGCGCCGACTGGTTCGCTCATGTGGCTGCGGTTCCGCAGGACATCGTGCTGCTGAACGACACTCTGTCCACCAACATCGTCCTCGGTCGCCCGTTCGAAGAGGTCCGTCTGCGCCGTGCCGCAGAACGGGCTGCGATTCTCTCCTTCATTGAGGGGCTGGCGGCGGGCTTCGAAACGGTGGTCGGCGAGCGCGGCTTGAAGCTGTCTGGCGGGGAGCGTCAACGCATCGCCATCGCCCGCGCATTGTACGCTGATCCTGAGGTCCTACTTCTGGACGAGGCGAGTTCAGCCTTAGACGCCGAGACCGAAAGAGACATCATGGACCGGCTGCGCCTTATCCGCGACGAAGTCACGATCATTGCCATTACCCATCGCCACAGCGTCATTTCGGACAGCGACAATGTGGTCACGATTGGCCCTCATCAACCAGGCCTGGTTTCGCCTGAATGAGCTTCGTCACCAGCAAAGCGCATCAAAGCCTCAGGTCGAAGGTGGCGGTTTGGACGTCTCAGCCCCCGGGCCGCTTTGGGGTGGGTTGCAGTCAGTCTGCTTTTTTTGCGAGATGCCCTGGAGCAGACATCTAGCTGGCGCGACCGCCTGGCATGTCCACGTCGGTGGGCGATCGACATGTTCCGTTTGCCGAGTCGATCGGGGCCAGCCATCGTTGTGTTCCCAACTCGCTAGGGGGATTGGGGAATGGAACTCCGCAAGGAATGTCCCCGTTACGAAGTGGGCGGTCAAGTTGATGTCTTGGATGAATATGCGCGATCAAATGTACAGACGGGCCTTTGCCGCTCTTTTCGTTGTGCAACCGACACTAGCTCTGACACAAGAATTCACCTCGCCAATGGACGTGATGGGTACGTTCTACGGGGCCTATATCACCGGCGGAGTAGGCGACTTAGCACCCTATTTTTCAGACCGGCTGACGAAAGAGATGGCTGGGGCTCGTCTATCACCAGAAATCATAGCTTCCATGGGTATCGACCCCCTGGTCGGTGCGAGCAATCCCCAGGTCACGCAGCTCATGTTTTCTCCAACAGAACCCGGCGAAGGACGACGCGCTACCGTTGAGGTCACCTTCCACAATCGCAGGGAGCCCGTGGAACTCACCTTCGAGTTGATCGAGGAGGCAAAGCATGGCTGGCAAATCGATCATTTTGAAGGGACGAGCGGTTCCGTCAATTGGTGCTCACGTACCCTCGTCGAAGCTATGAATCAGCCGTCAGCCGAATAGTATCTTACAGCCGGTCCGCCGGACGAAATTGGCTCGCCGATGCGGCGGTCGGCGTCGTCAGCCGGGTGGCTGTGCATGGCTACTACATCAACGCTGCGCTCCTGTCCGCGCTGTCGCCCAAGGCCGACGAGAACCACGACTTCCTTTCAGGTTCCGGATCATCCTACGTCATCGGCAAGGCCATCATTTCCGCCGTTTATTCCGTCATTTCAATTCCCCGAAAGCGGTCGGTCCGCTCTGACTCTGACACCGGCAACACTGGGGTGGGAAGGCGACGGTCTGCTTTGGTCGCGAATTCATGATAAGAGGACTTCGTTCTTTGCAACAGTCATCCTAGGTAGCGTCAGTGCGGGGCAGGAAGATTGTCATTACGGGAGCAGGCCGAGGACTCGGCCGGGCGCTGTCCATCGTGGCTGCGTCTCGAGGTGCCATTCCGATACTTCTAGGGCGCTCCTCCGACATGTTGCGAGAAGTCGTTGAAGTCATTGTTGGCAACGGCGGACCACAAGTCGATAGCTTTGTCTGTGACTTATCCAGCCCTCAATCCATCCTTGCCGCGGCGAACCAAATCGCGGCGTTGCATCCCGACATCGACATATTGGTCAACAACGGGGCGCAGTTCACATCTGGAAACCTGGAAGATCACACCGACGAGCAAATCATGGCCGTGGTGAACTCGGCAGTCACCGGCACGATGATACTGACCCGACAGCTTCTGCCCTTATTGAAGGCTCGCGCGCGCGCGGATATCCATAACGTCGTTTCGATGTCTGGTTTGCAGTATGCTCGGTTTGTTGGCGCCTCGCTTCCATTCAGGGCAGCGAAAGCCGCGCAAGATGGGTTTACGCAAGGCTTGGTAGAGGAACTGGCAGGAACCCCCGTGCGGATTACATCGGTATATCCGGGCATCATTGAGGATGTATCGCCTACGATGGCGGAGTGGAACAGGACACGTGAAGCAGGGGAAGGCCTATCAAATAAGGACGTGGTTGAAACCATACTCTACGCTCTGGCCGCACCTGCAAACGTGTCGCTGCGGCAAATCGTGATCGAGCGTAGCCGTTCCGATTTCCTACTGTAGTTCTGGTTGCCAGCCCACTCGGCTGCGCTCGCTTACCAACGACTGATCATCGTCTGCTTTCGAGGCGCTTCGAATGCCGAGTAGTTGACCGAAATGGGGTCGTCAGCAGTCCGGCGGCTTTGATCCCACGAAGGTTGCCGGGTGCCGGCGGCTTGGACGGGGTGGGCAACGGACTGGCTGCTATTGGGCACAGATGGTCGAAAGCATACCCCAGTCGGGTTGGCGACGTTGGGCAATACCGTCCAACGTGGAGCGAAGTGTCTGGGCATCTCCGGTCGGAAAGCCGATCCGCCCTGTTCATGCCCAGGGCGGGGCTTGAGGAAACTCCTGGAGAGTCAAAATGGCGATGGGTCACCACGGTGTCCAGCGCACGCTCATGGCTCGAGGTGCCAGACGATGAACTGTTGTCGGTTGATGAGTTGACGAGCTCTTCTCTGCATGCAGACGGCTTCACAGTCCCTGCACAGCAAATTCTAAAGACCTCAATGGAGTCGATAGCAGATTGGCGGTAGCGGGTTGGAGATCGGCCTGACCGCTTTTCGGCTCCTTCGATGATTGCCGACGCTGCCGCGTGACAGTACGGATTAACTTTTGGTTAATCCCTTATCCCAAAGAATGAGCGATTGCCGTCGTCTCATTGCATCATGGGAGGCGCAGACTAATTTCGCCCTGCTGCGGTGCCGCCCATTTTAATTTAGCGATTTCCCGCCTCATACGCAGGCATAACTTTCGACGGACCACCGGCGACGCCACCCGCCGATATAGAGAGTTGATATGACCATTCTCATTGGCGCTCAACGTGAGCGCAAAAATGCTTTTTCGGGCCTCATCGGGCAAAAGTTCACCAGAGTTTCTTCCAGAAAATGGCGCGAGGCTTTCTTGGCGGGAGTGTCGATCGCGGCAATGACGCTCGGCACCACGACAGCGGCAACAGCGCAAACGTGGAACGGAAGCTCCAGCAACGACTGGAACGACGGCCTGAATTGGTCCAGTGGAGCGCCACCCACCGGGGCCACAGGGGTCAGCGTTGCTACCCCGGCCGCTTCAATGGTTTTGGGCGTCACCGGTGCGACTACCGGTTACACCAATGGTTTCATCCTGAATTCGTCCTCGGGTTCACTGATCGTCCAGAACGGCAGTGTTTTGAACACGGCGGGTGGTGTCGCCACCTCTTCAGCGGCGGGCCGCGTGAATACCATCACCGTGACGGGCGCGGGATCGCAGTGGTCTGTTGGCGGCGTTCTGAGTGTCGGCGGCGCCGGCAGTGCAACGCTCAACATTCTGGACGGCGGCTTTGTCGGTGCCCAAATCGGGGCACGTCTCGGCTTTAGCGGGACAGGTGCTGGTGTCATCAACATAGCCGGCGGTGGGACGCTCGCCACCACCAACCTGACCAAGGGCACGGGCAGCGGTCAGGTAAACTTCAACGATGCCACCCTGCGCGCCCTCGCCAGCGATCCCGCCTTCATGGGCACCTTAACCGTTTCCGAGCTCATCATTGCCGGTGGCGGACTGACCGTCGACACCAACGGCTTTTCGATCGGCGGCCCCGGTTTCAGCGGCACCGGCAGCCTGACGACCACTGGCACCGGCAGCCTGACATTGACTGACGTCAGCACTTATACCGGCGACACAATCATTGGCAGCGGCAGCACACTGGCACTTTCTGGCGCTGGCGCGATCGCGTCCAACCGGGTGGTCGCGGATGGCAGGTTTGACGTCTCGGCCGTAGCGGCAGCCGGTATTGCGATACCGCGCCTCGAGGGCGTGGGCACGGTGGCACTGGGCGCCAAGGCCCTGACGGTCGACCAGATCGCACCGGGCGGTGCTGCCCTGGGCACGCTCACAATCGATGGCAACTATGCCGGCACCGGCACATTGCTGGAAATCCAGTCCACCTTGGCTGGCGACGGAGCGGCGGGGGACCTGCTCGCCATCACCGGCAACAGCACCGGCAATACCAATGTTGCCGTGACCAAGGTGGGTAGCAGCAGCGGAGCCACGGTCAACGGTATCAGGATCGTCGACGTGGCCGGCGCCTCAACCGGCAGCTTTACCTTGCTCGGCGATATGGTCGTTAACGGACAGCAGGCCGTTGCGGGTGGTGCCTATCTCTACGGCCTCTACCAGGGCACGCCGACCAGTGCCGATGGCGACTGGTACCTGCGCAGCCTCGTCGACCCGGCTGACCCCGGCACACCGATCTTCCAGCCCGCCGCGCCCGTCGTGGAGGCCTACGTCGCCGCAGCGCTGCAATCCTTCAACGAGATGGATACACTGCAGCAGCGCCTGGGCAACCGCTCGTGGTCCGGGGGCATAGACCAGGGCCGCGGCCTCTGGGGCCGCATCGAGACCAAGCACTTGGTGAACGCACCTGGGTCATCGACAACCGGTGCGCGCTACACGGTCGATACGCTGCGGTTGCAGGGTGGCGTTGATGGTGTGATCGGGCAATCGGACGACAGTACAATCGTGGGCGGCGCCAATCTGCAGATCGGCAATATCTCTGCGGATATCGGCTCCGCATCCGGCAGCGGCAAAGTCACCGGCACGGCGGTCGGTCTGGGCGGGGGGCTCACCTGGTTTGGCGATAGCGGGCTTTATCTTGATGCCCAGGGCAAGCTGACCTGGTTCGACACGAGCCTCTATTCAAACACGCTCGGCCGCTCGATCGTCTCCGGCAATGACGGCTTTGGCTATGCCTTCAGCCTCGAGACCGGCCAGCAATTCGCTGTCGGAGACAAATGGTCCGTGACGCCGCAGGCCCAAATGTCCTATTCGCGTGTGGGCTTCACAGACTTCCTCGATCCTTTCGGGAACACTGTTCGGCTCGATCGCAGCGACAGCCTTGTCGGGCGCCTCGGCATTTCGGCCGACTACGAAGCCGATTGGCAGGACACGAACGGCCAGGCCGGCAGCACCCACCTCTATGGCGTGGCAAACGCGAGCTACGAGTTGCTCGGGGACACTTCGACGCTGATCGGCACAGATAGCGTCAGCAGCAAGAACGATCCGTTATGGGGCGGCGTCGGTCTCGGCGGCTCGCTTGACTGGGCGGATGAGAGGGTCTCGCTTTTTGGAGAGGCGAACGTCGCGACCAGCCTGAATAACGTCGGTAAGAGCTACAGCCTTGGCGTGACAGCCGGCATCAATGGTAAGTTTTAAGTCCAGGTGGCCCGCCTTAATTCGGCGGGCCACCCCGTCTGGGATTCGCCGGACGTCGTAACCGACGACCGCACCCTGAATGCGGTTTCTGCACCTATCGAATGTCGGCTTTGATCATTTTCGAAATTCGCGCCGAACGACCGCAATGGGGTCGGTTGCTGCCAGTCGGCATCGCGCCCCATTCCGGCCGTTCAGGTGACTGTGCCGATTTCCCGAAAGCTGCCAGTCGGCTTAAGCCGCCGGCACGTCAATGATGGGGTGGGTTGCGGACTGTCCGCTTTTAGATAGTTCTTTGGAAAAGCGGACGTCGACGGCTTGGCAGCATTGGGGGCCGCACCACACGCGCGTTTTCGCATCCGGATGTGGTTAGCAGACCTTTCCGCTCGTGCCCGCCCGGGACACGATCGAGAACAGCGAATGGAGCCCCGCCGCCCAGTTCCCCGCCCCGATTTGCTGGATCGCGCGGATCCGGTTGGCCAGGTCCCGGGCCAACGACTGCCACGCCCAGTATGACGATCCTGACGAGACTATTTTCCTTCACAATTTTCGGGGCCTCCTTGCCTATCACTCACTGAGTGATGGTCTGCCGAACTGGTGGACCAAGCGCAGATGCGGTAAGGAGGAACACCATTTTGCCGGTGCGCGGATGGTCGCTAGATACGCCATGGCCTTGGCCAGGAGGGAAGTGCTGTGTCCAAGGAACCCATTTTCACCCGCATCGACGAAGATGCCGAGGCAGCCCGCTTGGCCGCAGTACGGCGCTACGACATTCTCGATACTCCCCCGGATGGATCGTTCGATCGTATCACCGCCCTCGCGGCCAGCCTATTCGACGTACCGATCTCGATCATCAGCCTGGTCGATACGGATCGGGTCTGGTTCAAGTCTCACTACGGGTTGGATGGCGTCGAGCAAATCGGAAAAGAGCCCGGGCTATGCGCCTCCGCTATCATTCAGGACGATGCCTGGGTGCTGGAGAACGCGGCGACGGATGTTCGATCTCTTACAAATCCGCTGGTGGCGGGTGAGTTCGGTCTGAGATTTTACGCGGGTGTACCGTTGACCACGACGGACGGATTTAACCTGGGCACGCTCTGTGTAATCGATCGCCAGCCCAAACCGGTCACCGAGGACCAGATCCGCCATCTTCGTCATCTCGCTTCGGTTGTCATGGACCAGATGGAACTACGGCTGGCCGCACGTAACGCGGTTGCTGAGCTCTCCGGCGCATTGGAGACCGCCCGAATGCTCGGGCAGGAAATCGACCATCGAGTGATGAACAGCCTGCAGTTGGTTTCATCCATGCTGCAGCTCCAGGCCAGGCAGGTGGAGGGATCTCACGCCGCTGACCAGCTTGGGGTGGCAGCATTGCGGGTGGGGTCGGTCGCGCGGGTACACCAGCATATTTTCAAGAACCAGAGTGCGGGTTCGGTGAATGCGAAGGGCTACATCGAGAACCTTATGGCTGAACTGCAGGGTACGTTGACCGCGGACAGGCCTATTTTGATCGATGTAAATCCCGCTTCACTCGCAGCAGACTTGCTGGTTCCCCTTGGACTGGTGCTCAACGAGCTGGTCATCAATGCGACCAAGCACGGCAGCGGCAGGATAGCGGTAGGTTTCCACCAGTCGACCCCGGGACGGCATACGCTCACCGTCGCCAATTCGGGTGAACCGCTGCCGCCCGATTTCAATCCGGCGAATACAAGTGGGTTGGGCATGAAGGTCGTCATGGCGCTGGCCCGTCAACTAGGCGGGGCGCTGGAATTCTCGACGCAAGATGACGGAACAGGCGCGAAGTTCTGGATCGACTTTCCCGAGGAAAAGACGATTCATTGAGACCGGCGCGGGCGGGATAAGGGCTCGGCTGCCGTTTCGTTGGCCAGGGCGGGAGACTGGAAAAACCATCCCTGTTCCCTATGCCGCCACGTCCAGTTGACGCGCGCCGGTCTCTGGGGTGGCTAATGGCCACAGCCCGCCTTAGTTCCATGGTTGCTGGCTTGTCGCAGGTCGGTGTGCAACATGTCCCTCATGGAAAAAAAGCCTGTCGCGCTGCTGCTCGAAGACGAAGCCCTGATCGCGATGAACGGCGGCTTTCAGGAGTTTGCTCTCGGGGCCTGAACGGCAGAGATGGGGTCGTGAGCTACCAGGCGGCAACGCGCCCCATTCCTGCCGTTCGGGCTGCCATTGCAGGTACCCGAAAGCTGCCGCGGCATAGCCTCGAACATGCGGTTACGGCTGGTTGCGATTCACAGTCGTTGCCGCAATAGCGGAGGACTATGACGCCCAGTAGCCGCCAGCCAAACCACGTCAGGTCCGAAGGGTTTTGCGCGCGAATTCGACGAAGCCGCGCATGCCCGCACTCAGATGGTGGTGTTTTGGGTAGTAGAGGCTCAATCCTGCGTAGGGCGGCGTCCATTCCGGCAGAAGCTGAACGACCCGCTGCTCCGCCAGTGCCCGGCGTACCGCCCATCGGTTCACATAGCCAAGCCCAAGTCCGGACTGAACCGCGGCGAGGATTAGCCTCGAATTGGTCAGGACCAGCCGTCCAGCGGTTTCGATCTGGATACCCTCGCCATTGCGCTCGAACTCCCAGCGATACAGGTTGCCACTGGGCATGCGCAGCTGGATGCAGGAATGGTGGACCAGATCGGCTGGAGACGAGATGGGTGCGGCCGCTGCCAGGTATTCGGGAGAGGCCACCACGATATGCTGTTGGGGCGGGCTGATCGGCACAGCGACCATGTCGCCGGCGACGAGGCCTCCAACCCTGATGCCGCAATCGAAGCCATCCTTAGCGATGTCGACAAGCCGCTTCTCGCCAGCGATTTCGATTTCCATCTCGGGATAGGCTGCGAGAAACGGCAGGATAAGGGTGCCCATGAGCTGTTCGGCCGCTGCCGGATCGGCATTGATGCGGATCTTGCCCGAGGGGCGGCCTGAAAGCTCGCTCAAGGCGGCGACGGCCCTGTCGATCTGCGCCATGGCAGGCAGGAGCTCATCGGCAAATCGCTTGCCTGCTGCGGTTAGGGAGACGTTGCGGGTGGTGCGCAGAAACAACTGCACCTTCAGCCGCGCCTCCAGTCCCGCTACAGCGTGGCTGATCGCTGAGGGGCTGGACCCTGTGACCCGTGCTGCGGCGCGGAACCCACCCTGCTGCGCCACGGCCAGGAAAGCACTCAGTTCCCCGGGCGGCAGCGTGCCAACTGTTCGAAATGTCTCATCATTGCGTGCCATGCTGCACCAATACCCGAACCAATTGTCGGGGACTATCTCTGTCTCTCCCAACAAGGAGAGAAATTATGACACGGATCAGCACGGGCTTCGGCTTCACGAGCACCGCCAGCGAGGTGCTGGCCGGCGTCGATCTGACCGGTAGGACAGTGATCGTCACCGGAGGTGCCAGTGGCATCGGCATTGAAACGGTGCGAGCGCTGGCTAGAGCAGGCGCCGATGTAACCATAGCGGCCCGCCGCCCTGACGCCGCCGAGGCCGTGGCTAGCGACCTGCGCGCCGCCACGCGCAATCCCAACATCCATGTCAGCGCATTGGATGTGGCCGACCTCGCCTCCGTCCGGGCATTTGTTGCGGGATGGCACCGTCCGCTGCACGCCCTCATCAACAATGCTGGCGTCATGGCTTTGCCGACCCTGGACCGCAATGCGGATGGTCGCGAGTTGCAGTTTGCCACTAACTATCTTGGCCATTTTGCACTGACGCTTGAACTGCATCCTTGGCTGAAGGCTGCCCAGGGCGCGCGGGTAGTCTCGGTCAGTTCCACCGGCAGCCTCTTCGGTTCCGTTCAATGGGACGATCCCGATTTCCGGTTTACCAGCTATGATCCGGTGCTGGCCTATGGGCAGTCCAAGACCGCTTGCATTCTCATGGCAGTGGGAATCGCACGCACGTGGTCCGCCGACGGGATTACTGGCAATGCGCTGAATCCCGGCGCGATCGCCACCAATTTGCAGCGCCATACCGGCGGGCTGCGCACCCCCGAGCACCTGCGCAAGACGCCCGAACAGGGCGCCGCCACTTCGGTGCTTCTCGCGGCCTCGCCGTTGCTGGAAGGGATTTCCGGGTGATACTTCGACCATTGCGAAGAAGCCGAACTGGTGATCGAGCGTGGCAATCCATTGCAGGGCGTTGCGCCCTATGCGATCGACCCCGCCAATGCAGACCGCCTTTGGGACATGGCCTTGACGATGATCGGCGGTGCAAAGTGACCGGCAAAGTGGGCTTTATAGGGCTGGGCGATCAGGGTGGTCCCATGGCCGCTGCCATTGCCCCGGTCTTCGACCTGCAGGTCTGGGCGCGGCGACCGGCGTCCTATGCACCATTGCTCGGTCTGCCCTACTCACTTGCACAAGGCGCCAATGACCTGGCCGCCTCCGTATCGGTGCTGTGCCTGTGTCTGCCCGGCGATGCCGAACTTGCCGAGCTGCTGCAGACCGCGGTGATCGGCACCATGAAATCGGGCGGTATCGTCATCAATCATGCCACGGGCGATCCAGAGGCAGCGGCAGGTTTTGCAGCCAAACTCGCCGCCGGCGGAATCGACTATCTTGATGCTCCCGTCAGTGGTGGGCGCCCGGGCGCGCTCGAGAGGACGCTCACCACCTTCGTGGGTGGCGAAGCCGCCGTGCTTGAGGCGTGCTGGGAAATTTTGGCGACGCACTGCAATGCGATCCACCACATGGGGCCGGCTGGCTCGGGACAGATGACCAAGCTTTTGAACAATGCCCTGACGGTCTCGAACTTGCGCAATGTGGTGGAGGTTCTCAGCCTTGCCGAGGCGGCGGGGATGCGCCTTGACGCGCTCCAGGCGGCGTTCAAAACCAGCAGTGGGGGCAGCTTCATTCTGCAGGCGCTCGGAACCAAGATTACGCCGGATATTGCCGATCACATCGCCGGGCTGAACCGGAAGGACGTCGCTGAATTCGCTAAGGCAATGCAGCGCAAGGGGCTGCATCCGGAGGCGATCGTGAATTGGGCCATGCCTGGCCCAGATCAGTTGACGGACAAAGTCAGGAGCCTTGTGAAACGCTCAGCCTGAGCGACCGCCCAGGGAACTAGCCCATTTGCCCTCAGCGACTTCGCCGACAACCCTTAGTGCGTCGTCTGTGAAGCGCCCCATTCCAGCCACGTACACCATTGGTGTGTTTCCCAAAAGCTGACGGTGGCTGCGCGTCTTTGATCCGAAAAATGGTACCGAACTGATGTCAGTCGCTTGCCCTTGCAATGACGGAGGCGACAATGGCGCAGGACAACCAGAAGACCAAGAACCCGAACAAAAAGGCGCCCGATCTTAGGACGTGGAGCCAGGCAGCGATGCAGATGCGACCCCCGTTCCGGAAGTCGGGAAGGCGCCACGAGACCCGAACAAGACGTCAGACGCCAGTAAGGTCGAGTGACGCCTAAGGCTCTGCTGTATTGGTGACCGGACTGATGCCTCGCTCCGGCGCGTAGCCACAGACAATCGATCAGTCTTGTGATCGCGACCGTATCGTATTGTTCCGTCATTTGGTGAGCGCCGTGCTCGTGGGCGCTTGCGCGTTCGAATGGCTGGCCCACTCGTTCGCCAACCACGCCAAGTCCCGACTAGGTAGTAGACTCACAAATCCCAATCCAGAGCCATGTTGAGGCGAGTAGGACGGCTGCGAGGAAATTGCGAGCGAGCTTGTCACAGCGGGTCGCGACGCGGCGGAATTGCTTGAGGCGACTGAAGAAGCGCTCGACCTGGTTTCGCTGTCGGTAGATTGCCAGGTCGATGGAGCGCCTTACGATACGTCGCGAGCAACTGGGGATGCTTGCCGAAGCGCCCGATTTGGCGATCAGATCGAGGACGGCGTTCGAGTCGTACCACGGTCGGCGATGACCGTCTGTGCTGCTGGCAAACCGTCAAGAAGCTGGGGAACAGCGCCCATATCGGAGGCTTGGCCCGGCGAGATCAGCAGCCGCACGGGCAGGCCAAACGCCACTCCCCTCGCTCAGATCGTATCTCGCCATCCCAAACGCTCCTTTCGGAACACTTGAATCAAGCATCGATCAATCCAGCAAGCTTTATGGGTACACAACCTAGGCCGGGCTGGTCGTCCATCAGAAGAGGCGAAGTGAAAATTGGACAGAGGCCCTGTTGCTCGCGGACTCGTCAGACGATTACTTGGTGCATCGCCAGCACCTGAGATTCCAGGAAAGCAGCGCTCGCACATTTCTTAGGTCAAACGAGCTAGTCGGGACCAGTGGATCAACCGGCGGCGTGACGTGACCACGCTTGGCATTCTGGCACCAGTCCGAGCCAAAGGGCCTTAAGCGATCGTTCCGATCAGATGCTGCCAGCAAGTAGCGCGTTGCGGAGCTAGGTTAAGCCCCGTCCGGCCGGTCCCAGAAGCGCAATCGACGGCACATTTCGACGAACCGTCCGGCATCGTCCTCCGGACCCAAGGCCAGGAAGCCATCATCAAGATCCTCGGGCAGGCCCACTTTAGCGAAGAGCTTGGTGGCAGGCTCAGTAAAGGCAATGAACTTGTAATGGGCGTATGCGTCGCTGACGAAGTCGCGGGCCGGTGGCAGCTTTAGCAGCGACAGTATGCCCTCGTCCGATGACAGCACGGCAACCGCGTCGAAGAGCACGGACGGTCCGCCGTCAACCATGTGATGCACAGGTTGCAAAGTGCCGTCGCTTAGTGTCACCCCACCAACGGTAGGGGCGATCAGTTCCAGCGTCGCGCCCTCTGCCGTTACTGCACCTTTTAGGGCGGCAAGTAGCGGGGCATCCGTGCCGTCAGTAACCAGCGCGCCAATTTTGCGGCCGGCGAAGGAGGGCGGCGGGTTCTTGAGGATGCTGAGCAGGTCCGAGGGCGGCAGGTCCATCATCGGTTTCCGGGCAGGCGGGGCCGCTGGCGGCAACGCCTTCATGCCCAATCCGTCGGCTACCGTCTGCGCAAGGTCGCCATCTATGTTGAGTAAATGGGCGACCATGCGTTCCCGTATGGCTGGAAATTCGCATTTGCTCAGTTCGAACACCAATGCATCGCCGATGTGCCGCTGCTCGATCAGGCTCTGGCTGACGTAGAACTGCCGGGCCTGGCTGTAGTGGTCAGCAAAACTCTCGGAACGAAGCCTGACTTTGGGTCCGTCAGCCTCCTTGGGGAATGTCTGAAATCCGCGGGCGGGGGATTCGCGCGGCCCTCCGATGTCAGTGCCCCATGAATTGGGCTCGTAATTGGCGCGGCCACGCGGGTTCTGAAATGCCATGTGACCATCCTGCTGCAGATGGTGGAACGGGCATTTCGGCGCATTGATCGGCAACTGCGCGAAGTTGGGGCTGCCCAGGCGCTTGAGCTGCGTATCGAGGTACGAGAAATTGCGGCCCTGCAGGAGGGGATCGTTGGAGAACTCGATGCCTGGCGGCACGTTCTGGGTCATAAACGCGACCTGCTCGGTCTCGGCAAAGAAATTCTCCGGCATCCGGTTCAGGACGAGACGCCCCACCGGCTGGGCGGGCAGGATCTCCTCGGGAATGAGCTTTGTTGGGTCAAGGACGTCAAAGTCGAAGCCATCGGCGAAGTCTTGATCGAAAATCTGGAGGCACAGTTCCCATTCGGGGAATTCACCGCTTTGGATGGCGTTCCAGAGATCGCGCCGGTGGAAATCAGGATCCGCGCCGTTGATCTTAACGGCTTCATTCCACAGCACCGACTGCATGCCTAGTTTCGGCTTCCAGATGAACTTGACGAAGCTCGATTCACCCTTGGCGTTGACCAGTCGGAATGTGTGGACCCCGAAGCCCTGCATGAAGCGGAACGACCGCGGAATCGCCCGGTCCGACATCACCCACATGATCATGTGCATGGCCTCTGGGGTCAGTGAGATGAAGTCCCAGAAATTATCGTGTGCGCTTTGGGCTTGCGGGAAGGCCTTGTCGGGCTCCGGCTTTACCGAATGGATTATGTCGGGAAACTTGATGGCGTCCTGGATGAAGAACACCGGGATGTTGTTGCCGACCAGATCCCAGTTGCCCTCCTGCGTGTAAAACTTGACAGCGAAGCCGCGTACATCACGCGCCAGATCGAACGAACCCTTGGAGCCGGCAACCGTGGAAAACCGCACAAAGACCGGCGTCTGCTCGCCGTCGCGCTGGAATATGTCGGCCCGCGTGATCTTGCTCAGCGATTTGTAGGTCTCGAAATAGCCGTGCGCGCCATACCCGCGGGCATGGACAACGCGCTCGGGAATGCGCTCGTGATCGAAGTGGAAGATCTTCTCGCGGAAATGCGCGTCCTCGATCAGGGTTGGGCCGCGCGCGCCTTGCTTGAGGGAGTTCTGGTCGTCGGCGACAGGAATGCCCTGCTGCGTGGTGAGGACGTCGTATCCGTCCTCGGCAACCTGATGGGTCTCTCCACCATTGCCCCGGTGAATGGGCTGATCGCCATAGCTGACCGCATCCATGCCGTCGGACTTCGAACGTTTCGCCATTGTCGCCTCCCGCTTTGCGACAACAATCGCGCACGGGGGAAAACGTTCCGGCACCGATCGGCTGCCAGAGGCATCCGGCTTTCAGCTATCCATCACTGCTCTGATCTTACTGGCGAGTTGCTCCAGCGACGCTGGCTTCTGCAGCAGATTGACCCCTGGATCCAGAATGCCGTTGTGAACTACCGCATTGCGCGTGTAGCCAGTTGTAAACAGGACCTTGAGGTCCGGACGGCGACGCAGCGCTTCATCCGCGAGTTGGCGGCCGTTCATGTCCGGCATGACCACATCGGTAAAAAGCAGCCTTGCCTCTGGATGGGCGTCGATTGCATCCAGAGCCTCCAACCCGCCGCGCGCCTCGATTACGCCATAACCCAGATCGCGAAGCATCTGTCCGGTGAGCGCTCGTACCTGCTCATCGTCCTCTACCAGGAGGACGACTTCCCCTCGCGAGCCCACTTCGAGGGATTGATGGTCGGCAAACCTCGGAGCATCGGCGGCGCCGTGGAAACGCGGCAGGTAGATCTTCATCGTCGTACCATGACCGAGCTCGGAGTAGATTTTGATATGGCCGTTCGACTGCTTGACGAAACCAAAAACCTGGCTGAGCCCGAGCCCAGTTCCCTTGCCCACCCCTTTGGTGGTGAAGAATGGGTCGAAAGCCTTGGTCATCACTTCGTACGACATGCCTGTTCCCGTATCTGTGACCGCCACCATGACGTATTGGCCGGCTTCAACAGCGTTGGCCACAGCGTAGGCGTCATCGAGATGCGTGTTTGCTGTCTCGATGGTCAAGCGCCCTCCCTCGGGCATAGCGTCTCGAGCGTTGATGGCAAGATTGAGAATGGCACTTTCGAGGAGGTTGCGGTCCGCAAATACCGGCCAGAGCCCGCCGGCAAGAACGGTCTCGAGGCGCACGATCTCCCCGAGCGTGCGCCGAAGCAGTTCGGACATGTCCGCCACCATTTCGTTCGGTTTGAGCGGCTGTGGCGAAAGGGTTTGCTGACGTGAAAACGCCAGGAGGCGCTTGGTCAGTCCCGCGGCGCGATCGGCACCTTCCTGGGCCGAGGCAATGAGCCTGCTGATGTCCTCGCCTCTTGCCAGCCGCCTTTCCATCATCCCGAGCGATGCGAAAATGACGGCGAGCATGTTGTTGAAGTCATGGGCAATGCCGCCAGTGAGTTGCCCCACCGCTTCCATTTTCTGTGCCTGGTGAAGGGCTTGCTCGCTCTTGAGCTGGGCTTCCACGGCGGCCGCCACGCGTTGTTCCAGCGTGCGGTTGAGTTCCTCTAGTTCGGCACTCGCCTTTTCGGCGGCGCGCCGCGCCTCGAGCAGGTCGCGCTCATAGCGTCGGCGGTCGGCTGCGTTGAACACCGTGATGCGGACGAAGCCTGCTTCAGCGGCGTTGCCACGGCGCTCGACCGCGTTGACGAGAACCGGCAGGGTGGTGCCGTCCGCCTTTATCAGGTCGAGCGCCACTTCATTGAAGAAGCCCTGCATGCGCAGCAGGGGAGCGAAGTGGGTCTCGTAGTATATCTTGCCGGCAATGTTCAGGAAGTCCTGAAACCGGCAGCCGACCATCTCCGACTTTTCGCGGCCGAGCCAGGTTGAGAACGTCCGATTGACCATGGCGATACGACCGTCGGCACCCATGGCGAGGTAACCGCACGGCGCATTTTCGAACAGATCAACTAGATCCCCGACCTCATCAGACAAAGTCGAGCTCAACCGGACGCGCGATCAAGGAAGCGCTTCATTTCCGTCACGGTCTCTTCCGGGGCACTCAGGTTCGGGCAGTGCCCAGTGGCGTTCAATAACACCAGCTCAGCATCGGGCAGGTGCCTTTGGACATATTCCCCCACTTCACGTGGCGCGATAACGTCCTCAGCGCATTGCAGGACCAGGCTGCGGGCGCGCACATCGCCCAGATCGGCGCGATTGTCCGACAGGAAGGTGACACGCGCGAATTTCTTGGCGATGTCCGGGTCGGTCATGCAGAAGGAGTTGGTCAGTTCCTCCCCGAGTTCCGGACGATCGGCGTTGCCCATGATCACGGGGGCCATGGCCTGCGACCAGCCCATGTGATTGGCATCGAGAAAGTCGAGGAGTTCGTGGATCTGCGTCTCGCTGAAGCCGCCGGTATAATCCTGATCGTTGATATATCGTGGCGAGGGACCAATCATGACGAGTTCGTCAAACATGTCGGGATGTTTGCGAGATGCAATGGCGCCGACCATGGCGCTGACCGAGTGGCCGACGAATACCCCGTGTGTGACGTCCAGCGCCTGGCAGATTTCGATGACATCCTGAGCGTAGCCATCCAGCGAACCATAACGATCCGCGTCGTAAGCCGCCAGATCGGACCCGCCGCATCCCACATAGTCGAACAGGACGATACGGAATCCATCCTGAAAGGCAGGCCAGATGAACCGCCACATGTTTTGGTCGCATCCGAAACCGTGGGCGAAAACCATCGCTCGGTCGCCGACGCCCAGAACTTTCACATTGTTGCGCTTCAGAACGTCCAAAACATGTCCTTTCACGTTGCAAGAGACACCGGTCTCCCTTGCCGACCTAGTGTCCAAAGCACGGGAACTTGAGCATTCGGATATCATGCATATTGGCTCCCGCTAGACAGCGCAACTGCCCTGCAGGTTGGGAGCGGGTTCCATGGAACCCTTTGCCTCGCGAGTGGTTATTGCCATATCGGGGGAGTATATCCTAACGGCTGTTTGGAGCTTTGCCGAGCCTTTTGGGGGCTGTCCAACGCCATGTCGAATGTCACCGAATTTCCAATCGCCGCCCGCCAGTTGTCGGAATATGAAGCACTCGTTTCGGCCGGGCCGGCAGTTCTCGACGCCATCCCTGGCGCTGTCTATATCTGCGACCATGACGGATGGTTGGTTCGCTACAACGCAGAGGCCGCCGCCTTGTGGGGTCGCGCACCGGACCTCGACAATGCGCGCGAGCGCTTCTGTGGGTCCCTTGCATTGTTCTTGCCGGACGGCGCAGCTCTTCGCCACGAAGATTGTCCCATGGGAGAAGCGGTGCGGAAAGGGACAGAAACAAGGAATACCGAAGTCATAATTGAGCGGCCGGACCGCTCCCGGATCACCGCACTCGTCAATATCCGGGCTTTGCGGGATGAGCACGGCACTATCCAGGGCGCCATCAACTGCTTTCAGGACGTTTCGGCCCATAAAGCAGCCGAAGCGGAGTTGTTGCTCAAGAATAACGATCTGGAGGACTTCTTTGAGAATAGCGCAGTCGGCCTGCATATAGTCAGCGGCGAAGGCATCATCGTTCGCGCCAACCAGGCAGAGCTCAATCTGCTGGGATATTCAGCTGAGGAGTATGTCGGCCGGCACATTGCGGAATTCCATGCTGATGCACCGGTGATCGGTGACATCCTTCAAAAGCTGTCCAAAGGCACCAAACTCGACCGTTGCGCCGCGCGGCTGCGTGCCAAGGATGGCTCGATCAAACACGTTCTCATTACCTCCAACAGTCGCTTCAAGAACGGCAAGTTCGTCAACACCCGTTGCTTCACGACGGATGTGACCAACCTACGTGAGGCCGAACGCGCGCATCGGGACAGCGAGGAGCGGCTGGCCGCCACCTATGAGGCGGCGACGATCGGCATAGCTGAGGCTGACGACCAGGGACGCCTGCTCCGTGTCAATGACGCCATCTGCCAGATGCTCGGCCGAACGCGCGAACAGCTGCTTGATATGACGTTCTTCGACTACACCCACGACGAGGATCGTGCCGAAGACGCTGCCCTGTTCTCGCACCAGGTGCACGGAGACCTCGGAAGCTACTCGCTGCGGAAAAGGGCGCACAAGCCCGATGGCACCATCGTCTATCTCGACGTCAAGGGTTCAGCCGTGCGTGACGAGGACGGCAAGTTTGTCTATGGCGTCCGGGTCATTCAGGACGTGACAGAAGCAAAGCACATGGAGGACAGGATCCGCGAGAGCGAGCGGCATCTGAGAGACCTCCTCGAGGCCTTGCCCGCGGCCGTTTATACCACTGACGCGGAAGGCAACATCACCTTCTTCAACAAGGCCTGCATCGATATTGCCGGTCGCGTTCCCGCGCTAGGGGATAAATGGTGCGTTACGTGGCGCCTCTATACCGCCGAGGGTGTCCCGCTACCACACGACCAATGCCCCATGGCCGTGGCGCTGAAGGAAAACCGACCTGTCCGTGATGTGGAGGCCATGGCAGAGCGGCCTGATGGCAGTTTCGTGCCATTCATGCCGTACCCCACGCCGCTGCATGATGCGGACGGCAATCTGATCGGCGCCATCAATATGCTGGTCGATATCACCGAACGAAAGCGGTCCGAAAGCGCGCAGAGGGCGCTCATTGACGAACTGAACCACAGGGTGAAGAACACCCTTGCGACCGTCCAGTCTCTCGCGGTGCAAACCGTGCGCCACTCCGGCAGTCTGAAGGAATTTGCGCCTCAATATGAAAAGCGGTTGCTGGGATTGGCGCGAGCGCATGATCTACTGACAACGCGCAACTGGGAAGATGCGCCCTTGGACGTGCTCGCCCGGGACGTGATCGGACCCCTTTCGGATGCCATGGAACAACACTTGCATATTGACGGGCCGCCCGTCGCGCTGAACCCTCGTGCTGCCCTTAGCCTCACCATGGCCCTCAACGAACTGGCCACCAACGCTGCCAAGTTCGGGGCGCTGTCTTCGGAGCAAGGGAGACTTTCCCTGGTCTGGAAAGTCCTCGATCGAGCGGGACAAAGTTGGGTGTCACTGCTCTGGCAGGAAGCAGGCGGGCCGCCGGTGACCCCGCCGCGCCGCCGCGGATTTGGCACACGATGGATCGAGCGGTGTCTCGAACGCGACCTTGGTGGAGAGGTTGATCTGGTTTTCGATCCTGACGGACTAAGCTGCCGAATGTCTTTTCCCATCCGGGAAAACCCACGCTCATGAGTGAACTTTCAGGCCTGCGCGTGCTCGTCGTCGAGGACGAGGGCGTTGTGGCCTTACTTATCGAAGACATGCTCGAGGACTTGGGGTGCCAGGTGGTCGGCTCGGTGGCGAGCCTCGCCAAAGCAATAGAGGCCGCTGCCATGGGGACGTTCGACATCGCGATGCTGGACGTAAATCTTGATGGTGAAAAGGTTTTTCCCGTTGCTGAAGTTCTGATGGGCCGAAAGGTGCCGTTCCTGTTCAGCACGGGCTACGGCCGCCTCGGCGTACCGGACACGTTCAACGCATACGAGGTTCTAAACAAGCCTTTCGCGAAAGAAGAACTGGAACAGAAGCTCCGCACCGTCCTTCAAAATCGGTAGGCCTGCGGCGTTGTATTGCTGGAGAACGTGAGTGAACCTGGATGGCGTTGGCGTATTCCTTGTCGAAGACGAACCTCTGCTGGCCATGTCGGTGGAGGACATGCTCATGGAGTTAGGGTGCAGGGTCACCGCCAGCGCGGCAAACCTCACCGAGGCGATCGATGGGGCCGTAGGCGGCACATTCGATTGCGCCCTCCTCGACGTCAACTTGGCTGGCCGCGAGGTATACCCGGTCGCCGAAATACTCGACAAGCGCGGCATTCCGTTTGCCTTTTCAAGCGGCTATGACGCATCGCAACTGCCGGAGGTGTTCAGCACCCGACCGGTCGTGTCCAAGCCCTATGACATGGATCAGCTATCTGCAGCATTGCGCGCAACCCTCGGGCGATAGACACTAATAGCCGCACTCGGTCGCATGGCTTGCCTGTAGGCCATTGGTTCCAATGGTGATCGCTCACAAATGAACATAACCCCAGCGTCAGGTCCGCGCTCACTCGCCCAGTTTGGCGCGCGGCACTGTCAGGCGGATTTCGAGCCCGAGGGGCGTGAAGTCCCTCGATAGGTCGCCATCAAGCGCGCTGACAGTCGCCCGTGCCAGCCGGCTGCCAAATCCCTCATGCAGTGGTTTGCCGGCGACAAGGTGCGCGCTCGGCTCTTTCCAGACAATACAGACGGTCTCGCCTTGATCGAAGCATTCGATCAGCACCTGCCCCGATATTGCCGACAGGGCGCCATACTTGAGGGCATTGGTGGAAAACTCGTGAAGCAGCAGCGCTAAGTTGGTTATCGCTTTCGGTCCCAAAGCCACGTCAGGTCCCGCTACGACAATCCGCGGCTCCGTCATCTGATCATATGGTTCAGTCACCGCGGCAATAAGCGCATGAAGCGTTGCGATATGAGTAGTGTCGGTTTGTGAGACCGAAAGGGTCAGCGAATGGGCTCGGCTAAGTGCCAGGAACTTGCCTTGCAAATCCGATACCAGGTCCGAAATAGACGCGGCGCCTCGAGCGCTCAGATTGACCAGTCCTCCGGCGAGGGCGAACAGATTCTTCACGCGGTGGTTCATCTCCCCGAGCAAAAGTTCCTGCTGTTCCTCGGCACGACGGCGATCGGAGATATCCCTGGCGATCTTTGAGGCACCCACAACCCTTCCGCTCGAATCCACGATGGGTGAGACAGAGAGCGATAGATGCACCAGACTACCGTCTTTTCTCTGCCTAACCGTCTCATAGTGTTCGATCCGCTCTCCGCGCCGGATGCGGCTGAGGATTTCCGGCTCCTCATTCTGCCGATCTGTCGGGATGAGTATCGTAACCGATTTTCCGACAACTTCTGCCTCACGATAGCCGAAAAGACGCTCTGCACCGCGATTCCAGCTCGTGATGATGCCGTTGGTGTCTTTGGAAAGTATCGCATCATCCGAAGATTCAACGATTGCAGACAATCGTTGGCTGGCCAGCGCAGCCGATTTTTGCGCACTGATGTCCACCAGCATGTTAACAGCGCCAGAAAACCGGCCCCCTTCGTCGTATAGCGGCGCGGAGTGGACGAGCAAAGTAACGGGGGTTCCATTCGGGCGCTTAGCCAACACCTCTTGGCCCTTGATCGAACGCTGTTCCCTCAGACCAATTGCCATCGCGGACTCTTCGAATGGCATTGTGGAACCATCGGGCCGAAAGAGCTGCCATGAAACTGGGAACTCGCTTTGTCCCAATTCCGGACGCAGGCCCCATAGTTCGGCGGCCGCCCCATTGTAGAATGTGATCTTGCCCACCGCGTCGGTCGAGTAGATGGCCGCCGGTAGACTTTGCAGGATATCAGGCATAGTCACGAGCGCCCTCGCGAGTCACTTGGCGCGCCTTCGCCCCAGTACGCCTCCATCATATCAAGGTCTGTGACTTTCGATAGGCGCTGTTTAAGCAACCTGCGGGCGCGCAGGCTGGGCTGTAGCGAACGTCGTGGATTTCACCATCGGTCGACGTCTAAAGCTTCGTCGGTGGCGCACTCATCGCGTAGCTCGCTAATACTGGGTCTGGACGGGCAAATGACGCCGCGGTGCGATGTTCCTGATCGGCCCCACCTATCCAAGTTGCACCGAGTAGGTCGCTCTCGGAACCACTGAAGCTGCCCTCGGTTGTCCTAGACAGGGTCGACGCTGGCTCTGCCTCCTGATGTGGTCCCCGGGGCTAGAATTGTCCGTTGTCGAACTAATAGCTTTGTTGCTTGTGCTGACGGCCTCTTTCGGCTGGGCCAATCAGCAATTCCTGCGTTTACCAGACACTATAGGTGTGCTGGTGATGGGGCTGACGGCATCCATATTGCTGCTGCTGCTCGAATACTTGGTGCCCCAGGTCTCCCTCTACGAGCACCTGAGCGAGGTCGTCCGGGAGATAGATTTCCAGCAAACCGTCCTGCAAGGCATGCTGGCATTCCTGTTGTTCGCAGGCGCGCTGCATGTCGATTTTGGCACGCTGAGAAAGCGGGCATGGGTCGTGGGATCCATGGCCACGGTCGGAGTACTCGTCTCGACGGCTCTAGTAGGCGGTGGTTTGTGGGCGTTGTCTAACCTGGCTGGCGCGCCCATCCCCGTGATCTGGGCACTGGTCTTTGGCGCTCTCATCAGCCCGACAGATCCCGTTGCCGTGCTGGCCACGCTCAAATCAACCAAGGTTCCCAAGACGCTCGAAATCGACATGGCCGGCGAATCCCTCTTCAACGACGGGATCGGCGTGGTCATCTTCGCGGTCATACTGTCGCTTGCCGCTGGATCTGGGCATGGCGCTACCGGCTTCAGTGGCGCTCTTCACTTGTTGGCCATCGAGGCGGTTGGCGGTGTCGTGCTTGGCCTTGTCGGTGGTTACATCGCCTACCTGGCCATGAAAGCCATAGATAACTACTCGCTTGAAGTTCTTATTTCGCTGGCGCTCGTTGCAGGCACTTATGCGCTGGCCGCGCGCCTTGGCACCAGCGGGCCTCTCGCCGTGGTTGTTGCCGGCTTGCTGATCGGCAATCGCGGCCCAGGGCGGGCAATGAGTGAGCTCACCCAGCGCTACCTCTTCGGCTTCTGGACCTTGATCGACGAAATCCTCAACGCAGTCCTGTTTCTGCTGATCGGACTTGAGGTTCTCGTGCTGCGGCTGGATGCCAGTCTTGGCTGGCTGCCGATACTGGCGGTACCGCTCACCTTGGCTGGACGCTTCGTGTCGGTGCTCTTGCCGATCGCCGTCCTGTCGCGATGGATGAGCTTCGTTCCGGGAACCGTGGCGGCATTGACCTGGGGCGGTCTGCGCGGTGGCATCTCCGTCGCCCTGGCCCTATCGCTGCCGGAGGGACCCTATAAAGCCACCCTCCTGGCCTGCACCTATCTGGTGGTTATCTTCACCCTGGTTGTGCAGGGACTGACCTTGACGCGGGTTATCAGCGCTACTTCTACTAGGAAGGAAACGCCATGAACTGGACCGAAATGTTCTTCCAGGACTGGCAAGGCCTACTGCGCACTCTGGTGATCGGTGTGCTCGCCTATGCCACCATCGTGCTGTTTCTGCGCATCTCCGGCAAGAGAACCCTTGCGAAGCTCAATGCTTTTGACCTGGTTGTCACCGTCGCCCTTGGTTCGACGCTGTCCGCAATTCTTCTGCAGGAATCGATCGCTTTGGCTGAGGGCGCACTGGCGCTGGGCCTGCTGATTTTCATGCAGTTTCTGGTTGCTTACGCTTCAGTGCGCTCCCACCGGTTTGCCCAGTTTATTCGCTCTGAGCCGACGCTTCTGGCGCGAGACGGAGAATATTGCCGGGGCGCCATGAAACGGGAGCGAATTACCGAGGAGGAGGCGCTCAGCGCGGTCCGCTCAGCGGGCGGTACCGACATCACCAGTGTTGGCTACCTGGTGCTGGAGAGCGACGGCACCATGAGTGCAGCATTGCGCCCATCCGGCGGAAAGGATGCTCCGTGACGCAACTATCTTTCTATCTGCGGCAACTGCTCAACAGGATGTGGTTCCTGCCAGCGGCCTTCTCGATGGTCGCACTGCTCACCATTGCGCTGGCGCTTTACCTGGCTCGCTGGGCGCCCGAAGAGCTGCCCTGGACCATCTCGCAGGAGGCTGTTCAGTCCATCCTGGAAATTCTCGCGACAAGTCTGCTCACGGTATCCGTCTTCGCACTTTCTACCCTTGTCAGTGCGTTGTCTTCTGCATCCGCCTCGACCTCGCCCAGAGCAGTCCCGTTGATCGTAGGCGACCGCGGGGCGCAGACCTCGATCTCGGTGTTCATTGGCGCGTTCTTGTTCTCGATTCTCGCAATACTGGGCCTGTCCGCAGGCATCTACAGTTCGGCCAGCCGCCTCTTGCTGTTCTCCGTGACCTTGGCGGTGGTCGCTCTGGTCATCGCCGCGCTGATCCGCTGGATCGCGCAGATTTCCGATATCGGGCGGGTGGGGCATACGATTGAGCGCGTGGAGAAGGCGACTGCCAGCGCGCTTGGCCGACTGGTTGATCACCCGTTTTACGACTGCCGCATTCTCGAAGGCCAGCCGAAGGGTAAGGCGGTCTGCGCCGATCGCCTTGGCTATGTGCAGCATTTCGATGCTGCCCGTCTGCAACGATTGGCAGAAGAGCATGGGCTGCAGATCGCCGTCACGGCCCTACCTGGCGCTTATGTCTCGCCGGTTCGGCCGTTGATGAAGGTCAGTGGCACGTTTGATGACGAGCTGGCGGTCGAATTGATTGGCGCCTTCGTGGTGGACGGCAGCCGCAGCTTCGACAACGATCCCAGATTTGGTCTCAGCGTGCTTGCAGAGATTGCCGACCGCGCATTGTCGCCGGCGGTGAACGATCCTGGCACGGCGATAGATGTTCTCGGTCGTCTCACTCGACTGCTCTCGGATTGGGCGCCAAGGAACCCGAAGGAGCACCCTGACAACCCAAGGGTAGCTGTTCCGGCACTGAGTGCGAAGGACCTGATCGAGGACGCATTCAGGCCAATTGCCAGAGACGGTGCCACCCTGATCGAGGTGGTGCTGCGCCTGCTCTACAGCCTTGAGGTCATCGCCCAGCTCAACCCCTTCCTGCGCGATGACGCGCTCGCTGCAGCCCGAGATGCAGCAGAGCGGGCCAAGCGTGTACTTGAAGCTCCAACCGACATCCAAGCCCTGAGCGATGCTATGCGGTTCACCACTTCCTGATGCGACTGAAATGGCCAGAGGTCACGCCCAAAGTGTCTTATGCAAACGTTTCACTGAATTCGGAAACCAGTCTGGCGGGGGCCACGTTGGCAATAGGCCTGGGCCTCCCGCCTGAGGCTGCGCGAAATTGGGAAGCTATCATGAGGTATTACCGGTTTGGGGCAATGGTCGCGACGTCGACAGTCGTCATGTTCGGGCTGATGTACCTGAACACCTACGCGATCGATCATGTGTTCTTCAGCCAAACCCGGATGTGGATGGCAATTCTCATGGGCGCGGTGATGGCGTTCATCATGCTGCTGTTCATGTGGGGGATGTACAAGAACCAAGCTGCGAACACCCTGATCCTGGCAGGAGCGGTCATGGTGTTTGCAGCTTCCCTCTGGCTGGTGCGCAACCAGGAAACCGTGAGCGACCTCGACTACATGCGCGCCATGATCCCGCATCATTCCATCGCGGTCCTGACCAGCACCCAGGCGCATATCCGCGATCCACGGGTGCGGGAACTTGCGGATCAGATCATCGAAGCGCAGGTGCGCGAGATCGCTGAGATGAAGCGGCTCATCACTGGCCTCGAGCAAAGCCCCACGCCGGCGAACGCTTCCGACCTGCCTCCACTAAAACCCGAGTCGGTAGCGCAGTAGGGCTATCTGAAAGACATCTCCCTAGCATCACACGATCAGGGTCTCAGCTAGGAAGAAGGCCTTGGCGATGCAGGAAGGCTATGGCAGCTCCGACGCCGTCCTCGGCTCGGATTTGCGCCCCGAACTCGGCCGCCGCCTCGTCCATTAAGCGAGAACTGGTGGCTGTCCTGATCGCTGAAGCAAGCGAGGCAACTGTAAGGTTCTTCCTGTCAATGGAAGCAGGCCCCAAGCCGAGGTCCTGGACCCGCTTTGCCCAGAATGCTGGTCGCCGAAAAAAGGGGCATCTGACGGTCGGCTTGCCCGCGCGTAACGATGCCCCGGTCGTCCCGGCACCGCCATGATGCACGCAGGCCGCCATCATGGGGAAGAGCTTGCTGTGGGTGCACCTGCGATAACCACAGCGTGTTGCGCGGCGTTGATCTCACCCAGCATGCCGCGGAAGAGCGCATCGCCGCTACCCGCCATTATTGTATTGGTCAGTCTGTTGAGTGGCCCAACGGAGCGAAACGGGACGAGCGGGCTTGCGAACTCATTGGTCGGCGTGAACCCAGGCAAGGGCGAGGCCAATAAGGACGGACACGAGAGCTTCTCGGCGATATGTGGCGCCGCCACCGCCTTGGGATGATAGATCAGAAGTTCGGGTTCAAATTGCTACGCCGCCGCCCATTCGGCCGTCAGTTGCTTGCGACCGATCGGAAATGCTTGAGCATCTTGAAGCCGGCCGCAAAACCTCCGCTTCCTGCCATCGCGGCTTTCGCCTCGGGAGATTCCATGAGATCTAGGCATTCGCCTGGAAGAGCCGAGAAGCGTATTCCGCGCGATTGTATGAACTTTTCGAATTGCGACGGCGCGGCGATCATCACCTCATGTCCTCGCTCGTGCAGGCCAAGCGCGAGAGCCAGATAGGGTTGTATGTCGCCCCGGGTGCTGAGGGTGTGAATTGCTATCCTCATTGGCCCTTACCCGGTATTCCAGGCTGCAGATGCTCACGAGGTGATGCTGATATGGCAGGTTGTTGAGTGGCCACTGGTTGTCCAAACGGTAGAGGACGTTGGCGGCCCGACCAACGCTCCTCCTGCGTCGGCCCAATGGACCCAGCACCCAGACAATTTATGACAGTCCCCATCTGGCCGTTCAAGACGACTTCATTGCTTAGCGGTGTCGCAGACCTCGCGCCGGACCCACGGCGCCCTAGGCCGATTCAACTCGCGCCGACAGTGCGGTCTCGGCGAAGTATTGGACGGATTGTTGCGACCGCCTGCGCCATTACTGGCGGGGCGGCCCCTGCTAGCCCGCGAGAAACAGCGGTATGCTGATCGGCGTAAAGTCTTCCGCCAGCTTCCAAACTAGGGCCCGCATATCGGCCGGCTTTCCGTGAGTGACATAGGTCGCGCCAAGGACCAGCTCAGCTGCCTGGACCGGGCTGTTTGCCTCGACATGGAAGCAGGTGTTCTTGTCGGGAACGCCATCGGTGACGAGCTGAACCGAAAAACTATCGAGAGACTTCATGGGGGCAGTGTTCGCTAGCGGGGTTAATCAGCAGTTAAGCTCTTGGTCCGCACCCAGCCGTAATACCAGACGGACCGGCAAGTCGACTCATGGCTGCGGCACGGAGTCTAGCTAAATGATGTCGACAGGTTGACCAACTCTAGTTCTAAGTGCCACCTTTTTATTGTGGAGGGCCCCGTCCAATCTCCCTTCACGCCGTCGCGTTGTCCTCACAATCCGCGTATGCGGTTGGTTAGCGGAATTGGAGCCCGGCACCTGAGACCGTGCCAAGGCGAGCGACCTTCTATCTGCACCAATACAATGCCTCCGAGAACCAGAACGCTGTCCAAGGTAGGCTCATGGAAGCCAGAACTGGAGCGTCCGCTATTGCAAGCGCCGAGAACTAAAGCCGCCAGTCCGCTAGCGGCCCCAAATCTGCCCTCTATTGGTGGAAAGTCCTCCAACTGCCCGTTGCCGGTTGATGTGCGGCCGCCCCGGCAATTGGCGTTGCGGAGCGGCCTGACCCGCTCCGCGTGGAGATCACCGCGCGGGTGGGCTCCAAGGATTTAATCCAAGGACGACGGGCACCGTCAAGGATTACTCTAGTGTCAACAAGGATTGGCACGGTCGGGCTGCAGCTGCTCGACCGTGTAGATGGTCGGCTAGGACTGGACCTATGACAGGCCTCGTCGAAATGACGCGTTCTTTTCTTCCCGATCGGTGATGAACGCCATCAGCGTCGACCTTCGACAAGCCAGCGTACTCCCCACTCTGAAGATTGGCAGATGCTCCTGGTAACAGGCATGGTAGACCTGCCGGCGGGTCATCCCCAGGTATTGGCCGATGGCTTCGGCGCCCCAAATTACGTCTGAGCTTAGATCGTACTCGCTATTCATGAAAAGCAAACTCCCGGACAAAAGAGCTAGCTCACGGCGTGACATTGCCGTTGAGCATCGCTGCTTCGGGCCCCGCGAAAGAGCGTGGCCGTGGCCGGAATGTTGGGCTGATCTATTCAGTCGGACACGGGCCGGCGCTATGGCAATGGCTCTGTCCGATAGCGCACTACGGCGCTGAATAGCCCTCCAAACCGGATACCTGGACCGGGTGAGGGGGCGGCGTGTGGCAGTAAACGAGGATAAATTCCATTCTGATCTCCAATGTGTTCGACCGTCTCCGAACGGGTGTCGCGCCAACGACAGTCCGCCCATTCGCGATCGCGACGGCCACAATCCAGTAGGCCCCGGATAGCTTAACGACATGATAACCCCCTGATCCGTCCGGGAGAATTGGAAGTCCGGTCCAACCTTGTCCGCATCCGCACCGGATGCCGTGGGGCGGAAATGCCGTCAGTCCTGATCGTCCTCACGAGGCACAAGGCCCAGGAAGAAGTGATCGAGTTCAGCGCGAGATAGCGATAGCTTTGAAATGAGCATGGTCGCCAGCTCGCGGCAGGCATCTGC
>JBARWY010000018.1:0-1670 GCA_049647065.1 Devosia sp. | reverse complement strand
GAAAAGGGCTTGACCATAAGATTTGGTTCTGCTTGGTATACCAAAACAAACCAAGAAGTGTTTCGACCGGGAGGGAAGGTTGATGAAGATCGTATTGGCGGGGGAGTGCATGATTGCGCGACCGTGGTCCCGTTACGGCCACCCAGCATTCTCGCCGGTCGTCGACCTGCTTCGGGGAGCTGATGTCACCTATGCTCATCTCGAGACGGTTATCGGTACAGCCGAGGAACTGGAAGGACCCAAGAGCTCGGACTGGACGGGGAGCTATCTCGTCGCTGAGCCAGTAATGGCAGATGAGCTGGTATGGGCTGGCATTGATCTGGTTTCGGCCGCCAGCAATCATTCCTTCGATTTTGGCGCGTCGGGCATTCGATCCACACGCCGGCACTGCCAGGCCGCGGGGCTTGCCTGCGCCGGGATTGGCAGCTCACTCGAAGAGGCCCGGGCACCGGTCTACTTCGAGGGACCACAGGGTCGCATTGCCTTGGTGGCCTCGAGCACGGGCAACAAGCCATATGAGGTCGCCGGCGATCGAAAAGGCGGCATCGGCGCACGCGCGGGCGTCAACCCGCTGCGAGTAAAGACGCAATATGTCGTCCCCGCAGATGCAGCGGCGCAATTGAAGGAAATCGGCGCCAACCTCAAGATCCTACGTCAGGGCGGCGACGCCAGCGCCGGCCATGTCCTGCCGGGCCTGGAAAGCGGCGAATTCCGTTTTGGTACTCCCGCCGATCAGTCGACGCGGGTGCAGAATGCTTTTGTCGAAGGCGATGGCTACGGCACCCGCAACGTCTGCCTGCCATCGGACCTGGCGGCCAATCTGCGCGTTGTCGCCGAGGCAAGTCACTTTGCCGACCACGTCATCGTGGCGCACCACTTCAATATCTCTGATGGCGTTCGCGGCGATGCCCCTCCGGCTTTCGTGCGCAGCTTTGCCCATGCCGCGATCGATGCCGGCGCGACGATCTTTGTCGGTCACGGCTGGCACCGCACCATGGGGATCGAAATCTATAAGGGCCGGCCGATCATCTATGGCATCGGCAATTTCGTCGCCCATTCCGAATTCATGTCCAACGTTCCCTATGACAGTTACGAGGCCTGGGGCCACGACATCGAGCGGCTGCCGGTCCTCGGTCCCGATCTGCATCCATTGCATCCCGGTTTGGACGGGCCGTCCGAAACCTGGTGGTCGTCGGCTATCATCGAGATCGAGATGGAAGATGGTGAGCCCGCCCAAATCCGCCTCGTGCCCGTCGATCTCGGTCGCGCCGTAACTGCAGATGCCGCACTCACGCGGCCGGTGGGGCGGCAGACAGCGCCGCTGACCGACGGTCGCCCCGTACTGGCCGACGACGCCCAGGCGGGCCGCATTCTTGATCGCTTTGAACGGCTGTCCAAGCCTCTGGGCACGCATATGCGACGCGAGGCGGGAGTTGGCGTGATCGACTGTCGTGCCATGGCTGAAATTTGAGGGGGGATACACTTATGGAAAGAGAACTGACGGGCAAGGTGGCCCTCGTGACCGGGTCATCGCGATCGATCGGCGCCGAAGTGGTGCGAACGCTTGCTGCCGCCGGTGCCGACGTGGTCGTCAATGCTCGCACCGCGGGCGACGAGGCAGAAGAAGTGGCCGAGAGCTGCCGTCAGCTTGGCGTGCGGGCCATTTCGGT
>JBARWY010000017.1:0-7565 GCA_049647065.1 Devosia sp. | reverse complement strand
TCTATGATCCCACCACGGCCATCACCCAGGCGGTGATCACCTTTGCCTTCTGCATCGTGTTCGGGCTGTTTTACGTGCGCTCCGTCGCCCGGAACAGGACACCCTGATGGCCGCCCTCGCACAACGCCGGATCGACTGGGCCGGCATCTTCTTCGCCGTGGTGCTGACACTGGTCATCGTCTTTCCGATGATCGTCGTGGCCACCTGGGCCTTCACCAATGTGTGGCGCTATCCGTCCGTCATTCCACAGGAATTCGGGCTCAAGTTCTGGAACCAGACATTGGCGCGGGCCGACGTCTGGACCTCCATCACCATGAGCCTGACGCTGGCGGCAACGGTGACGGCGCTGTCGGCCATTATCTGCCTGCCGGCGGCCTATGCCTTTGCGCGGCTGGATTTTCCGGGGCGCAACCTGCTGTTCTTCTCGTTCCTGGCCGGGCATGCCTTCCCGAAGTTCGGCCTGCTCGTCGCCATTGCCGGCATATTCCTGCAGCTCAACCTCATCGGCACCTTCTGGGGCGTGGTGCTGATCCAGCTGGTGGGCACGCTGTTGTTCATGATCTGGATACCGGTGGCCGCCTTCCAGGCCGTGGACCGGCGCATGGAGGAGGCAGCGCGCGACGTCGGCGCCTCCCCGTTCCGGGTGTTCTGGTCGATCACCCTGCCGCAGGCCGGGCCGACCATCGCCGCCGCCATCCTGCTCAGCTTTGTCGGCACGTTCTATGAAACCGAGGGCGCCTGGCTGATCGGCGCGCCGCAGGTGCGCACGCTGCCGGTGCTGATGATCTCCTTCATCAACAACCAGCCCGTCATCCAGTATGGCGCGGTGCTGTCGGTGCTGCTCTGGGTGCCCAGCTTCATCGCGCTGTTGTTCGCCCGCCGGGTGGTCAATTCCGGTTCGTTTGCCCGCGGCTTCGGCGGCTAGGAAAGACTTATGTCCGTTCTCAAGATCAAAGACGTTTCCAAGATTTTCGCCGGCGGGGTCCGGGCCGTGGACAGCTTTTCGCTGGATGTGGCCGATGGCGAGCTGGTCTGCCTGCTCGGGCCGTCCGGTTCGGGAAAATCAACGCTGCTGCGCATGGTGGGCGGGTTCGAGACCCCAACCGGCGGGGTGATGACCATCGATGGCGAGGACATAACCCGCGTGCCGCCCGAGAAGCGGCCGACCGGCATGGTGTTCCAGAGCCATGCATTGTGGACGCATATGAATGTGTTCAAGAACCTGGCTTTCGGGCTCAAGCTGCGCAAGGTGCCCGCTGACGAGATCAAGCGGCGCGTTGAAGGCGTGCTCGAGCTGGTGGGCCTGGGCGGCTACGGCACGCGCGGCGTGACCCAGCTTTCGGGCGGCCAGCAGCAGCGCGTGGCGCTGGCGCGCTCGCTGGTGCTCGAACCCAAGATTCTGTTGCTCGACGAGCCTTTTGCGAGTCTCGATCAGCACCTGCGCGAGAGACTTCGCGAGGAAGTGCGCGATATCCAGCAGCGGCTCAAGATCACCACGCTGTTCGTGACGCATGGGCAGGACGAAGCCCTGTCAATGGCCGACCGCATCGTGGTGATGCGCGATGGCAAGACCGAGCAGATCGACCGGCCTGACGTGGTGTATCGCGAGCCGCGGACACCGTTCGTGGCTGGCTTCATCGGCACGATGAACCTGATAGAGGGCAATGTCGCCAATGGCATATTCAGCAAGGCCGGCTATTCGACGCCGCTGCCGATCAGCGATGGCCCGGCCATCCTTGCAGTGCGCCCCGAAGCGCTCGACCTGGCCGTAGCCAGCGAAGGCAGCCAGGGCAAAGTGCATCGCGTTACCGATTATGGCACGCATGGCCTGGTCGACCTCGAACTCAACGACGCCACCCGCGTAAAGGCGATGGTGCCCCATCCTGATCTCTTCAGGGCGGGCCAGGGCGTGACCCTGGCACCCAAGGCCATCGCCGCGTATCGCGATGGCGTCGTTATCCACCGGGCCTGACCATGAACGACCCCATTTTCATCAGCCGCGACGGCCACCGCACGTGGCTCAAATGGCATCGTGGTCGGCGCAAGGCGAGCGACCCGGTGTTTACCGGCGCGCGCATTCTCGAGGCCATGCAGCTGGGGGCAAGCGTCGAGGTCGATCTCGTCGTCACCGGCGACAAGGGCATGGCAGTGCTGCACGACAAGACACTGGACCGCGAAACCACCGGCAAGGGTGCGGTGGCTGCTGCCAGCGACGCAACCATCCGGCAGTTGCAACTGCGCGGCAATGACGGCGAACCCATCGGTGACAGGGTAATGCTGCTCGATGACCTGTGCCGGCTGATGGCACAGGGCACGGTGCATCCCGATGCGCTGCTGCAGTTGGACTACAAGGAGGACGAGACCGTCCTCGACGCACGTGCAGTCGAGAATTTCGCCCGCGCCAGCGAGCCCGTCGCCAGAAATATGATCGTCTCATCGGGCTCCGCCGCAGCGCTCAAGCTGCTCACTGCCGCAGTGCCCGCCATACGGAGCGGTTATGACGCCAGCGACGAGCATCGGTTCAAGGCGGCGCTGGCCGGCGGCACGTTGCAGGGCTTTGCGGATGACGCCGTCGCCACCCTTGATGGCACCGACCTGATCTATCTCTATTGGGAGATTGTGACCCAAGCGGCCGATGCCGGTTTCGACATCGTCGAAGCCTTCCACAAGCACGGCAAGCGCATCGACGCCTGGACCATCCGCGAGGCCAGCGCGGCAATGCAGCCAGTGGTGGCGCGATTGCTGGAATTGCGGGTGGATCAGATCACGACGGATGACCCGGAGGGATTGGTCGCGCTGATGGGGTAGCCTGGACGCTCCGCGGCCACGGAGCGGCACCTCCCCCTTGGCGGGGAGGCTGGGAGGGGTTGTTGAGAGCCCCATATCGGGGTCGACCGCCCCCACCCTTGATTCTCCCGGCAAGGGGGAGGTGTCGGCTGCATGTCAGGTGACAGGGTCCTTCCGGGGCACATCCCTCAGCTTGTCCAGCAGGTAGGCATGGGTCGCCTTGTTGGCGACCAGCAATGTGCCGGTGCGTTCGTAGACTTCCGGACCGCGACCCCACCAGTCGGTGACCACGCCGCCGGCTTCCTGCACCAGCAGGATTCCCGCCGCAGTATCGACGAAGCCGGTTTCCTCGTAATAGCCGGTCAGCCGGCCCATTGCGACATAGGCGCAGCTGTTGGCGGCGCTGCCGACGATGCGGACAGCGCCGACCGGGGCGCGGATGGCGTCGAGACGATCATAGGCGCCGGGATAGAGCTGCAGGCCCGGCGTGGGCAGGCCGGTGCCTATGTTGAAGAGCCCGATATCGGCCTGTTCGCTGACCTTGAGGCGCTCCCCATTCATGTAGGCGCCCTGCCCCGGAATGGCGGTGAACATCTCGTCGGCCGGCGGATTGTAGAGCACGCCGCAAACCGTTTCATTGCCACGCCGCAGCGCGATGGAGATGGTGTAGTGCATGCCATTGATGAAGTTGGTCGTGCCATCGATGGGGTCGACCAACCAGCGATGCTCGTTGTCGGTGTCGACCGGATCGAATTCCTCACCCGTGAAGCTCCAGTCCGGATAGCGCTCGAACAGGAATTTGCGGATCAGCAACTCACTTTCCTTGTCGGCATCAGAAACGAAGTCGGCCGGGCCCTTGATGCCGATTTCGAGGTCGCGGAAGCGCTTGAAATGCGTGAGCGTCAGGGCTCCGGCCTCGCGGGCGACCGCAACCATGTTCGCGAGGACGGCATCGTAGTTCATCAAGCATCTCCGGATTATTCGGACGCCGTCTTGGGTTCGAGGGCGGGGTTGGGGCGCAGGCGGCTCTCGTCGAGCTCGCCCTTGGTCTCGAGAATGGGATAGGCCACCGAGGCCAGGTGGGCATTGATGCGCTTGAGATCGCGCAGCAGGTCGAGATGCAGCGAGCTGGTCTCGACCGAGGCGGGAACGCGCTCGCGGACGCGCTGGATATGCGCCTTGGCGGAGCGGGCCTCAAGCCGGCGGATTTCGACCTTGGCGGCAACAAGCTGGCGAGCGAGCTGCGGATCGCGCGTCATGAACACGGTCTGGCTCAACTGCATGTTGACGATGGTCTTTTCGTAGAGGGCGACGATTTCCGCGAGGCCTTCGGGCGAGAATTTGAGCTGGCGCTTCGCAATCTTGCCGGCGACCTCGCACAACCCGCCCTCGGCAATATCGCCGACATGCTCGAGGTTGATGGAAAAGCTCATGATCTCGCTGGACCGCGCCGCGTCCTCGGCGTCGAGATCGGTCTGATCGAGGCGGGTCAGATAAAGCTTGATCGCCTGGTGCAGCGCATCGACATCGTCATCGAGCAGCGACACCGTGCTGCGCGCGCCAGGGCCGGGCTTGCGCAGGGCTTCGAGGCTCCCCTGCAGCATGCGCAGCACCAGGTCGCTGACGCGCAGGGTTTCCCGTGACGCGGTGGCGAGCGCGATGGTGGGGGTGTCGAGCACGCTGTCGTCGAGATAGTTGGTGCCGCGTTCCGGCATAGCGGACTTGGGGACGGCCAATGCCGCTAGCTTGCCGATTGGGCCCAGCACAGGCAGGAACAGCACCAGCAGCGCCAGGTTAAAGCCGATATGGGCGGCGATGGTCAGGTTGTCGGCACTTGGCAGGACGGTCTGGAGCAGCGCTGCGGCGGGCGCGGCAAGGATGGTAAGCGCCAAGGCGCCGAGCCCCCGGACCACGAGATTTGCCAGTGTCAGCCGTCGCGCCTCGACGCCTTCATGCAACACCGCCAGCAGCGGCGGAATGGCGCCACCCAGATTGGCGCCAGCCACCAGGGTCACTGCAAGCGGCGGCGGGACGATGCCAGCCGAGGCCAGCAAAGCCACGAACAGCACGACGGCGAGGCTCGACGACGAGACGAAGGCCAGCACCGCCGCCAGGATCAGCGCGAAGGCCGGGGCGTCACTCAGCCCGCTGAGGATGGCGACCATCACGTCGGATTCGCGCAGGGGATCGGTGACATTGCCGACCAGTTGCAGCGCCAGCAGCATCAGGCCCAAGCCAAGAATGGCGCGGCCGATGCCTTTGCCGCGGGCATATTTGCTCAGCTGGAACACAGTGACGCCGACCAGGATCATGGCCGAGCCGAACCAGTGCACATCCATGGACAGGATCACCGCGGCGATGGAAGTGCCGACATTGGCGCCCAGCATGACGGCCTGCGCCATGCGCGGCTTGATGGCGCCCGTGCTGGCAAAGGATGCGGTGATGACGGCGGTGGCGGTGCTCGACTGCAGCGCCAGCGTGGCCATGATGCCCGAGAACACAGCGGCGAAGCGGTTGCCGGTGCCCTTGGCAATCCACAGGCGGAGTGAAGCACCGAAGGCCCGCATGACGCCGGTCTTGATCATCCGCAGGCCCCAAAGCAGCAATGCCCCGGCACCAAGCAGGTCGATCAACTGTATCGTGGAATGCATGTTCCTTTTCCGCAGACTCTGGAACAGACATTGTACGCCAGTTCCCTGATCTGTCGACCGAATTTACGCCCCAACCAGTTCCGGTTTGCCGGTGACCGTGCGCAACTGCAGTTCATCGGCCCTTATGCAGGCGAAACGATGGTCCGGGGTGCCTTCCAGGGGCGGCAAAACCGCGCGGCAGGCGGGCAGCGCATACTGGCAGCGATCAGCAAAGGTGCAACCGGTAAGCTGCTGGCTGGGATCGGGCACATGGCCGGCGAGGCGAACGCGATCCCTGGGCTTGCTCACGCCCCTACCGGGAATGGCGGCCAGCAGGGCCTCGGTATAGGGGTGGCGCGGATTGCGGAAGATGGCGTCGGTGGTGCCGATCTCGACGATGCGACCGGCATACATCACCGCCACGCGGTCGCTGATATTGGCGATGACGCCGAGGTCGTGGCTGACGAAGAGATAGGTCAGGCCCATTTCGGCCTGCAAGGCCTTCATCATGTTGATGATCTGCGTCTGCACCGAGACATCCAGCGCAGACACCGCCTCGTCGGCGATGACCAGCCGTGGGTCGGACGCCAGGGCGCGGGCGATGGCGATGCGCTGGCGCTGGCCGCCGGAAAAGGCATGCGGATAGCGTTCGGCATAATCGGGGCTCAATCCGACCTTTTCGAGCAGCGACTGCACCTTGGCCTCGATCTCGGCGGCGCTGTGCCGGCCATTCACCTGCAGTACTTCGCCGATGATATCGCGCACCCGCATGCGCGGATTGAGCGAGCCTGTCGGATCCTGAAAGATCATGCGGATGTCGGTGCGCAGGCGTTTTGCCTCGGCGCCGTGTGCGGTCATCAGGTCCGTGGGCTGGTGCTCGCCATCGGCGAAGCGGATCGAGCCGCTATCGGCGTGGTGCAGGCCAACTATGGTCTGTCCCAGCGTGGACTTGCCACAGCCGCTCTCGCCCACCAGGCCCAGCGTTTCGCCGGGATAGATGTCGAGCGAGATGTCGTTGACCGCCCGCACCGCACCCACCTTACGCTGGAAGAAGCCGGAGCGGATGGGGAAATGCTTGTGCAAGTCGCGCACGCTCAGCAGCGGCTCGATGCCGGCCGGCTTGCGCGCCGCCTCGACGGCGTCGGCTGGCGCGCGCATCGGCGTCTTGGTGATGCGGGCGGCCTGTGGCCCATAGGCGTGGCAGGCGACCATGTGATCGTTGCCCAGCTCGGTTTCAAGGACTGCGATGGTGTTACAGAAGCCCGCCACTGCCCATTCGCAGCGCGGGTGAAACGAACAGCCGGAGGGACGCAGAGCGGGCGGTGGCACCATGCCGGCAATGGCCTTGAGCGGCGCCTTGAAGTCGCCGTCGAGCCGCGGCATCGAGGCCAGCAGGCCGCGCGTATAGGGGTGCTTGGGGTTTTCCAGCACTTCGTTCACCGGGCCGCGCTCGACAATCTTGCCGAGGTACATCACGGCGACTTCGTCGGCGATTTCGGCGACCACGCCAAGGTCGTGGGTGATGAACAGCACGGCCATGCCGCTGTCACGCTGCAGGCGGGCGAGCAGGTCGAGGATGTTGGCCTGCGTGGTCACGTCGAGCGCCGTGGTCGGCTCGTCTGCGATCAACAGGCGGGGCTGGTTGATGAGGGCCATAGCGATCATGGCGCGCTGGCGCTGGCCGCCTGAGAGCTGGAACGTGTAATTGTCGAAGCGGCGTTCAGGGTCGGGCATGCCGACCTGCTCAAGCATCCTGATGCCTTCGGCGCGCGCTTCGGCCTTGCTCACCTTGCGGTGCAGCGTCAGCGCTTCACTGATCTGGTTGCCGATGGTGTAGAGCGGCGAGAGAAAACTCATCGGCTCCTGGTGGATCATGGCGATATCGGCACCGCGCACATGCCGCATCACCGGACTGGTGGGCTTAACGGCGGCAATGTCGAGCACATCGCCATTGGCCTGACGCAGGTTGATCGAGCCACCCGAGACACGGCCGGGATGGTCGATGACCTGCAGGATCGCCTTGGCCGTCACCGACTTGCCGCAGCCACTCTCGCCGACGAGGCACAGCGTCTTGCCGGCGGGAATGTCGAGATCGAGTTCGGTCACCACGTCCACCGAATGGGCGAAGGTGATGGTGAGGTCGCGGAT
>JBARWY010000016.1:0-31764 GCA_049647065.1 Devosia sp. | reverse complement strand
ACGTGGCGCGATCTCGGTGACCCCCTCGATATCGACGGTCTCGGTGCCGTCGAGGCCAAGCGTCTGCCAGCTCTCGCCATCCTTAAACTGCAGCGGGATCACGCCCATGCCGACCAGGTTCGAGCGGTGGATGCGCTCGAATGACTGGGCGATCACGGCGCGCACGCCGAGGAGGTTCGTGCCCTTGGCGGCCCAGTCACGCGATGAGCCGGTGCCGTATTCCTTGCCGGCAAAGATCACCAGCGGCGTGCCGGCAGCCTGATAGGCCATGGCGGCGTCGTAGATCGCCATCTGGCTGCCATCTGGGCCGCGGGTATAGCCGCCTTCAACGCCATCAAGCATCTGGTTCTTGATGCGGATATTGGCAAAGGTGCCGCGCATCATCACTTCATGATTGCCGCGACGGGCGCCGTAGGAGTTGAAGTCCCGGGGCGCGACCTGACGCTCCTCGAGATACTTGCCGGCAGGCGTCGTCGCCTTGAACGAACCGGCCGGCGAGATGTGGTCGGTGGTGATGGAATCGAGGAACAGCGCCAGCACCTTGGCCCCGGCGACATTGGTCACCGGCTTGGGCTCCATCGACATGCCTTCGAAATAGGGCGGGTTCTGCACATAGGTCGAGGACGAGTTCCAGCCATAGGTCTCGCCACCCTCGATCTGGATGCCCTGCCAGTTCTCGTCGCCCTTGAACACGTCCGAGTAGCGGCCCTGGAACATTTCCTTGGTCACGTGCTTGCGCACGATCTCGGCCACTTCGTGGTTCGAGGGCCAGATATCCCTGAGATAAACCGGCTTGCCATCCTTGGAGGTGCCGATCGGATCCTTGGTGATGTCGATCTTCATCGAACCGGCAATGGCATAGGCCACCACCAGCGGTGGCGAAGCGAGGAAGTTCGCCTTGACGTCGGGGTTCACGCGGCCTTCGAAATTGCGGTTGCCCGACAGCACAGAGGCCGCGACCAGGTCGCCCGACTGTACGGCCTTGGAGATTTCCACCGGCAGCGGGCCGGAATTGCCGATGCAGGTGGTGCAGCCATAGCCCACGAGGTTGAAGCCGATGGCGTCGAGATCCTCGGACAAACCGGCGCTGTCGAGATAGTCGGTGACGACCTGCGAGCCGGGGGCCAGCGAGGTCTTGACCCATGGCTTGCTGTCAAGGCCGAGGGCCCGAGCCTTGCGGGCCACGAGGCCGGCAGCGACCAGCACCGACGGGTTCGACGTATTGGTGCAGGAGGTGATGGCGGCGATCACCACGTCGCCATGGCCGATGGCATAGTCGGCGCCTTCGACCTGAACCTTGGGATCGTCGGTCTTGCCGAATTCCTTGGGCAGGGCAGCGGCAAAAGCCGACTTGGCATTGTCGAGCGCGATACGGTCCTGCGGGCGCTTGGGGCCCGAGATGGACGGCACGACGGTGGTGAGGTCGAGTTCGAGCGTCGAAGTGAAGACCGGGTCCGGCGAATTGGTTTCGCGGAACATGCCCTGCGCCTTGGAATAGGCTTCGACCAGAGCCACGCGCTGCGGCTCACGGCCCGACGTGGTGAGATACTTCAGCGTGTCGCTATCAACGGGGAAATAGCCGCAGGTGGCGCCATATTCCGGCGCCATGTTGGCGATGGTCGCCTGATCTTCAAGGCTGAGATAATCGAGGCCCGGGCCGTAGAACTCGACGAACTTGCCGACCACGCCCTTCTTGCGCAGCATTTCGGTGACCGTCAGCACGAGGTCGGTAGCGGTGATACCCTCGTTGATCTTGCCGGTCAGCTTGAAGCCCACGACTTCGGGGATCAGCATGGTGATCGGCTGGCCGAGCATGGCCGCTTCCGCCTCGATGCCGCCCACGCCCCAGCCCAGCACGGCCATGCCATTGACCATGGTGGTGTGCGAGTCGGTGCCGACAAGCGTATCCGGGTAGGCGACGGTTTCGCCATTCTCGTCCTTGGTCCACACGGTCTGCGCCAGGTATTCGAGGTTCACCTGGTGGCAGATGCCGGTACCGGGGGGCACGACGCGGAAATTGTCGAAGGCCGACTGGCCCCAGCGCAGGAACTCATAGCGTTCGCCATTGCGCTCGTATTCGAGCTCGACATTCTGCCCGAAGGACAGGGCAGTACCGAAGCTGTCCACCATCACCGAATGGTCGATAACCAGATCGACCGGTACCAGTGGATTGATCTTCTGCGGATCGGCGCCGAGCTTGGCGGTGGCGTCGCGCATGGCGGCAAGATCGACCACCGCGGGAACGCCGGTGAAATCCTGCATCAGCACGCGGGCCGGACGGTAGGAAATCTCGTGTTCGGAGGTCCGGGTAGTGAGCCAGGTGGCCACCGCCTGGATGTCGGCCTTGGTGACCGTGCGGTTGTCCTCGAAGCGCAGCAGGTTTTCCAGCACCACCTTCATCGAATGCGGCAGGGATGACACGCCCTTGAGCCCGTTCTTCTCGGCTTGTTCGATCGAATAATAGGTGTAGGTCTTGCCACCGACCGTGAGGGTCGATTTCGACTTGAAGCTGTTTACCGAGGTCATGGTTTCCGCCCTAATCTTGTCGCTTGCGGCAGGCGCGCCGGCCCGGGCGAAATACCCCGGAAACCGCTCAACAGCGCTGCCTTTGCTGGAATGACTCCAAACTATAAGGGCTTATAGAGAAAGACGAATGGGCTTGCCAGTGTGACCTTAGGTTCAATACGAGAAGGGGTCATGACGACAAGGCAAGTCTTCCCCCCGCTGACCCTGCGTGCCGAAGGCCTTGTCTGCGGTCGCGGCGGCATGGCGCTGACGCAGGAGCTGACAGTTTCGGTCGCCTCGGGGCATTGCCTGCTGCTGCGCGGCCCCAATGGATCGGGCAAGACCACCCTGCTGCTGACGCTGGCCGGGATCGTGGCGCCGCTCGAAGGCCGGTTCACACTCGAAGGTGCCGACATGGATGAGCGCTGGCTACACCATTGCGGCCATCGCAACGCCATCAAGCCCCGCCTCAGCGTGCTGGAGAACCTCGGCTTCTGGCGCTCGATCAACGGCGAAACCGGCGTTTCTGCCGAAACGGCGCTGGACGAGGTCGGGTTGGGGTCCCTCTCCGATCTGGACGCTGGCTATCTCTCCGCCGGCCAATCGCGCCGCCTGGCGCTGGCGCGCCTGCTGGTGAGCCAGCGCGCGGTCTGGCTGCTTGACGAGCCGATGGCGGCGCTCGATGTCGAGGGGCATGACCTCGTGACGCGGCTGCTCGATCGCCATCTCGACACGGGTGGCCTGGCCATTGCCGCGACGCATGATCCGATCACCCTGCCCGACGCAGCCCGCATGGAAACCCTGGTATTGGGGACGCGGGCATGATGGCATTCCGTGCCCTGCTCGCGCGTGAACTGCGCCTGGCCTTGCGCGGCGGCGGCGATGTGCTGACGCTGGTACTGTTCTTCGTCATCGTCGGTGCCATCGTGCCCTTCGCCGTTGGACCCGACCGGGTGCTGCTGGCCCGGATTGCGCCGGGCATTGTCTGGATCGCGGCCTTCCTGGCCATGTTGCTGGGCCTCGACCGGCTCTTCCGCCCCGACCACGAGGACGGCTCGCTGATCCTGCTGCGCCACGCCGATATGCCGCTCAGCGCCGTCGTTGCCGCAAAATTGATCGTGCATTGGCTGGTCACTGCCCTGCCGCTGATCATTGCAAGCCCGCTGCTCGCCATGCTGCTGGCCATGGATGTCGGGACCTACTGGCGCATGCTTCTGTCGCTGCTGCTGGGCACGCCAGCCCTGGCCGCCCTCGGGGCCGTGGGCGCCGCCGTCACCGTGGCGATCCGGCGCGGCGGGCTGATTGCGCCAATCCTCATTGCCCCGCTTTCCATCCCGGTGCTGATCTTCGGCACCGGCAGCATCACCGCCACTCAATCAGCGGCCGCCCTGCTGTTTCTTGCGGCATTGAGCCTCATGGCCGTGGCCCTGGCTCCCTTCGCCGCCGCCCTTGCGATAAGCTCGATCGAGGACTAGAGCCTTGAACCCATGAGCATAGACACCACACCCAAGCAGAGCTGGTGGAGCCGGATCGCCCATCCGGGGCAGTTCGTCATCTGGACCAGGCCGCTGCTGTGGCCGCTGACCATCCTGACCGCGCTGCTGTTCGCAGTGGGTCTCTATTTCGCCTTCTTCAATTCGCCCCAGGACTACCAGATGGGCGATACGGTGCGGATCATGTATGTCCACGTGCCCAATGCGTGGCTCAGCCAGTTCGTCTACGGCGTCATGGCGGTTTCGGCGCTCGGCACGCTGGTCTGGCGCCATCCCATGGCCGACGTCTCGATGAAAGCCGCCGCCCCGCTGGGCGCCCTGTTCACGGCGTTGGCCTTGTTCACCGGCTCGCTCTGGGGACGCCCGACCTGGGGCACCTTCTGGGAATGGGACGGCCGCATGACCTCGACGCTGGTCCTGCTGTTCATCTATCTCGGCATCATCGCCCTGTGGCGCGCCTTCGACGACCAGCTCCGCGCCGCCCGCGTCATTGCCGTCTTCACCCTGGTGGGTGCGGTCAATATCCCGATCATCAAGTTCTCGGTGGATTGGTGGAGCACCTTGCACCAGCCGGCATCCGTTTTCCGCGCCGACGGCCCGCGCATGCCCGGCTCCATCCTGACGCCGCTTTTCGTCATGTTCTTCGCCTTTACCTTCCTGTTCCTGACCTTGCAGCTCAAGGCCATGCATACCGAGGTCAAGCGCCGCCGGGTGATGACCCTGCAGCGCAAGGCCGCCCAGGGAGCAGGCGCATGATCGATCTGGGACCCCATGCCGTCTTCATCGTCTGGGCCTATATCGGCGTTGCGCTGGGCGTCGCCGCACTGATCGGCTGGACGCTTTATGACGCCCGCGCCACCGCCAGGAAGCTGGCCGCCCTGGAAGCCCGCCGCTGATGCGCTACGTCCTCTTCGGGCTGCCGCTGATCGCCCTGATTGCCCTCGTGGCGGTATTCGCCATGTCCATCGACCGCGATCCGGGACTCGTCCGCTCCGTGCTGATCGACAAGCCGGCGCCTGTCTTCGCCATGGACGAAGTGCCTGAACTGGGCGTGCCCGGTTTCGATACATCAAGCCTCGAGGGTGAAGTGACCGTGGTCAATGTCTTTGCCAGCTGGTGCATTCCCTGCCGCGACGAGCACCCGCTGCTGGTCGCGCTCAAGGACATCACCGGCGTGCGCCTCTTCGGCATCAACCAGAACGACGCTCCGGAAAACGCCCGCGCCTTCCTCGCCGAACTGGGCAATCCGTATGACGCCGTCGGCACCGACCGTGATCGCCGCGTCTCCATCGACTGGGGCGTATACGGCGTGCCGGAAACCTTCGTGGTCGATGCAGCAGGCGTGATCACCTTCAAGCATGTCGGGCCGCTGACGCCGGAAGCCATCGAGACCGAGCTGCTGCCGGCCATCGAAGCGGCGCGCAACTGAGGAACATCCTGGCGGGCTTGCTGGTTTGATACTCAAACGTATCGAGGAGTAGCCGATGAGCCGCACCGACACCGCCGCGCGCACGATCCGTGCCACGCCACAGGCGCTCTATCAGGCGCTGGTTACCGCCAGCGCCCTTGAGGAGTGGATGCCACCGTCAGGCATGACCGGCGAAATGACCGAGTTCGACCCGCGTCCCGGCGGGCGCTACCGCATGATCCTGCGCTATGACGACCCATCGATATCAGGCAAGAGCGGTGGCAACGAGGACATCGCCGAAGCGCGCTTCGTCGACCTCGTCCCGAATGAGCGCATCGTGCAGGAGGTCGATTTCGCGAGCGATGACCCGCGCTTCCAGGGCACCATGACCATGTCGACCACCCTGACGCCGCTGGGCGACGAAACCGAGGTTCGGTTCACCGCCGAGAACGTGCCCGAAGGCATCAGCGCCGCGGATCACGCCGAGGGCATGACTTCGTCGCTGGAGAACCTGGCCCGCTTCATGGCGCAAAACGGCTAGAAGTCGCTGGTTAAACCCTTGATCTCCCAGTCGCCATAGCGGCCGGGTTCCAACCCGCCGCGTCCGCCCTGCTCCTTGGGCGCAAAGGCGCCCTTGGCATCGATCTCCGCCCGGCGTGCCTTGGCCTCAGCCAGCGCCCGCCTCGCGGCTTCGCTCAGGGGTGGGCGCGGGGCCTGTTCGATCGTCTCTTCGTCGCTCATCGATCTCGTCCGCATTACGATTTGGTCATGCCGCTTGCATGGAACCTCTATGTACCCAACATAATTGGTCGAGAACTCGAACCCCAGGGCTCCTGATGTTCAATGCGTTTCGTACCACAGTCCTTTTGGCCGCGCTGACCGCGCTGTTCATGACCGTCGGCTATTTCATCGGCGGCACCGGTGGCATGATGATCGCCTTCGGCTTCGCACTGGTCACCAACCTCTTCGGCTACTGGAACTCCGACAAGCTGGTGCTGCGCATGCAGAATGCCGTGCCGGTGGAACGCTCCCGCGTACCCGAGCTCTACGACATGGTCGATATCCTGTCGCGCAAGGCGGGCATTCCCACGCCAAAAGTCTACCTGATTCAGTCCGACCAGCCCAACGCCTTCGCCACTGGCCGCAATCCGCAGAACGCGGCCGTTGCTGTCTCGGCCGGCCTGCTCAAGCATCTGGAAACCCGCGAAGTCGCGGCCGTCATCGCCCACGAGCTGGCCCATATCCGCAGCCGCGACACGCTGACCATGACCATCACGGCCACCTTTGCCGGCGCGATCTCGGCTCTGGCGCAGTTCGGCCTGTTCTTTGGCGGGGGTAATAACCGCGACAATCCGCTGGGCGGCGTCGGCGCGTTGCTGATGGTGTTCCTCGCCCCCGTCGCCGCCATGCTGGTGCAGATGGCGGTCAGTCGTACCCGCGAATACGAAGCCGACAAGGACGGCGCCGAGATATCAGGCGATCCGCTGGCGCTGGCTTCAGCCCTGCAGAAAATCGCGGGTCTCGCCGGTCGCCAGGTCAATGTCGCCGCCGAGCGCAACCCCGCAATGGCCCATATGTACATCATCAACCCCCTGTCCGGGCAGCGCATGGACAACCTATTTTCCACCCACCCGGACACCGGCAACCGCATCGAGGCATTGCGCAAGCTTGCAGCATCGATGCAGGTGGACGATAAGGGCCGCAGGCCTCAGCCTCGCCCCGCGCCGGTTTCGACCGGTCGCGATATCGGCGGCGGCTGGCGCGTGCCGACCGTCGGACGAACCGACGAGGACGGCGGACAACGCGGTCCCTGGGGATAAAGAACAAGCGTGGCGCATAACAAACCTGATCCGGCGGGGCTCAAGCTCCGCCTCGTTGCCGCACAGCGGCTGAAGGCCGTGCTGGCCGGCGACAACTTCGCTCCGCTGACAGCAGCGGATCTGGCGGACGGCCGCGACCGGGCGCTCGCCAACCGGCTGATCACCACCGCCTTGCGCCGGCAGGGCCAGCTCAATTTCATTCTCCATGCGCTGCTCGACAAGGGCATGCCGGGCAAGTCCGGCACCTTCGAAGCTGTACTGCGCCTGTCGCTGGCGCAACTGGTGTTCCTGCCCGACCTCGGCGCCCACAGCGCGCTGTTCCTTGCGGTGGAAGCCACCAAGCGCGACCCCAAGGCCCGTCACTTGAGCGGGCTGATGAACGCCGTTTTGCGCAATGCTCAGGCCAACTCGGCCAAGTTCGGCATGCTTGAAGATGACCTGCTGATATCAGACACCTTCGGCGACACCTGGCTCGAGGCCTATGGCGAGGAAGCCATCGACGGCTTCTCGACCGCGCTGCTGGCCGGCGCGCCCCTCGATCTCACCCTCAAGGCGGACGACCAGGACTTGATCGACTCCCTCGGCGCCGAACGTGTCATCGCCGATACGGTTCGCATCGACCAGCGCGACCGGCCGGTGGAAGCCCTGCCTGGCTTTGCCGAAGGGCTCTGGTGGGTGCAGGACGCCGCCTCGGCCATTCCGGCGCGCCTGCTTGGCGCCAGGGCGGGTGGCCGGGTCCTCGATCTCTGCGCTGCCCCGGGCGGCAAAACCGCGCAACTGGTCAAGGCTGGCTACAAGGTGACGGCGCTCGACAGCGACGCCACCCGCATGGAGCGGCTCAAGGAAAACCTTGCCCGTCTCGACTATTCCGCCGAAACCGTGGTGGCCGATGCCGGTAATTATGCCCCGGCCTCGCTCTATGACGGCGTGCTGCTCGATGCGCCCTGTTCCGCCACGGGGACCTTCCGCCGCCACCCCGAAGTGATCTGGCATCGCTCGGTGGGCGATGTTGCCGGCCGGGTGCGGCTACAGCGGGCGCTGCTCGCCAATGCATTCCGTTGCCTTGATGCATCAGGCGTGCTCGTCTATTGCGTCTGCTCACTGGAGCCAGCGGAAGGCGAAGGCCAGGTCGAATGGGCGCTCGACGCACTGCCCGGCCTGGAACTCTGGCCGGTGACGGCAGCAGAGCTGCCGGGGCTGGAAAGTGCCGTCAGCGCGCGCGGTCTGGTTCGTACCCATCCGGGCATGGCGCCAGGCGGACGCAACGGCGGCATGGACGGGTTCTTCGTGGCCCGCTTCCGCCGCCGCTGAGAGACTGTTTGAGAACTCGCTCTGGCGAGTCAGTTGGCGCGATTTTTGAGAACCGGCGCGCAGCGTACGTTTGGTACGTGAGCATCGGAAGCGCAGAAAATCGCGTCAGATGGCCGCCAGAGTAGAGTTTCCAAGCGGTCTCTGAAAAAACAAACTAATGGTGCCGTTGGGAAGGGCGCCGCACGAGGGTAGTGGGTCGTTGACAGGCATTGGCGAAGCAACGCTGGCGGATACCGCACGGCGGGAGCGGGCATGGTGATGGCACCGCCACTCCTCCATCCGCTGCGCCGCTTTGCCCTCGGCATCGCCGACACGGTGGTGACGCTGCCCATCCTGCGCTGGACCTGGCGCGGACTGGCCGACGATGCCTTTGCCGGCGAACTGCCCGAGTTCCGCCCCGCCGACCGGGAAGCCGTGCGTGACATGATGGCTGGCCGTTACCTGCTCGCCAGCAAGCTCATCGAAACCGCTGGCGCCTCGCCCTTCAGCCTCGATGTCGACCATCTCGACTGGTGGCTGAACCTGCACGGCTTTTCCTGGCTCCGGCATTTCCGCGACGTCCGCGATCCGGGTGAGCGTCGCTTTGCCCGTATGCTGGTGCTCGACTGGATCGGCCGGGAGGGCCAGTTCCAGCACGATACCTGGGCCCCTGCCCTGACCGCCCAGCGCGTGCTCAACTGGCTGCGCCACCTGCCGCTGCTGCTCGATGGGGCAACGCCGCCCGAGGCCAAGACGGTGCAGCGCGTGCTGGGCGCGCAGATCCAGAGCCTCAAGGTACGCGGGCTGCTCTCGAGCGACCCCACCGACGCGCTGTTTGCCGCCATCGCGCTGCTCGGCGCCGAACATTGCGAGCAGGACGACAAGACCGACGTCCCCATGCGCGTCGAGCGCCTTAATGCACTGCTGGCCGGCCAACTCGATGCCGGAGGCATGCACCAGTCGCGCAATTCGCGCCTGCAGCTGCAATTGCTGGTCGATCTCGTCAGCATCCGCCGCATCGCCGCTGGCGTTAAATCGGAAGCAGGCAACGAACTGGGTGCCCAGATCGACCGCATGCATGAAAGCCTCGACGCGCTGACGCTGTCGAGTGGCGAGCCCGCCTTCTTCAACGGCTGCGGACACCTGCCCCATGATGTGCTGATTGCCATCCAGGCCAACGGGCCCGGCCGCAGGCGCCGCTCCATGCTGCTGGGCGGCTATGGCATTCTGCGCGATGGCGATGCGGTGGTGGTCGCCGATGCCGGCCTCGTGCCGCCGCCGGGCCTGGCGGGCGATCTCCATGCCAGCGCACTGGCCTTCGAATTCTCCCATGGCAGCGAGCTGATCCTCGGATCCTGCGGCCCGGCTCCTTCAGATCTGCCGGACAGCAGGCCTCTGTTCCGCCAGGGCGTCGCCCATTCCGGGCCGACCATTGACGCCGAGGATGCTATTGGCAGCAGCGACCCGACCATCAGTCTCGAAACCGCCGACCACCTGCTGACGCTGAGCACCGAAGGCTATGCCAGACGCTTCGGCGTCACGCTCGAGCGGCGGCTGACGCTGCTGTCGGGCGGTACCACGCTGGTCGGGCAAGACCGCATGGTGGCCAGCGGCAATACCCCGTCGGGCCTGCTGGCGGTTCGTTTCCACCTCGCGCCTGGCATCATGGTACGGCGCAACCGCGGCGAGGGCATCGTCAGGCTGGTGCTGCCCAATGGCGCTGTTTGGAGCTTCCTCTGGGAAGGCGCCCATTTCCGCGAGGAAGAGAGCGTGCGCCAGTCGGCCTATGTCGGCCTGCACAAGACGCGGCAGCTGGTGCTCGAGGCCGACGTGGCCGCCGATGCCGAAGTGGCGTGGATTTTTACGCTCGAGCAGGGCTGACGCTCAAAGGGTGGCACAGTGGTGCTGCAGCCACTGTGCGGCACCCCCCTCGACGGGGGAGGCCGGGAGGGGGTGCTGGGAGCCGCCAATCCGGGCCAGAGAACCCCACCCTTGATCCATCTCCGCAAAGGGAGGGCGTCGACTGCAGCATCGCGCACCGAGATAGCCGATTGGCACCACCCCCGCTTCGTGCTAGCGAGCGCGCAAATCACAGCAACAGGCGAACAATCCTCATGAGCAAGACGGTCAAGGTCGGGCGGGCGCTGCTTTCGGTATTCGACAAGTCCGGCATGGCCGACTTCGCACGAGGTCTTTCCGCCGCGGGTGTGGAACTGGTCTCCACCGGCGGCACGCACAAGCTGATCAGCGATGCCGGCCTGCCGGTGCGCGAGATCGCCGATCTGACCGGCTTCCCCGAAATGATGGATGGCCGGGTCAAGACCCTCCATCCCAAGGTGCATGGCGGGTTGCTGGCGGTGCGCGACAAGGCTGATCATGCCGCCTCGATGGCAGAGCACGAGATCGGCGCCATCGATCTCGTCGCGGTCAATCTCTATCCGTTCGAAAAGACCGTGGCCTCTGGGGCCGGCTATGACGACATCATCGAGAATATCGATATCGGCGGTCCCGCCATGGTGCGCTCCGCCGCCAAGAACCATGCCTACGTGACCGTCGTCGTCGACCCAGCCGATTATCCCGAGATCCTCGCCGCTGTCACCGAGACCGGCGGCGTGCCCTTCGCGCTGCGCCAGAAACTGGCGGCCAAGGCCTATGCCCGCACCGCGGCCTATGACAGCGCCATCTCGATCTGGTTCGCCAGGGCCATCGACTATCCGGAAATCCCCTATCGCAGCTTTGCCGGCACCTTGCGCGAGGTGATGCGCTATGGCGAGAACCCGCATCAATGGGCGGGTTTCTATGCCAATGGCGACAGCCGTCCCGGCGTCGCCACCGCCACCCAGGTGCAGGGCAAGACGCTGAGCTACAACAACATCAACGACACCGATGCCGCCTTCGAGCTGGTTTCCGAATTCGATCCTGCCGAAGTTGCCGCCGTCGCCATCATCAAGCACGCCAATCCCTGCGGCGTCGCCGTGGCCGGTGATTTGCTCACCGCTTACCGGGATGCCCTGCGCACCGACCCGGTCTCGGCCTTTGGCGGCATCGTCGCCACTAACAGAGAGATCGACGCCGCCACCGCCACCGAGATCGTCAAGGTGTTCACCGAAGTGATCGTCGCCCCCTCGGCCACGCAGGAAGCCCAGGACATCATCGCCGCCAAGAAGAACCTGCGCCTGCTGCTGACCGGCGGCATTGCCGATGCCAAGGCCGATGGCCTCGTGGTCAAGTCGGTGGCCGGAGGCCTCTTGGTCCAGTCGCGCGACAACCGCAATGTCGACGATTGCGAGCTCAAGGTCGTCACCGTCAGGCAGCCGACACCAGCCGAAATGGCCGACCTGCGCCTTGCCGCCAAGGTGGCCAAGCACGTCAAGTCCAACGCCATCGTCTATGTGAAGGGCGGCGCCACCGTCGGCATCGGTGCCGGCCAGATGTCGCGCGTCGATTCCGCCCTCACCGCCCATCGCAAGTCGATCGACGCGGCAAAGGCCGCCGGTATCGACGGCGCGCTGACGGCAGGTTCCGTCGCCGCGTCCGACGCCTTCTTCCCATTCGCGGACGGGTTGGAAGCACTGGTCGCAGCCGGCGCGACCGCCGTGATCCAGCCGGGCGGCTCGATGCGCGATGACGAGGTCATCGCCGCAGCCGACGCCGCCGGCATCGCCATGGTGATGACCGGCATGCGTCACTTCAGGCACTAGCCGCGCACGCCAATGTTACCAATCGGTAATATGCACAGGCGCGGAAGGTAAGAGCTTCCTAAGACTGACATGGCAGATTGCCGGGGTCGCCGCGGTGCACCGCGACCTCGAGGCCTTCCATGCGGTTTACCATCCCTTCCGACCTGTCGGCGCTGCTGCAAACCGGGCTGTGGCGCTCGGTCGGCTCGCTCGGCATCAAGGTGGCGACTGCCGGCCTGACCTATCTCACCTATGTCGTGCTCTCTCGCAGCATGAGCCCCGACGAATACGGCCACTTCGCCTTCGGCCTGGCGATAGCCACCGTGCTGGCCATTGCCGCCGGCGTGGGCCAACCGATGGCCATCCTGCGCCTCTGGCCACAGGAAACCGTTGCCGGGCAGCAGGCCGCCGCCATCGCCGCCGTCCGCTCCGGCTCGACGCTGACCATCCTCGCCAGCATCGCGGCCAGCATCGGGCTCGCTGCCCTAGTCACTGTCACGCTGCAATTCGTCACCCTCGACGATACCGCCAGCCATTTCTACGGCGCCGCCTTCCTCGTGCTGCCCATGGCCTTGGCCGAATACAATTCCTCGGCTTTGCGCGCCCAGGGGTCGCTTTGGACCGCACTGGTGCCGCGCGACATCCTGTGGCGGCTGGCGCTGCCGCCAGCCGTGCTGGGCCTCTTTGCCCTCGGCATCGTGCTGAGCGGACCCGATGCGCTGGTGCTGTCCGCGGCCCTGTTGGCCGGCATGCTGGTACTGCAGTTCTGGCAGGCGGCGCGCGCCGGCTACGTGCTGACACCCGCCTTCAGCGGCGTGCGCGCCTACTGGCAGCGCTGGGGTGGCATCAGCCGGTGGCTGATGCTCGGCGCCCTGATCGAGACCGCCGCCCTCAATGCCGATGTCATCCTCGTCGGCCTGATGCTCGATCTCGAAAGCTCAGGCGTCTACTTCAACGCCTTCCGCACCGCCGGGCTGATGACGCTCTTCACCTTTGCCATCGAGCTGGTGATCGCCCCCATGGTGGCCCGCCACTATCACGCCGGCGAGATGCGGCAGGCCCAGGCCATAACGGCGCTCTGCGCCTGGGCGGGGTTCGTGTTCTCGCTGGCCATCTTTGCCGGCTTTGTCCTCTGGGGTGACTGGATCCTGAGCTTCTTCGGCCCTGCCTATTCAGAAGGTACGCTGGTGCTGGTGCTGCTGGCGCTGGGCCTGCTGTTCGACGCCGCCACCGGGCCCTCCAAGATCGTCATGATGATGACCGGCCATGAGCGCGCCTATGTCGCCATTTTCGGCATCATCATGGCCCTTGGCTTCATCGTGCAGATCGCCGTGATCCCCGCCTTCGGCATTGTCGGCGCCGCCGCGGCCAATATGGGCGCCCGCATCGTGGCCCAGATCGCCATCGCGCTCTGGTGCCGCTTCCGCGTCGGCCTCGATACCAGCCTGCTCGGCGTGTTTTCGATTCGCCGCGCGGCCTGACCGCAGCCGTACCCATGAGTACGGTTATGCTTGACCCGTCTGCCCTTCCTGCCTTAGAACCACTCCAGACTTCCCCTGCCGGAATACCGCTATGACCAAGGCTCGCACGCTTTACGACAAGATCTGGGACGACCATCTGGTGCAGAACAACGAGGACGGAACCTCGCTGCTCTATATCGACCGGCACCTGGTGCATGAAGTGACGAGCCCGCAGGCTTTCGAAGGCCTGCGCATGAACAACCGCAAGGTGCGCCATCCCGAGCGCACCCTGGCCGTGGTCGACCATAACGTGCCCACCACCGACCGCTCCCTGCCCAATCCGGACCCGGAAAGCGCCATCCAGATCGCGACGCTTGCCGAGAATACGGCAGACTTCGGCATCGAATATTTCGACCCCTTCGACAAGCGCCAGGGCATCGTTCACATCGTGGGCCCCGAACAGGGCTTCACCCTGCCCGGCATGACCATCGTCTGCGGCGACAGCCATACCTCGACGCATGGCGCCTTCGGCGCGCTGGCGCATGGCATTGGTACCTCCGAAGTCGAGCACGTTCTGGCCACCCAGACGCTGATCCAGCAGAAGGCCAAGAACATGCTGGTGCGCGTGGACGGCCAGCTACCGCCCCATGTCACCGCCAAGGACATCATCCTCGCCATCATCGGCGAGATCGGCACCGCCGGTGGCAATGGCCACGTCATCGAGTTTGCCGGCGAAGCCATCCGCTCGCTCAGCATGGAAGGCCGCATGACAGTCTGCAACATGACCATCGAAGGCGGTGCCCGCGCCGGCCTCATCGCCCCCGACGAGACCACCTTCAACTATGTGAAGGGCCGCAACCGTGCGCCGACAGGCAAGGCCTGGGATATGGCACTCGATTACTGGAAGACGCTCTATACCGACGAGGGCGCAGTCTATGACAAGGTCGTTATCCTCGACGCCGCCAAACTGCCGCCCATCGTCTCCTGGGGCTCTTCACCCGAAGACGTGATCTCGGTGACCGGCGTCGTACCGAACCCCGATGATATCGCCGACGAGAACAAGCGCGCCAGCAAGTGGCGGGCGCTCGACTATATGGGCCTCAAGCCCGGCACCAACATCACCGACATCACTATCGAGCGGGTGTTCATCGGCTCCTGCACCAATGGTCGCATCGAGGATCTGCGCGCTGCCGCAGCCGTTATTGGCGATCGCAAGGTTGCCGCGGGTGTCGATGCCATGGTCGTGCCGGGCTCGGGCCTCGTCAAGGATCAGGCCGAGGCCGAGGGTCTCGACAAGATTTTCCTGGCTGCCGGCTTTGAATGGCGCGAGCCCGGTTGTTCGATGTGTCTGGCCATGAACCCGGACAAGCTCAAGCCGCAGGAACGCTGCGCCTCGACCTCAAACCGCAATTTCGAAGGCCGCCAGGGCTTCAAGGGTCGCACCCATCTGGTGTCGCCGGCCATGGCCGCTGCCGCCGCGATTGCTGGTCACTTCGTCGACATCCGCGAGTGGCAGTAAGTCACGCCGACTGGGGGGCGCGCTTCGCGCCCACCCTCGACGATATCGAGGCGCTGGCCACGGCGGCGCTGAAGGCGCTCCCCGAACCCTTCCGCTCGCTGGCCTCGGACGTGACCTGTTCGGTCGCCGAATTCGCCGAAGACGACGTGCTCGAGGGCTTCGGCATGGAAAGCCCGCTCGAGCTGATGGGCCTGTTCCACGGCATCGGCATGACCGAGGGCGGTGCCATCGAGCAGACCGGGCAGTTGCCCAACACGGTCTTCCTCTATCGCCGCGCCATCCTCGATTACTGGGCCGACAATGACGACAACACGCTGGGCGAAGTTGTCACCCATGTCCTGATCCATGAACTCGGCCACCATTTCGGCTTTTCCGACGAGGACATGGAAGCCATCGACGCGGCTGCGGAAGCCGAGTAGGCGCTATTCCCGCGGCACGAACTCGAATTCGTTCTCATTGCCGCCGGACGGGTCGTCCGAGACGCGTAGCGCCAGCTTGCCTTCATCGAGAGCCGCAAACCACTCTTCCCAGCTCACCAGGTGAAAGCCGCTCAGGCGATCGGGCCCTTCATTCCCCTCGGAATTGAGCGCATGCTGACCGAAAGTCAACTGCAGCAACGTGCGCATGCCGGTGCCGTCGGGCGTATCCATCAGCATGGGGTTGCCGCCGCGCGCCTCGGTCCACTGGCGGATATCTTCGCGTTGGGTGAGGATCTTGGCCATGAGAGATTCCTTTCCTGTGATCCGAACAATAGCCGCCCGCCCCAGTTGGTTCCGCGCACAATTCCCAAGCCGCGCCGCGCCTGCTAAGACGCTGCCAGAGCCGCCGGAGTGAGCATGAACAGCAAAACCCAACCCATCTTCCTGGGCCAGATCGGCGCCGCGCACGGCATCAAGGGGCAGGTGCGCATCGCCACCCACACCCAGGACCCCGAAGCCATCGGCGGCTACGGACCGCTCGATACCGACCGGCCCGGCCTTACCATCACCCTCACCAAGGTGCGCCTGCAGAAGAATGTGGTCATTGCTCACATCAAGGGGGTATCGGACCGCACAGCCGCCGAGCAGCTCAATGGCGTGAGCCTTTTCGTCAATCGGGACAGGCTGCCCGCCCCCGATGACGAAGACGATTTCTATCACGCCGACCTGATCGGGCTCGACGCGCGGCTCGATAGCGGCGTCACCATCGGCAAGGTCTCGGCTATACCAAATTTCGGCGCCGGCGACCTGATCGAGGTGCGTGACCCGCAAAGCGGCGACACCTACCTCTATCCCTTCACCAAGGCGGTTGTTCCTGACATCAATCTGGCCGAGGGTTACCTCACCATCGTCATCCCCCTCGATGCCCCCGAGGGCGAGGAAGAGCCCGATTGAGCTTTTCCGCTTCGATCATCACGCTGTTTCCCGAACTTTTTCCCGGGACGCTGGGCGCATCGGTGCTGGGGCGCGGCCTCGCTGACGGCCTGTGGTCGTTTGAAGCGACGCATCTGCGCGACTTTGCCACTGACCGCCACCGCACTGTGGACGACACGCCATCGGGCGGCGGCGCCGGCATGGTGCTCAAGCCCGATATCCTCGCCAAGGCCATCGACGCCGTCTCGCCGGCAGGCGATGCGCGCCCGCGGCTTCTCATGTCCCCGCGCGGCGCCCCGCTCACCCAGGCCCGCGCCCGGCAACTGGCGCTGGGGCCGGGTGCAGTCATCGTCTGCGGACGTTTCGAGGGCATCGATCAGCGCGTTATCGACGGCCGCCAGCTCGAGGAAATCTCCATCGGCGACTATGTTCTAGCCGGCGGCGAAGTGGCCGCCATGGTGCTGCTGGAGGCCGTGGTGCGTCTGATTCCCGGCGTGCTCGGCGGTGCCGACAGCCATGCCGACGAGAGCTTCGAAAACGGGCTGCTCGAATATCCGCAATATACCCGCCCGCAGAGTTTCGAGGGCGTCGACATCCCTGCCGTACTGACATCGGGCGATCACGGCAAGATCGCCAAATGGCGCGCCGAACAGAGCCGGGTCCTGACTGCGACCCGTCGGCCTGACCTGCTGGGTCCCGCCAAGTCATAAAACACCACCAAAGCCTAGACTCTTGGCCGTTTTTCACCTATAGCCGCGCCACTATCCGCGTTGCTGGGCTAATCGGACCCATGGCGCATCAATAAAAAGACGAAAAACCTCCGTTACCAACCAAGACCGGGCGACGAGCCGCTTGTGCTCGATAAACGCTCCTTTGAAAAGATTCAGAACGGAATCGACATGACCAATATCATCCAGCAGATCGAGGCCGAACAGGTCGCCGCTCTGACTGCCAAGCGCGAACTGCCCGACTTCACCCATGGCGACACCGTCAAGGTGTGGGTCAAGATCCGTGAAGGCGACAAGGAACGCCTGCAGGCCTATGAAGGCGTCGTAATCGCCCTCAATGGCGGCGGCATCACCTCCAGCTTCACCGTCCGCAAGATTTCGTACGGCGAAGGCGTGGAACGCGTGTTCCCGCTCTATTCCCCGAACGTGGCTTCGGTCGAAGTCCTAAAGCGCGGCAAGGTCCGTCGCGCCAAGCTGTACTACCTGCGCGATCGTCGCGGTAAATCGGCTCGTATTTTCGAATCGACCAACTCGCGCACCAAGAAGATCGAAGCCGGCGAGCGCACTGCCGCCCAGGCTGCCCGCGAAGCTCGCGAAGCCGAGAAGATTGCTGCTGCCGAGGCATTTGCCGCCGAACAGGCCGCCAAGGACGTGGAGGCCGCAGCCGCTGCCAAGGCCGCCGAGGCTGAAGCCGCAGCAGCCGCAGCAACTGTCGACGAGGCACCCAAGGCAGAATAGACGGGCCTCCATACCCGCCCTTGCCTGAACCAAATTCAGAGCCCGGCCCCGCAAGGAGCCGGGCTTTTTCGTTGGAGGAAGCAATGGATTTGACTGAAACCTCGCAAGCCCTGCGTCGCAAGGCCCAGGCCATTCTGGACGCCACCGGCTGGCCCGACCTGTTCGCCACCCACTTCGGCACCTGCGCCCTGACCGGCAGCGCCCGCTACGACCTCATGGTCTGGCCCGATATCGACATCCACATGCCAGTGCTGCCAAGCTATCGCATCGAGTGGGCCGCCATGCTGGCAGATCTCAATGCCGGGCTCGAACAGGCGGGCCTGCGCCTGCACAAGGCGCAGATGTGGGACGACTATGTCGCGCCCCACCCGCTCGGTGCAGGGCTCTATTGGGGTATCCAGTTCGTCGAGCCCGACGGCACCGCCTGGAAGTCCGACATCTGGGGCTGGGAGCCCGATGACTATGCAAAGCGGCAAGCCAAGGACGCCCAGCTGCAGGCGCGGCTTGCCATCGCCGATCGCGGCCTGATCCTGCGGCTCAAGACCGAGGCGATGTCCCGGCCGGACTATTACGGCCCGGTGGTCGGCAGCTGGCACATCTACCAGTCGGTACTTTCAGGCGGATCGAGCCTCGAGGACGTCGAACAGTGGAAGTCCGAAAATCCGCAATGGTAGGCCGTTCTGGTCATGCCGGCATCGGAGTACCCCTCCTAACCCTGCGGCTTGAACTCAATCCCACGACGAGAGTGGAGCGGCACCCTCCCCCTTGACGGGGAGGTTGGGAAGGGGTGTTGAGAGCCCGGATATCCGGGCCGGCTGCTCCCACCGTGGCGCGCCTGAACCGGACCTGTTCGAAATCCCGGCATGAGCGAACGTTGGACTACAAGATAACCGCATCACAGGCGGCGCTTTCGCACGCCTGGCCGGTTTCGCCATTTCCGGCTTGTTCGACTCCCCGCGCTTGGCGATAAGAAGTGCCCTTCAGCCAAAGGCCCAAAATGCCCGTCTCGATCGTCACCTGGAACATCAATTCGATCCGCCTGCGCCTGCCTATGGTGCTCGACTTCATTGCCCAGCACGCGCCCGACGTGATCATGTTCCAGGAGATCAAATGCCTGGACGACCAGTTCCCGCGCAACGCCTTCCGCGACGCCGGCTATCCTCACATGGCCGTGCATGGGCAGAAGGGCTACCACGGCGTCGCCATCGTCAGTAAGTTCCCGCTGACCGACGTATCGAGCCGGATGTTCTGCGAAATTCCGGAATCGCGCCACATCTCGGCGCTGACCGATTTCGGCCATGGCCCGGTGACGCTGCATGATTTCTACATCCCGGCCGGCGGCGATGAGCCCGATCCCGAGATCAATCCCAAGTTCAAGCACAAGCTCGGCTTTCTCTCCGAACTGACCAGCTGGTTCACCGAGCCCATGTTCCAGCGTGGCCATCTGATCGCGGGCGACTTCAACATCGCCCCCCATGAGAACGACGTCTGGAGCCACAAGCAGCTGCTCAAGATCGTCAGCCACACGCCGGTCGAGACCGAGGCGCTCAACGCCATTCTCAATGGCGGCCACGGCTGGACCGACCTGGTGCGCAAGCATGTGCCGGAGACCGAAAAGCTCTATTCGTGGTGGAGCTATCGCAGCGCCAACTGGGAACTGGCCAATAAGGGGCGCCGGCTCGATCACATCTGGGCCACGGCGGACGTTGCCGAGCACTGCATCGGCACCGAAATCGCCAAGGCCTTCCGCGGCTACACCCCCCAACCGAGCGACCATGTCCCAGTCATCGCCCGCTTTGCCGGGGTCTAGCGCCTAGTTCAGCCAGTCGTCATCGGCATTGAGGAAGTGCTCTTCCCACTGATCTTCGGGGATCGGCTCGCCCAGCGCATATTCGAATGCGCTGACCCCGGCGATGTCTGGTGTCACCGCGCAATGGTAGCGGAAGTGGAACCAGCGGCCGCCGCTCCGCACTGCGCCGCCCTGCGCATCGAGCACGCCGCCAGTAACGGAAACGCTGTCGAAGGCATAGCCGACCAGCGCATCGGCGCTGACGGCCGGGCTGGCCAGGCGCAATTGTTCCAGCGCCTCAATGTTACAGAGCTGGATCACCTGTTCGCCACCGGCCAGCAGCGGAAAATTCTCGCGGATCTCGGCATTGGCCGGATCGGCCAGGATAGCACCGGCATGGAAGTCCGTTGCCACGGTCATGCCATCGGCCTGGCTTGGGACAACTGGCAGTGCCGGAGCGACCGGTTCTGCCGCCACTTCGGCGACCGCTGCGGGAACCAGCGGCGCCGGCTCCTGTCGAACCAGCTCCACTGTAATCACCCGCTGCACCGGTTGCGGCAGCGCCTGCGGGGCAACCAGCAGCGCTGCCGCCAGCAGGCCGCCATGGATGACCACCGAGGCCGGTAGCGTCCAGCGAACCTGGCTCGATGAATAGGTCATGTCCGGCAGCATCGTTGAAGCTGATATCGCCGTCATGGCCGGCCTTTGTGCCCTTTTGCGGGGACTGTCAGGCGTCGTCGCCGGCCTTCATCTTGCGCCTGACCGGCTCCAGCGCGCCGAGATAGTTGCCCAGCTCGCGCTCGACCCGCGCCACGGCGCGCTGCGCCAGCTCGGGTGACTGCTGCACCAGCTTGAGAAAGGCTGTGCGCGGTACGAACAGGGTCCGCGTATCGGTCACCGCCGAGATGGTGACTGGTCGCGGCTTGGCGAGGATCAGCGCCATGGCCGAGACCACGCTGCCCGGCTCGGATATGGCATAGGGCTTACCCGCGCCCGGCCCTTCGGGTTTCGCCTTGAGCGTGCCCTCGATCAATATGAAAGCCCCGATAGGCATGTCGCCGGCCTTGTAGAGCACCGCATCGGGATCGAAATGCCTGATATCGCCGGCAAAGGCCAGCATGCGCCGCTGCTCGTCGTCGCAGATATCGAAGAATTCGGCCTGGGCCAGCGCCTCGGCCGCATCGTCCCTGATCATATGCCCAATCCGGATGCGCCTGTCCCGCGAGAGCAGGACCGCCTCATCCTATAGGGTATTTTGTGCGTCTTTGTACTCGATTTTGTGCCGGTCCACGGCTTTACGGCACAAGCCGATAGCCGCCCTCCTCGGTCACCAGCAGGCGCGCATTGGACGGGTCACGCTCGATCTTCTGGCGCAGGCGATAGATATGGGTCTCAAGCGTATGGGTAGTGACCCGATTGTTGTAGCCCCAGACCTCCTTGAGCAGAACATCGCGCGTGATGGTCTTGGGCCCCTGGCGGTAGAGGTATTTGAGGATCGACGTTTCCTTGTCGGTCAGCCGAACCTTGTTGCCGTCATTGGCCTCGAGAATCTTGGCCGACGGCTGGAAGCTGTATGGCCCGATGGTGAAGACTACGTCTTCACTCTGGTCGTGCTGGCGCAGGGCGGCATTGATACGGGCCAGCAGCACCGGGAAGCGGAACGGCTTGGTCAGATAGTCATTGGCGCCCGATTCGAGGCCGCGGATCTGGTCGGCGTCAGTGTCGTGCCCGGTGAGCATCAGTACAGGGCTCTTGTAGCCCTCGCTGCGGAGAACTTTGACCGCTTCGCGACCGTCCATGTCGGGCAGCCCGACATCGAGAATCATCAGGTCGATATTGTGTTCGCGGGTTGCCTTGAGCGCATCATTGGCCGTCCCCGCCTGCAGGATCTCGAATTCCCGATGGGTTTCCAGTTGCTCGACCAGGGTCTGGCGCAGTTCAGCGTCGTCGTCCACCAGCAGGATACGTCGCTTGTTCATTGTTTTCTCCGGTCTTTTGCGCCGCCCCGCCAAGGGTCACAATATTGCGACCGGTTTTCGGCCAGCCAATCACAACGGCGTTACAGGCATCAGCAACGAAGCAGTGCACAAGGAAGTTGCAGTAGCGGTGGAACGCCGCGCAAATTAACCAACTCGTCCGCCACGAGCCGGACGTGAGCGATGGTGGGGACCGGACCACCAGCCTATGTCGGCGGTCGCTGTCCGAACAGTGCCGCCCCGACACGGACGTGGGTGGCACCCATGGCAATGCCGGTTTCGAAGTCGCTGCTCATGCCCATGGACAGCTTGTCGACGCCCGCCAGACGACCCAGCATGGCCAGCTGGGCAAAATAAGGGCCGGGCGGCACGCCGTCGGGCGGAATGCACATCAGGCCTATGATATCCAGGCCATGTCCCGTCCGGCAGCGCTCGACAAAGGCCACGGTTTCAGCCGGGGCGATGCCGGCCTTCTGTTCCTCGAGACCGATATTGACCTGTACGAAACAGGGCAGCGTGCGGCCAGCACGTGCCATTTCAGCGGCAAGCATGCCTGCAAGTTTCTCGCGATCCACCGTCTCGATGACGTCGAAAAGAGCCACTGCCTCGCGCGCCTTGTTGGTCTGCAGCGGCCCGATCAGATGCAGCCGGACATCAGGGTATTGCTCGCGCAGAGCCGGCCACTTGTCCTTGGCCTCCTGCACGCGATTTTCGCCGAACACGCGCTGCCCCGCGGCAAGGAATGGCTCGATTGCTTCGGCCGGGAAGGTCTTGGAAACGGCGACCAATTCCACCGACGCGGGGGGCGTGCCGAAGCGGGCATGTGCGCGGGCGATGCGCTCGTTTATGGCAGCGAGGTTACTGGCGGCGGCGGAGTCCATGCTTTCGCCCTGTTCCTGTTGACCTTGGTGGGGATTTCTGGTGATGGTCCGGTAGCCAAAATCCCCCATAAACGCAAGCAGCGCCGGACATTTGCGCCGCTCCTGCGATAAATCACCCAAGGACGATAGAAGTGAGCGGCGAACGCTACAATCCGCGCGAAATGGAACCGAAGTGGCAGAAGGTGTGGGACGATGCCCGCAGCTTTGTCAGCTCCAACGATGATCCGCGCGAGCCCTACTACGTCCTTGAGATGTTCCCCTATCCCTCGGGCCGCATCCATATGGGCCATGTGCGCAACTACTCCATGGGCGACGTGGTGGCGCGCTACCATCGGGCCCGCGGCAAGAATGTGCTGCATCCCATGGGCTGGGATGCCTTTGGCCTGCCGGCGGAAAATGCCGCCATCGAACGCGGCATGAACCCGGGCACCTGGACTCGCCAGAACATCGCGGCGATGAAGGCCCAGCTCAAGTCCATGGGCCTCGCTATCGACTGGACGCGCGAAATCGCAACCTGCGAGCCGGAATATTATCAGCACCAGCAGGCCCTGTTCATCGACATGCTGGCGGCAGGCCTGGTGACCCGCAAGAAGTCCAAGGTCAACTGGGACCCGGTCGACATGACCGTGCTGGCCAACGAGCAGGTGATCGACGGGCGCGGCTGGCGCTCCGGTGCCGTCGTCGAGCAGCGCGAACTGACCCAGTGGTTCTTCAAGATTTCCGATTTTGCCGAGGAGCTGCTGGCAGGCCTCGACGGGCTGACCGAGTGGCCGGAAAAAGTGCGCGTCATGCAGCGCAACTGGATTGGCAAGTCCGAGGGCCTGCGGCTGCTGTTCGAACTGGTTCCGGGCAGTAGCATGTCCGCCACCAGCATCGACGTCTTCACCACGCGGCCCGACACCATTTTCGGCGCCTCATTCCTGGCGCTGTCGCCCGATCATCCACTGACATCAGAACTGGCAGCCAGCAACCCTGCCTTGGCCGAGTTCGTCGCCGAATGCCACCGCCAGGGTACCGCTACCGAAACACTGGAAAAGGCCGAGAAGAAGGGCTTTTCGACCGGGCTCCACGTGAAGCACCCGGTCATTGAGGGCGCGAGCCTGCCCGTCTATGTCGCCAATTTCGTGCTGATGGATTATGGCACCGGCGCCATTTTCGGCTGCCCAGCCCATGACCAGCGCGACCTAGACTTCGCCCGCAAGTATGACCTGCCGGTCAAGGCGGTGGTATTGCCCGCCGGCGCCGACGCCGCAAGCTTTGCCGTGGCCGACGAGGCGGCAACCGAACCCGGCATCATCTACAATTCCAGCTTCCTCGATGGCTTGACGGTCGATGCCGCCAAGAAGGCAGCTGCCGAGCACTTCGGCGCCCGTAGCGTTGACGGCCAGCCGCAGGGCAAGGTCGAAATCAACTACCGCCTGCGCGACTGGGGCCTGTCGCGCCAGCGCTATTGGGGTGCGCCGATCCCGATCATCCATTGCGAGGTCTGCGGCACCATTCCTGTGCCCAAGAAGGATTTGCCGGTAGTGCTGCCGGCCGATGTCACCTTCGACAAGCCGGGCAATGCACTAGACCATCATCCGACCTGGAAGCACGTCAACTGCCCGCAATGCGGCGCTTCGGCCCGGCGCGAAACCGACACCATGGACACCTTCGTCGATTCGTCCTGGTACTTTGCCCGCTTCACCGCCCCCGACGCGGAGACGCCGACCGTGCCTGCTATCGCCAACCGATGGTTGCCGGTCGATCAGTATATCGGCGGCGTCGAGCACGCGATCCTGCACCTGCTCTATTCGCGCTTCTTCACCCGGGCCATGAAGGCCACCGGCCATGTCGGCATGGACGAGCCGTTCAAGGGCCTCTTCACCCAGGGCATGGTGACCCACGAGACCTACAAGTCGCCAGTGGGCGAATGGGTGCCGCCCACCGAAGTGGTCGTGGAAACCACCGGGGAGCAGCGCAGCGCGCGGCACATCCGCTCGGGCGCACCTATCGCCATCGGTTCGGTCGAAAAGATGAGCAAATCCAAGAAGAACGTCGTCGATCCCGATGAGATCGTCGCCACCTATGGCGCCGATACCGCGCGCTGGTTCATGCTCTCCGATTCCCCACCCGAACGCGACGTCCAATGGACCGAGGCCGGGGTCGAAGGCGCCAGCCGTTTCCAGCAGCGCATCTGGCGGCTGGTTGGCGAGACTATTGAAATTGTGAAACAGTCTTCGGAGACTGTTCGCATTTCTGACGACGAGGAGGCGCTGAACCTGCGCAAGATCGTGCACCGCGCCGTGCATAATGTCGGCAGTGACATCGAGGGCCTGCGCTTCAACCGCGCTGTGGCCCAGATTTATGAACTGACCAATGCACTGGTGCGGTCCGCTGGCCTGGTCTCCGCCGCACCGGCAAGCCGCGTTGCGGCCCTTGCCGAGGGCGTGGAGCGCCTGATCCAGCTCATCGCGCCCATGATGCCGCATCTGGCGGAAACCTGCTGGGAAGCCCTCGGCAAGCCTGGCCTCGTCGCCGATGCCCCGTGGCCCGAGGTCGATCCTGCCCTGCTCGTCGACGACACCGTGACCATGCCCATCCAGGTCAATGGCAAACGCCGCGGCGAGATTACCGTCGCCAAGGGCTTGCCTGCCGCCGAGGTGGAGAGGCTTGTCTTGTCAATGGACGAGATTGTCCGCATTCTCGAAGGCAAGGCAGCCAAGAAGATCGTCATCGTCCCGGACAGGATCGTCAATGTCGTGGTCTGAACCCTTGCGCCGTATCGCTGTAGCCTGCCTCATGCTGGGCCTGGTTACGGCGCTGGGTGCCTGCAGCTTCTCGCCGGTCTATAGCGGCACCCTGGCCAGCCAGCCCATGCTGAATCTGGCTTTTGCCAAGCCGACCTCCCGGCTCGAGCAGGTAATCTATCAGGAGCTGGCGCTGCGCTTCGGCTCTTCAGACACGGCGACAGCTCCGCTGGCCACCGTCACTGCCAGCTCGTCCGCCGCTACGGTGGCCCTGTCGGTAACGTCCAACCCCAACAAGCTGGCCCGCCTGACCGTGACCGCCACGCTGACCTTGACCCGCCGCGATGGCACCGGCATCGAGCCGATCAGCTTTACCCGTGTCGCCAGTGCCGACTATACGACCAGCGGCCAAGTGCTTGCCGACACCGCCGCCGCGACGGAAGCGGCCGAACGCGCTGCCAAGGCCGCCGCCGAATCCCTGCGGCTGGCCATGCTGGCTTCGCTCAGCCGCGGATGACCGCTCTCAAGGCGCATGAAGTAGGCCGGTTTCTGGCTCGTCCTGACCTGACAGAGGGCATTTTTCTGGCTTATGGCCCCGATGCCGGTCTCGTTCGCGAGACCGCGCAACGTCTGATTCGCCAGCTGAGCGGCGATGATCCCGAAGCGGCGAGCGTAGTGACCCTCGATGGTACCGAGGTCGATGCCGACCCCTCCATCCTGGCGGTCGAGGCGAGAACCATGTCGCTGTTTGGTGGCAAGCGCATTGTGCGGGTGCGGGGCGCCGGCAAATCCCTGGTGATGACGCTGACCGAGTTGCGCGACGACCCAGCGGGCGCCGCCATTGTCCTGGAAGCCGGTAATCTGGCGCCCAAGGATGCCCTGCGCGCTCTGGTGGAGGCGGCAAAACTCGGCCGCGCCCTGCCCTGCTACCCCGATAGCGACGAGACCTTGCAGGCGCTGATTCGCGAGACGTTCAACCAGAATGGCATTCGCATCGACGCCGATGTGGTGACCACTTTGCGCGAAATCCTCGGCAATGACCGCGAAATCACCCGGCGCGAACTTGAAAAGCTCTGCCTCTATGCCGCAAGCACCAAAACGCTTACTCGCGAGGATGTGCTGCTGCTCTGTGCCGACAATGGCATGCTGGTGATCGACGCCATTCTGGATGCTGCCGGCGGCGGACACGCCGAAAGGCTGGAACTGGCATTGAACCGCGCCCTGTCGTCTGCGGTGGACCCGCAGCGGCTGCTGGCCATGTGCACTATCCACTTCGCCAATCTGCGTCGGTGGCGCACGGAAGTAGACGCCGGCAAACCGCCGCGCATGGTGCTAGAGAACCTGCGCCCCAAGCCGCATTTCTCGCGCATTTCGGCTTTGGAACAGCAATTGCGGCTGTGGTCGGACGAATCCCTGGCGACGGCGGCGGAGCGCATCCTGCAAACCACAGCCGACACCCGGCGCCGTCCCGCGCTGGCGGAGGCCGCGCTGCGCAGGACGCTGCTTGCCATTTGCATGATGGCCGCGGCCCACTAGCGTTTCACGTGAAACTTAGTTGGCGTATCCCGTCAGCTTGACGCAGATGCCATCGAGCTGTTCCAGCGTCTTGTAGCGGATTTCGAGCTTGCCGCCACGTTCGCTGTGCGCGAGCGACACTGACAGCCCCAGGGCATCCGACAGGCGCCGCTCTAGCGCCACGGTATCGGCATCGCGATCCACATGCGGTTCGCTGGGCTTTTTCTTGCCGGCAACTTCGCGCTGCTGGCTCAAGGCCTCGGCCTCACGCACCGACAGGCCACCCGCCACGATCTGACGCGCCAGGGTGGCCGGATCATCGGCAGTAATCAGCGTCCGCGCATGGCCAGCCGTTAACGTGCCGCTGGCGACCATGCCGCGCACATCTTCGGGCAATCGCAACAGCCGCAGCGTATTGGCGACATGCGACCGGCTCTTGCCGATCACCTGCGCCAGATCCTGCTGGGTGTATTCGAACTGCTCGATGAGCTGGCCGTAACCCATTGCTTCTTCAAGCGGATTGAGATCCGCGCGTTGCACGTTCTCGATGATGGCGAGCTCAAGCGCTTCCTTGTCGCCGACATCCCGGACGATCACCGGCACATCATGCAGACCGGCCTTCTGCGCCGCCCGCCAGCGGCGTTCGCCGGCAATCAGCTCGAAGATGTTCGGATCGTCGCTCGGGCGCACCAGCAGCGGCTGCATGACGCCCTTTTCGCGAATCGAGTTGGTCAGTTCCTCAAGCTGGGCCGGATCGAAGCTGCGCCGTGGATTAGCCCGGTTAGCAATGATGAACTCGACCGGCAATTTCTTGACACCGCCGGATTCGGTGACACGAGCGCCCTCGACCGTGGCCATGTCGCCGATCAGAGCCGCAAGCCCGCGACCAAGACGTGTGGGTTTGTCGTTCATGTCGGGCTCCTATGCCGCGTTGAGCTGCCGCTCGCGGCGGATCACTTCGGTTGCCAAGCGCAGATAGGCTTGGCTGCCGGCGCTTTTGAGGTCATACAGCAAAGCCGGCTTGCCATAGGACGGGGCTTCGGCCAACCGCACATTGCGCGGGATAACCGTATCGTAGACCAGATCGCCCATTTCGCTGCGCACATCCTGCAGCACCTGCTCGCTGAGGCTGTTGCGCTTATCGAACATGGTGATGACCACGCCCTGGATCGACAGGCGCGGATTTAGCGTCGAACGAATTTGTTCAATAGTTTGAAGCAGTTGGCTCAGGCCTTCCAAGGCAAAGAATTCGCACTGCATCGGCACCAGCACTGCATCGGCAGCCACCAGGGCATTGATGGTGAGGAGGTTCAGCGATGGCGGGCAATCGATCAGGATGTAGCTGACCGGCTTATCGCTGATGGTGAGGTCGCCCAGTTGCCGGAACGCATCCCGTAGCTTGAAGGCCCGGTCGGCATGGCCAGCGATGGTAAGCTCGACGCCCAGCAGGTCCATGGTGGACGGCACGATTGCCACATGCGGAACGCTGGTCATGATGGCCGACTGCGCCACCGTGGCCTCCCCGACCAGCAGGTCATAGGACGACACTTCGCGATTAGTACGGGTGATGCCCAAACCCGTCGAAGCATTGCCCTGCGGATCGAGATCGACGATCAGCACGCGCTCGCCAATGGCGGCCAGGGCGGTGGCGAGATTGATGGCGGTCGTGGTCTTGCCCACGCCGCCCTTTTGGTTGGCCAGTGTCAGGATACGGGGCGCCACTATAGGCCTCCAGCTCGTTCGCCGCTAACTTACTGATTTCGCACGCAAATTCGACAGCGTGAGCAGGACACCGCTTGGATCGGTGTCACTTGTCGTTACTACCACGTCATAGGTCCAATGCGTAGCGGCTTCCGTCAGTTCTTCAACATGTTCCCTGCCTTTATGCAGGATGGCCCGGCTTTGGGGAGCGAAAAACGGCTTAATCCAGCCGCACAACGTCGGCAAGGCAGCCAGGGCGCGGGAGGTAATGACATCGGGTGGAGGTGTTTCACGTGAATCAACCTGGTCACTCCGGCGTCCCTCGACAGCGACGATCAAGCCCAGTTCACGGGCCACCGTACGTAGAAAGCTCACCTTTCGGCCATTTGGCTCGATCAGCGTGAAGTGGTGATTCGGGCTCTTAAGGGCAATGGCAAGCGGAAGCGCCGGCAGTCCGCCGCCGCTGCCGAGATCAAGGAAGGCATGGTCACCCGCTTTCAGGAGCGGCAAGACCTGCAGACTATCGGCAAAATGCCGCGACCAAACCTCATCCAGTGTTTCACGTGAAACAAGATTCTGAACAGCCTGCCACTTCTTGAGCAGCTGAGCATAGGATTCCAGATCGCCCGCAACATCGGCGATGGGCCGAGTGAAGTGTGCGGCGTAGGGCATGATAGCATCGATTTCGGCCATCATCCGGCCTTGCGCAGGGCGCCGCGACGAATGACCGCCAGCAAAAGTGTGATCGCTGCCGGGGTCATGCCATCCATGGCTTGCGCCTGGGCAATGGTCTGGGGCCGATACTGCGCCAATTTCTGCCGCAGCTCCATCGAGAGGCCTGGAATCGCGGCATAATCGATGGCGTCGGGGATCGGCTTCTGCTCGTCGCGCCGGACCGCGTCGATGTCGTTGCGCTGCCGGTCAAGATAGACAGAATATTGCGCGTCAACGACCAGCTGTTCGAGGATGGCGCTCTGAATCTCCCCAATTTCCGGCCACAACCGGATCGCGTCACCCGGCGTGACATCGGGGTAGGACAACAGCTCGAAGGCGGAGCGTACCTTGCCGTCCTCATTGACGGCGACGCCGACTTTGCGCGCCGCATTGGGTGAGGCTGTCAGCGTGGTCAGCAAAGCCCGGCCCCGCGCTAGCGCATCAGCCTTTTCGGAGAAGAGTGTACGGCGCTCATCCTGCACCAGTCCGATGGCGACGCCCAGTGGAGTTAGGCGCTGATCAGCATTATCGGCGCGCAGGTGCAGGCGAAACTCTGCGCGCGATGTGAACATGCGGTAGGGTTCGCTCACGCCACGCGTCACCAGGTCATCCACCATGACCCCGAGATAGCTTTCGGTGCGGGAGAGGATCATGGGGTCGCTGCCTAAGGCAGCCAAAGCGGCATTGGCGCCGGCCAGCAGGCCCTGGGCCCCGGCCTCCTCATAGCCCGTGGTGCCATTGATCTGGCCGGCCAGATAGAGACCGGGCTGCCGCTTTACCTCCAGCGTCGGCCGCAACTCGCGCGGATCGACATAGTCATATTCGATGGCGTAGCCCGGCCGCACGATGCGAACGTTCTCCAGCCCTGGCATAGAGCGCAGGAACGCCTCCTGAACGTCGGCAGGCAGCGACGTGGACAGGCCATTTGGATAGACGGTATGATCGTCAAGACCTTCTGGCTCAAGGAAAATCTGGTGACTGTCCCGATCCGCGAAGCGTACGACCTTGTCCTCGATGGATGGGCAGTAGCGTGGACCGCGGCTCTGGATGCGGCCGGAATACATGGCCGAGCGATGCAGGTTTTCCGAGATGATTCTATGGGTTTCGGACGTTGTGCGCGTGATGTGGCAGGAGACCTGTGGCGTGGTGATAGCCCGCGTTAGCGCTGAAAACGCCTCCGGCGGATCGTCGCCCGGCTGCGCCTCGAGGGTGGAATAGTCGATGCTCGTCGCGTCGAGCCGGGCTGGTGTGCCAGTCTTGAGACGGCCGAGTTGCAGCCCGAGATTTTCGAGCCGTATCGACAGGCCTAGCACCGGCTTCTCGCCGACTCGGCCTGCCGGCGTGGTCTCCTCGCCGCGATGGATCAACCCGCGTAAGAAAGTGCCTGTCGTCAGTACAACCGCCTTGGTGCCAAGACGCCGACCGTCGAGCAGCATAACACCGCTGACAACACCATCGCTAACTTCGATATCGTCGACCTCGCCCTCGATAACTTCGAGGTTGGGTTGTGCGGTGATGGCGGCCTGCATCGCCTGGCGATAGAGCTTGCGATCGGCTTGGGCGCGGGGTCCGCGCACCGCCGGCCCCTTGCGGCGGTTGAGCACGCGGAACTGAATGCCGGCCTGGTCGGCGACGCGACCCATGAGACCATCGAGCGCATCGATCTCCCGCACCAGGTGGCCCTTGCCGAGCCCTCCAATGGCCGGATTGCAGCTCATCTCGCCGATTGTCGCAAAGCGATGCGTCACCAGAGCCGTCGGTACACCGAGGCGTGCTGAAGCTGCTGCGGCTTCGCAGCCGGCGTGACCCCCTCCAACGATGATGACGGCGTAATCGCTCACGGTTCTATCTCCAGAGCTGGCTCAATAGGCCAATGTTTCACGTGAATCAATTCGAGGACGGCATGACAGCGTTTCACGTGAATCACTTGCCGATGCAGAAGCTTACAAAAAGCCGATCCAGAACGCGTTCGGCGTCGAGTCGGCCCACCAGCCTCTCCAAGCCCTGCGATGCGACGCGCAGGCTCTCGGCCGCGAGCTCCGGCATGGCCAGTTGGCGGGCGGACGCATCCAGCGCCTCAACGGCGCTTTGCAGCGCCACATGGTCGCGTTCGCGGCTGAGCAGCGACGGTTCTCCGGTGCTTAGCGTTTGGCCCAACTGCTCAATGCGTCTCAGCAGCGCGTCGAGACCTTCACCTGTCTGTGCCGAAATTGCGATCTCAACGCCAGCGACAATGCCAAGATCGCTTTTGGTGCCGACGGTGATGTGCCCATCGCCGTAAGGCCGTTCCTCGGCCGGTACATCCGGCGCGGCCAGCCACAGCACGATATCGGCCTGCTCGATCGCCAGTCGCGCCCGCCTTACGCCTTCAGCCTCGGCTTTGCTATCGGTTTCGCGCAAGCCAGCCAGATCAAGCAGGACGTAAAGCTGGCCCCCGATATCGATCGGCACTTCGCGCACATCGCG
>JBARWY010000015.1:0-2921 GCA_049647065.1 Devosia sp. | reverse complement strand
GCCGCGGCCCGGCACTCTGTTGGAAGACAATGGCTGGAGCGCCGACCTCAATGTCGGGACCGGCGATATTGTCCGTCTCGTGGCACCGAATGGTCGCGTCATCGAGGGAAGGGCCGGCTCCCTGCTTGGCTACCGGCACGAAAGTTACGATTCGGCCGAGTTGCAGCGTCATCTCGACAGCTATCTGCAGCACCGCGATGAATGGGCCATTCTGGACCACGACAAGCCCGGGCTGGCCAATGCGCACACGGCCCACACCGCCGTTTTCACGCCAACTCACCTTGGTGTTGGGTTGGACGGGAACACCGCCATCGCGGAACTGCCGAGCGATGCCCGCAGCCAGCTTGGTGGGCCGGCACGCCACGAGCTCTCGATCCGCGGCGTGGATTCGCAGCGGGTCGAGGTGACGCTTGTGCTGCGGGACAAGCCAGCCAACCGTATGCCGGAAGCGGGATTTCTGACGCTGACGCCAGAAGGGGCCGAAAACTGGTCGCTGTTGAAAATGGGCCTGTGGCACGACGGGCTAAACATGGCCCGGCGCGGGGGTGGGCAGCTACAGGCGGTTGAGGCGGTTCGGACAATGACCCGGGCTGGCGAACTCGAAATCAGCTTGCTCGACCCGGCCCTTGTCGCGCCGGCATCGACGCCATTCATGCCATTCCAGTCGGGCGTGCCCGACTATGGCGGGGGCGTTCGCGTAAACCTCTACAACAATAAATGGGGCACGAACTTTCCCATGTGGTGGGAGGGCACCGCAGTGTTCAGAGTGGTTTTCACGCTCGCGTGACCGCTATCCTACCGCGCAGAGTTGGCCGCGCATCGGTTCTTGCGGTCGGGTCTGCGCCGACCCCGCAGTGCTTCATTTCACTGTGAAGTGGCTGATCCAATGTAACCGCAGGCGCATACAGGACGAACTGACGAGCAGATTGCACCAACCAAGGCCACGCAGATGCCCACTTCCTTTTCCGCCATCCGCAAGACCAGCCGTCGCTCGCTTCTTGCCGCCATTTTGATCCTGCCGGCTTTTGCCGCCGTTCTGTGGAATTATCCGGCTGGCGCGCAGGAGGCGCCCGTCGAAATCCCTCCGCCATCCGTCGATCTCCCCGGGACGGAGGCTTCGGCCACTGCAATATTTGCCGGCGGCTGCTTCTGGGGCGTGCAGGGTGTGTTCCAGCACGTCAATGGCGTCACCCGCGCCGTGTCCGGCTATTCGGGTGGGGCCGCCGAGACAGCCACCTACGAACAGACCGGCAGCGGCTCCACCGGACATGCCGAAACGGTAGAGGTTACCTTTGATCCCGCCGTCGTGAGCTATGGCGACCTGCTGCAGATTTACTTCTCGGTGGCGCACAATCCAACCCAGCTCAATTACCAGGGGCCGGACCACGGTACGCAGTACCGCTCGACCATCTTTCCCGTGAGTGATGAGCAGGCCGAGATCGCCAAGGCCTACATTGCCCAGCTCGACGAGACCGGTCTCTTTGAGGGGCCGATCGTCACCACCATCGAACCCTTCGAGGCCTTCTACCCCGCGGAGCAATATCATCAGGACTTCCTGACGCTGAATCCGACCTGGCCGTACATCGTGCACCACGATCTGCCCAAGATTGCCGCTCTCAAGGCGCTCTTCCCCAATTCCTACCGCGACGAACCGGTGCTGGTGGGTACGCTATAGATGACGCCCAGGGGCGTTGCCGGTCTTGTGACTGATCGGCAACGCTCAATCGCTGCCCTATTTTGGCCGTCTCAGGGACGGCTTTTGGCCCGCAACCCTGAGCATGACTAGCACTGTCGGCTGCTCCCGGCCCGGAATCATCGGGTCGCATTCCGGGAAAAGCCCCCACGACCCTAGGCGGAACTGGCGTGTCAGCGCCGCGTTCATCAGTCCGAAGGGTCCAGTAGCAAGGAGAACGGCGATGAGCCTGTTCAACAAGATGGCGCTTGCGGCGCTCGCCACCACCATTCCGATGGGCGCCGCTTTCGCTGCGGACCTGATCACGGTCCCCACCAGTACGCCGGCCGAGATGCCGGTCTACGAGGAACCAGGCTTTGACTGGAGCGGCTTCTATGCCGGCGTCTATGGCGGTGCCCAGAATGGCGCCACCAGCGGTACGCAGTATGGACTGGGCGTTCAGGCCGGCGTGAACGCGCAGTTCGACTTCTATCTTCTGGGTGCGGAAGTGGCCGTGCATGGGCTCACAGGTGGTTCGGTTGGTGAGACCAGCTATGGCCAGATTCTTGGTCGCGCCGGTCTCGTGGTCAGCGACGACGTGCTGGTTTATGCGGCCGGCGGCTATGGCATTGATCTGGGACCGCCCGATGAGCAGGACGTGTTGCTCGGTGGTGGTGTGGAATTGGCAATCACCGATAGCATCACCGTCGAGGCGCAGTACCTGCATGGCTTCCCGCTCAACGACGGCGGCAATGCCAAGGATCAGTTCACGGTGGGCGCGAACTTCCACTTCTAGGTTCGCCAGCCCGTCTTGAGGCGAATCGCGGCCCCGCTTCGGCGGGGCCGTTTTCTTTTCGAGCGCCATACGAAGCTTGACGAGACGACTCACCCATGCCCACATTGCGACACCTCGTCGCCCCATCCGTGCTCGCGACAATTCAAATTTGTCTCAAATTGGGCCAATTGCGCGGCATGTCTGCAACACCGGCCTCGAAATGGTCACCTGGCGTTATCCGCATTGGCGAATTTTAGCGACCAGAGGGTTGTCACGCGCGTTACCCTGAGGCATCTAGTCGGTCGACTACGGTTAACTCTATGGGAGTGCAAGATATGTTTGTACGTTCGCTTTCTCTCGGTGTGGCTGCTGCCGCGCTGCTCGCTGGTGGTGCTCAGGCCGCCGATCTGATCATCCCGACGACCCCACAGCCAATCTATGAGGCTGCTGGTTTCGATTGGGAAGGTCTCTATG
>JBARWY010000014.1:0-46131 GCA_049647065.1 Devosia sp. | reverse complement strand
GTAGCGCAGCACCGAGAGCTCCTCGGCCCCCTGGAGGAGGGGGTCGATCGCCTGTTCACGCGTGTCGAGCATGCCATAGAGATAGCCTTCGCGCACGCCAAGAGCCGAGAACACAACATTGGCAAAGCCGCCGGCCTTGAGCACTTCAGCCATCACCGTCGCACCGAACGGCACCAGCTCGCGGCGCGATGAGCTGACATGCTCGGCGCCGACATAGGACTTGAGCGAGCTCGCACTGATGATTTCGTGGCAGAACTGGATCATGTCATCGGCCGGTACGACATAGTGCTGGACCATGTGCAGCGGATAGCCCCGCACGACCTGGTGCAGCTTGGCCAGCGAGCGCCAGGTGCCGCCGATCGCGGCGAACGAGCCGCCTTTGATAGCTGTGGACAGGACCGAGTCCTGCAACCGCTCCCGTACGATCGCCGTGGCCCGCACCGGCGACCCATTGCTATCGTCCTGCAGGCGGATCACGCCGACCTGGTGAGATTCCCCGCTGGTATCTTTGCCATCGATCATGCTGGAGAGCTCGAGGCTGCCGCCGCCCAAGTCCCCGACGATACCGGAGAAACCCGGAATGCCGGACACGGCGCCGAGGGCGGCATAGTGGGCTTCCTGCTCGCCGCTCAGCACCTGGACCTTGCTGTCCATCAACGATTCGACGGCATCAACGAATTCCTGCCGGTTGGCGGCGTCGCGTACCGCCGAGGTTGCCAGCACGCAGACCTTGCCGACGCGCATCATGCGCGCCACTAGCGCGAAGCGCTTGATGGCATCGAGCGCCTGCGCCACGTTGGCCTCGGCGAGGCGACCCGTCTGCCCGACCCCGCGCCCAAGGGCGCAGGCGGATTTTTCATTGTAGAGCGGCGTCAGAGCACGGGCATGGCGTTCGTAGACGACCAGCCGCACCGAGTTCGACCCGATGTCGAGCACGGCCACGGGCTTGGCGCCCTTGATGCGGCCCTGCGCAGTCGGATCGGCATCGACGCCCCAGAATTGATTCAAGCCAGGCCCTCTTCGCCTTCACCACCGGCGCTGCCGCGTCCGGACAGCGACGGATTGGTCATGAAGTAGTCATGCGCATTGAAGGGCTCTTCCCCTTCGGCGGTACGCACGCGGTGCGAACTGCCGTCCGGCAATACCTCCCAGCTCTGCTGGTTGTCACGCAGATACGCAACCAGGATGCGGTCGAGTATCTGCTTATGCACGGTCTTGTTGAGGATGGGCACCATGACTTCGACGCGCCCATCGAGGTTGCGACCCATCAGGTCAGCGGAGGAGATATACACCCTGGCGCGCGGGTTCGGCATGCTTTCGCCATTGCCGAAGCAGTAGATGCGGCTGTGTTCGAGGAACCGTCCGACCACCGATTTCACCCGGATATTCTCGGAGAATCCGGGGATACCGGGCCGGAGGCAGCAGATGCCGCGCACGATCAGGTCGATCTTCACCCCCGCCTGACTGGCGTCGTAAAGCGCGTCGATGACCTGCGGATCGACCAGCGAGTTCATCTTGAGCAGGATGCTGGCGGGCTGGCCATTGCGGGCGAACTCCATCTCCGTCGCGATATTGTCCAGCAGCGTCTGCCGCAGATTGACGGGCGACACCGCAATCGTCTCGAGTTCGGTCGGGCGGGCGTAGCCGGTAATGAAGTTGAAGACGCGTGCCACGTCCCGGGTGATCGAGGGGTCGATCGTGAAGTAGCTGAGGTCGGTATAGATCTTGGCCGTGATCGGGTGGTAGTTGCCAGTGCCGATATGGCAATAGCTGACCAGCTTGCCCTTTTCGCGCCGCACGACCTGGCTGAGCTTGGCGTGGGTCTTGAGTTCGATGAAGCCGAAGACCACCTGCGCGCCAGCCCGTTCCAGGTCGCGCGCCCAGCGGATATTGGCTTCCTCATCAAAGCGCGCCTTGAGTTCGACAAGGCAGGTCACGGACTTGCCGGCTTCCGCAGCCAGCACCAGCGCCTTGATGATCGGGCTGTCGGCCGAGGTGCGATAAAGGGTCTGCTTGATGGCGACCACGTCCGGGTCGCGGGCCGCCTGCATCAGGAACTGCGCCACAACGTCGAAGCTCTCGAACGGGTGATGCACCAGGATATCCTTGGCGCGGATGGCGGCAAAGCTGTCGCCGCTATAGTCGCGGATGCGCTCGGGGAAACGGGCGTGGTAGGGCGTGAACTTGAGATCGGGCCGCTCGACATCGCAGACCTTGCTGGCGTCGGCGAGACCGAGAAAGCCGATCACCTCGAACACGTCGGCCTCCTTAACGCCAAGCTGCTCGCCGATCTGGCGCTTGAGCGCGCGGGGCATCGAGCTTTCGATCTCGAGCCGGATCACCTGGCCGCGACGGCGTTGGCGCAATGCGGATTCGAACTCGATGACGAGGTCCGCTGCTTCGTCGTCGATTTCGATTTCGCTGTCGCGGATGACGCGGAAGGCGCCCGAGCCGACCACTTCGTGACCCGGGAACATCTTGTGGAAGAACAGCTTCACCAGCGTGTCGATGGTAACGACCTCGCTGCGTCCCTCCGAAACCAGCCCTGTCGGCAGGTTGATGAAGCGGTCGAGATTGCCGGGAATGCGCACCAGCGCGGTCAGCGGAATGTCGTTGTCCGGGCGTTTCAGCTCGAAGGCCAGTGCCAGCCCAAGATTGGGTATGAACGGAAACGGATGCGCGGGATCGACCGCGATCGGCGTCAGCACCGGGAAGATTTCCTCGCGGAACAGCTTCTGCAGGTAATTGATCTGGTCCGACGTCAGGTCGTCGGCTTCGTGGATCACCACGTTCTGCGCGAACAGTTCCTCGCGCAGGCTCTGCCAGTGGTCCTGCTGCTCGAGCTGCAGATGCTGGGCGAGCGTGGCGATTTCTTCCATCTGCTCGGCCGGGGTTAGTCCGTCGGCGCTCTGTTTGGTGAGCCCTGCCCGCATCTGGCCTTTGAGTCCAGCAACGCGAACCATGTAGAATTCATCGAGGTTGTTGGCCGAGATGGAGACGAAGCGCAGCCGTTCCAGCAGCGGGTGGTTGACGTTGCCGGCTTCCTCCAGCACCCGCATGTTGAATTGCAGCCAGCTCACCTCACGATTGACGAACCGCGCGGGGCTCTTGCGCAGGGCCTCGATATCGGGGACCGAAACGTCGGCCTCGGCGAAGTCGCTCAGTTCATTCATCGTCTTCGGTGTCCCAGTCCTGTTCGTGGCTCGTGTGGCCGCGCGCAATCCGGCGGCGGTCGAGCGCATCGGCGGCGATGCTGCGGGTTATGGCAGTGCCCTTGGCAAGCGCCAGCCGGTCCATGAGGTCAGCGAGAATCACGACTTCTTCGGCGGAACGCTCCATGCGCGCCACCAGATAGCCGATGATTCTGGGATCGACCTTTATCTGGCGATCCCCGAACAGTTTCACGAACATCTGTGACAATTGAATGTCGTCCGTCAGTTCCAGCGTGTAAGCGGCCGCCCGCCGGGCCCGCGAGCGCACATCATCGGTCGCCAAGGGCCAGTTCGCAATGTCTTCCCGCGCCGTCAGCAAAATTGGCCGCTGTTCGCGCATGGACTGGTTGAGCAGGTGGAACAGGCCCGCCTCGTCATAGTCCAGCCGGTCGACGTCCTCTACGATCAGAGGCATCGTGCCACCCTCGGTCGCCAAGGCCTCAAGATCGCCCGTGGCAGCAAAGCGGGCTCCGCTCCGATCGGCGAAGATGCGTGCCAGATGCGACTTGCCGGACTTGGCGGGACCGGTCACCAGCGTCACCGGATCGGGCCAGTGCGGAAACGCCATGATGCGGCCATGGGCCAAGGCGTTGCCCTCGCCGACAAGAAAATCCGCCTCGCCCTGCGCGGCCGTGTGGCCCAGTTCTAGCGGCAGTTGCCCGCCTGGCTGGTCAGGACTGGCTGGCAGAGCCATCGGGGCCACCATTCTGCCCGAGGTAGAGGGTGCTGGCCTTGTACTTGGCCACACCGTAGCGCACCAGCACGCCGACTATGGCTGCGAGCGGCACGGCCAGCAACAGGCCGACAAAGCCGAACAATGCGCCAAAGGCCAGGAGTGCAAACATGAGCCAGACCGGGTTGATGTTGATCGAGCCGCCCACCAGCTTGGGATAGAGGACATTGCCCTCGACGAACTGCCAGCCGAGGAAGATCGCGCCAACTGCGGCCACCATCCAGTAATTGGGCCAGAACTGCACGATGGCGATGCCGATGGAAAATACGAAGCCGACGGCGAACCCCACGAACGGAATGAAGCTCAGCAGCCCACCGATCAGGCCGACGGCGAGGCCGAAATTGAGCCCGATCAGGCTGAGCGCCGTCGCGTAATAGGCGGCATCAATCAGCAGCACGCCGCCCTGCCCGCGGATGACGCCGGCCATCGACTTGTCGATGTCGCTGAGGATCTGGTTGATCTCCGGCCGTGATTCCCGCGGCAGCAGGCCCTGCAGGCCGCGCACCATGCCCTCCCAATCCAGCAGCAGGTAGAAGGCGACGACAGGGGTCAGCAGCGTGAAGCCGATGACGCCGGCGCCGGTGAGGCCGATATTGACCAGTTCCGCCGGCAGCGTGGCAATGAAGCCGAGCGCCTGGCTGGTCAGGCCGCTGATACTGGCCTGCAACTGGGCCGCGCGCGTCGGCCCCAGCCATTCGTTGATCTCCGGCGACCAGCGCGCCACCAGCGCCTGCAGGTCCGACACGTAACCAGGCAGCCGCTGGATCAGCCCGACGATCTGCTGGCCAATCAGCGGCAGATACATGAAGAACAGGCTGACGATGATGGTGATGACGCTCAGCAGCACTACCGCCGTAGCCCAGCCACGGCTGAAGCGCCACTTCTGCAGCTGGTTGACCAGCGGATTGAGGAGGTATGCCAACGCTGCGCCGACCACGAATGGCAGCAGGATGCCGCGGAACAGCCACAGCAGCAGTACCAGCACGACCAGGAAGGTCGTCCAGATCAGCACTTGATTTCGTAGTGTCATGGTGCTGGGCGGCCCTTGCGTCGCGGTGGTGGAGAAGCTATCAGGCCGTCTAGCTTCCGGCTCCGGAATTGGCAACCGCCTTGGTCTTCCGGCAACGGCTTTGCGCACGCTTTCCCCACACGGTCCCGAGGCAAATGTCCGATCCGCAAAACCTGACATCAAACGGTCTGTCATACAAGCAGGCGGGCGTCGACATCGATGCCGGCAATGCGCTGGTCGAGGCCATCAAGCCAGCCGTGCGCTCGACGCGCCGTCCGGGAGCGGATGGCGAGATCGGTGGGTTTGGCGGGCTGTTCGACCTCAAGGCCGCCGGTTTCACCGATCCGGTCCTCGTCGCGGCCAATGACGGTGTCGGGACCAAGCTCAAGATCGCTATCGATACCGGCAATCACTCCACCATCGGGCAGGACCTGGTGGCGATGTGCGTCAACGACATCATCGTGCAGGGCGCCGAGCCGCTGTTCTTCCTCGACTACTTCGCCACGGGCAAGCTCGACGTCGCGCAGGGCACCGCTATCGTCAACGGCATTGCCGAAGGCTGCCGCATCGCCGGCTGCGCCCTGATTGGCGGCGAGACCGCCGAAATGCCAGGCATGTATCATGGCAATGACTATGACCTGGCTGGTTTCGCCGTCGGCGCTGCCGAGCGCGGCACCCTCCTGCCCCGCCCCGACATTGCCGAGGGCGACATCCTCGTCGCCATGGCTTCGTCCGGTGTGCATTCCAATGGCTATTCGCTGGTCCGCAAGATTGTCGATCTGAGCGGCCTTGCCTGGACCGCCGATGCGCCTTTCGCGCCCGGCCAGCAGCTGTCGGAAGCCCTCCTGACGCCCACCCGCATCTATGTGAAGCCGCTCCTCGCGGCGCTGAAAGCCGGCATCGCGATCAAGGCGCTGGCGCACATCACCGGCGGCGGTTTCATCGACAACATTCCACGCGTGCTGCCCGATCATCTGGCAGCTCATGTCGATCTCGACGCCGTCACCGTGCCCAGGGTCTTCGGCTGGCTGAGCAAGGTGGGCGGCATGAGCGAGCGCGAGATGCTGCGCACCTTCAACTGCGGCGTCGGCATGCTGGTCGCGGTGGCGCATGACGACGCGCAGAAGCTGGTCGATCACCTCAACGGCGCAGGTGAGATCGCTTCCATCGTCGGCAGACTCACTGCCCGTACCGGCGAGCCGGTCACCTTCGACGGCAAACTGGCGCTATGAGCCGCAAACGCGTCGGCATCCTGATTTCGGGCCGCGGCTCGAATATGTCGGCGCTGATCGAGGCCGCAAAGGCTCCGGATTATCCCGCCGAGATTGTCGGCGTGCTCTCCAACCGCGCCGCGGCGCCAGGCCTTAACATTGCTGCGGCCGAGGGCATCGCCACAGCGTCGCTGGCGCAGAGCAAATTCCCCAGCCGCGACTTATTCGAAGATGTCATGACCCAGACGCTCGAGAGTTGGGGTGTGGACATCGTCTGCCTCGCCGGCTTCATGCGCATTCTGGGGGACGATTTCGTCAACCGCTGGGCCGGCAGAATGATCAACATCCACCCCTCGCTGCTGCCACTCTACAAGGGCCTGCACACCCACGAACGGGCATTAGCCGATGGCGCCACGATCCACGGCTGCACTGTCCATTTCGTGACGCCCGGCCTTGACGAAGGCGCCCCCATCCTGCAGGCCGAAGTCCCGGTCCTGCCCGGCGACACGCCCGACACCCTCACGGCCCGCGTTCTGGTGGAGGAGCATCGGATTTACCCCGAGGCGTTGCGGCTGCTTGCATCGGGAGAGGTTGCGGCCTAGGGCGAGCCAGTCGGGCCGACTGCGCCCCATCACCGAATTTGATCGGCGCCATCGTCAAAATCGGTTCGACCTTTGTTCTCGCCGGGCGTAGCGTCCGGCACAACTAAGGAATCGCCATGGCTTCGCGCGACTGGTTCTGGATCATCCTGCTGGGCGCCATCTGGGGTTGCTCGTTCATCTTCAATGCCGTGCTGATCCGCGAGATCGGCCCGCTTTGGGTAACCAGCTTTCGCGTGACTATCGGCGCGCTGGGCTGTTGGCTGGTCCTGCTTGCGTTGCGCAAGCCGGTGCCCCGCGATCCTGGCTTGTGGCTGCAACTGGGGCTACTCGGTGTCGTTGCCTACGCCATCCCTTTTGCGCTCTTTCCGCTGGCTCAAGCGCACCTGGCCAGCGGCATCGCCGCCATCATCAACGCCCTGACGCCGATGGTCACCGCCCTCATTTCCCATTTCTGGATCGGTGGGGAAAAGGCGAGCCGGACCAAGTTCACCGGCATCGCCATCGGTTTTGTCGGCGCAGCCTTGCTGGTTTCTCCCGCCTTGTCGACGGGTGGCAATTCGCATCTCTGGGCGGTCGCGGCCTGTCTTGGCGCGACCCTGTGCTATGCTCTCACCCTCAATATCACCCGCAGCTACAAGCATATCGAGCCGACCGCCTTCGCCTCGATCGCACTGACCGGGGCAGCCATCGTCGCGATCCCCGTTGCCTTTTTCACCGAAGGCGTCCCCGTCATGACGCGACCCGAGACCTGGGGCGCGGCGCTGGCCATTGGCCTGCTGTCGACGGCCTTCACCTTCCAGATCATGTATCGAATCTTGCCGCGCGTCGGTGCGACCAACTTCGCCACGACCACCTTCATCGCACCCATTTCGGCGCTGATCCTCGGCGTCACCATTCTCGGCGAGACCATCCTGCCGATCCAGATCGGCGGCATGCTGGTGATCTTTCTCGGCCTGCTGTTCATCGATGGCCGCATCGGCGCCATCTGGCGGCGTACGGCAGCCTGACACGCCCCCTACAACCAACAGAGAACAAAAATGCCCCTGCGTTATTGGCTACTGATCATCCTGCTTGGTGCGGTATGGGGCTGCTCGTTCCTGTTCAACGCCATACTCATTCGCGAGATCAGCCCGCTCTGGGTTTCGGCCGGGCGTGTCACCATCGGCGCCGCCATCTGCTGGGTCTATTTCCTGGCCATGCGCAAGACGCTGCCCAATGACTGGCGCATCTACGCGCAACTGCTGGTGCTCGGCATCCTCAACTATGCCATTCCTTTCACCCTGTTTCCGTTCGCCGAGCAGACCGTCGCCAGCAGCATCGTGGGCGTTATCAATGGCCTCACGCCGATGAGTACGGTGATTGTCTCCCAGCTCTGGCCGGGCGGCGAGAAGGCGACCTGGAACAAGGTCGTGGGCGTCATCATCGGCTTTATCGGGGCCTTCATCCTGGCCCTGCCCTCGCTCGGCGCTGGCGCCTCGGCACAGGTGCTGGGGCTCCTCGCCGCCATGGGCGCCACGCTCTGCTATGCGCTAACGCTCAACTACGCCCGTCGCTTCAGGGATATCGACTCGGCGGCTGTCGCCACCTGCTCGCTAACGGCGGCCGCCCTGTTCTCGGTGCCGATTGCGCTGTTGTTCACAGGTGTACCAGTCATCACTCGCATCGAGACCTGGGGTGCGCTGTTCGGCATCGCCGCCTTCTCCACCAGCTTCAGCTTCCTGCTGGTTTACTGGCTGCTGCCCAAGGTGGGTGCCACCAACCTCTCGCTCAACACCTTCATCACGCCGATATCGGCGATCCTGCTGGGCGTGCTGGTGCTGCACGAGCGCTTCGATACCGCCCATATTCTCGGTATTGCGGTGATTTTCGTGGGGCTGATCTTCATGGATGGCCGGCTGGTCCGGCGGCGGGCGCCCGCCGCGGCCTGACGGAACCGTGGCTCGGGCCAGGAGTTGGGTTTCCACAGGAGCCCAGCATGAACCAGCCCAAGCCTGACATCGATCCGCGGCCGATTCCGGAGATCATACCGCAGCCCGAAACGCCGCAGCCGCAACCGGTCGACCCGGTGCCTCCGCATCCCCAGGAGTTGCCGGATACGCCGCAGCCGGTGGAAGATCCCACGCCGGGGCAGCCAGCGCCGGTGCCCGGGCCGGGCACCGATCAGCCGCCGACGCGGAGTTGAACCATGGCCGAAAAGTACGATCCCAAGAGGAACAAGGCCGCACCGCCAGAACCGGTGCCGCCAATGCCTGCGGGCCTGCCCACCAGCGATGCCGAGCGCCCGCATACCTCGCCGATGCGGCATGGCGAGAAGGAGCCTATCGACCCGAACCTGCCGCCGGAGCCGGGCAACGATTCCAATCCTTGAGCCTTGGCTTCGCCAGTGGTTGGGCTAGTGTGCTGCCGGACAAGGCGGAGAGCGCAGCATGTTCTTGAAGACGGTCAGCCCCGACGAGGCTACGGGCGAGGTTGCCGCCATCTACCGCAAGGAAGTGGACGCCATAGGCTTCCTGATGGACGCGACGCGCTGCTGGACGGCGCGGCCGGAGGTGCTGCCGCTGTTCGAGCACTTCTCCGAAGGTGTGAAGGCCAATTTCTCACTCGGCATGCGCGGCTGGCGGCTCATCACCTTCATCGCCGCCAAACAGGTCCCCTCGACCTATTGCTCCCATGTTTACGCCCGAACCCTGGCGAAGGATCTTGGCAAGGAGCAGGTGCTGGCCATCCAGCGCGATTTTCGCAAGGCCGGGCTGAGCACCAAGGATGTTGCCATGCTGGCCTATGCCGAACAGGTGGCGCGCGACGCCTCCAGGATCACCCAGAACCACATCGACGCCCTGCGCGAGGTCGGCTTCTCCGACGTCGAGATATCCGACATCGCCCTTTGCGCCTCGATCCGCAGCTTCGTCAGCCGCTTTTTCGACGCCACCGGCGCGACGCCGGAGCCGGTGTTTTTCGATGACGACCCGGAATTCCGCGAGGCGATGACAGTGGGCAAGGCAATCTAGCCTTCGTAGCCCTCGACGATGACGAAATCGACGATACCGGCATTGCGGCGGAGCTCGATGCCAGCCTGGTATTCGGCCGAGTCATAGGCTGCCTGTGCGGCTGCAAAACTGGCGAATTCGACGATCACCGTACGCGCGCGGGCCTCGCCTTCGCGCACGACATGTTCCCCGCCACGCACCAGGAAACGGCCGCTATTGGCGGCGACGAAGGGACCGACGAAGGCGCTGTACTTCTTGAACTGCTCCGGGTCGGTCACGTCCACCCGGGCCACCCAGTAACCCTTAGCCATGTCCCCTCCTATGGGATCACTCGATCCCGAGTTTTTTCTTCATCAGGTCGTTCAGCGCCTGCGGATTGGCCTTGCCGCCCGAGGCCTTCATGGCCTGGCCGACGAACCAGCCGATCATGGTCGGCTTGGCGATAACCTTGGCGACCTGGTCCGGATTGGCGGCGATGATCTCGTCGACGATGGCCTCTATCGCGCCCATGTCGGTGACCTGCGTCATGCCCCGGCGCTCGACGATATCTGATGGTTCGCCTTCGGGCTCCTCGGCGATGATGATCTGCAGCAGGTCCTTGGCGCCCTTGGATGAAATCGTCCCTGATGCGACAAGGTCAACGATGCCGGCGATCTGGCTTGGCTTGAGATGGGTCTCCCACACGGCCAGGCCCTGGCTGTTGGCAAAGGCCGCCACGTCGGCATTGAGAATATTGGCCACGGCCTTGCCGTCGCGCTTTGTCCCGCCGAAGGCGACGCAGGATTCATAGTAGTCCGCTGTCTCGCGATCGAGCGTCAGCACCATGGCGTCATAGACAGTCACGCCATAGTCGGCGACAAAGCGTGCCTTCTTCTCGTCGGGCAGCTCCGGCAAGCCTTCTGCCAGCATGCTGATGAATTTCTCGTCGAATTCCAGCGGCAGCAGATCGGGGTCGGGGAAGTAGCGATAGTCATGCGCTTCTTCCTTGGAACGCATTGAACGCGTCTCGCCCAGCTTGGGATCGTAGAGACGGGTCTCCTGATCGATCTTGCCGCCGTCTTCGAGGATGTCGATCTGACGGCGTGCCTCATACTCGATAGCCTGGCCGGCAAAGCGGATGGAGTTGACGTTCTTGATTTCGCAGCGCGTGCCAAATTCACCGCCCGGCTTGCGCACGGAGACGTTCACGTCGGCGCGCATGGAGCCCTGTTCCATGTTGCCGTCGCAAGTACCGAGGTAGCGCAGGATGGTGCGCAGCTTGCCCAGATATTCCTTGGCCTCTTCCGAGGAGCGCAGATCGGGTTTCGACACGATCTCCATCAGCGCCACGCCGGAGCGGTTGAGATCGACGAAGCTCATGTTGGGATGCTGGTCGTGGATCGACTTGCCGGCGTCCTGCTCCAGGTGCAGGCGCTCGATGCCGATCTCGATCTGGCCTTCCGGCATGTCGAGATAGACCACCCCTTCGCCGACGATCGGGTCCTTGAACTGGCTGATCTGGTAGCCCTGCGGCAGGTCCGGATAGAAGTAATTCTTGCGATCGAACACGCTGCGCTTGTTGATCTGCGCCTTGAGACCCAACCCGGTGCGCACGGCCTGGCGGACACATTCCTCGTTGATGGTGGGCAGCATGCCAGGCATCGCCGCATCCACGAACGACACGTTGGAATTGGGAGGATTGCCGAACTCGGTCGACGACCCCGAGAACAGCTTGCTCTCGGACGTCACCTGCGCATGAACTTCCATGCCGATGATGACTTCCCAGTCACCGGTCGAGCCGGAAATGAAGCTCTTGGGATTGGGCGTGCGCGTGTCGATAAGGGTCAATTGAAGGTCCTGCGAGGCAAGGCTGTGTTGGGTATGTGATTACTGGTGTTGCCGCTCTGTTGCAACCGCCACCGATCCCCTTCCCCCCTCGTGGGAGAAGGTGCCCGAAGGGCGGATGGGGGACCTCTTTTGTCTGGCATGGGATGGCGCAGCACCCCTCACCCTCGAAAATCCGCTGAACGCGGATTTCATATCCCTCTCCCACGAGGGGCGAGAGGGCAGCCGGTGCTAGTCCTCGTCGTCGATCTCGCCCTCGAAGGGTCGCAGGCGTTTTTCGAGATGGACGCTCATGAAGGGCTCATGTGCCGCGCGGCCATCGGGCCGCAGGGCCAGGATGCGGTAGCCCTGCTTCTCATAGAACCGGACGGCGCGCACGTTGTCGGCCGGCGTCTCCAGTTGCACCCGCTCGGCACCTTCGAGTTCCAGCATGGATTCCATGCGCCGCAGCAGTGTCGAGCCGAGCCCATGCCCCTGCAGTTCGGGCATGACGAAAAGGTACGGAATGTAGGCCCGGCGCGCCGAGCGCGAGCACCAGGCGACGACGATGCCGTCGACTTCGGCTACGATGATGCGGCTCAGCGTTTCCGCCACTGCCTGGGCCAGGCGGCGCTGTTCGGCCTGTCTCAGGCCCGGTTGCTCGGTGAGGAGCGGGAAGATGCCGCTTTCCCAGGCACGATAGGCAATGTCGGCCAGCCTGCGGGCATCGGCGGTCTCCGCCTTGCGAATGGAAATGCCTGCCATGGTGGCCTCCTGACGGCTAGGTGCGGCGCCGAGCCGCGATAATGCCCTTCTCGTAATTGATGTTCCAGTCGATCAGGGTCCGCCACACAAGTTCGGCCTGATCCTCGTCGAGATCAAGAGCCAAACTGCGGTCGCGGACCTTGGCGATCACGGCCTCGATGCGCGCCGGGTCGCGCGCTTCGTGGGGATCTGTCTTGATCTGCGCCATGCGCGTCACATAGCGGTGCCGTTCGGCAAACAGGTTCAGCAGCGCATGATCGACGCGGTCGATCTCGGCGCGGACGTCGTCCTTGGTTTCACAGGCTTCGGGTGATTTGGGTGCGGTCACGGCAGGGTCCAGTCAAGTTTGCTGTTGCTGGTTTGCACCGCTCCGGCCGCGATTTCAACCGCCGGTCTTGCGCAATTCGTCTACCCGGAGTTATCAAACCCGAATGTTTAGTCAGTCTGAAACCGCCTGAAGCCCCGTCCATCTGCGACGGGGCATGGATGAACCGGTCGACCGCCGCGCGTAATGCCGTCGGGAGACCATGTTTGTTCGCGGATCTTTGATCCGCCGCGTACAGGCGACTGACTTCCAATGGACATTTCACGAGACGAACAGCGGGTGCTGCACGCACTTGCTCAGGGCGGCTGCATTGCGCTGCTCAAAAACGACGACGGCAAGATAACCGGGCTCGAATTCTTCAACCGCGAGGGCTGGGTGATGAGCAATTGCAGCCTGATCCTGTTCAGGAAGCTGAAGGCGAAGAAGGCGATCAAGTCTTCCGGCGGCAAACCCTACCGCATCACCCGACGGGGCCTCGAACTGGTGCGCAGCGAATATGACAATCGCTAGCGATCGGACAATGGATGGTCGGCCTTTTGGCCGGCCATCCAGGTGCGGTCAGCGCCTTACGGCGCGTACGATGGCGATGAGGATGCAGGCGCCGATGAATCCGGCGATGAGATAGCCGATCCAGCCGCCAAAAGAGATGCCTAGAAGGCCAAGTATCAGGCTGGCGACGATCGCGCCTACGATGCCCAGAATGATGTTCATGAGCAGCCCGGTATTGGTGTTCATGACCTTCTGCGCGAGCCACCCGGCCAGTCCGCCGATGATGATCGCGGCCAGCCAACCTACGCCGTCAAAACCCATTTTATCCTCCTCAGGGTGGAATCCCCACGGAGAGAGCGTGCCACAGCGCGCCGGGAACGCAAGAGTTCTTGACGACTGCGCCCGTCAGTGGCGGGTGACCTCGCTCAGGGCGGCCGCGATATGTTCCCATTCGCTAGCGACACTGGCCGTCGCGCGCTTCTTGCCGGCGCGGCGATACCAGTAGTCGGCATTGCCCATATCGGCTTCGATCCAATGCATCAGCGCATGCACCCAGTCAAAGGCCTGCACGCCCTCCATCGCCTGGACGATGACATGGGCCTGCTCCCATTCGGGGCCAACGCGCAGGCTTCCCTTCTTGAGCCACCAAAGCGCCTGCAGCGGCTTGCTCATGTCCTTGGGCGGCTCGGACCAGTCCAGCGAGGTGAAGATATCAGAGGCCATCGGTGAAACCCTTGTCGGCCCGGACGCCATACGTGGCGACGTCACAACCAATTTCAATTTGTGCATTGGCGCCAAATAAGGCGGATCGGCGCCACGATCAAGTGGCGCCGCCTATTGTGCTTACCACCAGGGCTTGGGCGCGAAGTCGCCGCCGGCGCTCTTTTCGATCACACGGGCCGCTGCGAACAGCGTCTCTTCGTCGAACGGCTTGCCGATCAGCTGCAGGCCAAGCGGCAGCCCTGCCCCATCCTTGCCGGCGGGCACGGCAATGCCCGGCAGCCCTGCCATGTTCACCGTAACGGTGAAGATGTCGTTGAGATACATGGCAACCGGATCGGCAGCCAGAGCCTCATCGCCCACGCCGAATGCGGCCGACGGCGTGGCCGGGGTCAGGATGGCATCGACACCGGCATTGAAAGCGTCTTCGAAGTCCTTCTTGATCAGGGTACGAACCTTCTGCGCCTTGACGTAGTAGGCGTCGAAATAGCCGGCTGACAGCACATAGGTGCCGATCATGATACGGCGCTTGACCTCGCGGCCGAAACCGGCGGCGCGGGTTAGTTCGTACATGTCGGTGATGTCCTTGCCGCTGACGCGCAGGCCGTATTTTACGCCGTCATAGCGGGCCAGGTTGGACGAGGCTTCGGCAGGCGCGACAATGTAGTAGGCCGGCAGCGCGTATTTGGTGTGCGGCAGGCTGATGTCCTTGACCGTGGCGCCCTCGGCCTTGAGCCATTCGAGACCCTGGCTCCACAGCTTCTCGATCTCGGCCGGCATGCCGTCCATGCGGTATTCGCGCGGCACGCCGATGACGAGGCCCTTGACGCCGCGTTCGACGGCGGCGGCAAAGTCTGGCACGGCCAGATCGACGCTGGTCGAATCCTTGGGGTCGAAACCCGACATGGAGGTCAGCAGCAGCGCGGCGTCTTCCACCGTGCGAGCGATCGGGCCGGCCTGGTCGAGCGAAGAGGCGAAGGCAACCGTGCCCCAACGCGAGGCGCGGCCATAGGTCGGCTTAATGCCGACAGTGCCGGTAAAGGCCGCAGGCTGGCGGATCGAGCCGCCGGTATCGGTGGCGGTGGCGCCGGCACAAAGCCAGGCCGAAACGGCGGCGGCCGAACCGCCCGACGAGCCGCCAGGCACCAGATTGGCATTGCTGCCCTGGGCGCGGAACGGGCTGATCACCGGACCGTAGTAGGAGGTTTCGTTGGACGAGCCCATGGCGAATTCGTCCATGTTGAGCTTGCCCAGCATGACCGCGCCATCACGCCACAGATTGGCTGTGACGGTGGATTCGTATTCCGGCTTGAAGCCGTCGAGGATGTGGCTGGCCGCCTGCGTATGCACGCCCTTGGTGGCGAACAGGTCCTTGATGCCGAGCGGAATGCCTTCGAGCGTGCCGCCCTGCCCCTTGCCGAGCTTCTCGTCGCTGGCCTTGGCCATGTCGAGCGCCTGCTCCGGCGTTACCGCCACGTAGGCGTTGAGGCTGGGGTTGGCTTTCTCGATCGCCGAGAGATAAGCGCCGGTCAGTTCGGTTGCGGTAAAGCTCTTGGCCACCAGGCCCTTGCGGGCATCGGCCAGGCTGAGTTTGGTCAGGTCAGTCAAAAGGGTATCTCGCTCAGATTGTCGCAGCGGTGGTAAATGGTCGTGCCCGCCGAATAGTTTTCCGCTTCGGCTTCGGTGTCGCCAAACAGCTCTAGCGCGCTGTCGGCGCTGGAGACCAGCTGGATGGATGTGTCGTCATAAGGTGCGACGGCGATCGTGTCGGCATAAAGCTCGCCCGGCAGTTCGCACACCGCATCTACGAACAGCACCGGCGTATTGGGCCGGGTCTTTATGTCATAGAAGTCGCAGTGAAATTCCATGGACTGGATGCCGCCCGGAAAGCTCAGGCTGAGGAATTCCAGGTTCATGAAGGCATCGGCGCCCTGTTTCTCCAGCGCCTGGCATGCCTTGGGTTCGGTCACATAGACCTTACCCTGGTCGATGACGATGTCTTCCTGCGCGGTAGCCGCCCCACAGGCGAGAAGCATGATCGCCAGCCCATTTATCATTCGAACCATTCCAGCATCCCCTCCGTAGCGTCGTCGCACCGTGTGTAAATGCCGGCATAGTTCTGGTTGTCAGGCGGCTCGCTTTCGGCGTGGATCGAGATGACTTCGACCTTGTCGCCCGCCGGCCGGTTCATGTTGCCTTCGCCATTACTGATGTTGATGTTGAAGCTGGATGGCGTCACCGCGACCTGGTCGATGAAGTTGGTCGTTTCGTACATGCACCGGGCGATTGCGATCATCTCCGGATAAAAGGCGCTGCCCGTGATGACCTGCTGCTGCTGATGGAAAAAACAGACGAGTTCGCCACCAAGGATGCCCTTGCTGGGGTAGATCGCCCAGGCCTGCTCCTCGCGAAGCACGGCGTTGAAATCCTCTTCGAAGGCGCGCTCGCACGCAGAAGGCTTGGACACATAGACAGCGTCGAATATCTCGTCGGCCACGACAGGCGTGACGCAGAGCAGCGCGCCGGTCAGCACCCAAACGCGTCTCATGCTGACTCCCTCACATCCAGCGGCAGCTCGAAGAAGGCCGACCACTCGCTGTCAGGGTAGTCGAGGAACGGCCCACGCGTAACGAAGCCGCTCCTGACATAAAGCCGGTGCGCCTCGGCCATGCCGGGGCCGGTGCCTGTTTCCAGCATCAGCTTAGGCAAGCCCTTGTCGCGCGCCAAGGCCACGATGGCCTCGAGCAGCGCCGAGCCGATGCGCTTGCCGCGCACTGCCGGGTCGGTGAACATGCGTTTGACTTCGCCCAACTCGGGCGAATGCACCTTGAGCGCGCCCATGCCGACGGCCTGACCGGATTCATCGCGGGCGACGAAAAGCGTCGTGTCGCTGCCAGCCATCTGTTCCACGGTCATCTTGAACTGGAATTCCAGCGGCGACAGCGGCAGCAGGTGGTCGTTGAGCTTGGCGACGAGGCCGCGCACCTCGTCCTGCAGGGGTGTCTCGATGGCGATGCTGATCGCCATTTTTATTCGACCACCTTGGGCACCATGAAGAAGTTGTCTTCGGTGAGCGGGGCGTTGCGGACGATCTTGTCGGCATAGCCGCCATCGCTGATCACGTCGTCACGGCGGCGCAGCGTCATCGGGGTGACCGAAGTCATGGCCTCGACGCCGTCGACGTTGATCTCGCTGAGCTGCTCGACGAAGCCGAGAATGGCGTTGAGTTCGCTCTGGTAGGCAGCCACCTCGTTCTCTTCGATGCGGATGCGCGCCAGGCGCCCGATGCGCTTTACGGTTGCGGCGTCGACGGACATGGGAAAACTCCAGAAAGAACGGCTCGATTTGGGCCGTTATTAGCAACGGCTGGCCAGAAAAGACAATGAAAATGGCTGATGCGGCGGATCAGATTTCCAATGCCAGTCCGGCTTCGAGCGAGACCAGCCCCGTTCCGTCGAGCCGATTACGAAGTGCGGCGATCGCCGTGTCGATCGCGGCCTCGTCGCCGGCCAGCGCCAGAAGCCGCGGCGGCGTGTCGTCCAGGGCTGTTTCCGCCAGCCGCACCAACGCCGCGCCATCGCCGAACAGGGTCACCACGGCACCCTCTGCCCAGCGCCCCAGCGGCGGCACGTCGCCCGCCACCAGTAGCAGTGGCGGTTCGTCCACGGCGTCTATCAATACGGCCCCTGTTCCCGCCGACCACGCCTCGACTGGAGGGGCCACCTCGGCTTCGTCCAGCAGCCGTGGTGGCTTGCGGGGCTTCCAGCGGGTGACGTCCAGGGTGGGAAGCTCGGTGCCGAAGCCGGCGATCACGGTGTCTGCGCCCGATACCAGCTCCGCGGCATCGATTCCCGCCGGCGTGCTGGTCGGATCGAGCACCAGAATCACCCCCCCGATGTGAATGCGGATCGTCGTGCCGCCGAACCAGGTGAGTTTCATACGCCGCTTTCCTGTCGCCAAACCGGGTTGCAGCCTATAGGACGAGCGCAAAGTGGCAAGCGAGCCTCCCATGACCGACGACTTTGCCAATCCGCTCGAAGCCATCCCGGCCACCGGCCGCATCATGGCGCTCGACCTGGGCACGAAGACCATCGGCGTCGCCATCAGCGACGGCATGCGTTATTCGGCCACGCCACTCGAAACCATCAAGCGCACCAAGTTCACCAAGGATGCCGAGCGCATACTGCAGCTGATCGGCGAAAACCAGATCGCCGCCATTATCCTCGGCCTGCCGCTCAACATGGATGGCTCCGAGGGCCCGCGCGTCCAGTCCACGCGCGCCTTTGCGCGCAGCCTGGCGCAGAAGACCGCGCTGCCCATCGCCTTCTGGGATGAACGCCTGTCTACCAGCGCCGTTACCCGCATGATGATCGAGGCCGACCTGCGCCGCGACCGCCGCGCCGAGGTCGTCGACAAACTTGCCGCCAGCTACATCCTGCAGGGCGCGCTCGACCGGCTACGCCGCTAGCTTGCGCACCGCGCCTGGCGGCACCCCGAAAAACTGCTTGAAGGCCCGCCCGAACGCCGCCTCGGACTGGTAGCCGGCCCGCCTTGCTACTGATCCGACCGATTCCCGGCTTTCCAGCAGTTGCGCCCTGGCCAGGTGCAGGCGCCATTGCGCCAGGTATTGCGCCGCCGGCTGGCCCACCAGTTCGGTAAAGCGCGCCGAAAAGGCAGAGCGCGACATGCCGGCTTCGCTGGCGAGATCGCCGACACTCCAGTCCCGTTCCGGCTGCCGGTGCATCAGCGCCAGCGTGCGGCCAACCTGCCGGTCGCGCAAAGCGGCAAGCCACCCCAAATTGGCCTCTGGTGCGCGGTCGAGCCAGGCGCGGATGGCCTGGATGACCAGGATGTCGGCGAGCCGCGTCATCACCGTCTCGCCGCCCGGCCGCATGGAACTGGCCTCGCGGGCAATCAGGCTCAGCGTGCTCTGCAACCAGTCGCCCGCATCGACATCCCAGGCATCGACGCGCAGCACGGGCGGCAGCAGCGATACGAGCCGCTTGGCCGCCACGCTGTCGAACTGCACGACGCCGGCGGTCGCGCGGGTGATGGCGCCGCCGCCGCCGTGACGCATGATTTCGTAGCGATCGCTGACCTTCTCGACCGGAATATCGAATAGCGGCTCGGCCACCGAATCCGGCTCACTCAGCAGCTCGTAGCTCGCGCCGTGCGGCAGCAGCACCATGCTGCCTTGTGGCACCATGATCGGCGATTGGTCGGCCATCTTCAGCCAGCCATGCCCTGAGGTGACGATGACGAACATCATCGAGTCGATGAGGTCCGGCATGATGATGCCCCAGGGCGCGGTCATCTCGGCGCGACAATAAAGCGTGCCGGTCAGCCGCAGCATATGCAGCACTTCTCCTAAGGGGTCGGACAGAGGCGAGGGTTGGAAATGGGCATCGGTCATGCAAGCTGCCTAGCATGGACATGTCCTATCGTCCATCAAACTGGACGATCTGCACATTATCACGGCTACGGCATCATTGATGATCCAGCATCGGTGGCGCACCTTCGTGTCATCGCAATCGAAGGACCTCATCATGACCCAGACCACTCCTATTCTCGTCATCGGCGCCAGCGGCAAGATCGGTAGCCGCATCGTTGCCAGGCTGCAGGAACAGGGCGTACCGGTCCGCGGCGCCTCGCGCCGCAGCAGCCCCGCTTTTGACTGGGAAGATCAATCTACCTGGGCTCCTGCCCTCACCGGCGCCGAAATTGCCTTTGTCGCCTTCGTGCCCGACCTGGCCGCCAAGGGCGCTCCCGAGGCCATTCGTGCCTTTGCCGCAGCCGCCGTTGCCGCCGGAGTGAAGCGCGTCGTGCTGCTATCGGGCCGCGGCGAGGCCAATGCCCAGCTCAGCGAGCAGATCATGACCGCCTCCGGCCTGGGCACCACTATCGTCCGCGCCAGCTGGTTCAACCAGAACTTCAGCGAGGGCGTCCTGCTGGGGTCGGTGCTGTCCGGGCTCGTTGCCCTGCCGGCAGGCCAGAGCCGGGAGCCGTTCATCGATGCCCGCGACATTGCCGATGTGGCGGTAGCCGCGCTGACCGACGAGCGCCATGTCGGAGAAGTCTACGAGGTCACCGGCCCGCGCCTGCTGACCTTTGCCGATGCCGCCGCCGCAATCGGCGCCTCCGCTGGCCACCAGGTCGACTATGCGCCGATCAGCCTCGAACAATTCCACGCCGCCCTCCTGCCCGAAGTCGGTCCGGACTATGCCGAGTTCCTGACCCGCCTATGCGAGGAGGTTTTCGACGGCCGCAACGAGGCGCTCGGTGACGGCGTACAGCGTGCGCTTGGCCGTGCTCCGCGCGACTTTGGCGACTACTGCGCCGAGGTCGCCGCAACCGGCGCCTGGTCACGCGCCGCGGCCGCCGAATGATTGCCCTGCTGCCCGGCGCGCCGGGCAGCCTTCCAGCCCGAGGACCTGACATGACTTCCCTCCCCCTCAAGCTCTTCCTGATGTTGGCCGGCCTCACCGGTCTGGGCCTTGGCAGCGCCATCCTGCTCGCGCCCGTTGGCTTCTATGCCGGGTACGGCCTCGATCTCGGCGGGCAGGTGACCCTGCTCAACGAGATGCGATCGCATGGCCTGTCCCTATTGGCCGCTGGCCTCTTCATCGGTGCCGGCGCCTTTGTCCCGCGCCTCGCGACCACAGCAGTGCTGGTCGCTGGCGTGGTCTACCTGAGCTACGGCCTTTCTCGCCTGGTTGCCCTGGCTTTCGACGGACACCCCGGCGATGGCCTGCTGCTGGCCATGGCGGTCGAACTCGCCATCGGCGCCATCGCCGCCCTCATCTACGTCAGCCGCAGCAATCGCAGCACACTGACCACGGCCTGATCCAAGGAGAGCCCCATGCCCGCCATCGCCCCACTCACCGGTTTTCTTGCCCTGCTCTCCAGCGGCCTGATGGCCGGCCTGTTCTACGGCTATTCCGTCTCGGTCATCTGGGGACTCGACCGCGCCGACCCCCGCGCCGCCATCGACAGCTTCAACGGCATCAACGTCGCCATCATCAACCCGTTGTTCCTTACGGTATTCATGGGCGTGCCGGTCCTCGCCGGTCTGGCGGCCGTACTGTTCTGGCTGTCCGGGCAGTCGGTCCCGATGTGGCTCTTTGTCAGTGCTGCCGTGGTCTATGCCGTCGGCACCTTCGGGGTCACCATGGTCATGAACGTGCCAATGAACGACGCATTGGCCAAGGTCGCTGTCCCGCAGGACATCTCGGCTGCCCGGCAGGTCTGGGCCGGCTTCACCTCCGGCTGGATGCCATGCAACCACCTGAGAGCGGCGGCGGCAACGCTGTCGCTGCTGCTGGCGGCGCTCGGTCTCTACCTCGCGTGATATCGGCGGCCGGGCATCTGGCCGTTGATTTCCGTGCCTTGGGGCTTGCCCCGCCCTGCCCCCTCCGCTAGACCGCAGCAAATATCAGGGACGGGAGCGCATGGCCCAAGCACGCGCGGCGAAAGCCTCTACCACGCCAGCCGGTTCATCCGGCGATTTTCCCCCTTTCAAACAGCGACATCTGCTTTCGATCGCCGATCTCAAGCAGCACGAGATCATCGACCTGCTGGACCGCGCCGAGCGCATGGTTCCGGTCTCCCGGCAGGAGCGGAAGAGCCATCCCACGCTGTCAGGCAAGACGCAGATCAATCTGTTCTTCGAGCCTTCGACACGCACCCAGGGATCGTTCGAGATCGCCGGCAAGCGCCTTGGCGCACTGGTAATGAACATGTCGGTCAAATCCAGCTCCGTCAGCAAGGGCGAGACGCTGGTCGATACCGCGGCCACGCTCAATGCCATGCGCCCCGACGTCATCGTCGTCCGCCACTCGGCCGCCGGCGCCGTGGAGCTACTGAGCCAGAAGGTGGGCTGCGCGGTCATCAATGCCGGCGACGGGGCGCATGAGCATCCAACCCAGGCCCTGCTCGACGCGCTGACCATCCGACGGCAGAAGGGCCGCATTTCCGGGCTCACCGTCGCTATTTGCGGCGATATCGCCAATTCACGCGTCGTCCGCTCCAACCTGCTGCTGCTCGGGGCGCTCCATGTGCGCACCCGCGTCATTGCTCCCCGCAACCTGCTGCCGGCAGGCATCGAGCACCTCGCGACCGAGGTCTTCACCGACATGCGCGAGGGCCTGAAAGATGTTGACGTGGTGATGATGCTGCGCTTGCAGCACGAGCGCGCCAATGGCCGCATGATCCCGTCGGTGCGCGAATACTACCGCTTCTACGGTCTCGATGCCGAAAAGCTGGCTTTCGCCAAGCCCGACGCCATCGTCATGCATCCCGGCCCGATGAATCGCGGCGTCGAAATCGACCCGGCCATTGCCGATGGGGTGCAGTCGGTCATCAACGAGCAGGTGGAAATGGGCGTGGCCGTGCGCATGGCTGTGCTCGATGCCTTACTGCCGGCGAGGAACGAACAATGACCCGCCCCCTGCTCATCGAAAATGCCCGCATCGTCGATCCGGCTTCCGGCACCGATACCAAGGGTGCGGTCCTGGTGGAAAACGGCCTTATCAGCGACGTCGCACTAGGCGCGCCGGTTGGCGTTCCAGAGGGAGCAGAGGTCATCAATGCCAAGGGTTTGATCCTTGCCCCCGGCCTTATCGACATGCGGGTCTTTACCGGTGAGCCGGGCAAGGAATACCGCGAAACACTGCAATCTGCGGGCGATGCAGCCGCAGCCGGCGGCGTCACCAGCTTCGTGATGATGCCCGATACCGCCCCCGTGGTGGACGATGGCGCGCTGGTCGACTTCCTGATCCGTCGCGCCAAGGCAACATCCAAGGTCAATGTCCTGCCCGCCGGCGCCATCACCAAGGGGCTCGCCGGCCAGGAAATGACCGAGTTCGGATTGCTGCAGGAGGCAGGCGCCGTCTGCCTCACCGATGGCCGCAATTCCATCCAGTCGACCGCCTTGCTCCGCACCGTCATGAGCTACGCCGCCAATTACGGCATGACCGTCATGCATCACGTGTCCGACCAGAGCCTCACCGGCGACGGCGTGATGAACGAAGGGCTGTTCGCCACCATTCTCGGCCTCAAGGGCATTCCGCGCGAGGCCGAGACCATTCCGCTGGCCCGCGATCTGCAACTGGCCGCCCTCACCGGCACGAAATACCACGTTGCGCAGATTTCCTGCGCGGCATCGGTCGAACTCGTCGCCGCTGCCAAGAAGCGTAACAAGTCAGTTACCGCAGGGGTTTCGATCAATAACCTCGCGCTGAACGAGAACGATATCGGACGCTACCGCACCTTCTTCAAGCTCGGCACGCCGTTGCGCTCCGAGGATGATCGGCAGGCGGTGATCGAGGGGCTGCGCAACGGCACCATCGACACGATCCATTCGGACCACGATCCGCAGGACACCGAGGTCAAGCGGCAGCCCTTCGCCGAGGCCTCGGACGGCGCCATCGGCCTCGAAACCCTGCTCGCCGCCGCTTTGCGCCTCGTTCATTCCGGCGATGCCGACCTGCTCACGGTGCTGCGCGCCATGACCAGTCGCCCGGCCGAAATCCTCGGCCTGCCCGCCGGCCGCATCGCCAAGGGCGCTCCGGCCGACCTGATCCTGTTCGATCTCGACTATCCCTGGCAGGTTTCAGAGCGAGAAATCCGGTCAAGATCGCGCAATACCTCCTTTGAGGGCGCGCGGCTTGCTGGCAAGGTGATGCGAACCATTGTGGGCGGACAAACCGTCCATACGCATGAGGAGAACTGAGCCATGGATGTCACCCTGATCTACGCCGTCATCCTCGGCTATCTCTGCGGCTCGGTGCCGTTCGGCCTGTTTCTCACGCGCGCGGCCGGCTATGGGGATATCCGCGACATCGGCTCGGGCAATATTGGCGCGACAAACGTCCTGCGCACAGGCAATCGCTGGATTGCCGCCGCCACGCTGGTGCTCGATGCCGCCAAGGCCGCCCTGCCGGTCCTCGTAGCCCGCTACTACTGGGGCGAAAACGCCGCCATGCTGGCGGCCATTGGTGCGTTTCTCGGGCACTGCTTCCCGGTCTGGCTCGGGTTCAAGGGCGGCAAGGGCGTTGCCGTGATGATCGGTTCGCTGCTGGCGCTGAGCTGGCCCGTCGGCCTCATCTTCTGCGCCGTCTGGCTCTTCATCGCCGTCACGCAGAAAATGTCCTCTCTGGCCGCGCTCACGGCCGCCGCGACCGCTCCCATCTTTGCCTATGTCGTGGTCAGCGAATGGCTGGCCGCCACGGCGGCCGTCATGGCGCTCCTGCTGTTTTTCCAGCACCGCGAGAACATCATCCGGCTGATGCGGAACACTGAGCCCAAGATCGGCTCGGAAAAGAAGGCAGAGTAAGCCTTGGCGCCTCGCCTGGGTACCACACTAACCGATGCGCAGCGCCTCGACTGGCTGCGCCTGCTGCGGACCGACAATGTCGGCCCGGCGACCTTCCGCCAGCTGCTCAATCGCTTCGGTTCGGCCGATGCGGCGCTCGAGGCCCTGCCCGGGCTGCTCAAGCGGACCGGCAAGCCGCTGCGCATCACCACCCGCACCGAGGCCGAGGACGAGATTGCTGGCCTCTCGCGCTATGGCGCGCGGCTCGTGGCCAGCATCGAGCCGGATTATCCGGAGCTGCTGAATCACATTTCCGCGGCGCCACCACTGGTGACCATGGCCGGCGGCGCCAAGCTCGACTGGCAGCGCACCGTCGGGATCGTCGGCGCCCGCAACGCCTCGGCCGCAGGCATCAAGATGACCCGCATGCTGGCCGGAGATCTGGGCGAACGCGGCTATACCGTGGTTTCCGGCCTCGCCCGTGGCATCGACACTGCGGCGCACCGGGCAACGCTGGCAACGGGTACCATCGCCGTCCTGGCCGGCGGCTTCGACAAGATTTATCCTGCCGAGAACATTCCCCTCGCGCATGACATTCTCGACCAGGGCGGCGCGCTGCTCACGGAGATGCCGCTAGGCTGGGAGCCTCGCGCCCGGGATTTCCCGAGGCGTAACCGGCTGGTTTCGGGTCTGTCGCTTGGCATCGTGGTGGTAGAGGCGGCCAAGCGCAGCGGTTCGCTCATCACCGCCCGGCTGGCGCTGGAACAGAATCGCGACGTCTTTGCCGTGCCCGGCTCGCCGCTCGACCCGAGGGCGGAGGGCGGCAACGCCCTCATCCAGCAGGGCGCCAAACTGATCACCTGTGCCGAGGACATCATCGAAACGCTGGGCAGCGCCGATCCCGTCCGCAGCGCATTGTTCGATCGCGATTGGGAACCGGACCTCTTGCCGGACACGCCACCACCCAGTGACGACGACAAGTCACGGCTGCTTGCAGCGCTGACCGCGACTCCGGTCGAGGTAGACGAACTGGTCCGCCAATCGGGCCTGCCGGCCGCCGCGATGCAGATGTTGCTGCTCGAACTCGACCTGGCGGGCCAGATCGAGTGGTCGAGCGGGCAGCTGGTGGCGCTGAAGTACTAGCGACCGCCCTCGAGCTTCCTGTTGCGCTGTCCGACGCCGCCCTCGCCATAGGGATAGTCCGACATGTCAGGCTTGCTGACGGCGCTGAGCTTGGCGATGTCCTCATGGGTCAGCACGACCGAGGCGGCGCCCAGATTATCCTTGAGCTGCTCGGTCGTGCGCGCCCCGAGAATCACCGAGGTCACTGCCGGTTGTGCCGCCACCCAGGCCAGAGCCACCTGCGCCATGGTGATGCCGCGCACCTTGGCGATATCTTCGACGGCGCCGATCACCTCCCAGGTGACAATATTGGCGTTGCGCTTATCGAACGCTTCCATGCCGCGCTTGGGATTTTCGCCCAGTCTGGTGGCGCCGGTGGGCATCTGGTCGCGCTTGTATTTGCCCGAGAGCCACCCGCCGCCCAGCGGCGACCACGGCAGGAGACCAATACCGGCATCGAGTGCCGCCGGCACGATCTCGTGCTCGATGTCACGCACCAGCAGATTGTATTGCGGCTGCAGCGTCACCGGCGGCTGGTAGCCATTTGCCCTGGCGAGCCAGACCGCCTTGGTCAGTTGCCAGCCGATGAAGTTGGAGAATCCGTAATAGGCAATCTTGCCGTTACGGATCGAGTCGTCGAGAAAGCGCAACGTCTCCTCCAGCGGGGTCAGCGCGTCGAAGGCGTGCATCTGGTAGAGGTCGATATGCTCGACGCCGAGGCGCTTCAGCGATGCATCCAGCGCCTCGCGCAGATTCTTGCGCGACAGGCCGAGGTGGTTCGGCCCGTTGCCCATGGGAAAGCGGCCCTTGGTGGTAATGACGAGGTCCCGCAGGGCGTCCGGCTTTTGCTTCAGCCAGCGTCCCACGATCTCCTCGGAGACGCCGGCGCTGTAGACATTGGCGGTGTCGATGAAATTGCCGCCGGCCGCCACATAGTCGTCCATCAGCCGGAACGAGGTGGCCTCGTCGGATTCCGCGCCGAAGGTCATGGTGCCGAGGCAGTAGGCCGAAACGACGGCGCCGCTATTGCCGAGCTTGCGATAGTCCATAGCAAATTCCTCCTGAATTGCCCCCGGATGCTCAGCGGACGAAGCCGCGCCACTGGCGCTGGCGATCCGTCGGGGAGCGATAAATTGAGGGCGAAGCGCAGAACGCGCCAAGCAATCCTGCACATCTTGTATGGCAGATGCAAGACGGGTTCTGATGGATCGGCACAGGGCGACAAAATTCCTCTCTCTAAGAGAGAGCGTGGCGGGCGCTCATTTGCCCACATTGACACCTTCCCTCGCCTTCACCATGTTGCGCCACTTCTCATAGAGCGTTGCGGAACGGGTATTCCATGAAGGTCGTCGTCGTTGAAAGTCCGGCTAAAGCCAAGACAATCAACAAATATCTGGGTTCAGGCTATGAAGTCCTGGCCTCCTTTGGCCATGTCCGCGACCTGCCGGCCAAGGACGGATCGGTGCGTCCCGAGGAAGACTTCGCCATGTCCTGGGAGGTCGATACCGCCTCCAAGAAGCGCCTCGGCGACATCGCCAACGCCCTCAAGGGCGCCGATGGCCTGATCCTCGCAACCGACCCTGACCGCGAAGGCGAGGCCATTTCCTGGCATGTGCTCGACGTGCTCATGCAGAAGAAGTCGATCAAGAAGGACATGACGGTCCAGCGCGTGGTGTTCAACGCCATCACCAAGGATGCCGTGACCGCCGCGATGGCCAAGCCGCGCGAAATCGACATGCCGCTGGTGGATGCTTATCTCGCCCGCCGCGCCCTCGATTACCTCGTCGGCTTTACCCTGTCGCCGATCCTGTGGCGCAAGCTGCCCGGCTCCCGCTCGGCCGGCCGCGTGCAATCGGTGGCGCTGCGCCTCGTCTCGGACCGAGAAGGCGAGATCGAGAAGTTCAAGGCCGATGAATACTGGTCCGTCGAGGCCAAGCTGGCACAGAGCGGCAAGAGCTTCCTCGCCCGCTTGTTCTCGGTCGATGGCAAGAAGACCGACAAGCTCGACATCAAGACCGGCGAGAACGCCGCCGAACTGAAGAAGCTGATCGAAGCGGGCCAGTTCAACGTCTCGTCCGTCGACAAGAAGCCGACCAAGCGCAATCCCTATGCGCCCTTCACCACGTCGAGCCTGCAGCAGGATGCGTCGTCGCGCCTCGGCCTGTCGCCGTCGCGCACCATGCAGATCGCCCAGCGGCTCTACGAAGACGGTCTCATCACCTATATGCGTACCGACGCCGTGCAGATGGCTCCCGAGGGCATCGCCATGGCGCGCTCGGTCATCGGCAAGTATTTCGGCGAGGAATACCTGCCGGAGAAGGCCCGCATCTACCAGACCAAGGCCAAGAACGCGCAGGAAGCGCACGAGGCCATCCGCCCGACCGACATGTTCAAGCGCCCAGAGCAGCTGACCATCGATGCGGACCAGGCCAAGCTCTATGGCCTGATCTGGCGGCGCACGCTGGCCAGCCAGATGAGATCCGCCGAAATCGACCGCACTACGGTCGACATATCGGTCAACGTGCCCGGCCGTGCTGTCGAGCTGCGCGCTGTGGGTTCGGTCGTCACTTTCCCCGGCTTCCTCAAGCTCTGGGGTGTCGAGGCGAAGTCGGACGAAGATACCGAGGACGAGGACGAGGACGATCGCGAGCTGCCGCCGTTGGCGGTTGGCGACAAGCCGGCGCTGCAGGCCGTCGAAATCGAGCAGCATTTCACGCAGCCGCCGAGCCGCTATACTGAAGCGAGCCTGATCAAGAAGATGGAAGAGCTCGGCATTGGCCGTCCCTCGACCTATGCAGCGACGCTGACTACGCTCAAGGACCGCGACTATGTGCGCCTCGAGGGCAAGGCGCTGCATCCCGAAGATCGCGGCCGCATCGTCACCGCCTTCCTCGAGAGCTTCTTCACGCGCTATGTCGAATACGGCTTCACGGCCGGCCTCGAAGAACAGCTCGACCAGGTTTCGGCCGGCGAGCTCGACTACAAGACCGTGTTGCGTGATTTCTGGAAGGACTTCACTGCCGCCACCGACGAGATCAAGGATCTGCGCGTCTCGGAGGTGCTTGATGCGCTCAACGAGATGCTGGCGAGCCGCATCTTCCCGCCCAAGGAAGATGGTTCCGATCCGCGCAAGTGCCCCACCTGCGGCACCGGCCAGCTGTCGCTCAAGCTCGGCAAGTTCGGCGCCTTCATCGGCTGCTCCAACTATCCCGAATGCAAGCACACGATGCAGCTTTCTGATGCGGCCTCCGGCCAGTCATCGGAAGCTGCGGCCGGCGACGGCGTGCTGGGTACCGATCCGGAATCGGGCGATCAGGTCTTCCTCAAGTCCGGCCGCTTTGGCCCCTATGTGCAGCTGGGCGACGGCACCGAGCCCAAGCGCAGTTCGCTGCCCAAGGGCTGGGAGCCCGCTTCGCTGACACTGGAATCGGCCCTCAGGCTGCTGTCGCTGCCCCGTGACGTGGGCCTGCATCCCGAAAGCGGCCTCCCCATCGTTGCCGGCCTCGGCCGCTACGGCCCCTTCGTGCTGCATGATGGCAAATACGCCAATCTGCCCGATGTCGAAGAGATCTTCACCGTCGGCATCAACCGCGCGGTCGATCTCATCGCCCAGAAGGCCGCGGGTGGCTTCAAGCGGGGCGGTGGCGCGTCCGTCGCGGCCATCCAGACCTTCGAGCATGACAACGGCCCCATCACCGTCCGCGCGGGACGCTATGGGCCCTATGTCAACCAGGGCAAGATCAACGCCACCATCCCCAAGGATGTGCAGCCCGAGGCAGTGACGCTGGATCAGGCCGTGCAGTGGATTGCTGCGCGCGCCGAAGCCACCGGCACCAAGGTCAAGAAGGCTCCGGCGAAGAAAGCCGCTGCCAAGAAGCCGGCAGCAAAGACCGCTGCCAAAAAACCGGCCGCGAAGAAAGCCGCGCCTAAAAAGACCGTGAAAGCTGAAGACGTGCCGTTCTAGGCACGTCTAGTTCTGCAGCATGGTCTCGGTATGCAAGGCGCATTTCCAGTCCTTGCCGTCGCGCACCCAGGTGGTGCTGTCAGCGCAGTTCATGTCCATCGCCTTGCCGCCCATCTCGCCCTTCTGGCGGACTTTGTAGGCGACGATGGCGGTGTCGTCTGACGGGAAGATCACGTTCAGGTCGCTGAACTTGAAGCTTTCCAGCGTCCACTTGCCATCCTCGGTCATCGCTTCGTACTTGTCGGGATCGATCTGCATCGCGCCCATCGGACCGGTGATAAGGCAGTCGTCCGCGATCAGCGTCTTGGCGAGCTTGGCGTCCTTGTCCACCATGGACTGCCAGAATTTTGTCTCCAGATCGACGATGGTTTGCTTGTTCGTAGCCATTTGCCGTTCTCCTTCGGCAGAGAAACGGGCTGCATCCGGCGCGGGTTCCGCTAAGCCATCACCCGCTCGACCATCGACAGCCAGTTCCCCAAGGCTATTTTGCCGACCAACTCGGTGCCATAACCCTTGTCCAGAAGCGCCTGCAGCAGCTTCTGCACGCCGGTAACGTCGCCGATTGGCGCCGGCATCATGGCGCCATCAAAGTCGCTGCCCAGCGCGACACCGTCCTCGCCCAACGCTTCCACCAGCGCATCGACGTGGCGCACCATGACCTCGATTTCGGTGTCGACGACGAAACGTCCATCGGGGCGCAGGAAGCCGGTGGCATAGTTGAGGCCCACCATGCCCTTGCTCTCGGCAATGGCGGCCAGTTGCCAGTCCACCAGGTTTCGCGCGTGCGGGCAGATCGCATGCACATTGGAATGGGTCGCCACCAGCGGATGACTGCTGATCGCGGCCACGTCGCGGAAGCCGGCGGCGTTGAGATGGGACAGGTCGAGCATGACGCCCATGGCATTGCAGACCCGGACCAGTTCCTTGCCGGCATCGGTCAGCCCCGGTCCGATGTCCGGATCGACATTGAAGCGGAACGGCACGCCAGTGCCGAAGGCATTTGCCCGGCTCCAGGTGATGCCGATAGACCGCAACCCGGCCGCGTAGAGCACGTCCAGCGAGCGGAAGTCGGTGTCGATGGCCTCGGCACCCTCGATGTGAAAGATGGCCGCCAGCGTGTCCCGCTCGATGGCAGCACGTAGCTCGCCTGCATTGCGGCAGACGGCCAGCGCCCCTGCACGCTCCAGCCGGAACAGGAGGGATGCCATGCCGTTGGTCGAGGCCAGGGCATCGGCGATCGCCAACTCGGGGGGTAGATTCGGATCGAGTGTGTCCGGGTTTCTCTTGAGTGGCGGCGGGAACATGGCGAAGAACCCGCCCTTCATGCTGCCGGCTTTGGCGCGCGGCAGGTCGATATGCCCGTCCTTGCTGCCTTCGATGAACGGCCGCTCCTTGTCCGCCCCCGGGGCCTCGAGCAGGCGCAGCAGGGTGTCGTTATGGCCGTCGAAGAAGGGAATGGTCATGGAGAATCGCTTTCAATTGATGGTCCAGTATCACCCCCTCCCAGCCTCCCCCATCAAGGGAAAGGTGCCATTCAGTGGGTGGAACGCGATCCAGTGCTGTGAGTGGAGAGAAACCTCCCCCTCGATGGGGAGGTAGGAGGGGGTGCGTTACTGCGCGCGCAATCCTCGTCACGTCCCACTGCACCCCATTTGCCGAACCGCTCCCCATCACTTACATATCGGCCAACATGAAAACTCCCAAAATCACCAAAAAACCCCGCAACACCTCCGGCCCGCGGCGCGCCTCCGAGCCTCGCGCGACCGAACTCCCCACTCGCGAACAGCTGCTCGAGGCGTTGGCCCAGCAGGCCGACATCAAGGGCAAGCGCGATCTGGCCAAGGTATTCGGTATTCGCGGTGACATGCGTCGGCCGTTCAAGGCCATGCTGGCCGAGCTGGAAGGCGAGGGCGTCATCACGCGCACCCGCAAGGCGTTGCGCCGCACTGCCGCCCTGCCCCATGTCACCGTCCTCGATATTCCCACCGACGCCGATCCCGATGACATGCATGCCTATCCGGCCCAATGGAACGAGGAAGAAGGCGAAAAGCCGCGGGTGATCGTGCTCGGCGGCCGCGACGCCCGCGTCGTGCCGGCGCCGGGCGATCGAATCCTGGCCCGTATCGATGCCGGCGAAGATGACGTGCCGCACTACACCGCCAAGGCGATGAAGATCCTCGACAAGCCGCGCCGCGGCCAGATCGGCATCGTCCGCATGGACGAGGATGGGGCGCGCCTCATTCCGGTCGATCGCAAGCAGAAGGAAATGCGCATCCCGCTCGGCGATCTGCTGACGGCGTCGGACGGCGATCTCGTCGAAGTCGAAGTCAAGCTTTCCGGCCGGCTAATGATTCCCCGCGCCAAGGTGACATCAGTCATCGGCAATCCGATGTCGGAAGGCGCCGTCAGCCTCATTGCCATTCATAACCTCGAAATTCCCTACAACTTCCCCGCCTCGGTCATTCGCGAGGCCGAGGAGGCGAAGGAAGCCACGTTGAAGGGTCGCGAGGACTGGCGTGACCTGCCGCTGATCACCATCGATCCGTTCGACGCCAAGGACCATGACGACGCCGTGTACGCGCAGCCGGACGAAGACCCTGCCAATCCGGGTGGCCACATCGTCTATGTCGCCATCGCAGATGTCGCCGCCTATGTCCGGCCCGGCACGGCGCTGGACCGCGAGGCCTATCTGCGCGGCAATTCCGTCTATTTCCCCGACCGCGTCGTACCGATGCTGCCCGAGCGCATCTCCAACGAGCTCTGCTCGCTGAAGGAAGGCGAACCACGCGCCGCACTGGCCGTCCGCATGGTGATGGGATCAGACGGCCGGAAGCGCAGCCACAGCTTCCACCGGATATTGATGCGCTCCGCTGCCAAGCTGAGCTATCAGCAGGCGCAGGCGGCGATCGATGGACAGGCCGATGACAAGACCGGCCCCCTGCTCGAACCCATCCTGCGGCCCCTCTACGCCGCCTATGACGCCATGGCCAATGCCCGCGACCAGCGGGGCCCGCTAGACCTCGACCTCCCCGAACGCAAGATCGTGCTCGACGACAAAGGCATGGTGAAAGACATCCGCATCCCCGAACGGCTCGATGCGCATCGCCTCATCGAGGAGATGATGATCGCGGCCAATGTCGCGGCTGCCGAGACGCTGGAAGAGAAGCGGTCGCCCCTGCTCTATCGGGTGCATGACGAACCCTCATCGGAGAAGCTGCAGGCCCTGCGCGACTTCCTCGGCTCGCTCGACATATCGATCAAGAAATCCGACAGCGTCCGCGCCAGCGACTTCAACGGTATCCTTGGCCAAGCCCGCAAGGCTGGCAACGTCGAGCAAGTCAGCGAAATGGTCCTGCGTAGCCAGGCACAGGCCGTCTACGACAACGAGAACCTGGGCCATTTCGGCCTCAATCTCGACCGTTACGCCCATTTCACCTCGCCCATCCGCCGCTATGCCGACCTCATCGTGCATCGTGCCCTGGTCAAGGCGCTGGGCTTCGGCGATGACGGTCTCACCGAAAACGAGGCCCTGCGCCTCGCCGGCATCGGCCAGCACATTTCGGCCACCGAGCGTCGCGCCATGCTGGCCGAACGCGAGACCGCCGATCGCCTGCTGGCACAGTTCCTCGCCGCACAGATCGGCGCGCGCTTCGAGGGCCGCATTTCTGGCGTAACCCGTTCGGGCCTGTTCGTTCGCCTGCTCGAAACCGGTGCCGATGGCTTCATCCCTGCTTCCACGCTAGGCGAGGACTACTATCGCTATGTCGAGGAGCAGCAGGCCATGATCGGCGACCGCGGCGGCGAGAAATTTGCCCTCGGCGATCGCGTAACCGTGCGGTTGCTGGAGGCCGCGCCGGTGGCGGGCGCGCTGCGCTTCGAGCTGCTCTCGGAGGGCACGCGCGGCAATCCGTCATCTGGTCGGCGGAACCAGAAACGCCCATCTAGGAGTTACGGTCCAAAGGGCCGGAAGAAGAGGTAATACGAAATGGGCACGAAGAGTCTTCAGGAGCGCAGCGTCGGCCAGGCCATGTGGCGCGGAACCCTCTGTAAGTGTCCCCATTGCGGCAAGGGTCGCATGTTCCGCGCCTATCTCAAGGTCGCCGACCAGTGCGACGCCTGCGGCGAGCAGTTGAACCTGCATCGCGCCGACGACTTCCCGCCCTACATCGCCATCATGATCGTCGGCCACCTGCTGGTCGGCGTCATGCTGCATATGGACATGGTCTGGCACGTCAATCCGCTGACCTATCTCTACACCATGGTGCCGCTCGGCATCGTCCTGCCGATCCTGATGCTCCCATCGATCAAAGGAGCTATCGTCGGGCTGCAGTGGGCCAACCACATGTATGGCTTCGGCACCGGCCAGACGGACTGATCTGGCTTGACATTGCAGCGCAAATCCGTAGGTTGCGCCCAAATTCCGGCGCCGGGGAATCCGCGGCGCCTTTGTTATTGTGAGGACTAACCATGGCCAAAGCCGCTTCCGTCAAGATCAAGCTCGTGTCGACGGCTGATACTGGCTACTACTACGTCACCAAGAAGAACGCCCGTACCCAGACCGAGAAGCTCTCGTACAACAAGTACGATCCGGTCGTGCGCAAGCACGTCGAGTTCAAGGAAGCCAAGATCAAGTAATCTGGTCTTGCCACCTGCTGAAAAGCGCGAAAGCCCCGCATTGAAAATGCGGGGCTTTTTGCTGCTCTGTGACGTGAGCCTGATGCCGATGCTAGCAGTCTGCTAGCCAAATCGGGTCATGCGTGAAGAAGAGTGGCTGGTCCGGAGCGGCATGTCGAAGAGGCCACTCTGTCCGCATCCGGACCAACCGCCCTACGGGACTCAGGAGTTGCGGCGGACCTGAGAGAAGCCGTAGGGAACCCTGAGCAACTGTCCCAAAATGGGTCACTTGCTGTGTTGAGGGCAACCTATCCCTTGCCGGCCAAAACTCAAGGCATTCCAGCGTGTTGCGGCTGGTAAAGCTTTGTTAATTATAACAGCTAACCCTAACGGCCCAAATTGAGCGGCGTCAGGCGGCGTCGAACACCACGCGGTTCCGCCCTTCGCGCTTGGCGCGATAGAGTGCCACGTCGGCCCGCTTGATCAGCGATTCCGGCGTGTCGGCGGCGCTCTCGTGGAGCGTCACACCCGCGGATACTGTCACCGATAGCGGCCGGCCGGCGTTGACCTCAAACGTCCGCTCGGCGATTGACTGCCGCACCCGCTCAGCCACCAGTTCCGCCTGGCTATAGTCGGTATCGGGCATCAGCACGACAAACTCCTCACCGCCGAATCTGCAAGCAAGATCAACGCCGCGGATGTTCCGCTTCAGCCGCGCTGCGAACTCCTTGAGCACCGCGTCGCCGATATCGTGGCCATAGGTGTCGTTGACCGACTTGAAGTGGTCGATGTCCAGGATCATCAGGGCCATGTCGCGCTCCTGGCTCTGCGCCTTGCCCAGCATCACGCCAAGATGGCGGTCGAAATAGCGCCGGTTATAGAGCCCGGTCATGTCGTCGGTCACGGCCAAAGCCATGGTATTGTTGACGCTTTGACGTAATTCCAGGGCATAGCGATGCCGGCGGATCTGGGTGCGCACACGGGCCGCCAACTCATTGCGCTCGATCGGTCGGGAAATGAAGTCATTGACCCCGAGGTCAAGTGCCCGGACCACCTTCGGCTTGTCGGCCGGCTCGGACATCAGAATGATCGGCAGGTTGCGCGTATGCTCCAGCGTCCGGATCTGCGAGCAGACCCGCAGCGGGTCGAAATCGGCGAGAGCCATAGAAACCAGCGCCAATTCGTAGTTGGCACCGGTGACCTGGAACACGGCATCGGCGGGCTGCAGCAGGATATCCACGGTGTGTTCAGGCGTGAGGTAGTTCTTGATGCGCTCGGCATGGCGCAGGTCGGTATCGACGATGAGGATAGAACCGCCGGTGGTATTGATCTTGTCCATTGCGCGGATGGCGTCTTCGATGGCGATCTGCTGGCCAGTCATGGCGCGGGCGCGCAGTTCGTCGGTCAGCGACTTGAGCCGCACCAGGCTTTTCACGCGCGCCATAAGCTGCATGTCGTCGACCGGCTTGGTCAGGAAGTCATCGGCGCCGACCTCGAGGCCCTTTACGCGGTCCGAGGGTTGATCGAGCGCCGTAATCATCAGTACCGGGACGTGGTGGGTCTTGGGGTTCGACTTGATCCGCCGGCAGACCTCGAAGCCATCCATGTCGGGCATCATGACGTCGAGCAGGATGATGTCGACATCGGAATTGCTGCATATTTCAAGGGCTTGCGGGCCAGACGACGCTGTGACGACATCGTAGTATTCGGCGGTCAGCCGTGCCTCGAGCAGACGGACATTGGTCGGGATATCGTCAACGATCAGTACGCGTGCAGTCACTGGTATAGCCCCAAAACCTGTCACCCGCCGCTGGCGTCCCCCAGTGGCGTCGAGCGGGCTGATCAGGCAGACAGCCCGGCTGGCGCTACTTGATCAGGCCGGGCCAATGTAGCGGGCAATAGTTTCCAGAAAGTGAGGCACAGAGATCGGTTTGCTGATGTAACCCTCGCAGCCGCCCTGCAGAATCCGCTCTTCATCGCCCTTCATGGCGAATGCCGTGACGGCGATGACCGGGATATGGGCTAGGTCGTCGTCATCCTTGAGCCACTTGGTCACCACCAGCCCCGACACTTCGGGAAGCTGGATATCCATGAGGATGAGGTCGGGATGGTGGGCGCGTGCAAGATCGAGCGCCTCCATGCCGTTACGGGTCTGGATGACAGCATAGCCACGCGATTCCAGCAGATCGTTGAAGAGCTTCATGTTGAGCTCGTTGTCCTCAACGATCATCACAGTCTTTGGCATCGATCCTTCCTCGCGCCGCTAAGGCGCTGGCGGCGCTTCGCTTTGCCGCCCCATTCAGCTACCATGCAATCTCTTACAAAACACCAAATGAGGCCGGCGGTGCCGCGTATCGAGAAAGCCGACACTTCCGTTTCCTCACTGGCCGCTTCGTGCCTGGGCTACCTGGCGGAAAACCCCGACGAACTGCTGGCTTTCATGCAGTTCGCTGGTCTTGACCCCACTGCGCTGCGCAATTCGGTCGGGTCCCCCGCCCTGCAACGTGGCCTCATCGACTACTTTGCCTCAAACGAACCGATTCTGCTCGCACTCTGCGCAAATTCCGGCATGTCGCCAGAACAGTTCATGCGGGTGTGGCATCGGCTCAATCCGTCGGGGTAATTCGTGGCGCTCGACTGGCTCTGCCGTGATTGCCTGACGCATGGGTCAGGTACCGTTGTGCCGACCCGCTGCCCGGGCTGCGGCTCGCCGCGCCTGCGCAGCCATGCGGAGCTCTTCCAGCTCTCAACTGCCCATGTCGACTGCGACGCTTTCTATGCCTCGGTGGAGAAGCGCGACAATCCAGATCTGCGCGACAAGCCGCTCATCATCGGCGGCGGCACGAGAGGGGTGGTCTCTACCTGCTGCTACATAGCCCGCCAGTCCGGCGTCCGCTCGGCCATGCCCATGTTCCAGGCGAGGAAGCTCTGCCCCGACGCGGTGATTATCAAGCCTGACATGGCCAAATATGTCGCGGTCAGCCGGCAGATCCGGCAGTATATGGACGCACTGACCCCACTGGTGGAACCGCTCTCCATCGACGAGGCGTTTCTCGACCTCGCCGGTACCCAGGCCTTGCACAAGGCACCGCCTGCCTTGGTGCTGGCCCGTTTCGCCAAGGCCATCGAGACTGACCTCGGCGTCACCATCTCGGTCGGGCTCAGCCACAACAAGTTCCTCGCCAAGGTCGCGTCCGACCTGGACAAACCGCGGGGTTTTGCGGTGATCGGCGAGGCCGAGACGCTGTCGTTCCTGGCGCCGAGGCCGATCAGTCTTATCTACGGGGTCGGCAAAGTTTTCGCTGAGACGCTGCGCAAGGATGGCCTCGTGACCATCGGCCAGTTGCAGGACGAGCCGCCGGAAAACTTGATGCGACGTTATGGAGAGACCGGCGCCCGGCTTGCACGGCTGGCTCGGGGTCAGGACAGCCGAAAAATTTCGCCCGACGGCGAGATGAAAACCATCTCGTCCGAAACGACATTCAACGAGGATATCAGCGATCTGGAGCAGCTTTCTACGCAGTTGCTTGGGGTGACCGAGCGGCTCTCGGAGCGGCTCAAGGCAAAAGGCGTCGTCGGCGATACGGTGACGTTGAAACTGAAATCGGCCGGTTTCCGCTTGCGCACACGCGCCCGACATTTGATGATCCCCACACAATTGGCCAATGTGATCTACGAGACCGGCCGGTCGCTGCTGGAGCGCGAAGTCGATGGCACCGCTTTCCGGCTGATCGGAATCGGCGTTTCGGGTATCGATACTGCCGACGGGACTGATCCGGCCGATTTGCTGGAGCCCGCCATTGCCCGCAAGGCAGCGGCCGAGCGGGCCATGGATCGTGTCCGCAACCGCTTCGGCCGGGAGGCCGTGGTTCGCGGCAAGCTCTACCGCCAGAAGCCGGCGCCCGTGCCAACAGAACAAGACGACGACCAAAACGAAGGCAAGACAAGATGACCAGTCCGATCGAAAAGCTCCGCGAATACGGCTACGAACTGCCTGCGCCAAAGGCGCCGGTTGCCAGCTACGTTCCTGTCACCCGGTCCGGGAACATTCTCTACGTCTCGGGCCAGATATCGGCCGATGCCAATGGCGTGGTCACCGGCCTGCTGGGCGATACCATGAACGTCGTTCAGGGCGGCAACGCAGCGGAACTGGCGGCGATCAACGTGCTGTCGCAAATCGTCCATATGGGCGGCGTGCCGCTGCAGGACATCAAGCGCATCCTCAAAGTAACCGTGCTGGTGGCCTCGACGCCCGATTTCACCGAGCAGCATCTGGTAGCCAATGGCTGTTCCAATCTGCTGGTCGGGGTGCTGGGTGACAAGGGCAAGCATGCCCGCGCCGCGTTCGGCGTCGCCTCCCTGCCCTTCGGCGCTGCTGTCGAGATCGAGGCAGTCGTCGAAGTCTAGGCGCTAAACCATCGTCACATTCCGGTGCCATTGAAGCACCTTCATAGCGACGAGGGCCGTAGCCATGACCGAACCGATGTTTTCCAAGCCGATTGCGCATCGCGGGCTGCATGATCGCGCCAAGGGCGTCATCGAAAACACCGCCAGCGCATTCGAGGCCGCCATTGCCGGCGGCTATGCCATCGAATGCGACCTGCAGCTGACCAGCGACGGCGTGCCGATCATCTTCCACGATAGCGATATGAAACGCCTGCTTGGCAAGGACGGAGCCGTTGCTGACTGCCTGGCGGCCATATCACCTCGACGCCACTGCTCGACAGCGCGGCTGGCGACTGCCCACAGAAGCTCGGCGACTTCCTGGCCCAGATCGCCGGGCGGGCGCTGCTGCAGATCGAGCTCAAGCATCAACGCGATACCACAGGCACGCAACTGCTGGCGCGCGCAGTGGCCGAGTCGCTGAAGGTCTATGAGGGGCCCGTGACCATCGAATCGTTCGATCCACATTTGCTGACCGCGATACGCCAGTTCGGTTTCAGCGGGCTGCGGGGCATCATCACCTATGACTATGCCGATGCAGGCGAGGACAACCACCTGACTGAGGAGCAGCGCTATACACTGCGACACCTGCTGCATTGGCACGAGACGCAGTTCGACTTCATTTCCTGCGACAAGGCTGCGCTGCAGCTGCCCGCCATTTTCTTCTGGCGGACGCTAGGCAAGCCAGTAACTGCCTGGACTATTCGCACACAGGCCGAGGCTGATGCGGCCAAGTCACACGCGGATCAAATCGTGTTCGAAGGCTTCGCGCCCAAATCTGCGTGATCCGTCGCCGGCCGAACCTTACAATCCCCACCGAACCGTCCTATTTCTAATAGACCTGTTGACCCCGCCGGGATTTCCCTTGGCCGACCAGCCGCCACTTCGCGCCACCATCCATCCCAGTACGGCCAGCGTCCCTGCTGCCGTGTGGAATTCGCTCGTCCCGTCGACGGGCGGACTGACGGATAATCCGTTTCTTGATCACGCGTTTTTCGCGGCGCTGGAGGATTCCGGTTGCGCGACCAAGCGTACCGGCTGGCAGCCGCAGCACATCCTGCTCAGCGATGACAGTGGTGAGCCGCTGGGACTGATGCCGCTATTTCTCAAGTCCCACTCGATGGGTGAATACGTGTTCGACCATGGGTGGGCCAACGCGCTGGAGCAGGCCGGCGGCAGCTATTATCCCAAGCTGCAGTGCTCGGTGCCGTTCACGCCCGCCACCGGCCCCAAGCTGCTGGTGCCTTCCAATGATCCCGCGATCAAGGCGGCACTGCTGTCGACGGCGCAGCAACTGGCCATCCAGCGCAATGCCTCATCGGTCCATGCCACCTTCGTCCCTGGGGCCGAGGCGAGTGAAATTGAGGCCGACGGCTGGCTCAAGCGCTTCGACACGCAGTTTCACTGGCACAATGAGGGCTTTGCCAATTTCGAGGAGTTTCTCGAAACGCTGTCCTCGCGCAAGCGCAAGACTATCCGGCGGGAGAGGCGTGATGCGTTGGCCGACGGCCTGACGGTGAAATGGCTCCGTGGTAGCGACCTCAGGGAAGAGCACTGGGACGCATTTTATGAGTTCTACGAGGACACGGGCGCCCGCAAGTGGGGCCGGCCATACCTCAACCGTGAGTTCTTCTCCCGGCTGAACGAGACGATGGCCGACCGGATCGTGCTGATGCTGGCCTATGACGGGCCAACGCCTATTGCCGGCGCCATCAATTTTCTCGGCAAGGACCGCATTTTCGGCCGAAACTGGGGTTGCACCCGCGAAGTTCCGTTCCTGCATTTCGAACTCTGCTATTACCAGGCCATTGACTACGCCATCGCTCACAAGCTGGACGTGGTCGAGGCCGGGGCACAGGGCGAACACAAGCTGGCCCGCGGTTATGCCCCTGCCACCACCTATTCAGTACACTGGATCGCCCATCCCGGCCTGCGCGACGCAGTTGCGGACTTCCTCGAGCATGAGCGGGCCTCGGTAGAGCAGAACCAGGAATTGCTGGAGCAGTTCACGCCCTTCCGCAAAGGCGAGCGAACAGACCAGTAGCGCGAGGCACTCGCCCCTTCCCCGTCGCGTCGATCCACATTAAACAGGACCTCATGATCTGGGATATCGTCGTATTTGCGCTGCAAGCCGTGGTCGTCTTCGTTTTGTCGACGGCGTTATTCGACGCGTTGCACTGGACGCTGCACAAGTGGGAAAGCTCGAAGATCCCGCTGCTGCGCAAGTTCTCGTCCTGGCACTGGGTGCACCACAAGTTTCTCGGCCTCGACATGCAGATCAACCCGGCCTATGCCCGGGCCAATATCTGGTTCCACATCCTGCCCGAATACCTGAGCTCGATGGCGGGGACGCTGATCTTCCTGTTCGTCTTCCCGTGGCCGGTCATCGCGGCCGTGTCCGCCCTCCGCACGGTGATGCTGGTCATGACGTTGCGGGAGGAAGGGCTCGACTACAACCACATGTCGATGGATCGCGTCGGTGGGCAGCAGGGGCTGTTGTGGGTGGATAACAACTACCATGCCATGCACCACGTCTATCCGCACAACTTCTTCTCATCCTTCGCCAATGTGTTCGACCTGATCGCCGGCACGACCTGCCAGATCGAGGGACGGCGCTTTCTCATCACCGGCGCCGGCGGAGCCTTCGGATCGGCGATGGTGGCGAAGCTGACAAAGCTGGGCGCCATCGTCGAAACCGCCAAGTCAGGCGTCGACTTCACGCCCGGCAACTATGCCGCGATGCGCGAGAAGCTGGAACGGGCGGACGTGCTGGTGCTGGCGCATGGCGCCAAGACCGAGGATTGCTGGAACGCCAACAACGTCACCTTCCGCGAACTGACCGAGATGTTTACGGAGATGGGCAAGACCCGTCTCGCTCCGCCCGAAGTCTGGGCGCTGGGGTCCGAGGTCGAACTGCATGGCGACATGGGGCTGGAGGAGCTCAAGGCCTATTCCCTCTCCAAGCGCGCCTTTGCGCTGCGGGCAAGGGACTATTACCGGTCGGATGCGCTAATCTACCGGCATATCGTGCCATCATCCTTCACCTCGGCCATGGGCAAGGGCGCGATGAGCGCTGAAACAGCGGTCAGCAGCGCGCTGTTCTTCATTCGCCGCGGTTTTCGCTACGTACCGGTCACGCTGACGGGCATGGCGTTCCTCAACTATTTCCGTTTCCGCTTCTTCCAGAAGGACCGGACGGATATCCCTCAGCCGGCGGAGTGATCATGACCTACGACCCGTCCAATATTTTCGGCAAGATCCTGCGTGGCGAAATCCCTGCTCACAAGGTCTATGAGGACGAAATTGCGCTGGTGATGATGGACATCTTTCCCCAGTCGCGCGGACATACGCTGGTTATCCCCAAGGCCGCATCGCGCAATCTGCTCGACGCTGATCCCGCGGCGCTGTCTGCGGTCATCCCACTGGTTCAGAGGGTCGCGAAGGCCGCGCAGACCGCGACGCGGGCTGACGGCATTCGCCTGGCACAGTTCAACGAAGCGCCGGCGGGACAGACAGTGTTCCACCTGCACTTCCACATCATCCCGGTCTACGAAAGAGTAGAGCTTGGCAAGCATGGCGGCGGCAAGGCCGACGACGCCGAACTGGCCGAACTCGCCAAGGCTATCGCCGCTGCGCTCTAGTGACTGCGGCTGCCGTGCATGGTTAGCACCGCCACAATAGCCATAGTCCCAATGATCATCAGCAGGGTCATCGCCGTTCTCCTTGAGCAAGGAGAACACACTATGCGCCCATCCGGTTCGATCACAAAGTGTGATCGACCACCAGACCACCCGTAAGCGTCACGATCCGGTCGGCGCGGCGCGCCAGATCATGGTTGTGCGTAGCGATGAGGGCCGCGGCGCCCTCGTTGCGGATCAAGTCCGCCAGCGCAGCGAACACGACATCGCTGGTTTCGGGGTCAAGATTGCCGGTCGGCTCGTCAGCCAGAATGACCTTTGGATGGTTGGCGGCGGCGCGGGCAATGGCGACGCGCTGCTGCTCGCCACCGGACAATTCGGCAGGCCGGTGGCTGGCCCGGGGTGCGATACCGAGCAGATCCAGCAGCTCCATCGAGCGTTTATCCGCTTCGGCAGGAGACTTGCCGGCGATGAGTTGCGGCATCGAGACATTCTCGAGCGCCGTGAACTCGGGCAGCAGGTGATGAAACTGATAGACATAGCCCACGGTCGAGCGCCGCAACTGCGTGCGGCCGCGATCGCCGAGCTTGCTGGTCGGAATGCCCATAATGGCGACTTCGCCGCCTTGCGGGCTTTCCAGGAGGCCAGAGAGATGCAGCAGCGTGGACTTACCGGCGCCGGACGGCGCCACCAGGGCCACGAGCTCACCGCTGTTGACGGTCAGGCTGGCGGCTTCCAGCACGCGGACGACCTTGTCGCCCTGCCCGTAGTGCCGATGGACGTCCGTCAGGACCAGATGCGGTTTACTCATAGCGCAAGGCCTCTACCGGATCATACTGGGCGGCGCGCCAGGCCGGATAAAGCGTGGCGAGGAAACTGAGGCCCAGTGCCAGGCATATGACTACAGTGACCTCGACCGGATCCGTCTTGGACGGCAGTGAGGACAGGAAGAACACTTCGGGCGGGAAGATCGCGACGCCAAGCGTGTTGGACACGAATGCCCGCATGGACTCGGCATTGGCGGCCACGATCAGGCCCAGCACTACGCCGCTCATCGTGCCAATGACACCGATGGTGGTGCCCGTGATCGAGAAGATGCGCATGATGGCGCCGCGCGTGGCACCCATGGTGCGCAGCACGGCAATGTCCGAGCTCTTGTCTTTCACCAGCATGATCAGGCTGGAAATTATGTTGAAGGCGGCCACGAGGATGATCATCGAAAGGATAGTGAACATCACCACCCGCTCCACCTGCAGGGCGGAGAAGAAGGTCTCGTTGCGCTGCTGCCAGTCGGTCAGGATCAGCGGTCGGGTCGAGGGATCGGCCTGCAACCGGTTTCGCATGACGGCGATGTCATCGGGGTCGTCGATGAAGATTTCGGCAGCCGTGGCCTGGCCGATATTGTCATAGGCCGCGTCGAGTTCCGCATTCGTGGGCGGAGGGTCCAGTGGCCCGGTGGCGGGCGCTTCCATGCCGGGCTTCAGCACTTCCTCAAACATATTGAAGTAGTTCTGCGCGGGCTCGAGCGGCATGTACATGAAGAAGCTGTCGAACTCGACCATGCCCAGATCGAAGATCACGTTGACCGGGTAGGACCTGATCTGCGGCGTCGAGCCGAAGGGCGTCATCGCCCCGTCCGGATTGATGATCTGGACCTGATCGCCCAGCGACACGCCGAGCGTCTGCGCCAGCCGGTAGCCGATGGCGATACCCTTGCTTTCGTCCCACTCGTCCCAGCCGCCCTGTTCGGCGCTATTGTAGAGCAGCGTGAGCTTCTTGAGGTTCTCCTCGTCCATGCCGCGGACGGTGACGCCGGTGGAACTGCCGCGCCCCGAGGCCAATACCTGGCCTTCGACGAAATAGACGGCGAAGCTCACGCCATCGATCTGCTCGAGCGCCGCTATCGTTTCCTTGTAGTCGGTGAACTCGCGCTCGATGGGAAAGGCAGTGAAATGGCCGTTGAGGCCGAGGATCTTGGTCAGCAGCTCGGCGCGGAAGCCGTTCATCACCGACATGACGACGATAAGCGTGGCGACGCCGATGGCAACGCCGACCATGGTGAGGCTGGCGATCACCGAGATGAACGCCTCCTTGCGGCGCGCGCGCAGATAGCGGCCCGCGATCATCCACTCAAAGCGCGAAAAGGCGCGCGTGCCCTTGTTCAGCAGAGGCGGCGCCGTATCGGTCAAATGTCGGTCTTTCGCTGCGGTTCGATGAGGCTCTTGATGCGCCCCACGGCATCGCCGATGGGCAGGGTTTCCCGCTCGCCGGTCTTGCGGTGCTTGATCTCGGCTTCGCCGGAAGCAAGACCGCGAGGCCCCAGGATGATCTGATACGGAATACCGATCAGGTCGGCTGTGGTGAACTTGGCGCCGGCGCCCTGGTCGCGGTCATCGTAGAGCATGTCGATACCCGCCGCGACGAGCTCGTCATAGAGCTTGTTGCAGGCCACATCGCAGGCAGCATCGCCAGCCTTGAGATTGATGAGCACGGCTTCGAAAGGCGCGACAGAAACGGGCCAGACGATACCGGCGTCGTCATGGAACGCCTCGATCAGCGCCGGGACCAGGCGTGTCGGGCCGATGCCGTAGGAGCCCATATGCACGGTGATTTCCTTGCCATCGGGACCGGTGACGGTCGCCTTCATGGGTTCGGAATACTTGGTGCCGAAGTAGAAAATATGACCGACTTCGATACCGCGTGCGGAAACCCGATGTTCCTCGGGCACGGCGGCTTCATACTCGGCCATATCGACCATTTCTTCAGTGGCCGCGTAAAGCGAGGTCCAGTCATTGAAGATCGGCTTGAGGTCGCCGCGATAGTCGGTGTCCTGGCCGGGAATGGCCTTATCGAGCAGGCGGCGGTCGCAGAACACCTGGCTTTCGCCGGTGTCGGCCAGTACGATCCATTCATGGCTGAGGTCACCACCGATGGGGCCGGTATCGGCACGCATCGGAATGGCGGTGAGCCCCATGCGGGCATAGGTGCGCAGATAGGCCACGAACATGCGCTCGTAGGCCTCGACGGCGGCTTCCTTGGTCAGGTCAAAGGAATAGGCATCCTTCATCAGGAATTCGCGGCTGCGCATGGTGCCGAAGCGCGGACGCACCTCGTCGCGGAACTTCCACTGAATATGGTAGAGGTTCAGCGGCAGGTCCTTGTAGGACTTCACATAGGTCCGGAAGATGTCGGTGATCATCTCCTCATTGGTAGGACCGTAGAGGAACTCGCGTTCGTGGCGATCCTCGATGCGCAGCATTTCCTTGCCATAGGCGTCATAGCGCCCTGACTCGCGCCACAGCTCGGCGGACTGGATGGTGGGCATTAGCAACTGCACCGCACCGGAGCGGTTCTGCTCCTCCTCGATGATCTTCTGCACCTTCATCAGCACCTTGTAGCCCAGCGGCAGCCAGGAATAGAGGCCGGAGGCCTGCTGGCGGATCATGCCGGCACGCAGCATCAGGCGGTGCGAAACGATTTCGGCTTCCTTGGGAACGTCGCGCAGCACCGGCAAAAAGTAGCGAGACAAGCGCATGTGAACTCCCGAAAACGTCCGTCGACTCAAGGCTTTTGTTGATGCCCACTCAAATCCTACTCGTCCATCTGATGCAAGCATGGAAGGCATGCAGAATCTGCGTGACAGGTCGAAATCTTGTTGTTAGGGTCCCTCGCAATAAAGCAAAGGCGGCCCAAACCGCCAGACGTCGACAACGTCAAGGGAGGAGCGTTGGCAGCGCGCTTTCGTAGCGCACCTAAGACCAACGTATTGTCGAACAAACTCTTTTGGCGGGGCCTTGTGCCCCGCCTTTTTGTTTCTGGTCCCGAAGATAATCGCAAAAGCGAGCGGCCGGCGAGGGTTCGAGGTGGCAGACAGTTCCGATCTCAGACGCATAGCTCTTGCACTGCCGGGAACAGTCGAGGCGCCGCATTTCGACCGTGCGGCCTTCAAGGTTGACCGCATCTATGTGACGCTCGATGCGGATGGGTCGACCGCCAATTTCAAGTTCACGCCCGACGAACAGGAGTTCAAGTGCCAGCTGGCGCCGGAGGTGTTTGCGCCTGTCCGCAATGCTTGGGGCCGACAGGGATGGACGACTGCAACGCTTGCCGCCGCCACCGAGGATGACCTGCGTGCGGCGCTCGAACTGGCGCATGCCAGCGCGGTCGGCAAACCCAAGCGGA
>JBARWY010000013.1:0-6480 GCA_049647065.1 Devosia sp. | reverse complement strand
AAAGCTGCACGGCCTCGGTCTGGAAGCTGTCGGCGCGGGGCTCGATGGCGCCTGGGGTCGAAACCAGCTCTCGCATGGTGGCGAGGCGGGCCGAACCCTGTTCGAACTGCAAGGCGACCTCGTCGCGACTGCCGGTAATGGTGGCGGCAAGCTGATTCATCTGCGTGCCCATCTGGGTCAGCAACTGCACCACGCTGCCCGAGCCTGTGGTGCCGGTGAGGGCGCCGGACTCGCGCTCATCGGCCGCAAGGCCGGTGAAGCGTTCAGCGGCGCGCTGCACGTCGGGCAAGAGGCTCTGGGCGGCGAGGGCATTGGAATGGGCCTGGTCGAGATCCTCGGCATAACCCTGCAGGGTCACCGCCATATGCTGCTCGGTGGCGGCCGAACCGGCCAAAGCGGCGGCATTGAGCCAGCTCGACATGGCGATGATCATGGCGCAGCCAATGGCCATGGTGACGAAGAGGCCGATGCGTTGCACGCCATTGGTCACCAGCGGCACGAAGCGGAGCATGAAGCTCCAGAAAGCGTAGATGGCGACCGAGACCGCGGCCGAATAGATGATGGCGGCGAAGAAGACGAAGGTTGCGGAGCCGTCGAGAATGCCGCGCACCCCGAGATAGGTATAGACGCCCGATGCCAGAGCCAGCACGGCCAGGGCAAAGCGGGTCATCGTCTCGACGCCCTTGACGGTTTCGTTGAGGCGATAGGCGTTTGGCTTCAATTGCATGTGTCGCGGGCCCCTGTCTTAAAGGGAGGTTAACACAGCGATGGCGGCAAGATGTGGGCGGAAATGGCGAGGGTTAATGACGCTGGCGTGAGATCAGCCGTTGAGCTTGGCCATCACCTTTTCGACCCGGCGCCGCTTGCTTGCCTGCAGCATGCCGCCCACCCGCTCCCTCAGCACCGCAAGGAAGCCCGGCTGCGTTTCCGGCGTCAGCACGGGTGCGATCTCTTCCGCATAGGTCGGAAACTTGTTGGGTGCGGCGGTGCGCAGCCGTTCGACGAGGATCGGCACTGCGAGGTCGCCATAGCCGGCACGGGCGAGCTTCACCAGGATCGAGTTGCAGTGGTCCTTGGCAATCACCGAGCCCTTGTCGGCGGCGGCAATGATGGCCGGCAGCTCGGCGACCAGCGTTGCGGCACGGCGTTCTACCACGCTGTCGATCGCTGTCATGGCACCCCAGACCTTGCGGTTGTTGGAACTCCGCAAAGCTTCGACGAAAACCGGACACTGGGCCGCGATCAGCTCCGGATTGCGGGCACCGATTTCGTAGAGCACCTTGATCGCATCATTGGCCTGTCGCACCGGGCCGGAACGCACAGCATCGGCCAGCTCGGCCACCGCAGCCAGGTCGCCACTGGCGGCAATGGCCTCGGCCAGCGCCACATTGGGCGCTTCGTCGCGCCTGTCCATGGCACCGGAAAGTTTTTCGAGCACGGTCATGTGCGCATCCTAGCCGCCCAGTCATTCCTGCGAAAGAAGGAACGCCTACGCCTCCACCGCCACATCGAGCGCCAGGCTCACCATCTCCTTGAGAGAGGTCTGCCGCTCGTTGGCGTCGATCTCTTCCTTGGTGATAAGGCAATCGGTCATGGTGCAGATTGTCAGCGCCTTGACGCCAAAGCGGGCGGCCAGCGTATAGAGCGCCGCAGCCTCCATCTCGACGCCGAGCACGCCATGGTCGGGCAGCTTGTCGTAACCGGCCATGCCATCGGCATGGTAGAAGATGTCGGAGCTCAGCATGTTGCCGGCATGGTAGCGCATGCCAGCCGCCTCGGCCTTTTCTGCCGCCGAGCGCAAGAGGCCGAAATCGGCGAGTGGCGCGTAATTGTAGGCGCCGAAACGGCCCTTGACGATGGAGCTGTCGGTCGAGGCCCCCTGTGCCAGGATCAGGTCGCGAACCTTTACCTTTGCATTGAGACCGCCGCAGGTGCCGACGCGGATCAGTGCCTTCGTGCCATAGACGTTGATCAGTTCGTGCACATAGATCGCCAGCGAGGGCTGGCCCATGCCTGATGCCTGCACCGAGACGCGCTTGCCCTTCCAGGTGCCGGTATAGCCAAGGCAATTGCGCACCGAATTTACCAGCTTCGGCGCGTCGAAGAACGTCTCGGCGATCCATTTGGCGCGCAGCGGATCGCCCGGCAGCAGCACGGCCTCGGCATAGTCGCCCTTGATGGCGTGGTTATGGGGGGTCATGTACTTCTCCCGTGATTTTTGTCCAGTTGGTCAAAGCAATGCCATTGGGACAGCGGGTTGACAACAGGGGACGTATCGCTCGATATTCACCTTAAAGGATGAATATAGTGCAACAAGCAGACAGCCTGCTCGACCATACGCTGATCGCTCTGGCCGACCCAACGCGCAGGGCCATTCTCAAGCGTCTGGCCGCGGGAGAAGCGCGGGTGACCGACCTGGCCGAGCCCTTCGCCATCTCGCTCAATTCGGTCTCCAAGCATATCAAGCTGCTGGAGCGAGCGGAGCTGGTCAGCCGCCGCAAGGCCGGACGCGAATACATAATGAGCTTTCGGCCAGAGCCGCTCCGCGAGGCGCGGCAATGGATCGAGCTGCAGGAACGATTCTGGAAGGCAGGGCTTGAGGCAATGGATGCCGTGCTCGCCGCCGACGAGGAGAAGGAGCAAAACCGATGACCGAGACGATCGAAGCCAAGGTGACCCACCGCTTCAAGGCCAGTCCCGAGCGCGTCTATGACGCGTTTCTCGATCCGGTCAAGGTGCGGCTCTGGCAGAAGGCCTGGGGCGAGCAGGCCGGCAGCGGCGGGGAAATGACCGCTTGCGAGATCAACCCGGTCGTTGGGGGCAAGTTTCTCTTCGCGGACATGCGCGCGGAGGGTGAGGCGCGCCACTGGGGGACGTTCAAGACACTGGAACGGCCGAAAAAGATTGCCTTCACCTGGTATACCGATCCCAGCGAGGAGGACCAGGTTTCGCTCGTCACCTTGATCATCGAGCCCGAGCCGGACGGGCCGGGCGCCGTGGTCACTCTCTATCACGAGATGGGCGCGCAATGGGTCGAGTGGATCAAGCAGACCGAAAAGGGCTGGATCACCATGCTGCAGGCCATCGACGGGATGCTGCTGGCCGAGGGGTGATGTCTTGACCTTGCCATGTGCGAGGTCCATTTACGCTGCCGGAACGTGGAGATATGCCAATGGTCGCCAAGATTTTCATCGACGGGGAAGCCGGAACCACGGGTCTGCAGATCCGCGAGCGCTTGGCCGGCCGGCGCGACCTCGAAGTGCTCTCCATATCGGCCGACAAGCGCAAGGATCAGGATGAGCGCAAGCGCCTGCTCAACGCCGCCGATGTGGCCATCCTCTGCCTGCCTGACGACGCGGCCAGGGAAAGCGTTTCGCTGATCGAGAATGACAGCACCCGCGTGATCGATGCCTCGACGGCGTTCCGCGTGGACCCTGACTGGGCCTATGGCTTTGCCGAGATGGACAAGGCGCAGGGCGACGCGATCGCCGCGGCGCGTTTTGTCGCCAATCCCGGCTGCTGGCCGCAGGGCCTGATCGGCACGGTGCGGCCGCTTATCGCGGCTGGCCTGCTGCCGGCCGACCTCGCCGTCACCTATAACGGCATTTCCGGCTATACCGGCGGTGGCAAGCAGATGATTGCCGAGTATGAGGCCGAAGGCGATGCAGCCAGCCATTTCATGCCTTATGCCCTGACGTTCAATCACAAGCATGTGCCGGAAATGACCAGATATACCGGTCTCGCCGCTGCGCCGCTCTTCGTTCCCAGCGTGGGCGACTTCGCGCAGGGCATGACCACCTTCGTGCCACTGCAACTGGGCCGGCTCGACACCGTGCCGTCAGGCAAGCAACTGCATGCGGCCATTGCCGATCACTACGCCGCCATCAAGGACAGCTTCGTTGTCATCGCGCCCTATCCGGAAGTTGCCAAAACGCCCGATCTCGACCCCCAAGCGCATAACGACACCAACACCATGACACTGCATGTGTTTGCCAATGACGCGCGAGCCCAGGCAGTGCTGGTCGCCGTATACGACAATCTGGGCAAGGGGGCTTCGGGCGCCGCGGTGCAGAACCTCAACCTGATGCTAGGCGTCAGCGCCCGCGAAAGCCTGGCTGCCTAACAAAACTGGCGGAAGCGTACCCAACGGTACGCTTCCGACTTGACCGGAACACAGCTTTGCGCGAAGACCCTTGGCAAAGCGAGGTTTCCTCATGGACAAGTTCACCACTCTGACCGGTGTCGCGGCGCCCCTGCCGATCATCAATATCGACACCGACATGATCATCCCCAAGCAGTATCTCAAGACCATCAAGCGGACGGGTCTGGGTACGGCTTTGTTCAGCGAGATGCGCTACAACGAGGATGGCACCGAGAACCCGGATTTCGTGCTCAACAAGCCGGGCTATCGCAAGGCGACCATCATCGTGGCGGGCGACAATTTCGGCTGCGGGTCGAGCCGCGAGCATGCCCCATGGGCGCTGCTCGATTTCGGCGTGCGCTGCGTCATCTCCACCAGCTTTGCCGACATCTTCTACAATAACTGCTTCAAGAACGGCATCCTGCCGCTGGTGGTCACGCCCGAGCAGCTCAAGCTGCTGCTCGACGACGCCGAGCGCGGCTCCAACGCCACGCTGACCGTCGACCTCGAGGCTCAGACCATCCAGGGTCCGGACGGCGGCACGCTGCATTTCGATATCGACCCGAGCCGCAAGCAGATTCTGCTCGAAGGCCTCGACGATATCGCCGGCACGCTCAAGTCCGATCCGTCTATTTCCGCGTTCGAGTCCACGATGGCCTCGGATCGCCCTTGGCTCTGAAGGCATAAACAATGGTCCAGCGCGTTTCCACCGGTTCGCCCTTCGAGGCAACGTTCGGCTATTCTCGTGCGGTGCGGCACGAAGACACGGTCTATGTCTCGGGCACGACCGGTTACGACTATGCCACCATGAAAATGCCCGACGACATCGGCCAGCAGGCCGCCAATGCGCTTGCCACCATCGACAAGGCGCTGAGGGAAGCTGGTTCCTCGATCGAGGATACGGTGCGGGTGGTCTACTATGTCGGCGACCGCAACGACGTCGACGCGGTGGTCAAGGCCGTCGGCCCGGTGTTTAAGGATATCCGTCCGGCCGCCAGCATGCTGATCGTGCAGATGATCGAGGCCGGCATGAAGATCGAGATCGAGGTCACGGCCCGCATCGGCGCGGCCAAGTCCTGATCAGTCGGCCCGACGTACGCTGCGACGGCGCGCTCCGCCGTGGCTGACACGCGCGGACAGCGCATCTGGCGACGATACGCAGACCCGGTCTCGCCCGCCCTTCTTGGCCTCATAGAGCGCGGCGTCACTGCGGCGCAGCAGGTCCGACAGACTGTCACCTTCCTTGAGCTGGGCCACGCCAAAACTGGCGCTGACCCGGACATCAGGTCCAAGATTGGCGATGGACAAGCCGGAGAACCCGGCGCGGACGCCCTCGGCATAGAGCCGGGCGGTGGCCAGGTTGGCGCCGGGGATAAACACAGCAAATTCCTCGCCGCCGAGCCGTCCCACCACGGCGCGCTCGTTGGCCGTGGCCGCCAGCACGGCGGCGAAGGCCGTAATGACCTGATCGCCTGCTGCGTGGCCATAGGTGTCGTTGACAACCTTGAAGTGGTCGAGGTCGGCCACCACCATGGCTCCTGGCACCGCCGCTCGCAGGGTCGTGGCCAGTAGCCGGTCGGTTCGTTCCTCGAAGCCACGCCGATTTAGCAGCCCGGAGAGCTTGTCGGTTTCAGAGCGCGCCGCCATTTCCGCCATGGCGTCCCGTACGATGATCAGCAGCATCACAAGGCCATTGGCGATAAGCAGCATGGCGCCCACGCTTTGAGAAATGGCTGCGTAGGTTGAGCCGATATAGGCCTGCGGCGTGGCGCCGGAGCCGAGCACGGCCGCCAGAAACGGCTTGAGCAGGAAATACACTGCGCTTGCGGCGAACAGCACCAGCAGCACCAGATCGAGCGCCTTGCGGTGCCGGTAGCGCAGAATGGTTGCCACCCCGACCGCCTGCACCAGCGCGTAGGGCGCCTGGTAGAGGATGCCGCGCAGCAGCGAATCCCGCGGCATGTCGATGATCAGGACGTTGAGCACGAGCGAGACGGCCATAAGGACGGCCAGCGTGCGCCACGGCGGACTGAGTCGGTAATGCCGGGCCAGGCCAACGACGCACAGGCTCAGCGCCAGCAGAATGGCGGCAAAGATCGCTACCTGCATCGGCCGAGGCTCGACCTGCCCGGGCAGCATGAATTCGAGTGCCGGGTTAAGCAGGCCCACGCCATAGGCCAATGCCAGCCAGCGCGCCCCGACCGCTGAGCGCGCATAAATCCCCACCACGGCAAAAGCGGTGGCAAAGACGCAGGCAATGAAGAGGTTTATTGCCAGAACGAAGGCTGCAGCGCTCATGGCACGATCCGAAACGTCAACTGCGCGAATGATAATGGCAG
>JBARWY010000012.1:0-22639 GCA_049647065.1 Devosia sp. | reverse complement strand
GCTTCGATCCGGCAGCTGTGCGGCGCCGACCATCAGCAAGATGAAGTTGCCATCGCCGCCTGGGTCGGCGGGCCGGACAAGTTCGTGCGACTGCTGCAGCGGCCCGAGGCGGTGCTTGTCGTCGCCGAGCTGGACGGGGCTCTGGCTGGGCTTGCCGGTTTCTCCGGTGACAGCGTCACGCTCAACTATGTGCATCCGGACTTTCGCTTCAGGGGCGTCAGCAAGGCCCTGATGCGGGAGGTGGAGGCACGGCTGGCCGCTGCCGGCGTCGCCATTGGCCGCCTCGACAGCACGCACACCGCCCTGTCGTTTTATCGCGCGATCGGCTGGGTCGAGACCGGCGTCGGGTCACCTGATCGGGGCATCCCGATGACCAAGCGTCTCTAGAGCGCCAGCTGCAGGTGCACGATGTCGTGCCAGCGCTCGAATTTGAGGCCGACCGCCTCGTAGCGCCCGACATGGCGAAAGCCGAATTTCTCGTGGATGGCGATGGAAATCTTCGTATCGGCGGTGATGACCGCGATCATCTGCTTGAAGCCGAAGGCGCGTGACCGCTCGATCAGTTCGGTCAGCATGAGCTTGCCGAGGCCTTTGCCGGTCGCATCGGGGTGCAGGTAGATCGAATCCTCGCAGGTGAAGCGATAGGCGGCGCGCGGGCGGTAGAACGAGGCATAGGCATAACCCAGCACCTTGCCTGCTTCCTCGGCCACGATCAGCGGATGGCCCAAAGCCACCAGGTGCCCAAACTTGTCGGCCATGGCCGGCTCGCCGGGCGCTTCGGTATCGAAGGTGATCGCCGTCTCGTTGACATAGTGCTGGTAGATGGCGGTGATGGCGGGAATGTCGCGCCATTCGAAAGGGCGCAGGATCACATCGGACACGGGGAAGGCTCGGCAAAAACAAAGGGACCGCAACCCTTGTAGGCTGCGGTCCCTGATATCGTCCAACCAAATTCCTTGATCGTTAGATCAAGGGATCTGTTGCTTACTCGCGATTGCCGAACAGGCGGAGCAGCATCATGAACAGGTTGATGAAGTCGAGGTAGAGGCTCAGCGCGCCCATGATGGCGCCCTTGGCCAGCAATTCGGCACCATGCGCTTCGTTGTAGCCTTCCTTGATCTTCTGCGTGTCATAGGCGGTGAGGCCCACGAAGATCAGCACGCCGACCGCCGAGATGGCGAATTCGAGCATGGATGACTGCATGAAGATGTTGACCACCGAGGCGATGATCAGGCCGATCAGGCCCATCATCAGGAACGAACCCATCTGGGTCAGGTCACGCTTGGTGGTGTAGCCATAAAGGCTCATGGCACCAAAGGTGGCCGCCGTGATGAAGAACACCTTGGCGATGGAAGCGTCGGTATAGACCAGGAAGATCGAGCTCAGCGACAGGCCCATGACGGCCGCGAACAGCCAGAAGGTGGCTTGTGCGGCGGGCACGGAAAGCTTGTTGATGCCAAAGCTCAGCACCAGCACGAAGGCCAGCGGAGCAAGCATCACGACCCACTGCAAGGGGCTGGCGAAGAGCAGATAACCCCACTGGGTCACCAGCTGGCCGTTGGCGAGCTGGCCGACTGCGGCGTCCGGATTGGTGGTGATGGCAGCTGCCGCGGCGAACCAGGCAGCAAGGCCGGTCACGATCAGGCCGACGCCCATGTAATTGTAAACGCGCAGCATGTAGCTACGCAGGCCCTCGTCCACGGCCACGGCCGAGCCGGCCCGTGCTCCGAGGGTCTGACGGTCATATTCAGCCATAGTCGGTTTCCTTTCCCAATTGGATGCGGTCTGTTGCACCGCCGGTGGGCATTGGTTGCCACTTGATGATGCAATATGGATGGGGCGTCAGTCGTTTACAAGTGATCTTGCCCGGCTGCGACGAATAGGCTGGCCACGCGATTGGTCTGTGTTACCGTCGAACTCGAATCGCGTGTTTATCCTCATGAAGAGGAGGGCCCCATGCCCCGGCTCTTTACCGGCCTCGAAATACCGGCCGATGTTGGATTTGCGCTTTCGCTCAAGCGTGGCGGACTGACTGGTGCGCGCTGGATCGATGCTGAGAACTATCACATTACGCTCAGATTCATTGGCGACGTCGATCACCAGACGGCCGACGAAGTGGCCGACAGCCTCGACCGGCTCGCCAATTCAATGCGTTTCTCGGTGCGGCTGACCCATCTGGGCACATTTGGCGGCGACAAGCCGCGGGCGCTCTATGCCGGCATCGAGCCGAGCGAGCAGCTCAGCCGGCTGCAGGCGGCGCAGGAACGCGTGCTGCAGCGGGCCGGCCTGCCGCCCGACGGGCGCAAGTTCGTGCCGCATGTTTCGCTCGCGCGGCTGCGTGGCTGCAGCGCCGAGGAAGCCGCCCGCTTCATGACCGAGGCCGGCAGATTCGCGCCGCTGAGCTTTCCGGTGGGGCGGTTTGTGCTGTTTTCCAGCAAGGATTCAGTGGGTGGCGGCCCCTATGTGGTCGAGCAGAGCTACCCGCTGGCCGCTTGATCACAGTGGGCCAGCCATCAACATATTGTTAACCGCGGCGGCGCAAACGGGGAGTGGCACAGGCGGCACCGTCAAAATGCCGCCGTGATTGAGCAGCAGTTGAAGCAAATACGTTCGAACGTGGCGGCGTTTGACTTCTTGGTAACCATGTTGGGGGCACAGTTCGCGGGCAGCTCCCCCAGGACGGGACCTTCGAGACAAAGGATGAATTGGCGATGACGACGAAAACCGGTGGCCTTGCACTTGGGCTCGCGGTCGGCGCGATCATGGCTCTGGTTCCTGCCGCACAGGCGCAGCAGGCAACCGAGCTGGGCACCTTCAATGCCTGGACCGCCTGGCAGGCGACCGACGCCTCAGGCGTGATCTGCTACGTTTCGGCTACGCCGGGGGCCAGCGAGCCGACCGGCGCCAACCGCGACCCGATCCACTTCATGATCATCCACCGCAAGGGCATGGGTACCAAGAACGAGGTGCAGACCATTATCGGCTACCCATTCAACTCCACCGATGCCAAGGCCAGCGCCAGCGTCGACGGCAAGGCCTATCCCATGGTCACCGAAGGCTCGGCCGCCTGGCTCGCCTCGACCGGCGACGAGGGCGGGTTCGTGCAGGCCTTCAAGGCCGGCAGCAATCTCGTCATTCGCGGCACCAGCCAGCGCGGCACCAACACGGTCGATACCTATTCGCTTTCGGGCGCGACCGCGGCGATGAACGCCATCGACGCCGCCTGCGCATGATTTTGGGTTGCCCCTCCAGGGTAATCAGCCATATCTGGGGCGACGGGCCAAGCTGGCCCTTCGCCTTTTTGCTTTCATGAGGCCCTGATGTCCAAGCCCGCCGTGGCGCTCGCGCTCCTTGCAACCGTGCTCCTTTCCACCACAGCCAGCGCCCAGCAGGTGCGGCTGCTGGGCGAGCATCGCGCCTGGTCGAGCTACGCCGCCAATGACGCGAGCGGCGAGGTCTGCTTCGCCATGACCAAGCCGGAAAGCGTCGCGCCGACGCCGGATGGCTATAGCCAGGCCTATATCTACATCACCAATCGGCCCTCCGAGAGCGTCACGACCGAGTTCAATCTCGTCGCCGGCTTCGCCTTCCAGCCCGACAGCAAGGCCACGATCAGCGTCGGTGGTGAAGTGTTCAACCTGTTCACCCAGAACGACGCGGCCTGGCTCGACGATGCCGGCCAGGCGACGGCGCTGGCCAGCGCCATCCGCGCCGGCTCCAGCATGGTGGTCGAAGGCACGACCGCTGCCGGCATCAAGGTGACGCAGAACTATTCGCTCTCCGGGGCCACCGCGGCACAGCAGTCGATCGGCTCGGGCTGCTAGGGTCGCGTCGCTCGCAAACCTCCCTCCCGGTACGGTGACTTTGCGTAACCGTCACCGATATGCTATTGGCCGCGCCAATCCCGCATTTCCGGACTCCTGTAGCCACGCCCATGAGCATTGCGCTGAACCTTGACCATTCGACCGCTATCCGCCCTCTGGCGGCCAGCCGGCCGTCGCTGATTGGTCTCAGCAAGCCCCAGCTCGCCGAGGCGCTGACCACGGCCGGCATCGCTTCCGACAAGGAAGCGCGCATGCGGGCGAGCCAGTTGTGGAACTGGCTCTATGTCAACGGCACCACCGATTTCGACAAGATGACGAACGTGGCCAAGCCGGTGCGCCAGAAACTGGCCGACAGCTTCCTGCTCGACCGCCCCGAGATCGTCACCGAGCAGGTCTCCACCGACGGTACGCGCAAATGGCTGTTCCGCTTCCGCGACCCGGCCAATCCGAACTATCCGCCGGTCGAGGTGGAAACCGTCTACATCCCCGAGCAGGACCGCGGGACACTCTGTGTCTCATCGCAGGTCGGCTGCACGCTCACCTGCTCGTTCTGCCATACCGGCACGCAGAAGCTGGTGCGCAACCTCACCGCAGGCGAAATCCTCGGTCAGATCCTGATGGCACGCGAGCGTTTGGGCGATTTCCCCGGCGGCGTGCGCCCCGATGACGGTGGCCTGGTGCCATCAGGAGATAGCCGCGCCATCACCAATGTCGTGATGATGGGCATGGGCGAGCCGCTCTACAATTACGAGGCCGTCAAGCAGGCGCTGCTCATCGCCTCTTCCGGCGACGGCATGAGCCTCAGCAAACGCCGCATCACGCTCTCCACCTCCGGCGTCGTGCCCTTCATTGAACCGACCGGTCGCGAGATCGACGTCATGCTGGCAATTTCCCTGCACGCCACCAATAACGATCTGCGCGACGTACTGGTGCCGATCAACAAGAAGTACCCGCTCGAAGAACTGCTGGAAGCCTGCCGCACCTATCCCGGCGTCTCGAATTCCCGCCGCATCACCTTCGAATATGTGATGCTCGACGGCATCAATGACAGCGATGCCGACGCGCGCGAACTGGTGCGGTTGCTGGCCAATATTCCGGCCAAGATCAACCTGATCCCCTTCAATCCCTGGCCGGGCGCCAATTATGGCACATCGCCTTCGTCACGCATCGAGCGCTTCGCCGACATCGTCAACAAGGCCGGCTATGCGTCGCCCGTGCGCACGCCCCGTGGTCGCGACATCTTTGCAGCCTGTGGCCAGCTCAAGAGCGAGAGCGAGCGACTGAGCAAGAAAGACAGGGACGCGCTGGCGGGGGTGTGATGCCAGCGCTGGTCCCCGAGCTTTCGGTCACCGACGTAGCGGCAAGTCGCCGCTTCTATTGCGACATCATCGGGTTTTCGGTGCGCCATGAGCGCGCCGAGGAAGGCTTTGCCTACATTGCGCTGGGTGCGGCTGAGCTGATGCTCGACCAGCTGGGGAACGGCCGAGACTGGATAACTGCACCGCTGCAGCCGCCCTTCGGGCGTGGCGTCAATTTCCAGATCGAGGTCGATGCCATATCGCCCATTCTCGATCGTCTTGCGGCCGCGGGCATCGTACCTTTCCTGCCACTTGAGACCAGAACCTACAGCACGGCGTCCGGTGACATCACCCAGCGGCAGTTCTGCGTCACCGATCCTGATGGGTATCTGCTGCGGTTCTTCGAGGTGGCGTAGCGCTACTCGCCCGCTACCCATTCCATCCGCACGCGGCCCTTTCCGTCCTCGGCCAGCAGTTTTGCCAGTTCTGGCAGCAGGACCTTGAGTTCGGCTTCGAGCGTGAAGGGCGGATTGACCACGATCATGCCGGTGCCATGCAGGCGTGGCGGCGTGGTGAAAGGGCGGACGTTCAGCTCGACGCGCAGGATTTTGGGAATGCCTGACCGTTCGAGCGCGTCGATGAACTCTGCGATCTCGTGCGGGTCCTTAACCGGGTACCACAGGGCGTAGATGCCGCCCGGCCAGCGTTGATGCCCCTTGACCAATCCGGCCACCATGCGGCTGAACTCGCCCTGCTGCTCGAAGGGCGGGTCGATCAGCACGAGGCCGCGCTTTTCCTTGGGCGGCAGGTGCGTGCCCATCGCCGCCCAACCGTCGAGATGGGTGGCGCGCACCTGGATGTCGCCGGCAAAGTTCTCGCGCAACTCTTGGGCGTCATCAGGATGCAGTTCGAGCGCGAACAGCCGATCCTGCTCGCGCAGCAAGTGCCTGACGATCCGTGGCGAGCCGGGATAGTAGCGCAGTCCACCGTCAGGGTTCTGCGCGCGCACGGCGTCGAGATAGGGCTTGGCCAGTTCGGCCGCTGGCTCGGGCAGGTCCTGCTCCATCAGCCGGCCGATGCCATCGACCCATTCGCTGGTCCGGCCGGCTTCGTCGCCTTGGAGATCATAGAGCCCAATGCCGGCATGGGTATCGATCACGCGGAAGGCGGCGTCCTTGCGCTTCAGGTATTGGACGATGCGGACGAGGATCAGGTGCTTGACCACGTCGGTAAACGCGCCAGCATGGAAGGCGTGGCGATAATTCATCAGTCGGTCATCAGTGTCGGGCCTGGGCCGTCAGGATGGTGGCGGCGAAGGCGGTGAAGATGGCGGCAAAGCTCCAGTTGAGCGCCCGCTCGACCCATTTGCTGGAGCGGAAGGCGGCCGCGAGCCGTTCGGCCGCGAGAACCGTGATGATGCCCAGCGGGATCGACAGCACGACGAATTCAAGGCCGAGGAAGATCAGCTTGCCGGTGGCACCGGGGTCATGGGCGTCGACGAACTGGGGCAGGAAGGTCACGAAGAACAGCACCACCTTGGGGTTGAGCAGGTTGATGCCGATGCCGGTCATGAAGCTCTGCCGCACGGTGGGCGGCTTCCTGGCTGCCTCGGCAAGACGAAGCCCGCCGCCATGGAACACGGCCTGATAGGCCAACCACAGCAGATAGATCGCGCCGGCCACCTTGAGCGCGAGAAACAGCGGCGGCGCTGCAATGATCAGGATCGAGACCCCGAAGGCGACCAGCATGGTGTGAACCAGGATTCCGGCCATGGCCCCGAACATTGCCGCCAGGCCATGGGCGCGACCGTAGTTGATGGCGCGCGACATCTGCAAAGCCATGTCGGGGCCGGGCGTGATGGCCAGGACAACGGTCGCCAGCGCGAAGGCGAGCAGGACGGAAAGATCGGGAACGAAACCGGGCATGGGACACCAAAGAATCTGCGCTGCAACAATTGCACCGAAGGCCGCGCCTGAATAGGGTGCGCCCGATTTCCGGGCCCGGCGCCCGCCACACCAATTCGCGTGAACTCTCATGGCTAAAGACATCAAGAAAATCGTGCTGTCCTATTCGGGCGGCCTCGACACCTCCATCATGCTGAAGTGGCTGCAGGAGCATTACCAGGCGGAAATCATCACCTTCACCGCCGATCTGGGGCAAGGCGAAGAGCTGGAGCCAGCGCGCAAGAAGGCCGAGATGTTCGGCATCAAGGACATCCGCATCGTCGATGTGCGCGAGGAATTCGTGCGCGATTTCGTGTTCCCGATGTTCCGCGCCAATGCGCTCTATGAGGGCCAGTACCTGCTTGGCACCTCGATCGCCCGTCCGGTCATCGCCAAGCATCTGGTCGATATCGCCCGCGAGACCGGCGCCGATGCCATCGCCCATGGCGCCACCGGCAAGGGCAATGACCAGGTTCGCTTCGAGCTCACCGCCAATGCACTGATGCCGGGCCTGAGGGTCATCGCCCCGTGGCGCGAATGGGAGCTGCGCTCGCGCACCGCTTTGCTCGCCTATGCCGAAGCCAACCAGATCCCGATCGCCAAGGACAAGCGCGGCGAAGCGCCGTTCTCGGTCGATGCCAACCTGCTGCACACCTCGTCGGAAGGCCTCGTGCTCGAGGATCCGGCGGTGCCGGCGCCCGATTACGTGGCCCAGCGCACGGTCGATCCGGAAAAGGCGCCCGACGCTGCCGAGATCATCACCATTACCTTCGAGAAGGGCGATCCGGTCGCTATCAACGGCAAGGCGCTGTCCCCGGCCGAGCTGCTGACCGAACTCAACGAGCTGGGTGGCAAGCATGGCGTCGGCCGCCTCGATCTGGTCGAAAACCGCTTTGTGGGCATGAAGAGCCGCGGGCTCTACGAAACCCCCGGAGGCACGATCCTGCTGGCGGCGCATCGCGGCATCGAATCCATCACGCTCGACCGCGGCGAGGCCCATCTCAAGGATGAGCTGATGCCCAAATATGCCGAGCTGATCTATAACGGCTTCTGGTACTCGCCCGAGCGCGAAATGCTGCAGGCGCTGATCGACAAGAGCCAGCAATATGTGGCCGGCGAGGTCACGGTGAAGCTCTACAAGGGCAGCGCCAATGTCATCGCCCGCAGCTCGCCCTATTCGCTCTACAACATGGACCTCGTGACCTTCGAGGAAGGCGCGGTGGCCTATGACCACCACGATGCCGAAGGCTTCATCCGCCTCAACGGCCTGCGCCTCAAGACTTGGGCAGCCCGCAACAGCAAGGCGCGCGGCTAACCAGCAAGCGGTCCGGACCATCCCTCGATGCCCCGGACCGTCGCGACCGCTTGGCCTATGGACCTTAATCACCCGTTAACGCGAACGATCTAGCTTTCCGTCAGCGTCGTGCAGAAGCATATGGCGGGGAGAATCGGCGGGTGCGAGCAGAAGACGCTGGCAGCTTGAGCGAGATGGCTGAGGCTTTGCTGCTCGACGCTGCGCTCGAGAACATCCCCTATGGCTTCTGCGTCTGGTCCCCCCAGTTCCGTCTGGTGATGTGGAACAAGAACTACCGTGACCTCTATGGCTTTGCCGCCGATGCGATCTATCGCGGCATGAGCCTTGAAGAAGTGGTGCAGCTTTCCGACCAGCTCGGCAACCATCCCGGCCAGGGCGCCGAGGACTTCTACGAAACCTATTCGAGCGAACTGCTCGCCAATCGCAGCGGCGCCCGCACCAAGAGCCAGGAAGTGGTGCATGGCGGCCGCATCGTCGAGACTGCCCATGTCTATTCGGAAGCCCTGGGCTGGGTGGTGACGCATGAGGACGTGACCGACGAGATCGCCCGCACAGAGGTGGTGCAGAAGCGCAAGCTCGAGCTGGAGCGGCAGAATATCCGGCTCGACGCCGCGGTGAACAATATCAGCCAGGGCCTCTGCATGTTCGACCCCAAGGGTCGGCTCGTCATCTGCAACCAGCCCTATATCAAGATCTATGGCCTGCCCGAGACGCTGCACAAGCCGGGCACCCAGCTCGAAGACATCCTGGGCCACCTGTTCGATACCGGCATGGAAGCCGGCGGCACGCGCGAAGAATACATTGCCTGGCGCCGCGAGGTGATCGCGCGCCGCGAATATGGCAAGAACATTCACGAGCTCAATAACCGCACCATCATGATGCAGCACCATCCGATGAAGGATGGCGGCTGGGTCAGTACGCATGAGGATATTACCGAGCAGCGGCAGAACGAGGCGCGCATCCGCCATCTGGCGCGCCATGACGCACTGACCGACCTGCCCAACCGCATCGAATTCCTCGAGCAGATGGCCAAGACCGAGGCAGGGCTGTCGCGCGGCGAAATGGCGGCGGTGCTCTATATCGACCTCGACCACTTCAAGGCGGTCAACGATACGCTGGGCCACGCCGTGGGCGATGAGGTCATCAAGCAGGCTTCGGCCCGGCTCTGGGGCACGACGCGCGAAACCGACGTGCTGGCGCGGCTGGGCGGCGACGAATTTGCCCTTCTGATGCGGCCCATCGACAGCGCGGCGGACGCCGCCAAGGTGGCCGACCGCATCATCAAGTCCATCGGGTCGCCCATGCTGATCGGCGGCCAGCAGATCGAGATCGGCGCCAGCGTGGGTATCGCCATCGGCCCCGGCGACGGGGTCAAGACCGATACTCTGGTCAAGAATGCCGACCTTGCCCTCTACAAGGCCAAGAGCGAGGGCCGCTCGACTTATCACTTCTTTGAAACCGGCATGGATGCGGACCTGCAGTCGCGCCGCTCCATCGAAGCGGGGCTGCGCCTCGCCCTGCAGCGCGAAGAATTGCGGCTGATGTACCAGCCGCTCCTGGGCCTCAAGGAAAACCGCGTCACCTGCGTCGAGGCGCTGTTGCGCTGGGACCATGAAGGCCGCACCATCTCGCCCACCGAATTCATCCCCATCGCCGAGGAAACCGGGCTCATCGTCGCCATTGGCGAGTGGGTGCTCCGCGAAGCCTGCAAGACGGCCGCGAGCTGGCCGGGCGACATCCGCGTCGCGGTCAATCTCTCGCCGATCCAGTTCAAGAGCCGGGACCTGCTGGCCGTGGTCAAATCGGCTTTGGCCGAAGCGCGTATCCCCGCCACAAGGCTCGAGCTCGAAATCACCGAAAGCCTGCTGCTGGCCGAGAACGACACCAATCTCAAGGTGCTGCACGACCTGCGCGCCATGGGCGTGCGCATCTCGATGGACGATTTCGGGACCGGCTATTCCTCGCTGAGCTACCTGCGCAGCTTCCCCTTCGACAAGATCAAGATCGACCGGTCCTTCATGCGCGATCTGACCAGTCGCGGCGACAGCCAGGCGATCATCAAGGCGGTGATCGGGCTGGGTCAATCGCTCGGCATGTCGACCACGGCCGAAGGCGTCGAAACCGAAGAACAGCTCGAAATGGTGCGTGCCCAGGGCGCTTCGGAAGTGCAGGGTTTCCTGTTCTCCCCGCCGCTGCCGCCCGCTGCTCTCGCCAATCTGCTGCATTCCGAGGCGGCCAAGAACCAGGTCGATCGCAAGAAGGCGTCCTGACGCACGCGCCACTGCTCAAATCATTGTCACGCAACAAAATCGCGCCTCCGGCGTTCGCGCGGCGAAAACGCCCGCCGCTGACGCATGAGCGGCCAATCATGAGCGCAAGACCTGAAACTCTCCGAACCTGGCGCCGTAGCTGACATCAAGCGTCAGTGTGCCAACAGCAGAAAATCTGCGCATCGGAGTTTCCAGATGGAAATCAAACACGATACGTCCCGGCGCCGCCTCCTCAAGTGGAGTGGTGCTGCCGCCGCAACCGTCGCCGTATCCGGCGCCTGGCTGCCGAATTTCGGTATCTCCGCCGCCCTCGCCGCCGATCTCGGCGAAGGCGACGTGGGTATCCTCAACTATGCCTACGCGCTCGAGCAACTCGAGGCTGCCTTCTATACCCAGGTGATCGATACGCCCTATGAGGGCATCACCGAGGACGAAACGGCGCTCTTGACCGACATTCGTGACCACGAAGTCGAGCATCGCGATTTCCTCAGGGGCGCGCTGGCAGAAGGGGCGATACCCGATCTGGAAGTCGACTTCTCGGCCGTGGACTTCACCGACCGTGCCAGCGTTCTGGGCACAGCGATGGTGTTCGAGGACCTCGGCGTCTCCGCCTATAACGGCGCCGGCAAGCTGATCGAGAATGTCGACTACCTCGCCGAAGCGGGCCGTATCGTCTCGGTCGAGGCCCGTCATGCCGCGGCCATCCGCGACCTGCTGAACCCCAACAGCGTCTCGTTTGCCGGCGACGATGTCGTCGACGAAAACGGCCTCGACGTGGTGAACGATCCGGCGACCGTGCTGGCCGCGGCCGACCCGTTCATCAAGACCGAAGTCACCGCTGAAGCGCTGGTTTGAGGAGAGCCATCATGACCATTCAAACCAACCATCTGATCGCCAGCCTTGATCCAGAGATCAAGGACATCCTGGTCTCCAACCGTCGCGAGTTCTTCAGGAGTTCTGCCCTCAAGCTGGGCGCCATGGCTTCCGCCCCGGTGCTGCTGGCGATGACGGCGCAGAACGCCTTCGGCCAGGAATTGCCGCAGGAGGTCGTCGACGTGCTGGTGTTCGCGCTGACGCTCGAGCATATCGAGGATGCCTTCTACCGCTCCGGCCTCGAGACCGCCGGTCTGATCCCGGACGAATATGTCGGCATCTTCAACCAGATCGGCAAGCATGAGGCGGCCCATGTGGCCTTCCTCAGCACCGCGCTGGGCAGTGCCGCCATCGAACGCCCGGCGCTCGACCTGACCGCCGGCGGCAAATATGCCGACGCGCTCAGCAACTTCGATACCTACCTGACGCTGAGCCAGACCTTCGAAGATCTGGGCGTCGCGGCCTATAAGGGCCAGGCAGGCGTCGTTGCCGTCAATGACGATATCCTGACCGCCGCCCTGCAGATCCACTCGGTCGAAGCGCGTCATGCCGCCATCGTCCGCAAGATCGGCGGCAAGAAGCCCTGGGATGGCGCCTTCGACGAGCCGATGACCAAGGACGAAGTGCTGGCCGCGGCCACCCCCTTCCTGGCCTAGTTCCTTTCGGCCGGGAAACGGACCCGGAGCCGCATCCGGGCCCGACTACGGTCGCCGCGTTTCCTTCGGGGAGCGCGGCGATTGCGTTTTGCGCCCCGCCTTGTCAGATTTGGCCATGCGCCCCCGCCTCTACTCCCAGCTCCGTGCAACCGCCCGCCGCGAGACCCGTGATGCCGGGGCGATCGATGACATGGTGCAGGAGGCGCTGCTGGCGGCCGTGCTGGCCGGCCGCACGGATTTCGACAGCGGTGAGACGGCGCGCTGGCTCACCGGCACGGTGCGCAACCAGGCCCGCATGGCGGCCCGCAGCGCCGTTCGTCGTCGCCGGCGGGAGGGGCAGTGGCAGGCTGCCTCCGCGCCTGCCGCTCCGCCCGTCGAACAGTCGGAGGTTACGGCTCTGCTGGCGGCACTGCCGCCGTCGCTCAAGGCAGTCGCGGCGCTCACGCTGTCGGGTCATACCAGGCGCGAGATCGCCTGGCTGCTTGATCTCAGCGATGTTGCGCTGCGCCAGCGCATCACCGCACTCAAGCGCCGCATAGTGCAGGCCGATCTCGCCCTGCCGGCCGATCTGCCGGGGCTCAGCCTCGATCTCGCCTATGGCCGGATCCGCGATGCGCTGTTGCCCAGCCTGCTCCGGCATGGTGGCCTGTTCGCCAGCCACGACCCGGATGGCCATCTTTTCATCGTCGCGCGCTCACAAAAGCGGGAGCCGCGGCAACAGGGGGTGCAAGCAACCAAGATGGAGGGCTCGCCATGAGCTTCAAACCCAAGACTGCCAGCATCGTCTACTATGTCAGCGACATCGTGCGCACCGAGAAATTCTATAACGAGATCATGGGGCTCGAGCTGAAGCGCGAGGAGGGCGCCGAACCATTCTGGCTATCCGGCAAGCTGGCAGGTGGCCTTGACCTCGTATTCTTCGAAATGGATGGGGTGCGTGGCAATACACCCGCCATGGTCTTCACTGTCGATGACGGCGGCATCGACGACGTCGTCGCGGCACTGGTCGCGCAGGGCGTCACCATCGTCACGCCGGTATCGGAGGCGCCCGGCGGCTGGAGCGCCGACTTTCTGGACCCGGATGGCTTTGGCCTCGGGCTCTGGCAATCGGGCGAGTTGCCGCGCTCGCTGAAATAACCATGCGGGGCGGTTGTGCCGCCCTGCAACCCACCTGTGCGTGCCCTGCGCTTGTGAAAAACCGCATCTTCCTGTAATGCAGCGCCAAATGCGCCAATCCTGCGTCTGCGGGATGTGGTGTGCGTTAACTCCCGCATGGTTCGTCCGTTGCAGTCCGCCTCATTAGACGCGGACCCGGTTCTGGGATCATGCCAACCAGGCTGATCTCTCTCAATGTCCTTGCGCAATATCGCCATTATCGCCCACGTTGACCACGGCAAGACCACGCTGATCGACGTCCTGCTCAAGCAGTCCGGTTCGTTCCGCGAAAATGAGCGCGTCGAAGAACGCGCCATGGACAGCAACGATATCGAGCGCGAGCGCGGCATCACCATCCTGGCCAAGGTCACGTCTCTCCTCTGGAAAGACACCCGCATCAATATCGTCGACACCCCCGGCCACGCCGATTTCGGCGGTGAAGTCGAGCGCATCCTCTCGATGGTCGATGGCGTGGTGATCCTGGTCGATGCCGCCGAAGGCCCGATGCCGCAGACCAAGTTCGTGCTCGGCAAGGCGCTGGCGCAGGGCCTCCGTCCGATCGTTGCCATCAACAAGATCGACAAGGGCGACGAGCGCCACATGGAAGTGCTCGAAGAAATCTTCGATCTCTTCATCGCACTCGACGCTTCGCCCGAGCAGCTCGATTTCCCCGTGCTCTACGGTTCGGCCAAGCAGGGCTGGATGGCGCTGGAGCCGGAAGGTCCCAAGAACGACCTGGGCCCGCTGCTCGACAAGGTCATCGAACACGTGCCGGAGCCGACCGTCGAAGAAGGCGCGTTCCGCATGCTGGTCACCACCATCGAACGCAACCCGTTCCTCGGCCGTATCCTGACCGGCCGCATCACCTCCGGCACGGTCAAGGCCAACGATCCCATCCACACGCTCAACCGTGAGGGCAAGGAAGTCGAAAAGGGCCGCATCTCCAAGGTCCTCGCTTTCCGCGGCCTCGAGCGCACTCCGGTCGACCAGGGTGAAGCCGGCGACATCGTCGCCATTGCCGGTCTTGTGACCTCGACCGTGGCCGATACGCTCTGTGCCACCTCGGTTACCAAGCCGATCGCTTCCAAGCCGATCGATCCCCCGACCCTGTCGGTCACCTTCCGCATCAATGACGGCCCGCTGGCCGGCCGCGAAGGCGACAAGGTGCAGTCGCGCGTCATCCGCGAGCGCCTGATGCGCGAAGCCGAAGGCAACGTCGCCATCAAGGTGACGCCCGGCGACGACAACGACTCCTATGACGTCGCCGGCCGCGGCGAATTGCAGCTGGCCGTGCTGATCGAAAACATGCGCCGCGAAGGGTTCGAGCTGACCATCGGTCGTCCCAAGGTCCTGATGCGCGACATCGATGGCGAACGTCATGAGCCGATCGAAGAAGTCATCATCGACGTCGACGACGAGCATACCGGCACGGTCGTGCAGAAGCTGACCGAGCGCAAGGGCGAGCTGACCGATATGCGTCCGTCGGGCGTTGGCCGCACGCGTATCCAGCTGCTGGTTCCGACCCGTTCGCTGATCGGCTACCAGCCTGAATTGCTGTCCGATACCCGCGGCACCGCGATCTTCAACCGCCTGTTCCATTCCTTCGTGCCGTTCAAGGGCGACCTGCCCGGCCGTCGCACGGGCGTCCTGATCTCCAACGGCACCGGCCAGTCGGTGGCCTTCGCGCTGTGGAACCTCGAAGACCGCGGCCCGATCATGATCGATGCCGGCGTCGACATCTATGAAGGCATGATCATCGGCGAGCATTCCCGCGACAACGACCTTGAGGTCAATGCGCTCAAGGGCAAGCAGCTCACCAATATCCGCACCACGTCCAAGGACGAAGCGGTGCGCCTGACCACGCCCAAGAAGCTCACCCTCGAGCAGTCGCTCGGCTACATCGCCGAAGACGAGTATGTGGAAGTGACACCCAAGTCGATCCGCCTGCGCAAGATCTGGCTCGACCCCAATGACCGCAAGCGCAACATGCGCGCGCAGAAGTCGGCTTAAGGCTCTTCGGGAGGGCCTTTGGCCACTGTCGTCATTCACCTTGTGGGAGAGCCGGATGCTTACGGCCCTCTCACTCACCAGTTTCGCAACTATGGCGAGACGGTTTTTGGCTGGGTGAATGAGAACGACTTTGGATCGGTCGACATCGCTGATGTTGACCGATCGACCAATCAGTTTGCGATCCGAAACGTGAAGGCTTCGAAGCTGCGGCGGATCACTCGTTGGGTTGAAGAAGAAGCGGCCCGGCAATTTTTGGGCGTTTCAACGGAGACTTCTGAGCCATGACCGACTGGATCATCCAGACCATTTCCGAACTCGGATATCTGGGCATCTTCCTCGTCATGCTGGCCGAATCGATCTTTCCGCCGATCCCGTCCGAACTGATCATCCCCTTTGCCGGCTTCGCTGCCGCCAATGGCGATCTCAACTTCTTCGGCGTGCTCGCCGCGGCCACGGTCGGCGCGGTGGTGGGGATGCTGCCCTGGTATTTCGCCGGGCGGCTATTCGGGCTCGAGCGCGTGCGCTGGCTGGCCGATCGCTACGGGCGCCTGCTGACCCTCAATGCCGAGGAGATCGACACCGCCGTCGGCTTCTTCCGCCGCTTCGGCCCCGTCATCGTGCTGTTCGGCCGGCTGATGCCGATCATCCGTACGCTGATCTCGATTCCCGCCGGCCTGGCCCGCATGAGCCTGCCGGTATTCCTCCTCGCCTCCACCACGGGCGCGCTGATCTGGAACACCGTGCTGACGCTGGCCGGCTATCTGCTGCACGAGCATTACGAGCTGGTCGAAGTCATCCTCGATCCATTGAGCTACATCGTGCTCGCCGCCGTGGTGCTGCTCTACCTCTACCGCGTCGTTACCTGGAAGCCGGCGAGACCCACCGCCTGATCGGTCGCAAAATGCAACGCGCCTCGCATTCTGCGATGCGCCCTTCCATGCAGAACGCGAATGTTCACGAAGCCTTAACCTCTGGCCGCCGGTTTGCGGGCCTGCGGCACTTGGCACGCTTCATGCAATGCGGTGTCCGTCCGGAGAGTGTTGTTTTGCGTACCGGATGTCAGTCATTGGAGCCTCGTTCCGTGCGACCGGAGCGAGGCTCCCATGCTTTGCGCCCCTCTCTTGCCGCAAGCGGCCGCAGCCACTAAGTAATTGCCAGCTTTGTTTCGGAGACGCCCATGCGCGCCGTGCTCGACATCATCCTCCTGATCCTCGATCTCTATCGCTGGATCCTGATCGCCATGATCATCATGAGCTGGCTGATCTCGTTCAACGTGATCAACACGCGCAATGCCTTCGTGGAAGGTTTGTGGCGCGTGCTCAACCAGCTGACCGAGCCGGTGCTGCGCCCGATTCGCCGCATCATGCCGAACTTCTCCGGCCTCGATATCAGCCCGATCATCGCCTTCATCATCATCTTCTTCATCCAGCAGATCATCGGCTACTACATCTATCCCGCCGTGGTGCGCGGCGGCCTCTAGCCCGATGCCGCTCGCACCTGGCTACGAGGTCTCGACCGATCCGGAGCGGATCGATCTCGACTATGTCCACCATTACCTCAGCCAGGTGAGCTACTGGGCCGGCGGCATCCCGCGCGATGTCGTCGCCCGCTCGATCGCCAATTCGCTCAGCTTCGGCCTCTACGGTCCCGATGGCGGGCAAGTTGGCTTTGCCCGCGTCATCACCGATCGCGCGACCTTCGCCTGGCTGGCCGATGTCTTCATTGAGCCCGGCCAGCAGGGCCACGGCTTGGGCAAGGGTCTCATGGACGCCATCTTCGCTCATCCCGAATTGCAGGATTTGCGCCGCTTCATGCTGGTGACGCTCGACGCGCATAGCCTCTATGAACAGTACGGCTTCGGTGAACCGCCCAATCCCGAGCGGCTGATGGCGATCGTCAGGACAGATCTCTATCCGCGTCGGTGACGTCCCCTGGCGGGCTCGTTCGCCGCGACAAATCAACGCAATATCCATTGCTTAACCAAACAATCTGGCTAATCTCGCTGGCGGAAGGGGCTCTAGGAGGGCAGGCCGTGCAGGTTGGAGGACCGGCATCGGGTTTGCGTTGAGTCCCCGGAGGATAAATCTAGAGGGACTACTCTGATGACTTTGGCACTCTGGCTGATCGTCCTGTGCGGCGCTCTGTCAATCGTTTACGGCGTCCTGACGACGCAGCAACTGCTTGCGGCCGATAGCGGATCGGCCCGCATGCAGGAAATCTCGGCAGCCGTCCGGGAAGGCGCTTCGGCCTATCTCAAGCGGCAATATACCACCATCGCCATTGTCGGCGTGGTCATCCTGATCGCCGCGTTCTTCCTGCTCGGCATCTATGCCGCCATCGGCTTCCTGCTCGGCGCGGTGCTCTCGGGCGCTGCCGGCTTCATCGGCATGAATGTCTCGGTGCGCGCCAATGTCCGCGTGGCACAGGCCGCCATTTCCTCGCTCGGCAAGGGTCTCGATCTCGCCTTCAAGTCGGGCGCGGTCACCGGCATGCTGGTGGCGGGCCTGGGCCTCCTCGGCGTCACCCTCTATTTCATCGTCCTCACCCAGTTCCTGGGCTTTGATCCGACCAGCCGCACCGTCATCGATGCGCTGGTGGCCCTCAGCTTCGGCGCTTCGCTCATCTCCATCTTCGCCCGTCTCGGCGGCGGCATCTTCACCAAGGGTGCCGATGTCGGCGGCGACATGGTGGGCAAGGTCGAAGCCGGTATTCCGGAAGACGATCCGCGCAACCCGGCCACCATTGCCGACAACGTGGGCGACAATGTCGGCGATTGTGCCGGCATGGCCGCCGACCTGTTCGAAACCTATGTGGTGACCATCGTCGCCACCATGGTACTGGCCGCCATCATCCTGCCCGATGCGTTCAAGCTCATCGGCATGGTGCTGCCGCTGGCCATCGGCGGCGCCTGCGTCGTGACGTCCATCATCGGGACGTATTTCGTCAAGCTGGGCGCCGACAACAACATCATGGGCGCGCTCTACAAGGGCATCATCGCCACCGGCGTGCTGTCGCTGGTCGCGCTGCTTCCCGTGCTGTGGTTCGTCTTTGGCGATCTCAATGTCGAGATCGCTGCCACCGACAAGACGTTCACCCCGATGAGCCTGTTCTGGTGTGGCGTAGCGGGTCTGGTCATTACCGGCCTGATCATCGTCATCACCGAATACTATACCGGCACCAACCGCCGCCCGGTGAACTCCATCGCCGAAGCCTCGGTTACCGGCCACGGCACCAACGTCATCCAGGGCCTCGCTGTGTCGCTGGAATCGACCGCCCTGCCGGCTCTGGTCATCATCGCCGGCATCATCGTCACCTATAACCTGGCGGGTCTCTTCGGCATCGCCTTCGCCGTTGCCACCATGCTGGCTCTGGCCGGTATCGTTGTGGCGCTCGACGCCTTCGGCCCGGTCACCGACAATGCCGGCGGCATTGCCGAAATGGCCGGCCTCGACAAGGAAGTGCGTCACAATACCGACGCGCTCGACGCTGTCGGCAACACCACCAAGGCCGTCACCAAGGGCTATGCCATCGGTTCGGCCGGCCTCGGCGCCCTGGTGCTGTTTGCCGCCTATACGCAGGACCTGATCTACTTCTCATCCCTGCCCGATGCTCCTGCCATCTTCCAGGGCGTGGGCCAGCTCACCTTCTCGCTGGCCGATCCCTATGTGGTGGTGGGTCTGCTGTTCGGTGGCCTGCTGCCATTCCTCTTCAGCGGCATGTCCATGACCGCCGTGGGCCGCGCTGCCCAGTCAGTGGTGGTGGAAGTCCGCCGCCAGTTCAAGGCCGATCCGGGCATCATGGCCGGCACGTCCAAGCCCGACTATGCCAAGGCGGTGGATATGCTGACCCAGGCGGCGATCAAGGAAATGATCGTGCCGAGCCTGCTGCCCGTGCTGTCGCCGATCGTGGTGTTCTTCGTGATCTACTGGATCGCGGGCGCCGCTGCCGGCTTCTCGGCCCTTGGCGCCATGCTGATGGGCGTCATCGTCACCGGGCTCTTTGTCGCCATCTCCATGACCGCCGGCGGCGGTGCCTGGGATAACGCCAAGAAGAGCTTTGAAGACGGCTTCACCGACAGCCACGGCGTCACCCACCACAAGGGGTCCGAAGCCCACAAGGCCTCCGTCACCGGCGACACCGTCGGCGACCCCTACAAGGATACCGCCGGCCCGGCCGTGAACCCGATGATCAAGATCACGAATATCGTGGCGTTGCTGCTGCTGGCGGTGCTGGCGCATCTGGGGTAGCCGGACGTCGTCTGGACTGGAATGAAGAAGGCCCGGGAGTGATCCCGGGCCTTCTTGTCTTGAAGGAAAATTCGATGGATTTGTTCAAATTCGCGAGCGGCGAACTAGAAGTCGGCTTCCGGGCAGTATCTGCAACTGTGCCAGCGGCTCAATTGGTTGATCACGGAGCCCAAGGTGTTCCGGTACCTAGAAAGAACTATTGAGCAAGCCGTCGTTCTCAAACTGGCCCGTCACGTGAGTTGCTTGCGCCCATCCAGCCCCGATAACTGACCAAATTGGACCGAGCTTTCGATTTTGTTCGCTTGTTGAGCTATCGCCCACCCACTGGACGGCACCTCCCCTTGATGGGGAGGGTGGGAGGGGGTGACGGCAGCCGAGATATCGGGGCCCCACAGGGGGAGGGCGTCGACTGAGGCATCTACGCGAAAGACTCTGTGACGGACCACCACAATGGCCAACCCATCACTCCCGAGAAAGCTTCGCCAGCGGCCGACAGTGATCGAGGTTCGCTTCTGGCGCAACATCCATCCCATCCGCCAAACCGGCTGGCACTTTCGCAAGCAGGCGCCGATCGGGCGGTACGTGGTGGATTTCGTTTGCCACAGCGCCAAGCTGATCATCGAGATCGATGGCGACAGTCATCATACCGAAGAAGGCATCGCCCGCGATGTGGTGCGGACTGCGTTCCTCGTCGCTGAGGGATATCGCATTTTGCGGTTCACCAATCTTGAGGTGATGGAGAATGAGGAGGGCGTGTATATGGCGGTTCTTGAGGCGCTCGGCGCAAGCGGCCCCACCGCTTAAGCACCTTCATCGTGGCTCTCGTCACCCCCTCCCACCCTCCCCCATCAAGGGGGAGGTGCCGCTCGGTGGGTGGACCCGATCGTGCCCATCCATGCCAGCGTGGACTTCGATCCCACCCCAAGAGTGGAGCGAGAACCTCCCCCTTGATGGGGGAGGCAGGAGGGGGTGAGGCCACACGCTCGACATCCTCGACTTATCCATCTTATCCCCGCCCCCAAAACCGCGCGTATACTCCCCCCATCACCCCGCACGGCGGCCTGCAGGCGAACAGTGGCGGGGTGAGCCGGGTGGGGGCTTTGCCTCTCCCACAGGTTCGAGTTCGAACGGAAGCGTGTGCGCGACCGGCTCGATGCTGTTCCAAAAACCGGCGCCCCGAGGCGGTTTGCGCCTCACTAAAAAATACTCCAGAGGCGAAGGCCGCCTCGGGGCCCGTCCGTTTCCCACCTATCCGGAGGCGCCCGCGCCGTCTGGCCATCCATGCTGCAAAATCATCGGGCCGAAATGTCGAAATGCTGCAGCTCCGCTCGTCGCCCTGTCAGATGGCGATGATCGCCAGACAAGGGAGACTACCAATGCGTAAAGTCACAGCCGGCCTGTTCTATTCCGTCGATGGGGTTGCCGAAGCGCCCGACCAGTTCCAGTTCGACAGCTTCGATGACGAGCTGGGTGCGCTGCTCGGCAGCGTCATGGGTGATGTCGATACGGTGCTGTTGGGCCGCAAGGGCTATCAGGAATGGGCGGGCTACTGGCCCCATGCCGAACAGGACATGGATTTCGGGACCTATATCAACACTGTGCGCAAATACGTCGCCTCGCGGACGCTCAAGCCGGCCGACCTCACCTGGAGCAATTCCAGCCTGATCGAGGGCGATCTCGAAGCCTTCGTGCGCGGCCTCAAGCAACAGCCGGGCGGCACCATCGCGGCCATGGCCGGCATGTCGCTGGTGCGCCAGCTGCTGCTGGCGGACTTGCTGGACGAGCTGACCCTCATCATGCATCCGGTGATTGCCGGCAAGGGTCGGCGCCTGTTCGAAGATGGCACCCCCACCACGCGGCTCAGCCTTATCCGCAGCCAGATCACCAGCAAGGGCAATGCCCTGCTGACCTATGGCAAGCGGGCGGCCTGACCCGATAGGGGCCGGCTCATCGCCGCGCGGCGCTGTCCTGGGCTTCCAGCACGCCGATGATGCGCCGGATCAAGGTGAAGAACTGCTGGCGCTCCTCGGGCGTCAGCTGTTCCAGCACCAGCGCGTTGATGGTTGCGGTCGCCTCGGCCACGGCGGGAATCTTGCCCCGCGCCAGCGGCGTCAGCGCCACCAGCGTGCTGCGGCCATCCTCCGGATTGGGCAGCAGGGTCACCAGCCCGTCACGCTCCATGCGGGTGAGGGTGGCGGTCATGGTGGCCTGCTTCACCGCGGCGCGCTCGGCCAGTGCCTTCTGCGTCAGGGCGGCGCCGTCTTCCAGCGCCAGCAGAACCGGCATATGGCCGGGGCTGAGGCCGATCAGGGCCAGGTGCCGTTCCAGCTCACGCACCAACAGGCGTCCCGCCAGGTTGGTGAGGTAGCCGACCGAGGTACTGCGGTTCAGGGCCATTTACATAGCTTGCTATCTAAATACATAGTATGCTATCTATATTGCCTCAGCCGTTGTTCCGCAAGGAGCCTGCCATGATCAAGAGCAGTCCAACCCGCTATGGCTCGGTCGCCATCGCCATCCACTGGCTGACGGCGATCGCTATCATTGCCATGCTGGGAACGGGCCTTGCGGCAGCCAACAGCGCCGATCCGGAAACCGAGTTCACCCTGTTGCGCGGCCATGCCATCATGGGCAGCCTCGTCGGCGTGCTGACGCTGTTCCGCATAATCTGGTGGCTGGGCTTCGATCGGCGCCCGGCCGATGCCGCCGGCCTGTCGCGCGGACGGGCGCTGGCTGCCCATGTCGTGCATTACGGGCTCTATGCGGTCATCCTGGTGATGGTGTCGAGCGGGATTGGCACGCTCGTGCTGACCGGCGCCAATCTGCAGCTCTTTGGCGCCGCGCCGCTGCCATTGCCCGATTTCACGCTGGCCCCACCCTTCACGGTGCATGGCCTATTGGCGCGCGGACTGATCGTGCTGCTCATCGGCCATATCGGCGCGGCGCTCTGGCACCAGTTCGTCAGGCGGGATCGCCTGCTGGCGCGGATGGGCGTGGGGTCATAGCGGTCGCCGGCGGCGCACCAGAAAAGTAATCCCCGCGCCGACC
>JBARWY010000011.1:0-7922 GCA_049647065.1 Devosia sp. | reverse complement strand
AGTCGACGCGTGGTGAGATCGCTACGCCGCCCGGACGTGATGGCCGCCCAGTGCAGATGGTGTTCCAGGACCCGTTTGCCTCGCTCAATCCGCGGCTCGATGTCGAGAGCCTCCTGGCCGAGCCGGCGATAGCGACGGGTCTTCGGGTGGATGGCGTGCTTCGGCAGCGCATGAGGCAGCTCCTGGGGCGCGTTGGGCTGCCAGAAGATGCGTTGACGCGCTATCCACACCAGTTTTCCGGCGGCCAACGGCAGCGCCTCTGTATCGCCCGGGCACTGATGCTGAACCCCGATGTAGTGGTGCTGGACGAAGCGGTATCGGCGCTCGACGTTTCCGTGCAGGCGCGCGTGCTGGACCTCCTGGTCGAGTTGCAGCACGAATTCGGTCTCGCCTATCTCTTCATCTCGCATGACATGGCGGTGGTCGAACGCATCGCCCACCGGGTGGCAGTGATGTATGCCGGGCAGATCGTGGAGATCGGTGATGCGGCTTCGGTGCTGGCCCGGCCGCAGCACAGTTATACCAAGAGGCTGATCGCGGCCGTTCCGGGTGTCGAGCGTCGGCGGCAGCGCTACGATGTCGATACAGCCCCGGTGCCCTCGCTCATCAGACCGAAGGGTTATGAGCCGGCGCCAGCCGAATGGGCAACGGCCGGTAAAGACCATCTGGTGAGAGTAGAGAAATCATGGGCTTAGAAGACAGGTTCAACCTCGCATTCGAGCTGCTGGCCGAGGCGGTCGCCATCGGGAAAATCCCAGGCGGGGTGCTCGGACTTGTCGATGGCTCGGGCGCCAGGATGACGCGGGCCGTCGGGGAGGCGCAACGCGTTCCGGTATCCCGGCCGACGGAGGAGGGGACCTGGTTCGACCTGGCTTCGCTGACCAAAGTGCTGTTCACCACGCCGCGTATCCTGGCGCTGGCGGAGGCGGGGCGGATCGATCTTGATGCGCCGATCACCACCGCCGTCCCGGATTTCGTGCAGTACAATCCCGATAACTGGCAGCGGAAAGTCACGTTCCGCCAATGCCTTGGGCACCAGACGCCGTTTCCCGGCGTGTTTCCGCTCTATACCTACGGGTCCGATCCCAACCTGCTGCGCCACTTCGTGCTGCAGCGCGACTGGGAGGCAGGCCCGGCAGTCTACTCGGATATCAATTACATCCTGCTCGGCATCGCCATCGAGCGTCTCGAGGGCAGAACGATACGACAGATCGAGCCGGGACCCGGCTTCGCCTGGAGCGCCGATCCGGCCCACGCGGCAGCGACTGAACAAGATCCGTGGCGAGGACGGGTTCTGTGTGGTGAGGTGCATGACGAGAATTGCTCGGCCCTGCAGGGCTCGGGGCATGCGGGGCTGTTCGGCACAGTGTCGTCGGTGCTGGATTTCGCGTCGGGTGCCCTCAATGCCAGTGCGCTTTCTGAATCGAGTGTCGCTCTGATGCGCAAAGCGCTGAGTGCCCGGCGGACCCATGGCTGGGAGCGGCCCTATGAGGGCTGGTCTGGCGGCGAGCGCAGTTCGGCATCGACAATCGGACATACCGGATTCACGGGCACGGGGCTGTGGATCGATTTTGATCGCGGTCATGCCTGGACACTTCTAACCAATCGCGTGCATCCGACCCGGCATTTCGACAGCGGCATCTTCGCGCTGCGTCGGGCGGTTGGCGATGCCATCAACACGAACTGAGGAGCGATCATGGACCCGATCTGGACGATAGGGCTGATGACCGGGACCGTGCTCGACGGCAATATCGACATCGCCATGGTCCGCACCGATGGCGAGAGCATTGCCGAGTTCGGTCCCTACACGCTGGCGCCCTACAGCGTCGATGTGCGGGTACTGCTGGAGGAGACGCTGACCGCCGCGCGCGTGTGGAATTTTGACGGGGAGGAACCGGCGATCTTCGCGCGGGCAGAAGAGGCGTTGACGCGGGCGCAGTCGGAAGCGGTGCTGGATTTCGTCGCGGCGTCGGGTATGCGCATGACGGATATCGGGGTGGTCGGCTTTCATGGGCAGAGCGTGCTGCATCGTGCGCCGCAGCCCGGCCGGATCGGTGCTACGCGGCAGTTGGGCGATGGCGCATTGATGAGTCGGATACTTGGCACGAGGGTGGTCTATGATTTCCGTAGTGCCGATGTGCGTGCGGGCGGGCAGGGTGCACCGCTGGCGGCAGCCTATCACCAGGCGTTATTGCGCAAGCTGGGAACCAATGGCGATACGTCGGTGCTGAACCTCGGCGGCGTGGCCAATGTCACCTTCTGGGACGGCGCGGGGCATTTGATTGCCTTCGATACCGGTCCGGCCAATGCGCCGATCAACGATTTCATGAAGGCGCGTGGTCTCGGCGAGATGGATCGCGATGGTACGCTGGCCGGAAGTGGACGCGTGAACGAAGAGCGTCTCAAAGTGCTGCTGGAGCATCGCTATCTGTCGGCAGTTTATCCCAAGTCGCTGGATCGCTTCGACTTCCTGGCCAGCATGGCTGACGGACTGGACGATGCCACTGGTGCAGCGACGCTGACGGCCTTTACGGCCAGCGCCGTGGGCAAGGCGCTGGATCTGCTGCCGACCCGGCCCAGGCGGCTGATCGTTTCGGGCGGAGGACGGCACAATCCGACGCTGATGCGGATGCTTGCCGAACGCGCCGACGTGGAGGCGGTGGACGCCGACGCCGTGGGTTGGCGGGGTGATGCCGTCGAGGCGGAGTGTTTTGGGTTTCTCGCCGCAAGGGTGCTGCGCGACCTGCCGATCAGCTTTCCCACCACGACTGGTGTGCCGCAGCCGATGACGGGTGGGCGGGTCGTGGGGTGATGCTCTCCCCAATCGCGATATAGCCTACAGTGACTTTCGCAGAAACGTCCGTGTGCGGCCCTTTGGGAAGTCGGGGAGGGTGCCGAAGGGTTCGTAGCCAGCGCGCAGGTAAATCTTCAGTGCAACCGGATTGAAGGTGTCGATATGGGCGCCGTGGCAATCGCGGTTGCGAGCTTCGGACTCGGCGGCCTGGAGCAGGCGAACGGCCCAGCCGAGGCCACGCTGGCTTTCGGCCAGCCAGAGCCATTGCACATAGAGCCATCCCCAGGCGGTATAGCCGGAGAGGCCGCCTGAGATATGCCCTGTCTCGTCGCGCAGCAGGACGGCGAGAGCCCGCCGTCCGGATGGGCCTGCGTCGCTATCATTGAACGCCGTGAGGCCCTCGCCGATCGCTGCGAGCTCGGCTTCTGTCGGTTCTGCGGTGACGGAGAGGGACGGCATCACGCTGCGGCCGTGGGCATGGGGCGGATGAAGTGGTTTTTCGCGATCTGCCGAATTTCGGGTTGGGGCAGGGCGGACTGGCGTCGGATGGTATCGATGCTGTTCAACTCTTCATCGAAGAGTGCCTCGGAGAAGCGCCGATCGGGATCGGGTACGGCCGAGAGCAAGAGGCGCGTATAGGGGTGCTGCGGATCGCCCAGCACGCTTTCCATATGACCCCATTCGACGATCTGGCCGGCATACATGACCACTATGTCCTCGGCGACGTAGCGGGCGGTAGCGATGTCGTGGGTGATGTAGAGCAAAGCCAGTCCCAGTTGGGCCTTCATGGCGTTGAGCAGGTTGAGAATGCCCAGCCGCACCGACACGTCGAGCATGGAGGTCGGCTCATCGGCGACGATGACCTGGGGATTGACCGCCAAGGCGCGGGCGATGCTGATGCGCTGGCGCTGCCCGCCCGAGAGTTCGTGCGGGAATTTGTCGATGATCAGGGCAGGGTCCAGCTTGACGCGTACCAGCAACTCCTCGACGGCGGCCCGGCGCTGGGCGGCATCAAGGTTGCGTTGATGCAGGCGCAGGGGGCGCTCGAGGTGATAGCGGATGGTGTGAGCGGGATTGAGCGAGGAGAAGGGGTCCTGAAATACCATCTGGACCGAGGAACGATAGGCCTTGAGCGCCTTGGCGTCGGCCTTGCCCAACGGCGCGCCGTGGAACAGCAACTGTCCGGCGTCGGGCTGGTATTCGCGCATGATGAGGCGGGCCGCCGTGGTCTTGCCCGATCCGGATTCGCCCACCAGAGCCAGCGTGCGGCCGGGGTGGAGCGCGAAGGACACCTCGCGCGCGGCGTAGAGCGGATTGTCGGCGCGGCCGAAAACCTTGGACACCTTGTCGAGGGCGAGAATTGGGGCCGTCAGGGTCATGATGCCGCCTCCCCGGTGATCTGTGTGCCGTGCAGCCGGGGCATGGAGGCCCAGAGCTTGCGCGTATAGGCATGCTGCGGGGCGCGATAGATGGTCCTGCTGTCATTGACCTCGACCAGTTCGCCTTCGAGCATAATGCCGATGCGGTCGCTGACCTGCACCATCAGGCTCAGGTCGTGGGTGATGAAGAGGACGGAAAACCCCAACTGCTTGCGCAGGACATCGATGCGCTGGAGGATTTCGCGCTGGACCACCACGTCGAGCGCCGTGGTGGGTTCGTCCATGATGAGGAGTTTCGGATTGAGCGCCAGGCAGATGGCGATGACGATGCGCTGTCGCATGCCGCCCGAACATTGATGGGGGTAGGCCGAGAGCCGGTCGGGCGAAATATCGACAAGCCGGAGCAACTCGGCGGCACGGGTGCGCGCAGCAGCCCGGGACATTCCGGTATGGGTATGCAGCACGTCGTAGAACTGGGTTTCGATGGTCAGCACGGGGTTGAGAGAGTTCATGGCGCTCTGGAACACCATGGCGACTTCCCGCCAGCGGAAGCGGCGCAGTTCGGCATCGTCGAGCGCGAGTACATCGCGTCCGTCCACCAGGATATGGCTGCTGGTGCGGATCAGCGCCGGGGGGCGATGCAGACGGCTGATGGCGAAGGCGATGGTGCTCTTGCCGCAGCCGGATTCGCCGGCCAGACCGAACAGCTCGCCCGGAGCGATGTCGAAGCTGACATTCTTGACCGCGTGAAAGTCCGTGTCGGTGCCGATGTAGTCGATGGTGAGATTGCGGATGGAGAGAACGGGGGTGCTCACAGCTTGCCCTCCCCAATGCGGACCAGGCCCGTCCAGCGGGCAAGCATGCCGCCCATGCGCAGGCGCGGATTGGCGATCTCGTCGATGGCGAAGTTGATGAGCGCGAGGCCCAGGCCCAGCAGAGCCAGCGCTAGGCAGGGAGACAGCAGGTCCCACCATGCGCCCACCGAGAGAGCGGAGGCGTTCTGCGCATTGTAGAGCATGATGCCCCATGAGACGGTATTTGGATCGCCCAGGCCGAGGAATTCCAGCGTTGCCTCGGCGATGACAGCGAAGATGACGCTGCCGATGAAATTGATGCCGACGATGGAAATGAGGTTGGGGAAGATCTCTGACGCCATGATGCGCCAGGCGGGCTCGCCGAGCATTTCTGCGGATTTCACATAGTCGCGCTGGCGGATTGAGAGGGTTTCCGAGCGGGTGACGCGCACGCCCCAGGCCCAAGAGGTCAGGCCCAGGATCACAGCAATGACCAGCGGCGTTGCCTGGCCGATGAAGGCTGCCAGCACCAACAGCAGCGGCAGGTTCGGGATGACCAGCACCATGTTGGTGAAGAAGTTGATGACTTCGTCGATGGCCCCGCCCTTGTAGCCGGCGATGATGCCCAGCACCGTGCCGATGACGGTGATGAGCAGACCGGCGCCAAAGCCGACGGCGAGCGAGACGCGGGCGCCATGGACGAGGCGGGAAAAGACATCGTGTCCTAGCCGCGTCGTGCCCAGCCAATGCTCCCACGACGGCGGCTGATGCGGCCGGCCGACGCGCTTGACTGGGCTGTACTCGGTCAGCAGCGGAGCGAAGATGGCGACGAGGATGATGATGACGAGGATGGCGAGGCCGATCACAGCCTTCTTGTTGTGGAGCAGCTGGCGCAGCAACTTCATGTCTCAGGCCCTCTTAAGGCGCGGATCGAGCAGGACATAGCTCAGGTCGACCACGAAATTGGAAACGAGCATGGCGGCGGTCATGATCAGCAACTGACCCTGGATGACCGGATAGTCGCGGGCGAGGATGGCTTGATAGAGCGTGTTGCCGAGGCCTGGATAGTTGAACACCACCTCGACGATGAGCGAGCCCGACAGAATGGTGCCGATGGCGATTGCAAGGCTCGATACCGTGGGCAGAAGGGCATTGCGGGCCGCGTACCAGAGCATGACATCGCCGTCGCTGAGGCCCTTGGCGCGGCCCATGACGATATAGTCTTCGCCTAGCAGGTTGATCATGTTGTTGCGCATGGTGACTGCAAAGCCGCCGGTGAGCACGATGACCAGCGTCAGCATGGGCAGGGTGCCGTGATAGATCACGCTGGAAATGTAGGTCCAGTTGAAGGCCGGATCGAGCATGGGGTCGGCGGCATAGCCGTTGGGGAACCAGCCCAGCGTGTAGCCGAAGACGAAGAGCATGATCAGCGAGATGACGACGCCGGGCACGGAGCTGGAAAAGATCGCCAGCAGCGAGACGATTGAGTCAAAGAGCGTTCCACGCCGCCACGCTGCCATGACGCCGAGAAAGGTGCCGAGGAGGAAGCTGACGAGTGTGGCGATGCCGACAAGGCCGACGGTCCAGACCAGTGCCCGGCCGAGGAGGTCGGTGACGGGCAGCGGGAAATACTTGATCGAGCGGCCAAGATCGCCGGTGAAGACGCTTTGCAGATAGCGCAGATACTGCTCGCCCATAGGGGCATCTATGAAGCCGAATGTCAGTTTGAGCGCGTTGAGGTTCTCCAGCGACAGCTCGGAGCCGGCGCTGGCGAACATGATCTCGATCGGATCGCCCGGCATCATGCGCGGCAGGAAGAAATTGATGGTGGCGGCAGCGAGGAATGCCGCGAGGTAGAACGCCAGTCGCCGCAGCAAAAAGGCCATGGTGTGTTCCTTTCCGGGCGCCGGAGGGCGGGGCGAAAGCCAATATTCGGGCTGACCGTCCCCACCCTTGATCCCTCCCCGCAAGGGGAGGGTGTCGACTGGGCTAACTGTGAACTGCTTTACTCAGCCACCGGATCGAGATCCAGCAACTGCAGCAGGCGGGCGGGGTTGGCGTTGGAGACCACCGGCGAGTATTTCGGATCTTCGGCATTGGCCCAGCCGGTGAAGCGGCTGGTGTTGTATTCGTAGAAGGACGGGCTGTTATAGACCGGGATGACCGGCATGGCCTCGGCCACGATCAGCTGGGCCTGGTCCATCAAAGCCTTCTGCGCTGCCGGGTCCTTCTCCTGGGTATATTGGCTGAGCAGGTCCATCACCTCGGCATTTTCCCAATGCGGAGCGGTGAAGCGGCTCTTACCGAAGTCCTCGGGATTGAACGAGCGGATGTAGGGGAAGTAGGGATTGGCGGCCGAGGCCAGGGCATTGAGCGTCATCGAATAATCGCCGGCGATCAGGCCCGAGGTCCAGACCGCGGCCTCCGGCGTGCTCATCTTCACGTTTAGGCCAGCTTCGGTGAGCGATTCCATGGAAATCTGCACCGCGTCGATCCAGTCGGTCCAGCCATTGGGCACCATGATGTCGATGGCGATGGGCGTGCCGTCGGGATTGTCGCGGAAGCCGTCGCCATCGGCGTCGACGTAACCCGCCGCATCGAGAGCTGCGACGCCGGCTTCGAGGTCAAACTGGCCATACTGACCGTACTGGGTGGCGACTTCCGGATTGGCGAAGGACTTGTAGAGCTCGCCCAGCATGGAGGGGTCGCTATTGACCAGCGGATAGCCATAGCCGGCAATGTCCACAATGGTCTGGCGGTCGATCAGCATGCTCAATGCACGGCGGAAGTTGACGTCGGTGAAGGCCTTGCGGTTGTTCTCGTCGGGCGTGATCTGGCTGAGCTGGAAGGAAACCAGGCTCGACGGGGTGAACCAGTATTTGTGATGCTCGGGGTCCTTGGCCACAAAGGTATTGTCGATGTCGGGGATGAAGCTGGTCGCCCAGTCCAATGTGC
>JBARWY010000010.1:0-4142 GCA_049647065.1 Devosia sp. | reverse complement strand
GCGAGCGTGAAAGCGCCTGGTGCCGTGGTGCCGCCGCCGATCGCGCTGATGACGAGCATGCCATTGCCCGAAGTCAGTGAGCCGGCGCCTCCGGCATTCTTGATGACGAGGCCACTCGTACCCGTGGCGGCGCCGCCATTGACCACCAGGCGATCCGAGGGGGAACCGTCTCCGTTGAGATAGCTGTTGAGGCCGAGGCGGCCGCCGGCGCCGATATAGTTGGTGACGGTCAGCGTCTTGAAGCTGGCCAGCGCCGTCGGGTCGCCGACCGGTGCCGCGAAGTCGACCAGGCTGCCATTGTTGGTCAGGCTCGTGAGCGTCGAGTTCACCGTAAGCGCCCAGATCGAACTGTCCGTGAGCGCCAGGGTGGCGGTGCCGCCGGATCCGATTATCGCGCTTCCCCTCAGCATGGAGCTCGAGGCGGCGACGTTCAGGGTGCCGGCAAGGGCACGCAGGGCGATCGGTGCGGTGATCTCCACGTCGGTGAGCTGGGCATTGAGGACTGCCGCTGCCCCGTTGGCCTCTATGGCCGCGGAGGCTGTGGCGTTGATCGTCGTTCCGTCGAGCGCGACGGTGTTGACGCCAGCGACACCCATGATCCCCCGGGCGGCGGCCGTGGAGATAGTCCCGCCGGTCATCGTCAGTCCGCTGCCATTGTTCAGGTAGACGCCGTATGCCGACGCTCCCGTGGTGTCGATGTCAGTGTCGACCAGGGTCGCCGTCCCGGCCTCGAGCCGCAAAGCGATGCCGGGCCCCGTTGTGATCGAGGAATTGGTCAGCTCCAGAATTCCGGCAAAGGCGGCGGCTCCGGTCGATGTCGTGGCCGTTACGGACCCATCGTTGAATACGATCCGGGCGCCGCCGGAGCCGGCAATCAGACCGTATCCGGAGAGATCGGTCAGAACCGTCGTGCCCGTGGCGGTGACCAGGCTGCCAGGATTGCTCGAAACGATGCCGTCCCCGTTGGTGCCGGTCATGTGGATCGACGATCCGGTCGAAACGGTGACCTGGCCCGCCGTCGTTGCTCGGGCGCCGGCGGTGTTAACGCCGCCGGTGGTGATCGTGAGCGGGGTGAAGCTCTCGATGACGCCGCCGTTCAGCGCCCAAAGCCCATGGCCGAGATCCGCGCCGAGCGTGCCTGTGTTGATGGTACCGCTGGCGGTCACCGTGGTGTTGTCGGCACGGACCTGCTGGCCAACCGAATTTGGCGCAACCGCAGCATCGACGAGCAAAAACGTGGCGGCTAGAAGCGCCAATGCGCTGAACGAACGGCTCGCTACTGAGTTCTGAGGCCGGGCAGGCGGGAGCCGGGTTCGCTCATTCCTCATTCGTCGCAGGCGGACCGAATGGATCATGACAGCCTCGCTCAAATGCTTGTGGCAAACGAGAGAAAGTCTGATCCGAGCTAAACTGGTCCCTTTAGTGGAGATGTCAAAGGAATAATCGGACGGCCTTTGAAGCCAAGCGTGCCAGACCGTCGGTTGGTAAAGCCCGACACTAACCAGGGGACTATGGGCACGCAGCAAGGCGGGTCCTGGTTAAAGGTCCGACAGGCACGTGCGACCCTTGCTTCGAACGAACATACCGCCCATAATTCTTACACACGTTTTCTGCCTACGACGGCTGCCCTGCCGGTCATTTTCCGGACCTCGGCTCACTGCTCAAAAGAGCAAACGTGTTACCCGAACGCATTTTGCTACGGGCAACGCTCGCGCTAAGGCATCGAGCTACAGAGGATTACCCCATGGGCAACATCACCGGCACCGTGAAGTTTTTCAACACCACCAAGGGCTTTGGCTTTATCTCGCCAGAAGGCGGTGGCAAGGACGCCTTCGTGCACATTTCGGCCGTTCAGCAGTCCGGCCTGCAGGGTCTCTACGAGAACGACAAGGTTACATACGACGTAGAGAAGGGGCGTGACGGCAAGGAATCCGCAGTCAATCTGACGCTGCTTTAGTAAGTCGCCGGGTGCCTTGTTCCCTTTGAGAAGGGCTCGTGCGCCTCGCCTTCAAGTCTCGCTCATCACATAGGGCTCGCCTCGGCGGGCCCTTTAGTTTGCATACTCAAGGGCGGCATCCGGCCATGGCCTCCGACCCGGATGTATTGGGGCGCTGATCCTGAATGCGCTGGACCCGTTATTGGGAAGGTCAAACGGCTGTGTACAGGCGTCTTCGTACCGGGCTGAGCCCGCGGGGCTGACGGCTGGAGCCCCTCCGCGGTACCGCACGACGTCGGCGGGACGAGGGGCATATTAAGGGGACGTACACGCCATATCCCGACAGTTCGCAATACGCTAAGCTTTGGTGCTCGCGGACAAGAAGTCGAACATCTCTGCGCAGAAGCGCTCAATCAAGCAAACACGACAATAACACGGCAGACCGGCACGGTCTGCTTGACCATGATGATTATGCGTCTCTTCGCTATGAGGTCAGAATGTTGAGCGTCGACACGGGCGTCAGTGGCCCTGCTGTGCATCATGCTCGAGAAACTCTTCAGCGGCACATCTTCACAAACAAGGAGATTAGATGTTCCGATCAGTTCGAATGCTGGCGGGACACTGTCAGGCCGATTATGGAAATCTTACCCGATGGTGGCGAGACACAGGGATTTGCTGCGCAGATTGAAGCGTGGAACCTCGGCGGTATGGCATTCCTTCGATCAAGGACGGCACCCACCGCTTTCCGCCGGACCAAGATACAAGCTCGCAACGCTGGCATCGATCACTGGACTTTCACTGTCGTCAAAACGGGGAGCTTCCAGTTATTTCGACCTGGAGCACCTCAAATCGCGGAACCCGGCGGAGTTTTCGTCAAATCGATGCACACACCTATGGAGGGAGCACTGGGCCGTGCCACCAGCTTGTGCCTTGTTGTGCCTCGAGACGTGATGCGCGAACGCGTCGCGGCGATTGACGCAGTGGACGAGATGACTCTGTCATCCGGATTGCCGGGCCTGTTGGCTGACTACTTGATCGACCTGGAGCGACAGCTGCCCCACCTTGACCAACAAGACCTTCCAGGCGTCCTGGCTGCCACGCGCGCGATGATCGAGGCCTGTTTGAGCCCCACGCGAGACCGCATCGCCGCCGCTGGCCGATCGATCGACGCGACTCTGCAGGAGCGAGCGCGTAGGTTGATCACTCAGAACCTTCTCATAGCCGGGTTTGGAGCAGAGGAGATTTGCAGCATCCTTGGCATTTCGAGATCCCGGCTTTACCGACTGTTCGAAGCGAAAGGCGGCGTAGTCCATTGGATTCGCAAGCAGCGGCTAATTGACGGCCACCGCATACTTGCTAGCCCTAACAACAAACGCACCGTCACCTCTATCGCGCTTGAGCGCAATTTTCTTGACCCTGCGGACTTCAGCCGGGCCTTCAAGCGGGAATTTGGGTACAGCCCGAAGGAAGCGAGGAGCACGGGTGGCGGCACCAGCCCGAAAGCCGCTACGCACGGGATTGATTCAGGAACAAGCCTGGAGCGCCTATTGCTTGACTTGCACTGACCGCCGGTCGTCACGACGGCTAGCGGAGTTGCAATGGCGCAGGCAACAACCGAGAGTAGCTCGTCGGCTGATGATGGCTTTAGCCTGCGAGTAGCACCAGTGCGGCTGGCCCGCTTTCTGCCGCTGCTGGCGCCTTGCGACTAATACTGGCGTTGAGCCATACTGAGGCAAAGCCGGGTTGCATTTGTAGTTCCGGCGCTTGCGGCGGGCACAGCGGGCCGCCTCGATTATCTGGCCCATAGCGCTACTTGCAGCGCAGACGACCACGTTCCCTGCCTTCTTCGCCGAGCGCGAACAAACACATCTGAAGGTAGCAGCCGCCAAGACCCTTATCCTCGTGGCTTCGAGATCAAGAATCATCGCGCGCAGGAATCGCCCCCGTCGCCATTTTCGCTTTGTTCGAGGCAGGCGCATTGCGCTTCGAAGACAGCACTTTCGTCTGACGTCAGCTTCCCTCGCGAATTGAGCGTGTCGAGTTGAGATCTGCACAGCTCAGAGTTCAGCGCTGCGGCGCCTGTGACCGTCTGCAGCGGCGTTGTCGTGGAGGTGCTCTCGCAGCGGAAGGGCAAAAAGGTGCTCGCCGTGCCCGCATTCATCAACTCGATCGTCAAGGCGTTCGCGATTTCGATTTCCCGGTTCGA
>JBARWY010000009.1:0-2129 GCA_049647065.1 Devosia sp. | reverse complement strand
CGTGGCCTCTGCTGCTCCGTTGTCGGTCGAGGCGATCAGCCAGATGGCGGGCAGCGCGATCACGATCCCAACCGCCGCCGTGACGCCTGGCCGCTCACCAGTGGAGACACCGACGGCGACGGGGACCAACGCCGCACCCACGGCCGAGACCGGTGCGACCACGCCCATGCGTCCGGTGGAAAGGCCGCGATACAGGTAGGCCGTCCCGGCGCCGACGCCCAGGCCTGCCGCCGTTCCCCATGCCCAGTCGGCGTGCGTCGGCGAACCACCAAGCAGCAACACGGCAACCGCGGTTCCGGCCAGGGCTCCGAGTTGGACTGCCACCGTCGTGACCCAGGCGCCGTGCCGCTTGGAGAACACGCCGCCGAAGAAGTCTGAGACGCCCCAGCAGGCGGCGGAGATCAGCGCGAAGAGTATGGCCACACTGCCGAACCCTAGAGCGTGGATTGGTGGGCATGCTGTGACAGTCCGTAGCAGTCGCCATACGCTGACCTGCATGGACATCGTCGCTGCTTTGACCCTTCCGGCCCGACTCACGGTGGCGGTGACGCGCGGGGCGCTCGGCTTGGGGTATCTGGCATCGCCGGCCGGGCCGCTCTTGCGCGACGGCGGCTACGGACAGCGTCTGGGGCAGATCCTCGGACCGGATGGGCTCCTCGAGCAGCTGGACGAGATCCTCGCTGACGAGCGGGGACTGGTTTCGCTCGGCAACACCGTCGCGGACATCACGTCGCCGGATCGTCCGCTTGGGAAGGCGCTGGCGCCGGGCGGCATCGTAGACCGGCTGCTCGCAGACGACGGCCCGCTGCTGCCCCTTCTGGCCGACGATGGCCCGTTCTTCCGGCTGCTCGCTCCGGGCGGACCGATCGACCGCATTGCCGCCGATGACGGCCCGCTGTACCGCTTCCTGGCCCCTGAGGGACCGCTCGATCGGCTGCTCAGCCAGGAGGGCGCCATTGAGCACGTCCTCGAACCTGGTGGACTCATCGACCAGTTGCTGGAGGAGAACGGCATCCTGGAGAACCTGCTGCAGCCGGGGGGAACCCTGGAGCAGTTGGTCGCGCTGGGCGACACGATCGAGAAGCTCATCCCGACCCTGGAGGCACTGGTCCCGGTCATCGGATCACTGGACGAAACGGTGCCCGATCTGCACGAGGCGGTCAAAGTGCTGAACGCGACCGTCGAGCCGCTGAGCCGCGTGGCCAATCGTGTCCCGATCGGCCGCCGCCGCGCTGTCCCTGTCGCTGGTCGGCCAGTGCATGAATCTGGCCTTGAAGAGGTGGAGTCGCCGCAGGCTGACGCCATGGCGACGACACCTGCTCGGTAGGCTGACGGTGTGACCGCCCAGCCCCTGAGCAGCAGCGTGAACCTCGAACATCTCGACACAGTTGCTCAGGCTGAGTCGACGCCGGAGCGCGAGCAGCCGTGGGCCGAACTGGGCCTCAAGGCTGACGAGTACGACCGCATCCGCGAGATCCTTGGTCGTCGTCCGACCTCGGCCGAACTGGCGATGTACTCGGTCATGTGGAGTGAGCACTGCTCGTATAAGTCGAGCAAGGTGCACCTGAGCAAGTTCGGCGAACTGCCGCAGGAGACGCCGCGCGGCAAGACGTTGGCTGGCATTGGCGAGAACGCCGGTGTCATCGACATCGGCCAGGGCTACGCCGTGACGTTCAAGGTCGAGTCGCACAACCACCCCAGTTACGTCGAGCCCTACCAAGGCGCGGCGACCGGTGTGGGCGGCATCGTCCGCGACATCCTCGCGATGGGCGCCCGGCCTGTCGCCGTCATGGACCCCCTTCGGTTCGGCCCGCTGACGGCCGACGACACTCGGCGTGTGCTGCCCGGCATCGTCGCCGGTATCGGTGGCTACGGAAATTGCCTCGGCCTGCCGAACATCGGCGGCGAGGTCGTCTTCGACAAGACCTATGTCGGGAACCCGCTGGTCAACGCGCTGTGCGTCGGCGTCCTGCGCCACGAGGATCTTCACCTCGCGCATGCCTCGGGCGAGGGCAACCTCGTCATCCTCTATGGCGCGCGTACCGGTGGCGACGGCATCGGCGGCGTCAGCGTTCTCGCGTCCGAGACGTTCGATGCAGATGGTCCGGCCAAGCGGCCGAGCGTCCAGG
>JBARWY010000008.1:0-1582 GCA_049647065.1 Devosia sp. | reverse complement strand
GCGATTGTCGAGAGAGGCGACCTGCCCGAGGAGGTATGCCAAGTTGCCGACTACCGGTTCAAGCTGAAGTCGCCTGATCGCTCCGCGCTCCGTGAGGTTGCGAGGCGCACGTTGGTGGGAGATGCTTTAAGGATCAAGTCGGCCCCCAACCGATCTTTAGAGCTGAACCTTTGGGGTGTCTGTTTCCCACCCGGTGCCCCGGTAGCTACGACAGCGGCCCGGCTCCGGCGTTTGACGGTGTCGGCCGACAGGCTGGCCACCGACATACCGCCTCTCGGGTCCGTCCAGGGGCTGGATGCGGCCAAGCAGTGGGGTCTCGACCTCAGGGCCGACCTGGCGGCCTATAGATCGGGCGAAATTCCCTTTGCCGCCATCGAAGCGGGGGCCGTCCTGGCCGGCCCGCCGGGGACAGGCAAGACCATGGTGGCGCGCATCATAGCCAGCGAGTGCGAACTCAACTTCGTGCCGACATCGATGGGCACTTTGTTCGCCACCTCCAACGGCGACCTTGATGGGGTGATTAAGAAGTTTCGCGCCGTTTTCGATGAGGCAAAGATCGGCGCACCATCCCTGCTGTTCGTCGACGAGCTGGATGCGCTGCCGTCGCGCGACAAGATCGACGACCGGGGCAGAAGCTGGTGGACACCCGTCATCACCGACTTTCTGATACAGTTGGACTCTTCGTTGAACGACCGGACCGGTGTCGTCGTACTGGGGGCCACCAACAGATATCAGGATCTGGATCCGGCCCTCGTCAGGCCCGGCAGGCTTTCGCGGCTGCTGCAGATCGACCCACCTTCCGCGGAGGCCCTTGAAGCCATCCTGCGGCACCATCTCGGCTCCGACCTTGCGAACCAAGATCTTCGCCCATTGGTCATGCTGACGAAGGGCGCGACCGGCGCCGCCGCCGCCGAATGGGTGACCGGCGCGCGACGAACCGCTCGGAATGCCGGGCGGGCAGTTTGCCTCGATGACCTCTGGGCAGCCGCTATCGGGCGAGACAGCCGGCACCCCGCCGAGCTGTGGCGCGTGGCTGTTCATGAGGCCGGCCATTGTGTCCTGGGGCACCTGCTGGGCCGTAGGCCGACGTTCGTAACCGTGCGCACTATCGGCCACTCTGCCGGACACACCCGTTTCGATGACGGCTCCAACCTGACGCGTGACGATCTGGAAAGGGCCGCGGTCGTCATCCTCGGCGGTGAAGCTGCCGAGCGCGAAATCCTGGGCGGCAACGCCACGATGGGCGCAGGCGGGGATCGCGGCTCCGATTTGCACCTGGCAACCGAAGTGGTCGCGCAGGGGTATGCAAGTTTCGGTTGGGGAGACGCGTTGGTCTGGCGTACGGAACCGAAGAACGCCGTTTCTCTACTGGCCAAAGACAGGCGATTGCTTGAGACGGTCGAAGCCGACCTGCGCCGGCACGCCGAAATTGCCAGGCGCCTGATCGGGCAACATGCAGATGCCTGCCGCGAGCTGGCGACCATGCTCATTTCAAAGCTATCGCTATCTCGCGCTGAACTCGATCACTTCTTCCTGGGCCTTGTGCCTCGTGAGGACGATCAGGACTGACGGCATTTCCGCC
>JBARWY010000007.1:0-48047 GCA_049647065.1 Devosia sp. | reverse complement strand
GCACCGTAATCGGTGATGTTCTTGACCACGCCGTCGACGATCTGGCCTTCTTCGAGCTGCTGGACGATTTCCGAACGCTGCTCGGCGCGCGACTCTTCGAGGATCGCACGGCGCGACACGACGATATTGCCGCGACGCTTGTCCATCTTCAGGATCTGGAACGGCTGCGGCACGTTCATGAGCGGCGCGATATCGCGGATGGGGCGGATATCGACCTGCGAACGCGGCAGGAAGGCGATCGCGCCTTCGAGGTCGACGGTGAAACCACCCTTGACCTGGTTGAAGATGGTGCCTTCAACACGCTCGTTGGCATTGTACATTTCTTCGAGCTTGACCCAGCTCTCTTCGCGGCGAGCCTTCTCGCGCGACAGCACGGCTTCACCGGCAGCGTTCTCGACGCGGTCAACATAGACCTCGACGATCGAGCCCACCTTGATGGTGCCGTCACGGCCAGCCTGGCCAAATTCCTTGAGGGCGATGCGACCCTCGGTCTTGAGACCGACGTCGATGATCGCCAGGTCCTTTTCGATCGCAACGACCGTGCCCTTGACGACGGCACCCTCTAGCGGCTCGTTGTCGACGAACGAGTCCATCAGCAGCGATTCAAAATCTTCTTTCGTCACAGTTTGCTGTGCCAAATATCTTCTCCGTTGCACCGGGGGTTGGGGTTGAAGACCGAGGGCCCGCCATCTCCCAAATGGAAATGCCGGCGCGCGAGCGCCCGATCGATACGTTGATTTGGATAGTTTCCGCTGGCTTCGCTGGATGATGGCCGGGGCCGAAACACCCAAGGTTGGATTTGAGTCTTACGACCCTGCCTTGGCTGCCGTGGTCCCATCGACAATCGCGATGGCTGCGCGGAGTGCGGCCTCTATATCGAGAAGCGTGGTGTCGAGCAAGTGCGCGTCATCAGCTTTGTAGAAACCGCCATTGGGATTGAGCATGTCGCGGGCATCCCGCTCCTCTATCTGGTGATAGAGCGCGTAGCGGTCAACCACCTGGCCGCGCGCTTCAAGCTGTCGGGCCCGGCGTTCCATGCGCGCCTTGCTGTCGGCCTGGATGAACAGCTTTGCGTCAGCATCGGGGGCGATCTTGGTGCCGATATCGCGCCCGTCGAGCACGGCCCCGCCTTCCTGGGTGGCGAATTCGCGCTGGTAGTCGAACAGCGCCGAGCGCACCGCGCCGATGACAGCCACCTTCGAGGCGAGCGAGCCGATCTTGGTGGACAGCAGGAATTCAGGCTCGATGTCGGTCTCGTCCAGCGTCTGTGCCGCCGCGATGGCGCGCTGCTCGAATTCCGGCGAATTCTCCCATGCCTCCACTGCCCGTCCCACGGCGCGGTACAGCAGGCCGGTATCGAGATAGGGCAGGTTGTAATGGCGCGCGAGCCCCGAGGCCAATGTCCCCTTGCCCGAAGCGGCCGGTCCGTCGACAGCGATTATCATGATGAGCGTCCTTTCACCGGCTCGAACCGTGCTCCCAATGCGGTCATGCTGGCCACGAAATCGGGAAAGCTCGCAGCGATGGCGCTGGTATCGTCCAGCGTGACTGGCTTGTGGCTGGCGAGCCCCAGCACGAGAAAGCTCATGGCGATGCGATGGTCGTCCCGGCTGGCCACCTTGCCGCCGCCCTCGACCTTGCCGGAACCACCAATGGTCAGGCTGTCCTCGCCTTCGCTTACCGTGACCTTGTTGGCTGCAAGGCCTGCGGCGGTCGCGGCAAGCCGGTCGCATTCCTGCTCGCGCAGCTCGCCGATGCCCTCGATCACGGTTTCGCCCTGCGCATAGGCGGCCGCCATGGCCAGAACCGGAATGTCGTCCAGCATGCTGGCTGCATGCACCGCGCCGACATGGATGCCCTTGAGCCGCGACGAGCGGACCCTCAGGTCCGCGATATGCTCGCCGCCCGCTTCATGCTGGTTGAGAAACTGGATATCGCCGCCCATTTCGAGCAGCGTGTCGATGAGCCCGGTCCGGGTCGGATTGATCAGCACATTCTCGATCAGCAGTTCCGAGCCCGGCACGATCAGTGCCGCCACCACCGGATAGGCGGCCGAGGACGGATCGCCCGGCACCAGCACGTGACGGGGCCGCAATTCGGTCAGGCCGCTGACGCTGATCGTCGCTCCGCCCGCCTCGTCGCTCACCACGGTCACCGCGCCGCCGAAGTCGGCCAGCATCTTTTCCGTATGATCGCCCGTCGCAACCGGCTCGATGACGGTGGATGTCCCGGCAATCTGCGCGCCGGCGAGCAGCAGGGCCGATTTGATCTGTTCGGACGGCGCCGCCATCGTATGGTTTATCGGGAGCGCAATCCGGGGGCCACGCAGGGTCAGTGGCAGGCCGCCATCGCGGGCATCGGTCGCCGAGGCGCCGATTGGCGCCAGGGCGTCGAGCAGCGGCTGCATCGGCCGCCGCGTCAGGGTCGGTCCGCCGGTAAAGCGGGAGGCGAAGGGGTAGGGGGCCAGCAGCCCCATCAGCAGCCGTGCGCCGGTGCCCGAATTGCCCAGGTCTAGCGGCTGCTCCGGCGCCAGCAGCCCCCCGACGCCAAGCCCATACACATGCCAGGCGCCATCGCGCTGCTCGATCCGCACCCCGACCTGACGGAGGGCCACAGCCGTCGCCAGTACATCCTCGGCTTCGAGCAGGCCTTCTATGGTGGTATGGCCGACGGCCAGCGCTCCAAGGATCAGCGCGCGGTGGGAAATCGCCTTGTCGCCGGGCGTGCGAAATCGCCCTGTCAGCGGGCTGGCGCCGCGGCTTGCAAGCGGGGCGCTACGGGCGGGAATCTCTTGGACGATCTCGTTCATGGTCGAGCCGGCTTTAGCACGGCCCGGCTCGGCAAGGCCACTACCCCCGACGGCCGGGAACCAGCTCTCCACATTTTCGGTTTGACAGGGGCGGTGTTTGTCCATAACCGGACTGACCGAACCAGGGCAGGTCTCAGGACTTCCGCCCCGCAAAACCTTACTCCGAGGAACATCGATGGCCAGTTCCGAACGCGGCACAAAACGCACCGATCCCGAGACCGGGAAGAAGTTCTACGACCTCGGCAACGACCCGATCGTCTCGCCCTACACCGGCAAGAGCTACCCGCGCTCCTATTTCGAGCAGGTTCTCGCCGGCAAGCCCTCCCCCGCAGCCGCCCGCAAGGTGGATGACGAGGACGAAGAGGAAGTCGAAGAAGAGGTCGAGGACGTCGCGGCGCCCGAGATCGTCTCGCTCGAGGATGCCGATGCCGAAGAAGCCGGCGACGAGGAGATCCCCGAGACCGAGGACGTCGAAGTCGACGAGGAGCTCGGCGAGGATGATGCCGACGTCTTCCTCGAAGAGGACGAAGACGAAGACGACGAACTCGGCTTTGACGTCGGCGGCGACGAAGACCGTTGATTTAAATAGCATTTTCAGCCGGCTGACCCTGTCGGCCGGCTGAACGAAAAAGTGTCATTTAGGCACTTGCATGGGGACGGATCATCCAATAGGTTCCGCCTCGCTTCGGACGGGTTAGCCCTCCGGAACACCCAATGGAATGGGGCCATAGCTCAGCTGGGAGAGCGCTTGCATGGCATGCAAGAGGTCAGCGGTTCGATCCCGCTTGGCTCCACCAGCCTTCGCTGCGTTGCAGCTTCGGCTCGGCAAGCCCTCGTGGCTTTGCTCGAAGTTGCGGACATCATCTAGCGAAGGCTGTCGCGTCGTAGTGGCGAAGCCACGCAGACGGACCGATGTCTCCCAAAACTCGATTTGACCTTGCCCGATCTCCGGCTAGTCTCGGATAATGCAGTATGTCTACGTCCTCCGCAGTCAAATCGATCCAGCGCGTCACTACGTCGGCACGACCGGCGACTTGAAGGCGCGCCTAGACAAGCACAATGCCGGCGAAGTGTCTCACACCTCCAAATTCGGACCTTGGCAAGTCAAGACCTACCTCGCTTTCGATGACGAGATGCAGGCGTTCGCCTTCGAGCGGTATCTCAAGTCAGCCTCTGGCCGCGCCTTCGCCAAGAAGCGGCTCTAGCTCCTACTGCAACTGCGGCTTCTGCAGGAACGCATCCCTGTCCGCGGTCTTGATCCGCACCCAGTTTTCTCGTCCCTCGCGCACGATGCACATGGAGAATTCGGCACCCGCTGGCGCCTTGCTCCACAGCTTGCGGTAAAAGTCCGCGAGGCCCGCGACCTCGTCTCCGTCAAGCTCACTGATCACGTCACCGCTCTTGATGCCCGCCTGTTCGGCCGGGCCGCCGCCTGCCACGCTCATCACCACGACCTCGTTGCTCTGCTCGGCCGAGAATACCCCCAGCCACGGGCGGGATTCGCGCCTTGGTCGCCCGGCCGCGATCAGGTCGTCGAGAATTGGTTTGAGCAGGTCGATCGGCACGATCATGTTGATGTCGGTCGTCGCCCCCATCTGCCGCATCTGCAGGCGCAGAGAGCCCAGACCAATCAGCCGGTTGTCGGCATCGACCAGCGCCGCGCCACCCCACGATGGATGAAACGGCGCCGTGAAGATGGCTTCGTCCAGTAGATATTCCCAATAGCCGGCAAATTCCTGCTTGGCGACGATCTCGGTCGTCACCTCCTGGCCCGGCCCGTCGACAATGGTCGCCACGTCGCCCAATTGAGCCGCGGCGGAACTGCCCAGTTGCAGCGCCGGCAGGTCGAGCCGGCCCATTGCCTGCACCAGCCCGAATCCGGTCTGCTGGTCATAGCCGACGACATGGGCCGCCACGACGCGCTCGTCATGGGTCGTGAGCCAGACCTCCTCCGCTTCCGTAATCAGATAGCCGATGGTGACAACCAGCCCGTTCTCGTCGATCACCACGCCACTGCCCTCGCGGACAGTTCCAAGCGTGGAGGCCGTAAAGGCATTCTCAGGAACCTGGGCTCGCAGCGACACTACAGATTTGCGCGCACTCTCGGTCATTTTTCACACCGCCTTCTGGATATTACCCATCCTAGATAAGCCGATGACGCCTCGGTGCAAGAGTCTGCAAGCGCCTGGTCGCCGCTACCGGAGGCTCGCCACCAGCTTGTCCAGCACGCTTTCGAGCCCCATTTTCGACATCGCCACCGTTTCTGCCGACCCATAGCCAAACTCGCTCCAGCTCAGCTCGGTGCTGCCGTCCGGCAGCGCCTTCACCGCCAGGATATGTGGCACGATGGCGGGGATGTCGGCGGGCAGGCCCAAGCCGGCCGGATCGATTGCCTTGCCGCTCTCGTCGGCCCAGCCCTGGTCGAAGGCGAGGCGTTCGTTCGCCACGATCTCGGTATAGGTCCAGCTGTTGCACATCAGCGGAAAGCCTGGCGCCGTCATGCAGACCAGCGTCGAGCCGCCCACCGTGACATCGGCCACCACCTTGGGTGCGGTAAAGCCGGCAGGGCCCCACCACTGCCGAATGCTGTCCGCGTCCGTAAGCGCCGCCCAAACGCGCTCCGCCGGTGCCTCGATGATGCGGGTTACCGTCAGATCCAAAGCCATTGCACCCCCCATTGTTGCCGCCATCAGGCCGGCGCCCAGTACCGCAGCGCAACTGATCTGACGCATCCCGACCTCCAATATATATACACAAAAGGTTATATACCATATCGGTTATATAAAGGTCAAGCCTGCTGCTGCCATGAATTGACGCCGCCATGGCGCTCCGCTCTTCTCAACCTTCTTCAGATTCGGATGCCTCGTGCCCAAAGCCCCCCTCACGCTCAGTCCGGTCAGTGCCCGCCATCTATGGATCGCGGCCCAACGCCTCGACTCCGACACGCCTTTCGGCGATGGCCCCGCCGCCACGCTCGCGGCGATCGCCCATCTCGGCTATGTGCAGATCGACACCATCAATGTCATCGAGCGCTGCCACCACCACATCCTCCAGTCGCGCATTCCGGCTTACCGCCGCAGCGACCTGGCCCAGGTCCAGTCCACCGACAAGTCGGTGTTCGAATACTGGACCCATGCGCTGAGCTACGTGCCGACATCGGACCTGCCCTTCTTCGTCCCGGCCATGAAGCAGTATCGGGAAACGCCAAGCCGCTGGTTCGGCTCGGTGACGCCAGGCGAAGTCAAAAAGATGCTGAAGCGTCTGCGTGCCGAGGGTCCGCTTTCCATCCGCGACATCGGCGACGACGAGCTGGTCGACAAGAACCATCCCTGGGCCAGCCGCAAGCCAAGCAAGCGCGTGCTCGAGATGATGTTCTACCAAGGGCTGGTCACGGTGGGCGCCCGGCAGGGAATGGTGAAGACCTATGACCTGCTGACGCGCCATTTCGGCCCCATGCCCAAGCCGGCCACCGCACGGCAGATCACCGCCTATAAGCTCGATCGCGCCTTGCGCAGCCAGGGTGTCGTCAGCCTCGATTCGATCTGCCACCTGGACGCGCCGAGCAAGCAGGGGGTGCGGGAACTGATCGACAGCCGGATGCGGCGCAAGCTGCTGGTGCCGGTGCGGCTCGAAGGCGCCGAAAAAGTGCCGCACTGGGCCGAACCCGAAACCCTCGAAAGCGTCGCCAGCGAACCGCCGACGCTGGTCCACATCCTCTCGCCCTTCGATCCGCTGATCATCCAGCGCAAGCGGCTGAAGCTCTTCTTCGGCTACGATCACCTCTTTGAGGCCTATGTGCCGGCGGCCAGGCGCAAGCTGGGCTATTTCGCCCTGCCCATCCTCATGGGCGACCGCATCATCGCTGCCTTCGACCTCAAGACCGATCGCTCGAACCGCAAATTGCTGATCCAGCAGGCGACCTGGCTCGAAGATACCGGCGCCGAGGGCAAGGCCGCGGTGGATGCTGCGCTCGGTCGGTTCGAGCGGTTCCAGCTGGGGGAGTGACGATAATCCACCAAGGCCATCAGTCGTCCACCCTCGCCATTGTGGGGAGGGATGCGAGATAGGACTTAGCTTCAGCTAAGTCCGTTTATCGAGCACGGTGGGGGTATTTCTCCGAGAGTCCAGGGCGCGTGACTCACCCCACCCATGTATCGACTGAGAACTCACGGCAGCGCCCACCGAACGCTTCCTCGCCCGTTCGCCTTTCCATCCCCGCATCCCCGCGCTAAAAGCCTTGCCGCGAAGTGGGGACCACCTATGGCGACTTATACCGATATTGCCCGGCGGGTGTACAACCACACCTGGAAGCTCGATCCGATCGTGCGGAGCCTGCTCGACACCGATTTCTACAAGCTCCTGATGCTGCAGATGATCTGGGGCCTCTATCCCAGGGTCAACGCAACCTTCTCGCTGATCAACCGCACCCGGTCCGTGCGGCTTGCCGAGGAAATCGACATCGAGGAGCTGCGCGCCCAGCTCGATCACGCCCGCACCCTGCGCTTTGCCAAGAAGGAAATGATCTGGCTGGCCGGTAACAGCTTCTATGGCAGCAAGCAGATTTTCGAGCCGGCCTTCCTCAAGTGGCTGGAGGGCTTCAGTCTGCCAGAATATCGGCTGGAGAAGCGCGACGGCCAGTTTGTGCTGGAATTTCCAGGCCTCTGGCTCGAAACCTCGATGTGGGAAATCCCCGCTCTGGCCATCATCAACGAGCTGCGCTCCCGCGCCGCCATGAAGCTCTACGGCCCCTTCACGCTCGACGTGCTCTATGCCCGCGCCAAGGCCCGGATGTGGGAAAAGGTCGAGCGGCTGCAGAAGCTCCCCGATCTCAAGATTTCCGACTTCGGCACCCGTCGCCGCCATTCCTTCCTGTGGCAGCGCTGGTGCGTAGAGGCGCTCAAGGAAGGCATCGGCGAGGCCTTCACCGGCACCTCCAACGTCAAGCTCGCCATGGACAATGACCTCGAGGCGCTGGGCACCAATGCCCATGAGCTGCCCATGGTGCTGGCCGCGCTTGCCCGCACCGATGATGCCCTCAAAGCGGCGCCCTATCAGGTGCTGACCGATTGGGAGAGCTATTACGGCGGCAACCTCAAGATCGTGCTGCCCGACGCTTTTGGCACCGATAGCTTCCTGCGCAACGCGCCGGATTGGGTCGCCGACTGGACCGGTTTCCGCCCCGACAGCGCCCCGGCCATCGAGGGCGGCGAGCGCATCATCGCCTGGTGGAAGGAACGCGGCCGCGATCCGCGCGAAAAGCTGCTGATCTTTTCCGATGGGCTCGATGTCGACATGATCGAGGAAGCCTATCTCCATTTCGACGGCAAGGTGCGCATGGCCTTTGGCTGGGGCACCAATCTTACCAACGATTTCGAAGGTTGCGCTCCCGAGCCCAATCCGGGTCTAGCCCCGATCTCCATCGTGGCCAAGGTCAGCGAAGCCGACGGTTATCCTGCGGTCAAGCTCTCCGACAATCCCGCCAAGGCCACCGGCACGCCTGACGAAATCGCCCGTTACATCCGCATTTTCGGTGATGCCGGGCGGGTCACTCATCCCGTAAAAGTTTAACGGAACTTCTTGTGCTTTGAGGCATTGGCTCCGGTGGAGTACCTATTGTCTTTCCGCGGAAGTTAACGCCTTGGGAACCATCCCGCATTAGCGTTCTGGTGGGGGCTCCAGCAGGGGCCGGTATGACTTTGCAGCTCATCGATATCACTGTGCGCGACAAGCAGGCGCATCCACGCCTTGCCGGGCGCATGACTGGTCATGTGCGGGCTGTGCTGGTCGAAACGATCGGAACCCAGGAGCAGACGCACGATCTGGCGATACCGGTCTGGGCAGATATCACCGAAGGCACCAGCGACGCCGATATCGACATGGCCCTGATGCTCAAGGCCGCCGACATCATTGCCCGGCTCAAGGCCAATCTGGTTAAGCCGAACTCTGGGGAATCGTAAGAGCCGGCAGCTTCTGACCGCGATTGAGCGCCACCAGCGTGGCGCGCACATCTCGCTCGGCTGCCTTGGTGATGAGCTTGCGGTTGTCCGTATCGCGGAGCGGGCGCGGCGCGCCGAAGGCCACCGTTACTTCCTTGACCGGGCCGCCCAGGATTTCACCAATGTTCTGGCCGATCGGCTTCGACTTGATCCAGGCGATCAGCGAACGCTCCGGGCGACCCACCGGGAGACCTTGCACCCTTGTATAGGCGATAGTCAGCGGCTGGATCATCACCTCGTCGGCGCCGGCTTCCATCATGGCATGCTGTGCTGCGCCCACCAGCGCCGAGCGGAAGGGCAGCACATGGGTGCCGATATCGGACTGGCCCTCGGCAAACAGCAGCACGGCATTGCCGTCTGCCATGCGCGAGCCCATTTCCTGAGCGGTGCGTCCCGTGTCGGAACGGCGGGTGCGGTCGACGAAAATGGTCCTTTGCAGTCGGGCCATCATGCCGACGAAAAACCAGTCGCTCACTTCGCGCTTTGCCACGAAGCTCACATCGGCCGCCGCGCCGATGGCGATGATGTCGGTCCACGAAATGTGGTTGGACACCAGCAGCGTCGGCCGGCCCGTAGCCGGCTGGCCGATCACCGTAACCCGCAACCCCAGGAAGGTGCAGCCCACCCGGTGGAAGAAGCGCGGCAATACGTGCCAGGCCGGCAGCTTGAGCGCATTGATCAGCGCCTGCGCCGGGATGATCACGATCATCACCGGGATGAACACGAAGATGAAGAACAGGACGCGGAAAGTCATTTCTTGCTGCGATCGGCCCCGTCGATCGGTACCGCATAGAGTTCGAGCCGGTGATCGACCAGCCGGTAGCCCAGCCGCTTGGCGATGACGTCCTGGATGGCCTCGATCTCCTCGTTGCGGAACTCGATGACGGCACCGCTGCGGATGTCGATCAGGTGGTCGTGGTGCTCGTCCGGGATCAGCTCGAACCGTGCGCGCCCGTCCTTGAAATCATGCTTGGTCACCAGCCCCGCCTCCTCGAAGAGGTTGACGGTGCGGTAGACGGTCGAGAGCGAGATCCGATCGTCGATATCGGAAGCGCGGCGATAGAGCTCTTCGACGTCGGGATGGTCAGACGCGGCCTCGATCACCCGGGCAATGACGCGCCGCTGGTCGGTCATGCGCATGCCCTTGGAGACACAGGCCTCTTCCAGCGTCGGGTCAGTCTGGCTTTTGCTCACGCTGGGACTCCCAACCGCTCCATTCCGGCGACCGGGTTACCCAAGATCGCGTGACATGACAAGCGCGGTGGCCTGCGACCCGTCGGCCTTGGGATAATAGCCCTTGCGAACAGAAATGGTAGCAAAGCCTTCGCGCTGGTAGAGCTTGATCGCAGCCATATTCTCCTCGCTGACCTCAAGGAACATGCGGCGGGCGGGCGTCAGCAGCAGGTCATCGAACACCGCCTTCAGCAGGGCCTGCCCGATGCGCTTGCCGCGCCATTTCGGGTCAACCGCGATGGTCAGGAGCTCCGATTCGTCCTCCACCACCCGGATCAGCGCGAAGCCTGCAATGCGCCGCCGCGCATCGCAGGCCACGTAGACCGGCGTATCGGCATCGGCGAGGAAGCTCTCGAACTCGCCCACCGGCCAGCCGCGATAGAAACCTTGGGCATGGATGCGTGCCAGTTCCTTCGCGTCTGCGATTTTGCCCGGCTCGACATGGAGCCCAGCCGGCGCCATCCACAGCTTGATCATTGATTGCGCCTTTCGATCCGCGCCGCCGTCTGCGGCTTGGCATCGGCATCGCGGATATAGTTTGGCTCGGGCGGATTGGTAGAGGGCTCCAGCGTCGCGCCGAAGCGCGCCAGGAACGCGATATCGATGAAGGGCGACGAAATCAGCGCCATTCCCGGCATGATCGCCGCCTGGGCGATGGCCATGGGCAGCAGCTCGGCCTCGGTCACTGGCTGTCCCGGTCCCGCGAAGGCCTGGAAATACGCCTCGCCGCGCCGTGCATCCAGCAGCACCGTCGCCGGGCCCTCCACACTCAGCGACAGCGCCAAAAGGCTCGACACCCCAACCACCGGAATGCCCCGCGCCAGCCCGACGCCGCGCGCCGCGCTGAGTCCGATCCTGAGCCCCGTAAATGAGCCAGGTCCGGTTGTCGTCACGATCCGTTCGAGGTCGGCATAGCCCAAGCCATTACGCGCCAGCAGCGCCGCGATCCGCTCGAAGATCAGTTCCGCGTGACCGGTGGCAATCTCGTCTACCGAGGCATCGGTGCGGCCATCGGCCAGCAGCAGCCCCAGTTGCAGGCGCGGCGCGGCGGTGTCGATGGCAAGGGTGATGGGCATGCCTCCGCTCTAGCGCCGTGCGGCGCCGAAGTCGAGCCTGCCATGGCGCCTTGACGCCCCCTCCCGCCACAGCGACCTTGCGGCCATGCACCCTGATTCGCCGAAAGCCCCCCGATGACCTGGCTGGCCGAGACCGCCATGCTGAGCCATGGCTGGCGGCGCTTCCTGCTGCTGGTGCTGGCAGGGGCCATTGCCGGTCTTTCCGTCCCGCCGCTCTTCATGGTGCCGGCTCTCTTCATCGCCTTCCCGGTCTGGATCTGGTGCCTCGATGGCGCCGAGCAGCAGCGCGGCTGGCGGCGCTTCCTCGGCCCCGCCTTCAGCATCGGCTTTGCCTTCGGCTGGGGTTACTTCACCGTCGCCTTCCACTGGCTGGGCGCTGCCTTCTTTGTCGATGGCGGCATCATGCTGGTGCTGATGCCTTTCGCCATCCTGGCTCTGGCAGCGATGATCGCCTTCTTCTGGGGCGTGGCCAGCGCACTGTCGCATCTGTTCTGGAGCCATGGCCCCTGGCGTATCGTCACCCTCGCCACCTTCCTCACCATGGCCGAATGGGCCCGCGGCCACGTGCTGACAGGCTTCCCCTTTGATCTGCTCGGCTATGCGCTGACGCCGACCGACGAGATGATGCAGATCACATCGGTCATCGGCATCTATGGCCTGACGCTGGTGGCGGCGCTCCTGGCCATGACGCCGGCATTGATCTGGCCGGCTGATAACCGCAGCCTCAGCCGACGCCTGCTGCCCCTCTTCCTCGCTTTGCTCGTCATTGCCGGCCAGCTGGCCTATGGCTACAACCGCCTGACCGGTACCATCGCGACCGAGCGGGCCGATATCGCCCTGCGGCTGGTACAGCCGCTGGTCTACGAGCATGCCGATTTCGGCAATGTCGATCCGGTGGCACTGATCGATCGCCTGCTGATGCTGTCAGACATGCGCATGGACCCTGCGGACCAGGGCCTCGCCGAGGTCACCCATCTGGTCTGGCCCGAATCGAGCCTGCCCTTTTTTCTCGCCACCTATCCCGAAGCACTGGCCCGCATCGCCCGCCTCCTGCCCGATGGCGTCACGCTGCTGACCGGAGCGCCGCGCCAGCAATACGAGCCCGGCGCCACCGAGCCGTCCGGCCCGCCCTTCAACGCGCTCCTCGCCATCGATACCAGCGGCGAAATCATTGCCAGCTACGACAAGTCCCACCTGGTGCCCTTTGGCGAATTCCTGCCCTTCGGCGAGTTCTTCGCGCGCCTCGGCATCAAGCAGTTCGTGCCCGGCGCCGAAGGCTGGGCGCATGGCGAGGCCCGCCGCCGGCTGATGAGCCTGCCCGCCACGCCGCCGTTCCTCGCGCTGATCTGCTACGAAATCCTGTTCTCCGGCGATCTCGGTGACACGGCGGGGGCGCAGTTCCTCTTCAACATCACCAACGATGCCTGGTTCGATGGATCCATTGGACCGGCCCAGCATGCCCATCACGCCCGGATCCGCGCCGTGGAGGAGGGCATGAGTCTCGTCCGGTCAGCCAATTCCGGCCTCACCTTCGCCACCGATCCACTGGGCCGCATCACCGCCGAGATAGCCCCACAACAGATGGCGGCGCTCGATGTCCGCCCGCATGAGCGGTTGGCGACGACGGTCTTCGCCCAGGTCCGCCATTGGCCTTTGCTTGTTGCTCTCATTGCCGGCCTGTTCATCTCGGTGGCTGCTGCCCGCGGTACCCGCCGCAAGCGCGTCTAGCCGTATTGCACTGCCTTCCCATCGCCCCGTTGCTGTGTCATCAGGGATGAAAATCGAATTCTGGCGAGTTGACCCATGACCATCCGACTGCACCGTGGCGACCTGCCGGACCTCAGCCGCTACGGCCGCGAAGTGGCGATCGACACCGAGACCATGGGCCTTGACCCGCATCGCGATCGCCTCTGCGTCATCCAGCTCTCGCCCGGCGATGGCAGTGCCGACGTGGTCCAGATCCCACAGGACGCCAACGAGGCGCCCAATCTGGTGAAACTCCTCGGCGACCCCGGCGTCACCAAGATCTTCCACTACGCGCGCTTCGACGTTGCCGTGCTCAAGAACCGTTTCGGCGTGGTCACCGGCCCGATCTACTGCACCAAGATCGCGTCCAAGCTCGTCCGCACCTATACCGACCGCCACGGCCTCAAGGATCTGGCCCGCGAACTGCTCAACATCGACATGTCCAAGCAGCAGCAGAGTTCCGACTGGGGCGCCGAAAAGCTCAGCGATGCCCAGCTGGATTATGCCGCCTCCGACGTGCTTTATCTGCATGATCTGAAGCGCCATCTCGATCGCATGCTCAAGCGCGAGGGCCGCATGGAGCTGGCTCAGTCCTGCTTCGATTTCCTCAAGACCCGCTGCGAGCTTGATCTGCTCGGCTGGGGCGAAACCGACATCTTCGCCCATAGCTAGGAGGCCCCGGAACCGATGAACCTGCACGCCGATGCGGCACAGCGGCTGGCAATCTATCGGCGCCTCGAGGCCCGCAACCGCATCGTGGCCATCCTGCGCGTCGGCGTGCCGGCCCTGGGCGTCGTCGCGCTTACAGCGCTTATCCTGCAGATATACGTGTCGAGCAGCGCCGCCCGCTTCGGCATCAGCCAGGTTGTCGTCTCCTCCGACAGCGTCACGGTCGATACCCCCGAATATTCAGGCCTGCTCGACGACGGCACGTCCTATCGTGTCTCGGCCATTTCGGCCCAGGCTGCCGTCGATGCAACCGACCGTATCACCCTTAGCGATGCTGCGCTGACCATGGTCAAGCCGGACGGCGTGACCACCCTGGTCGAAACGCCGGCCGCCGTGCTCGATACGACGGGCCAGATCGTCGAGATTGCTGGCGACGCGCGCGTCAGCAATTCGCTTGGCACGTCGGGCATCCTGCGCAATTCGCTGTTCGACTACGATGCCCAGCTGCTCACCGGCCTCGGTCCGGTCAGCATCGATTATGAAGATGGGACCCAGCTGGAGGCCGAAGGCGTCACCTATGATGCGGCGACGCTGGTCTGGACATTCACGCGCGCCACCGTCACCTTGCCCGATACGCCCGGAGCCAACCAACCAGCGATGCAGACCCCATGATCAAGCGCCTCCTGCTGGCCACCGCCCTGCTGCTGCTGGCCCAACCCGCCTTTGCCCAGCAGGAGGTCCAGATCACCTCGGACCTGTTCACCGTCGACGAGAACACCCAGGAAGCCGTGTTTACCGGCAACGTCGTCGTCATCCACCCCACGGTCAAGGTCTGGGCCGACAAGGTCATTGCCGTCTATGGCGATGCCGGCCCCAGCGACATCGAGAGTTTCATCGCCTCGGGCACGGTCAAGCTCGAGACATCAGAGCAGACCGCCACCGGCAATCAGGCCGTGTTCACACCGGGCGATCAGTTGATGCGCCTCACCGGCAATGTGCAGGTGGTCAATGCCAGTGGTACCATCGATGCCGGCGAATTGGTGGTGAACCTCGCCACCAATGTCTCCACCTTCACCAGTTCAGGCAGTGGCGGTCGCGTCACCGGCGTGTTCACCTCGCAATGACCGACGCCTCAGGCACGCCGCGCATCGATCAGACCGGTTGGCTGGTGGCCCATAGCCTGGCCAAGAGCTTCGGCAAGCGCGTCGTGGTGCGCGATGTATCCATCGCGGTGCGCCGCGGCGAGGCCGTCGGCCTGCTCGGTCCCAATGGCGCCGGCAAGACCACCGTTTTCACCATGATCATGGGCCTCGTGAAACCCGATGCCGGCTCCATCAGTCTCGATGGCCGCGTGATCACCCGTCTGCCTTTGTTCCAGCGCGGCCAGCTCGGCATCGGCTACCTGCCACAGGAGCCCTCGATCTTCCGGGGCCTGTCGGTGCGCGGCAATATCATGGCCGTGCTCGAGAACCACGTGAAGGGCAAGGGCGAGCGCCAGGCGCGTCTCGAGGCATTGCTCGAGGAATTCTCCATCCAGCATCTGGCCAGTACCAACGCGCTATCCCTCTCGGGTGGCGAACGACGCCGCGTCGAGATCGCCCGGGCCCTGGCCGCCGATCCGGTCTTCATGCTGCTCGACGAACCTTTTGCCGGCGTCGATCCCATCGCCGTCAATGAGGTCAAGGGCCTCGTGCGCCAGCTGACCCGGCGCGGCATCGGCGTGCTCATCACCGACCACGCGGTGCGCGAAACCCTGGGCCTGGTCGATCGTGCCTATGTCATCCACGGCGGCAAGGTGATGATCCAGGGCCGCCCCGAAACCATCAGCGCCGACCCCGACGCCAGGCGCGTCTATCTCGGCGAGGGTTTTGAACTCTAGCTTATCGACTCACATTCTCACTTGGCACAGAACTTGCCCTTCTGCTTGCCCGCTGCCCGTAAATGAGTCATGGTCCGCCCGGGAAGCCGCCGGAAACGGCACTGAATATCCGCCAAGGGTTTGCTTGAATGGCACTTTCGCCGCGTCTCGAATTCCGCCAGGCCCAGAGCCTGACGCTGACGCCGCAACTGATGCAGTCGATCAGGCTGCTGCAACTGAGCCATCTCGAACTCAACGATTTCGTTGATGCCGAGCTGCTGCGCAACCCCTTGCTCGAGCGCGAGGATGGCGCTGAGCCGGGCGACGCCGAACCCGCCGAAATTCCTGAACGCTCCACCGAGATCAGCGCTTACGAAGACACCGTCGATCGCGGCGATCGCATCCAGGACGCCAATTCCATCGCCGATGGCTACGATACCGCGGTCGAGAACGTCTTTCCCGATCAGGGCGCGCAGGACCAGCTCAATCCACAGAGCCGGCTCGATCGCAACGGCTCGACCGAAGGTGGCGAAGCGCCCGACATCGACCAGTTCGTCGCCAGCCGCCCGCTGCTGTCAGAGCACCTCGAAAACCAGTCCAACATGATCCTGCGCACGGCGGCCGATCGACTGATCGCCCGCCACCTGATCGACGGCCTCAACGAGGCCGGCTATCTCATCGCCGATCTCGACGCCCTGGCCGAACAGCTCGGCGCCGAGCGTGCCGATATCGATTCCGTGCTGGAGGCGCTGCAGGGCTGCGACCCGGTCGGCGTCTTTGCCCGCTCCGTGCCCGAATGCCTCGCTATCCAGCTCCGCGACAGGGATCGCCTCGATCCGATGATGCTGGCCTTGCTCGACCATCTCGGCATGCTGGCTGAGCACAACATGGCCGGCCTTATGAAGGCGGTGGGTTGCGATCGCGAGGACCTGATGGACATGTTGGCCGAGATACGCCGGCTCGATCCCCGGCCCGGCCTCGCCTTCGACAGCGGCCCGGTTGAATCGGTGGTGCCCGATGTCTTCGTGCGCCGCGGTCCCGATGGCGCCTGGCAGATCGAGCTCAACACCGAGACGCTGCCGCGCGTGCTGGTCAATCGCGTCTACTACGCCACCGTTACCAAGAAGACCCGTGATCCGGCCGAGAAGTCATTCCTGTCCGAATGCCTGGCCACTGCCAACTGGCTCACCAAGAGCCTCGACCAGCGCGCCCAGACCATTCTCAAGGTGGCTGCCGAGATCGTGCGCCAGCAGGATGGCTTTCTCACCCATGGCATCGCCCATCTCAGACCCATGACGCTCAAGATGGTGGCCGAAACCATCGAAATGCATGAATCGACGGTCAGCCGCGTCACCTCCAACAAGTACATGGCGACGCCGCGCGGCCTCTACGAGATGAAATATTTCTTCACCACCGCCATCGCCTCGAGCGACGGTGGCGGCGATCATTCGGCCGAAGCGGTGCGCCACCGCATCCGCCAGCTCATCGAGGCCGAAGTGCTGAGCGATGTCCTCTCCGACGATACCATCGCCGAGATGCTAAAAAAGGAGCAGGGCATCGACCTTGCCCGCCGCACCGTGGCCAAATACCGCGAGGGCATGAACATTCCCTCTTCCGTCATCCGGCGCCGGCAGAAGAAGAACCTGGAGCAGGCTTAGGGTTCGAGCGACTGCGCGTTGGCTCCGTCAAGGGCGGCGGGAGGCGCATGTCCGGCATTTGGCGCCCCGGCCCTGCAAATCACCGCGCCGGCCTTAACCGCATGCGAAGGCTAAGGCCATTGTGTGGCGATGTCCAAAGGATAAACGAACTCGGGAGGGGTCTTGCGCATTGCGTCAGCGGCGCAGGCGGGTCTAGCATCATGGCTGCAGCCTACCCACATCTTGAGGGCAGGCTGCAGACGTGATCCCGAAAACCGGGAACCGGCTTTTCGAGATCCTCGCGTCGACTGGAGCGTTTCCGGCAAGAGCGGCAGCCGCTTTTTCCGTTCGGAAGCGCGACCAACCGGATGGGAGCCTCCCGCCTTTCGGCAAGGCTCCGCAACGACAGAAGGAAGAGGAAGCCATGACTTTACGCGTTTCGGGAAAGAACATGGATGTCGGCGAAGCTCTGCGCGGCAAGGCGCAGGATCATTTCGCTGCCGTGGTCGGCAAGTATTTCGACGGCGGCTATGACGGACATCTCACCCTCACCCCCGATGGCATCGGCTTTCGCGCCGATTGCGTAGTCCACCTCGATTCCGGGGCGACGCTGCAGGCGAGCGCCCAGGGCGGCGACGCCACATCAGCCTATGAAATCATGGCGCTCAATATCGAAAAGCGCCTGCGTCGCTACAACCGCAAGCTCAAGCAGCGTCCGCGCGGCGTCAACGGTGCCGCCGAAGGCGTCACCGCGCAATACACAGTCTTCGGGGCCGTCGACGATCTCGATGAACTTGACGAGGATTATGCTCCGCCCGTCGTAGCCGAAACCACCAAGAACCTGCGCCAGATGAGCGTCGAGGAAGCGGTGATGGAACTGGATCTGACCGGTGGCCAGGTTGTGATGTTCCGCCACGCTGGACACGGCGGGTTGAATGTGGTCTATCGCCGCTCCGACGGCAATATAGGCTGGATTGACCCAGCCCTTGGGACCAATTGAACGGTCCCGACGCCACAAATCAGCGTAGCTATTCTAGGGCAGACTAATGGAATTGGCCGATATCCTGGCTGAGCGCGCCGTGCTTTGTTGCACGGGCGTAAAAACGAAACGCCAGTTGTTTGAAGACCTTGCAGAGCGTGCGGCAGAACTGACCGGACATCAGGCAGGCGAAATCCTTGAAGCGATCACCAGCCGCGAAGAGTTGGGTTCGACGGGCCTCGGCAATGGCATCGCCATTCCCCACGGCAAGATTGCCGGGCTGAAGGGTGTCACCGCTTTGGTGGCACGGCTGGACGAGCCGATCCATTTCGATTCGGTCGACGACCAGCCGGTCGATATCGTGGTCATGCTGCTGGCCCCTACCGGTGCGGGTGCCGATCATCTGAAGGCGCTGTCGCGTGTCGCCCGGCTGCTGCGGACCGAGGCAGTGGTTGAGGACCTGCGGGCGGCAACCGACCCGGCACAGCTGCGCGCCATCTTCACCGCTCCTGTTGCCACCCACTACGCCGCCTGATCTGGCCCTGAAACACAAAGACCCCCGGGCCATCTGGCCCGAGGGTCTTTCTTTGTATGGGTGGCCGGACGCTAGTGCAGCGTCGCCAGGCCCAGATTCTTGTCGCCCAGCCAGTCGACCACCGCATCTTCGGTATCGGTGACCAGCAACGGCGTGCCATCGGCGGACATCAGCAGATGATATTCCGTGGTGGCCTCGAATTCGGCATCATGGATCATCGTCGAGAGGATCGCGCCGCTGACCGGCTTCACATAGGCGACCGCATCGCCACCCAGCGCCGCGAATTGCGCGCGGGTCAGCGACTTGAGGGGATGGATCAGCGCTTCGGCTGCGGCCTCGTCATTGCGTTTTTCATACATTTGTCGGCCCTTTCCTCATATTGAGCGAATGTCGATACGTCGGGCGATCTTGGGCGTCCGCGGACGCTCTACTGCAACAACGAGCATACCATGCCCTAAAGTTGCATCCTTCACGATCATGCCATCAGCCAATATGAACGCACGCTGAAACTGCCGCGCGGCGATACCGCGATGCAGGAACTCGCGTCCCGGCTCATCTCGCTGCTTGCCGCGGACCACCATCTGGTTGTCCTCGGCCAGAACTTCGAGCTCCCCGGCGCCAAAGCCGGCCACGGCAATGGAGACCAGGAACTTCTCGGTTCCATCAGGCTCGATCGTGCGCTCGATATTGTAGGGCGGGTAGCCGTCGGCGGACTTGGTCAGCCGGTCGACACGCTCCTCGAAGCTGTCGAAGCCGAGGAGAAAGGGAGCGGAAAACACTGAGACACGCGACATCCACGCCGTCCTTGATTATCAAGCAACGTATCGGCGCGGACCCTTCGAATTCTGGCATCGCGCGCCTGCAGCAGATATGGGACAAGCCACTCCCCCGTTCAAGAGTGCGGACCGCCATGGATCAGACCGTCGCCATCATCACGCCCGCCTGGAAGGCACAGGCCACCATCGTCACCACGGTGCAAAGCGTGCTCACCCAGACCCACGCCGCTTGGGAACTCTGGCTCGTCGCCGATGACGGCTTCGATTATGAGGCTTTCCTCGGCGAGGCAGGCATTGCCGATCCCCGCTTCCGCTTCCTTACCAGCGGCGGCACCGGCCGTGGTGCGTCCAATACTCGCAACTTGGCGCTCGAAGCGATCACCGCGCCTTATGCAGCCATCCTCGACGCCGATGACCGGTTGAAGCCTCGCAAGCTCGAACTGGCGGTCGCTGCCCTCTCCGAACACGGCATCGTCTCGACCGCCCTCGACGTGATGACCGAGGATTTCCGCCACCTCCGCGACGTCGGCGACGGCCCCGACCGCGTGTTGTCGGCCGGCGCCCACAAATGGGTATGCCTCTCCATGGATTCGATGATCGTCTGGGACCGCCGCCGTGCCGATGGCCGCTACGATCCCACCATGAGCAACATGACCGACCTCGAATTCCTGCTGCAGCTCTACCGCACCGCGCCGACCTCGCTGCATCTGGGCACGCCGCTGCACGATTACGTCAAGCGTTCGAGCTCGATGAGCAATGGCGCCAACGTGGCCGCGGGCATGATCCGCTCCAAGACCGAAATCCTCCGCCGCCTCGAAACCGGCCACTACGGCCTCCCCGCCGCCGAAGTCGAAGGCGTCGCCGCCTTCCTCCGTATCTCACTGGAAGCCGAGGCCCTCTATGAGGACGCCCTGGCGGCCCAACCTGGCCTGCTCTTTGAAGATCACATCGGGCCCATGCTTGCTGCCGCCCAGTCCTAGGACGTCCGGGGCTTGCCATCACCGGGCTTTCCACCTATAGAGCCCACTTCTCCGGACCGCCCGGCCAAAAGGCATGCCGTGGCGGTTCTTGAATGCGATGGGCCCAAATCCATCCACTTACTTTAAGGACCCGCAAAATGCCCAAGATGAAGACGAAGTCTGGCGCTAAAAAGCGCTTCAGCTTCACAGCGACCGGTCGTGTCAAGGCAGGCGTCGCCGGCAAGCGCCACCGCCTGATCAACCACAACGCCAAGTACATCCGCACGAACCGCGGCACCAAGATCCTGTCCAAGGGCGACGAGGGTCTGGTCAAGTGGTACATGCCGTACAACCGCTAACGCTGAAGGGAAGCTGACACATGTCACGCGTTAAAAGAGGCGTTACCAACCACGCCCGTCATAAGAAGGTTTTGAAGGCTGCGGAAGGCTATTATGGCCGCCGCAAGTCAACGATCCGCATCGCCAAGCAGGCCGTCGAAAAGGCCGGCCAGTACGCGTACCGCGATCGTCGCGTCAAGAAGCGCAATTTCCGTGCACTCTGGATCCAGCGCATCAACGCTGCCGTGCGTGATTACGGACTGACCTATGGCCGATTTATCGACGGCCTCAGCAAGGCTGAGGTTGCCGTTGACCGCAAGGTGCTGAGCGATCTCGCGATCACCCAGCCCGAAGCGTTCGGCGTGCTGGTCGCAAAGGCCAAGGCTGCTCTGGCGTATCTCGAAAAGGTCGATGCCACGACCCACGCCCGCGTCACCGCCTAACACCCTCGCCTTCCTGAGGTCAAAATAGCGCCTTGCGCTGCCTGAGAAGGCTGGCGCGGGGCGTTTTTGTTTGCTCTAACCGCCCGCAATATTGCCCAACGAGACCGCCATGTCCCTCGATAGCCAGATCGCCACTCTCCGCGCCGACCTCTCGGCTGCCATTGCCACCGCTGGCGACGACGCCGCCCTCGACGCCGTGCGTGTATCGGCCCTCGGCAAGAAGGGCAGCGTTTCCGCGCTCCTCGCCTCGCTCGGCTCCATGGCCCCTGAGGAGCGCAAGAGCGCCGGCCCCGCCATCAACGGCCTCAAGCTGGAAATATCGGGCCTGATTGAGACCAAGAGCACGCAGCTCAAGTCCGCTGCACTCGACGCCCGCCTCAAGGCCGAGACCGTCGACATCACCCTGCCGCTGCAGGCAGCCCCCACGGCGCGCGGTCGCATCCATCCGATTTCCCAGACCATCGACGAGATCACCGCGATCTTCTCCGACATGGGCTTCTCCATCGCCGAAGGTCCCGATATCGAGACCGATTACTTCAACTTCACCGCGCTGAACTTCCCCGAGGGCCATCCGGCGCGCGAGATGCACGACACCTTCTTCATGAAGCCGGGCGCCGATGGGGTGAAAAAGGTGCTGCGCACCCATACCTCGCCGGTGCAGATGCGCGTCATGCAGAAGACCAACGAGAAGCCGGCCGCCGGCTACATCACCCCGGCCATGGATCCGCCCATCCGCGTGGTCATGCCCGGTCGCACCTATCGCAACGATAGCGACCAGACCCACACCCCGATGTTCCATCAGGTCGAAGGCCTCGTCATCGACAAGTCCTCCCACATCGGCCAGCTGCGTTGGGTGCTGGAAGAATTCCTCAAGGCCTATTTCGAGGTACCCAACGTCACCCTGCGCTTCCGCCCCAGCTTCTTCCCCTTCACTGAGCCATCAATGGAAGTCGACGTGCAATGCGATCGCTCGGGTAATGAGGTCAAGATCGGCGAAGGCAGCGACTGGCTCGAGATCCTCGGCTGCGGCATGGTCCATCCCAATGTGATCCGCAATGCCGGCCTCGATCCCGACGTCTATCAGGGCTTCGCCTGGGGCATGGGCATCGACCGCATCGCCATGCTCAAATACGGCATGCCGGACCTGCGCGCCTTCTTCGACGCCGACCAGCGCTGGCTTGACCATTACGGCTTCCGCCCGCTCGACCTGCCGACGCTGTTCGGCGGGCTGAGCAGCTAAGATGCTTGGCTTCTTGGAACCGGTCCATCAGTCGATGCCCTCCCCCTTGCGGGGAGGGATCAAGGGTGGGTGGCGTGAGCCCGGATATCGTGGCTCCCGACACTCCCTCCCAGCCTCCCCCATCAAGGGGGAGGTGCGACATGGTGGTTGGGAAGCCTGCGGTAGACAATTGGACGCGCACCAATGACCCTCCCGCCCCACTACGCCAATGCCATCCAGTTCAGCTTCGGCGACTCGCCAGAGCTGAATGAGGAATTGCTCGGCCTGGTGCTATCGGGCAAGAAAACCGCGACCTGCGGTGCATTGCGTGACTATGGCCCCGGCAAGGAAGCCATGCCTGAAGTCGGCCGCCGCGATGTCGTGCTCAATGGCAAGGGCGAGCCCGCCTGCGTCGTCGAAACGCTGTCGCTCGAGATCAAGCGGTTCGACGACATCGAACCCGCCTTTACCGATCGGGAAGGCGAGGGCGATTACGCCGCCTGGCGCGTCGGCCACGAGGCCTATTTCGCCCGCAATGGCGGCTTCTCGCCCGATATGGAGCTGGTCTGCGAACGCTTCCGGCTGGTCGAAGTCCTCCCGGCTGGCCGCGCCCTGTACAGCCAGGTCGCCAGCCCGATCTTCATTGTCACCGATATCGAATCCGACGGCCCGACCCCGCTGCACAATTCCATGCTGAGCTTCGCCTCCGTCGCCATCGAGGCCGACGGCACGCCTCATGGCGAATTCGAAGCCCAGCTCCTCCAGCGCCCCGATCGCACCACCAACGACCAGACCATGGCCTGGTGGGCCACCCAGCCCGAAGCCTGGGCCGCCACCACTGATAATGCCGAGGAGCCGGCTGAAGTCATGCCGCGCTTTGCCGACTGGGTTGAATCGCTGCCCGGTCCCAAGGTCTTTGTCGCCGCGCCGATGATCTTCGACGGGCTGTGGATGGATCACTATCTCGACGAATATGCCGGCACCCGCGCCCTGTCAGGTCCCTTCAAGGGCCGCCAGATCTTCCGCGGCGGCGGCATCTGCCTCTACACCATGGCCGGCACCCTGCGTGGCGCGCCCTACATGGATTGGGGCATGAGCAAGCTGCCGGCCGAATTCTACGGCCACATCGCCCACACCCATAAGGCCATCGACGACGCCCGCGGCTTCGCCAATGTCCTCGTCGAACTGTTCAAGATTTCCCGTGCACTGCCGCCCATATCGGGCAGCAAGTCCGACTTCCGATAAGGTGCCCTACCAATGAAATTCACCCTCGACTGGCTCCAGGAGCATCTCGATACCGATGCGTCGGCGACCGAGATCGGCGAGACGCTGACCAAGGTCGGCCTCGAACTCGAAGGCATGGAAGATCAGGGCAGGGCGCTCTCCGCCTTCGTAACCGCTCATATCGTCTCGGCCGAGCAGCATCCCAATGCCGACAAGCTACGCGTCTGCAAGGTCGATGCCGGTACCGGCGAGCTGATTGATGTGGTCTGCGGCGCCCCCAATGCCCGCACCGGCCTCAAGAGTGTCTTCGCCTTCCCCGGCACCTATATCCCGGGCAAGGACATGACCATCGGCAAGGGCAATATCCGCGGCCAGGTCAGCAATGGCATGCTCTGCTCCAATGCCGAACTGGAACTCTCCAACGACCACGACGGCATCATCGAGCTGCCCCAGGATGCGCCGGTCGGCATCAAATATGTCGACTATGCCGGCATCAATGGCGTGGTCTTCGACATCTCGATCACCCCGAACCGCGGCGACGCCACTGGCGTCTACGGCATCGCGCGCGATCTCGCCGCCTTCGGCCTCGGCACGCTGAAGCAGACCGACATGTCCCCGGTCCCCTCCCGGGGAAAGAGCCCCATCGCCCCGCTGCCGCAGCTTTTCGGCGCCGATGAGCCCAAGGCTATCAGGAAGTTCGGCGGCCGTTACCTCAAGGGCATCAAGAACGGCACGTCTCCGGCCTGGCTGCAGCAGCGCCTGCGCGCCGTAGGCCTGCGCCCCATCAACACCATCGTCGATATCACCAATCTGGTATCGCTGGGCTGGGGCCGGCCGCTGCATGCCTATGATGCCGATAAGCTCGTCGGCCAGCCGGTCCTGCGCAATGCCCGCAACGAGGCCTTCGACGCCCTCGACAACAAGGTCTACACCCTCGACGAGACCATGACCGTCATCGCCGACGATCAGGGTCCGCTCTGTCTCGGCGGCATCATGGGTGGCATTCGCTCCGGCGTCACCGAGGAGACCACCAACGTCTTCATGGAATGCGCCAGCTGGGATCCCGAACTGATCGCCCGCACTGGCCGCAAGACCGGCATCGTCTCCGACGCCCGCTATCGCCTCGAGCGCAATGTCGATCCGGCCCTCACCGAGCCCGGCCTCGAACTCGCCACCCGCCTTGTCATGGAACTCTGCGGCGGCGAGCCGATGGAGCCGGCCATCTCGGGCGATGACGTCTTCCCCGATACGGTCGTGGAATTCCCGCTCACCGAGGTCAAGCGCCTCACCGGCCTTTCGGTCGAGCCGATGATCGTCACCGCCATTCTTTCGCGCCTCGGCTTCGAAATGACCGGCAAGGGTGACAGCTTCACCGTCAAGGTTCCGTCCTGGCGGCCCGACGTGACCCAGAAGGCCGATCTGGTCGAAGAAGTCATGCGTATGGTCGGAGTGGATAATGTTCCGGTCGAGCCGCTGCCGCGCCTCAATCACGTCGCGCCGCGCATGCTGACCAATATCCAGAACCGCCGCCGCATCGCCCGCCGGGCACTGGCAGCGCGTGGCCTCGACGAAGCCGTCACCTGGTCCTTCATTTCGCATGACGAGGCCACCCGCTTCGGCGGCGGGCAGGAGGGCCTCCAGCTCGCCAATGCCATTGCCTCCGACATGACCGACATGCGCCCCTCGCTGCTCCCCGGACTGCTCGCCGCTGTCAGGCGCAATGCCAATCGCGGCACGGCGGACCTCGCCATTTTCGAAGTCGGCCAGGTCTTCCTCAGCGATGCGCCGGAGGGTCAGCACACCTATGCGACCGGTATTCGCACCGGCACTGCAAAGCTTGCAGGTTCGGGCCGCCACTGGTCCGGCAAACCCGAGTCCGTCGGCGTCTTCGACGCCAAGGCTGACCTCGCCGCGGTGCTTGATGCTCTCGGCTATGACATCGACAAGGTGCAGCTCTTTGCCGAACCCGCGCCCTGGAGCCATCCAGGTCGCGGCGGCCGCATCGCCCAGGGTCCCAAGACGCTCGGCTGGTTCGGCGAGCTGCACCCGGCCTGGGCTGCCGAACTCGATATCGCCGGCCCCGTCGCCGCCTTCGAGCTCGATCTCGACGCGCTGCCCGAGCCGCGCAAGAAGGCCACGCGCACCAAGCCGGCGCTCGATCTCTCGTCCCTGATGCCCCTCACCCGCGACTTCGCCTTCGTCGTCGACAAGGCGGTCACGGCAGGCGCCATCCTCAAGGCGGCCCGCGGTGCCGACAAGGCGCTGATCAAGGATGTCGTGGTGTTCGACGTATTCGAGGGCAGCCATGTCGGCGAAGGCAAGAAGTCCGTCGCCATCGAGGTGACCATCCAGCCATCGGACAAGACGCTCACCGAGGAAGAAATCGACAAGATTTCTGCAAGCATTATCGCCGCAGTCAGCAAGACTTCCGGGGGCGTTCTGCGAGCCTGACTCAGGCCTGCCGGCCGGCCGCGCGGATCGGCAGGAACGGCCCGGCGCTCGGTGGTTGCCGTCCGGCAAGGGCCGTTTCCGCGGCAATGATGGTGCAGACGAGGCCATCGGCGGCATAGTCGAAACTGACGGTCGCGCCGAGGTCGGCCGCCAGCGCCCGTTCGATCATGCGCGAGCCGAAACCCTTGCTGGTCGGCGCGGCTACGGCCGGTCCGCCGCTTTCGCGCCAGGTGATGATGAGCTGGTTGCCCTCGGTCAGGGCCCAGCCGATCGCCACCTGTCCCGCCTCCCCGTGCAGCGCGCCATATTTCGTGGCATTGGTACACAGTTCATGCAGCGCCATGGCCAGCGACAAGGCCGCCTTGGCATGCAGGTCCAGCGCGGGTCCCGCCAGGGTGAAGCGGTCCTGCTCCTTGCTGCTGAACGGGCCGATGGCCATCGCGATGACGTCGGCGATTTTGGCGCTTTCGGCATGCCGGGCCGTCAGCAGCTTGTGCGCATTAGCCATCACCGCCAGCCGTCCGTAGAACGCCTGCAGCGACGCCTCCGACAGGTGCGTGTCCTTGAAGCTCTGCCGTGCCAGTGCCTGCACGGTGGCCAAGAGGTTCTTGATGCGATGATCCAGTTCGCGCGCCAAGAGGTCCCGGTGCTGCTCGGCCTCGGCCTGGGCCACTTGCCGCTCGCCCAGCTCGTCCAGCAACTCGTCGATGGCGAGCCCGATCTGGTGGAACTCGGCCGGTCCGCGCGCCATGCCGGTGCGGGTAGCGTGGTCCCCGCGGCGCCAGGTGTGAATGGTATTGAGCAGGCGCAGCACCGGCTGCTGGATGAACCGCCGGCCAAAGCTCAGCGCCAGCAGCAGCGCCAGCAGTCCACCCACGCCGGCCAGCAGCAGGCTGCGCAGCGTCGCTTCATTGATCGGAGCCATGCTGTCGGCGAACGGCAGTCCCGCGCTCACATAGAGCCCCAGCCCCTGCTCGGCCGGCTGGAAGCCGATGATCCTCTCGGTTCCGTCGCTGGTAACCTGCAGGCTGCCCGGCTCGGTCCCCTGCAGCCTTGGCAGGAAGCTGTCGGGGATCTGCGTGCCGACATATTGCTCCGGCAGCGGCTCGCGCGCCAGATAGGTGCCGTTGCGGTCGGCTATGGTCATGGCGGTACCGCTGAGGTCGGGGCGGTCCTTAAGCACCTGCCCCAGATATTCGAGCCCCACCACTCCCAGCACATAGCCGAGCATCGAGCCGTCCGGCGCCGTCCGTTGCGTTCCCAGCAGCAGTCCCGGCCCGCGCGACGTCCTGGTATACTCGCCCACCCGGAAGAACTCGGTTTGCAGCGCTGCCCGGACGCTCACGCTTTCGGCTGGCCGCAAATCATCCGGATCGGTGCTGTTGGCGCAGATGCTGCGGCCATCCAGGTCGACGATGTTGATCACCAGCACCTGCGGTAACAGCGCCGCCAGGCGTTCCATATATCCCTGGCATTCCGCTCCGCCCGCCTGCACCACCGGCGCATTGGCCACGGCCACCATCAGGGCGCCGGCCCCGGTCAGGATGCGCTGCATCTCGAGCGCCGCGAGCTCGCTCATGCGCAGTGCATAGGCATGCACTTCCGCTTCACGCGTTTTGCGCAGCGACATTTCGTTGAAGCCGAGAATAGCAAGAGCAGGCAGCAGGGCCACGGCGGTCAGCAGCAGCAGTCTCTGGCTGAGCGTCAGGCTTGGCGCTTTCATGCCCCCTCCGACATGGGGGACGAACCGGCCTTATCCCCATACCCGAATTATCCAGATTGCTGCGCTTTGCGCCAGCCCCATTTGTCACCTCGGCTGCGCCCGCGTGGCCACCGATTGCTGGCAATAGACTCAAATTGCAGCGCAGCCCTTAAGCTTCCGTCCGTGCCTCGTTCTCATCCTTGCCGTGGGGGCGTTGTGGATAGCACCATGACCTTGCTACCAGACCATCGATACGAGAAGGCGCGCGACCATCTGCTGCAAGCCTTGGCCATCATCCCGGCCGAGGGGGGTGAGGTCATACGGTTGCTGGTGGAAGAAGCCGCACGTCGCTGCGAGGCCAAGGCCTACAAGGACGTTCCCGACCTCATCCCACTCTTTCCCGATCCCAGCAGTCACCCGTCCTGAGCCTAGAGCAGTTCGGGCTCACGCTTGAGCCCGATACCGAAGCGCTCCTGCACCACCTCGACGATGTGGTCCGCCAGCGCCATGAGTTCGGTGCGTGTCGCGCCGCCAAGATTGACCAGTACCAGCGCATGCTGCTCCGAAACACCGACGGTGCCTTGGCGATGGCCCTTCAGCCCCGCCTGTTCGATGAGCCAGCCGGCTGAGAGCTTGATCGTGCCATCCCCCTGCGGAAAGGCCGGGGCACCGGGATTGGCAAACAGGAATGCGTGTCCCAGCCGTTCCGACACGATTGGATTGTGGAAGAACGAGCCGACATTGCCCTGCACCCGCCAGTCCGGCAGCTTGGCCCCACGGGTCTTCAGCACGACGTCCATCACCACCTGCGGACGGTCCACCGCACCCAGCGCCGACAACTCGCGATAACCGAGCTCGGCCACCCCGTTTCGTGCCAGCTTCAGCCGAACCCTTGTCACCACATATCGGCCCGGCTGTTCCTTGAAAACACTGTGCCGGTAGGCGAAGCGGCAAGCGTCCCGGTCGAGTGTCACGAACGCCGACGTAGCCCTGTCATAGGCGTCGAGGGATACAAAACGGTCCCGCAGCTCCACGCCATAGGCCCCGATATTCTGGATCGGCGCAGCTCCGACCGTGCCCGGAATTCCAGCTAGGTTCTCCAGCCCCCACAGCTCCTGTCCGACCGTCCAGGCCACCAGTTCATGCCAGTTCTCACCCGCCTGCGCCTCCAGCAGCACAGCGCCGTCCGATTGTTCCGTCAGTGTGCGGCCGCGCGATGCCATAAGCACGGTGACCCCGGAAAAATCCTCGCCCAGGATGACATTGCTGCCTCCGCCCAGCACGCGCACCGGCAGCCCGTCCCGCTCTGCCGCCGCCAGCAGTCCCGGCAGTTCTGCCGGGTCCTCCACGATGCGCGCAAATTGCGAGCGCGCCTTGAGCCCCAGCGTATTGTGGCCGGTCAGGTCATAGTTCAGCGACAGGTGGGCGGTCATCGGCAATCACTGCATGGGAACACCCAAGCACTTAGCCCCGTTCCCCCCACCCTCGCAAGCGCATCGGCTCCCATTGCGGAGCAGACGCCGCGCTCACCCTCGTCACGGCACCAAAACTTGCTATTGCGAATGATTTGCAACTGCATTATTGAATCACTGTCCTGATTTGGAGTGCTTGATGCATCGTCGTCTGTTTGCCGCTCTCGTCGTCTCCGCCGCCATGGCGGCGACGCTGCCCGCCACCGCTCAGGATCGCCTCAAGGCCGTCACCACCTTCACCATCATCGCCGATATGGCGCAGAACGTGGCAGGCGACGCGGCCGATGTGGTGTCGATCACCAAGCCCGGCGCCGAGATCCACAATTACCAGCCCACGCCGGGCGATCTGATCTCCGCGCAGGATGCCGACCTGATTCTGTGGAACGGGCTCAACCTCGAACAATGGTTCGAGCAGTTCCTCTCCAATCTGGGCGATGTGCCGTCGGTCGTCGTCACCGATGGTATCGAGCCCATGGGCATCGGCGAGGGCCCCTATGCCGGCAAACCCAATCCGCATGCCTGGATGTCGCCCACCGACGCGCTGATCTATGTCGAGAACATCCGCAAGGCCTTCGTCGAGGCCGATCCGGCCAACGAAGCCACCTACAATGCAAACGCCGCCGCCTATGCCGAAAAGATCACCGCCACCGTCGCGCCCATCCGCGCCGCGCTCGATGCCATCCCCGAGGAACGGCGCTGGCTTGCGTCATCCGAAGGCGCCTTCAGCTATCTGACGCGCGATTTCGGCCTCAGGGAACTCTACCTATGGCCGATCAACGCCGATCAGCAGGGCACCCCGCAGCAGGTCCGCCACGTCATTGACGCGGTGCGTGAGCACGCCGTGCCGGCCATCTTCTCCGAGAGCACCATTTCCCCCAAGCCCGCCGAGCAGGTCGCCCGCGAGACCGGTATCAAGTATGGCGGCGTGCTCTATGTGGATTCTCTGTCGGACCCAGATGGTCCGGTACCGACCTACCTCGACCTGCTAGCGGTCACATCAACCACCATCGTCGAAGGCCTGACCCCATGAACGACATGAGCCACGACACATCAGCCCCGGGCCTCGCCGTCAGCGACATCACCGTCGCCTATCGCAACGGCACCACTGCCATCAAGCATGCCAGCTTCACCATCCCGAAGGGGTCCATCACCGCTCTCGTGGGCGTCAACGGCTCGGGCAAGTCGACGCTGTTCAAAGCCATCATGGGCTTCGTCCCGCTGGCCAGCGGCTCGGTCGATATCCTCGGCGTTCCCGGCAAGCAGGCGCTCAAGCGCAACCTCGTCGCCTATGTTCCGCAGTCCGAGGATGTCGACTGGAACTTCCCGGTGCTGGTGGAAGACGTGGTGATGATGGGCCGATACGGCCATATGGGCATGCTGCGCCGCCCGCGCCACATCGACAACCTGATGGTCACCCAGGCACTCGAACGCGTCAACATGATCGAATTCCGCCACCGCCAGATCGGCGAACTATCCGGCGGCCAGAAGAAGCGCGTCTTCCTCGCCCGCGCCCTGGCGCAACAGAGCGAGGTGATCCTGCTCGACGAACCTTTTACCGGCGTCGATGTCGGCACCGAGGACGCCATCATAGCCCTGCTGCGAGCGCTGCGCGACGAGGGCAAGGTCATGCTGGTCTCGACCCACAATCTGGGCTCCGTCCCCGAATTCTGCGACCGCACCGTTTTGGTCAAGGGCACGGTCCTCGCCTCTGGCCCCACCAGCGAGATTTTCACCCGCGAATGGCTGGAAGAAACCTTCGGCGGCGCTTTGCGCCACTTCGTCCTGGCAGGTTCGGGCCTGCATGACGACGACGACCCGCGCCACATCTCGGTCCTCACCGACGATGAGCGCCCGCTCGTCATGTATGGCGAGAAGGGCAAGATGACCACCAGGCATTCGGACCCGGTCGAACCCAAATGATCGAAACCCTGCTGCTGCCCTTCAACTACCACTACATGATCAATGCCATCTGGGTCTCGGCCCTGGTGGGCGGCGTCTGCGCCTTCCTGTCCGCCTATCTCATGCTCAAGGGCTGGTCGCTGATCGGCGACGCGCTGAGCCACTCCATCGTTCCGGGCGTGGCCGGTGCCTATATGCTTGGCCTGCCTTTTTCGCTCGGTGCCTTCTTTTCCGGCGGCCTCGCGGCAGGGGCCATGCTGTTCCTTACCCAGCGCACCAAGCTCAAGGAAGATGCCGTCATCGGGCTCATCTTCACTGCCTTCTTCGGCCTGGGCCTGTTCATGATCTCGCTGTCACCAACCTCGGTGAACATCCAGACCATCGTCATGGGCAATATCCTCGCCGTCACGCCCGAGGACACCTTGCAACTGGTCATCATCTCGGTTGTCACGCTGGTCGTGATGTTCTTCATCTGGAAGGACCTCATGGTCACCTTCTTCGACGAGAGCCACGCCCGCTCCATCGGGCTTAATCCGCCTCTGCTGCGGGTGGTGTTCTTCACCCTCCTCGCCGCCTGCACCGTCGCCGCCATGCAGACCGTCGGCGCCTTCCTCGTCATCGCCATGGTGGTTACCCCCGGCGCCACCGCTTACCTGCTGACCGACCGTTTCCCGCGCCTCATCCTCATCGCCATTGCCGTCGGCGCCTTATCCTCGCTGATCGGCGCCTATATCTCCTTCTTCCTCGATGGTGCCACCGGCGGTGTCATCGTCGTGCTGCAGACGGCGGTCTTCCTCACGGCCTTCGTCTTCGCCCCCAAGCACGGCCTTCTCGCTGCCCGCCGCAAGGCCGCCGCGGAGATCGCGTCATGAACGAATTCGTCGTCTACGCCCTCTGGCCGTTCCAGTTCCCCTTCATGACCTCGGCCATGGCGATCGCGGTCATGGTCGCCATCCCCACCGCGCTCCTCTCCTGCTTCCTCGTCCTCAAGGGCTGGTCGCTGATGGGCGACGCCATCTCCCACGCCGTGCTGCCCGGCGTTGTGCTGGCCTATATCGTGGGCATCCCGCTTGGCATTGGCGCCTTCGCCGCCGGCATGGGCTGCGCCCTCTCGGTGGGCTATCTCAAGGAAAACAGCCGCATCAAGGAAGATACCGTGATGGGCGTGGTCTTTGCCGGCCTCTTCGGCCTCGGCATCGTGCTCTACACGTCCATCCAGACCGACGTGCATCTCGACCACATTCTCTTCGGCGACATCCTCGGCATCAGCACCGGCGACCTGATCCAGACCGGCATCATCGCGCTGGTGGTCACAGCAATCGTGCTCGCCAAATGGCGCGACCTGCTGCTCTTTACCTTCGATCCGCAACAGGCCGGCGCCATCGGCCTGCCGGTGCGCTGGCTGCATTATGGCCTGCTGGCTTTGCTCTCGCTGACCATCGTCGCCGCACTCACGGCGGTCGGCATCGTGCTGGTCGTCGCGCTTCTCGTCGCCCCTGGCGCCATCGCCTACCTCATCAGTAAGCGCTTCGCGCCCATGATGCTGATCGCGGTGACCGTCTCGGTTGTGAGTTCGCTGGTCGGCATCTATGCCAGCTTCTTCATCGACAGCGCGCCAGCGCCCACCATCGTCCTGCTGATGAGCGCGACCTTCGTGGTGACCTTCATCGTGACGACGATGCGCAGGCCGCGGGCGGCAGCCGCTTAGCACGGCATTCTCAGCCGACACGCTCCCCCCTGCGGGGAGGGATCAAGGGCGGGGGGATGTTTAGCCCGGATATCGGGGCTTTCAGCACCCCCTCCCAGCCTCCCCCGTCGAGGGAAAGGTGCTGAGCGAGTATGCAGAGCTATCCACTTATCCCCACCCCACCCATCCAGCCCGATACTCCTCCCAAGGAGATTCCCATGGACCACACCCCCCGCCTTACGCTGCCTTTCATCATGCCGAGCCAGGCGCAGAAGCACATCACCCACAACGAGGCGATCCAGGCGCTCGATGCCCTGGTGCAGCCATCAGTCGAAAGCCGCATCCTGACCACGCCGCCGACGACCCCACTGGCCGGCGAAGCCTGGATCGTCCCGGCAGGCGCGTCAGGCGCATGGTCCGGCCACACCACCGAAATCGCCGCCTTCCAGTCAGGCGCCTGGACCTTCCTCGATCCGGCTACCGGCTGGCAGGTCTATGACCGCTCCGACAAGACCCAGCTGGTTTTCGACGCCGGGGCCTGGACCCCACTCTCCTCCCTCGGTTCGGCCCTGCCGCGCCTTGGCGTCAACACATCGGCCGACACCACCAACCGCCTGGCCGTCTCATCTGCCGCGACGCTGCTGACCCATGCCGGCAATGGTCATCAGGTAAAAATCAACAAGGCCGCCGCCGCCGACACTGCCAGCCTGCTCTACCAGACCAACTGGTCCGGTCGTGCCGAAATGGGCCTTGCCGGCGATGACCACTGGCGCCTCAAGGTCAGCCCGGACGGCGCCACCTGGGTCAATGCGCTCACCGTCAATGCCGGCACAGGCGCCACCACCGTTGCCGCCACCTTCCGTCCTGCCATCGACAATGCCATGACGCTGGGCGGTTCCGGCGCCCGCTGGTCGGCCGTCTGGGCCGCCACCGGCACCATCCAGACTTCCGATATCAGGCAGAAGACCGATATCGCCCCCACCGATCTGGGCCTCGATTTCATCCTCGCGCTGGAGCCGGTGAAATACCGCTGGACCAATGGCGGCAACGAAGAGGGCCAACCTCGCCCCGGCCGCCGCACCCATTATGGTCTCCTCGCCCAGCAGGTGCAGTCGATCCTGTCAGGCGCGGATTTCGCCGGCCACATCCTTGCCGACCCATCCGACCCGGAGAGCGAGCAGGGCTTGCGCTATGACAGCTTCATCGCGCCGTTGATATCAGCGGTCCAGGAACTGGCGAAAAGGGTGGGGGATCTGGAAGCGCGCTAGGCTCGCAACCCCTCCAGCATCGCCGCCATCGCCTGCTGAAACTCCGCCTGGCTCGCGGGCGGCGCCAACGCCGCCCGGTCAAACAACGCCCCGAATAATTGCGCCAGCGGCAATATTGGCAACCGCTTGATCGCCCCGGCATCCATGGCGTCGCGCAGCCCGCAGACCAGCGTTTCCAGTCCATGCCGCGCATCGATCTCGTCCAGCGCCGCGCGGCCCAATACCGCCGGCGCATCCACGAGGAGTATCCGCCGCCGCCCCTCATCGCTCATCGCCGCAAAGAACGCCTCGCTCCCCGCCAGCAGGGCCGCCACCGGATCAGCAGGCGTCGCATCGCCCGCTGCCTCGATACCATCAGCAACATCAGCGTGCTCGGCCTCCACCACCGCCGCGAACAGCGCCGTCTTGTCGGCAAAGTGGTGATAGAGCGCCCCGCGCGTTACGCCAGCTCGGGCGACGATCTCTGGCGTACTGGTCTCGGCAAAGCCCTTCTCGGCAAATAGCGCCCGCGCGGCGGCCAGCAGCTGGCCCTTGGTTTCCTCGCGCCGCTCTGACTGGGTTCGTCTCGTTTCCACTTGCATACATTCTGCCTGTATGTTAGTTACAGATACATACATGCAGTTTGTATCTTGATTGACCGCAGGAAACAAGGAGAAACCCATGCAGACCCCCAGCTTCTACCCGCTGATCCAGGTTGCCGATGTCGATGCAACCGCGCGCTTCTACGAGACCCATCTCGGCTTCGTCAGGACCTACGGCCTCGACTGGTATGTCCAGCTTCGCGCCACCTCCGAGCACCCCTTTGAGCTGGCCGTCATCGCCCAGGACCACGACTCGATCCCCCCAGCCGGACAGGGCGCTACCCGCAACCTCATCCTGAGCTTCTACGTCGAGGATGCCGCCGCCGAGGAGCGGCGCCTCGCCGCTGCCGGCGTCACCATCGCTCAACCGCTGCGCGACGAAGTCTTCGGCCAGCGCCACTTCATCGCCGCCGATCCCAACGGCATCCTGCTCGACATCATCACCCCGATCGAACCCGATCCCGACTGGCTTGCCGCAAATTCTCCGTGATCCAAATAAATTCGCCTGACCGTCTGGCGCGGCGCGATTCTCCCCGTTAGTTTGCCACTAACATTTTAGGGAGGATCGCGCTGTGACCACCAAGCGCCTCGGTATTGGCTTCATCGGCACCGGCAATATTTCATCGGCCTATCTGCGGGCCATTACCGGCCATGAGACCATGGCGGGCTTCCCCGTTCTCGATATTAAGGGACTGGCCGACATGCGCCCCGAGGCGTCCGAAGCGCGCGCAGCCGAGTTCGGTCTCAAGTCCATGAGCATCGACGAGATGCTTGCCAGCTCCGACATCCAGCTCATCGTCAACCTGACCATCCCGCGCGCCCATGTCGAGGTGGGCCTGCGTGCGCTTGCCGCTGGCAAGCACGTCTATTCCGAAAAGCCGCTCGGCATTACCTATGCGGAGGGGCGCAAGTTGCTCGACGCCGCCAATAAGGCGGGCCTGCGTATCGGCTCCGCGCCCGATACCTTCCTCGGTGGATCGCACCAGCAGGCGCGGGCAGTGGTCGATAGCGGCGCCCTTGGCCAGCTCGTCGGCGGTACCGGCTTCTTCATGTGCCCCGGCCACGAAGCCTGGCATCCCGATCCGGCCTTCTATTACGACATCGGCGGCGGCCCGGTGCTGGATATGGGTCCCTATTACATCACCGATCTGGTCAACCTCCTCGGTCCGGTTGCCCGCGTCTCGGCCATGGCCTCGCGGCTGCGCACTCAGCGCCCCGTACTGTCCGAGCCCAGGAAGGGCCAGGTCATGGACGTTGTCGTCGACACCCACGCCACCGCCTCGCTCGGCTTTGCCAACGGCGCCATCGTGCAGGTCGGCCTGTCATTCGACGTCGCCGGCCACAAGCACATTCCGCTCGAACTCTACGGCACCGAGGCCAGCCTCATCATCCCCGATCCCAACTTCTTCGGTGGTGATGTCGAGATCAGGAAGCGCGGCCGCGACGAAGCCTGGACCAAGGTGGAGGTCACCCAGCCCTATGCCGATGGCAACTACCGCTCGCTCGGCGTCGCCGACATGGCATCCGGCATCCTCGACAACCGTCCCCACCGCGCTAATGGTGATCTGGCGCTCCACGTCCTCGAAGTCATGGAAGCCTTCGCCACCGCAGCTGCCGAAGGCCGCACCGTCGATATCAAGACCCCGGTAACACGGCCGGAACCGCTGGCTACGTCACTGAAGGACGGCCGGATTTAGAGGCGCAAACGCGCCCCACGCACAGCGCGGCACCTCCCCCTCGATGGGGGAGGTTGGGAGGGGGTGGCGGGAGCCCCAATATGGGGCCAACCGCCCCACCCTTGATCCCTCCCCACAAGGGGGAGGGTGTCGACTGAGACATTCGGGTCTCTGTTCCTCACCACCGCAAGGTCAGCCCTGCCGCATCCTCCGCGTTGAAATGCAGGCTCACCTCCGCATCGCCGCCCTCGATGTGGGCGTCGTCGGTATACGCCCGCTGCAACAATGTGATGGTCTGATAGTCAGTATCCGACCGCAGGAATACATAGTCGAAGCAGTCCATCGTATCGCCCTCGCGGTTGGCTTGGACCGCCATCTTGACCTCCCACAGCAGCCGCCCGTCGAGCGAGCTGCCATCGCTGCGCCGCGTCGCCCGCACCGTCGGCACCCAGTCCTTCCCGGATTCGCAGATATAGCGATCGTCCTTGAACACGCCCTCATCGGTAAAGGCGATGTCGGTCTCCGCATCCCAGGCATTGCCGATCTCGAACGTCGCGCCAATATCGGTGACATCGAGATAGATGTCGGTCCAGGCGCAGCTATAATCCTGGTTGTCGTAGCACCACTTCTCGCTTGTCCGCATCAGCACCTCCACGTTGCTCATCGACATCAGCTTGCCCGCTTTCTGCCGGTCGATGATCGCCTGCGTGTCGGCGTCAAACGCCAAGGCCGCCGTGACAGTCGTCAATGTGATCGCCATGGCGGCAAACAGCGTCTTCATGTCTTTCCTCCCGGTCTCCGCAGACAAGCTAACCATAGCAGTCCGCCAATACGGTGAAAGCGAGAACCAGCCAAAGGGTTGACAACGCGATCAGATGTAACAATAAAAGTTACATGAAACGCTCAAGCCGCCTCTCCCTCGCCCTTCATGCCCTCGTCCACCTGCACAAGCAGCCCGACGAGGCCATGACCTCCACCACGCTCGCCCGCTGCCTGATGACCAATCCGGTCGTCGTCCGCCGCGTTCTCGGCGAGTTGCGCGAAGCCGGCATCGTCGCCGCCACCAAGGGCCACGATGGCGGTTGGCGCCTGCTGCGCCCCGCCGCTGAAATCAGCCTGAGGCAGGTCTACACGGCCATGGGCGAGAGCCTCCTCATCCGCACCGAAAGCGACCCGGGCGATATTGCCTGCGGCATCGTTCGCACGGTCAATTTCGTCATGGGCGATTTCCTCGCCGATGCCGAGGCCCTGCTCGCCGCCCGTCTTGAGCGTGTCTCGCTCGACGACATCGCGCGCCAGGCCACCCCCAATCCTCTTCACCCCAATGGAGCCCATTCCCATGGATGACGTCCTGATCATCGGCGGCAGCTTTGCCGGCCTCGCCGCCGCCCTGCAACTCGGCCGCGCCCGCCGCAAGGTGACCGTTCTCGATACCGGCCTGCCGCGCAATCGCTTTGCCGGCCATTCCCATGGCCTGCTCGGCCATGACCACAAGCCGCCGCTCGAAATCCTGCGTGAGGCCCGCCAGCAGCTGGCGCGCTATCCCACGCTCAAGCTGGTCAATGCCCGCGCCGACAGCATCACCGGCGCCATCGACGATTTCTCCGTGCTGACCACCGATGGCGAGACCCTCAAGGCCCGCCGCCTGATCCTGAGCTATGGCGTTGCCGACCAGATGCCGGCCATCCCGGGCTTCGCCGAGTGCTGGGGCACCTCCATCGTCCCCTGTCCCTATTGCGACGGCTTCGAGGTTGCCGGCCAGCACTGGGGCCTCGTCTGGTCCGGGCCACAGTCGCACCACGCAGTCTCGCTGTTCCACGACTGGACCGATCGCCTCACCGTCTTCGCTGACGGCCATGACATCCAGGCCGATGTCAGGGCCGATCTGGCTCGCCGCAATACTCCCGTGGTCGATGGCAAGATCGTCGAGATCGCCCATGCTGGCGGTCACCTCTCCACAATCAATCTGGACACCGGCTTCCACGTCCCCGTCGATGTGCTTTTCGCCCATCCACGTAACAGGCCGTCGTCCGCCCTGCACGAAGCGCTGGGCCTCGAGACGACCGACACTCCGGTCGGCATCGCCCTCAAGGTCGATGACCGCCGCGAAACCACCGTCCCCGGCATCTACGCCGCCGGCGACCTGGCCAATCCCATGGCGTCAGTCACCCTCGCCAGCTCCCACGGTGCCATGGCCGGCATCTTCGCCCAGCAGTCCATGCTGGCATAAGGGGACTACACTCCCTGTCGACACCCTTCCCCTCGCGGGGGAGGATCAAGGGGATGGGGGACTTTAGCCCGAATATCGGCGACACTAACGCCCCGAACTCGCATCGGGCACGGGCTCCAACCCTTCCCACCACCACACACTCTTGCCAACACATTAGAACCGTTCTAACAATTGTTTAGAACCATTCCAAAGTGTGGCCGCCCATGTTCTCGCTCCTCCCAGACACCCGCCGCAGCTTCTCTTCCCTCTCCGAGCGCGAGATACTGTCCCTCGCGGTGGCCGCTGAGGAGGAGGATGGCCGCATCTATTCCGAGTTCGCTACCCGCCTCGCCGACACCTATCCCGGTTCCGCTGCCCTGTTCGAAGCCATGGCCGCCGAGGAGGACGAGCATCGCCGCCGCCTGCTCGATCTCTATGTCGAGCGGTTCGGCAAGCGTCTTGTTCCCATCCGCCGCGAGCATGTGCGGGGTTTCGTGCCGCGCAAGCCGCTCTGGCTGATGAAGACACTCACCCTCGACGCCGTGCGCCAGCAGGTCTGGGAGATGGAGGAGGGCGCCTATCGCTTCTACATGGAGGCCGCCAAGCAGGCGACCGATGCGGGTATCAGGAAGCTCCTCGGCGATCTCGCTGCCCAGGAGCGCAAGCATGCCGATGCCGCCGACCGCATCGATGCCAAGGTATTGGGCGCCGAGGGCCGTGACACCGAATCCACCGAACAGCACCGCCAGTTCCTGTTGACCTATGTACAGCCCGGCCTTGCCGGCCTCATGGATGGCTCGGTCTCGACGCTTGCCCCGGTCTTTGCCGCCGCCTTCGCCACCGGCGACACCCATCAGACCTTCCTTGTCGGCCTCGCCGCGGCCATCGGCGCCGGCATTTCCATGGGCTTCACCGAGGCGGCGTCCGACGACGGCAAGCTCACCGGCCGCGGTTCCCCCATCAAGCGCGGCCTCGCCGCCGGCATCATGACCGCCATCGGCGGCCTGGGACATGCTCTGCCCTATCTCATCGCCGACTTCACCGTCGCCACCACCGTCGCCATCGCCGTCGTGCTGGTCGAACTCTGGGCCATCGCCTTCATCCAGAACCGCTACATGCACACGCCCTTCTGGCGCGCCGTCCTGCAGGTGGTCCTGGGCGGCTCGCTGGTCTTCGCGGCCGGTGTTCTTATCGGCAATGCTTAGGACGTGCGATACCTCCTCCGACGCATCAGTCGGCCCACCCTCCCCCTTGTGGGGGGGAGCGAGATAGGACTTAGCTCGCGCTAAGTCCGTTGCCCCGATCTAGTAAGCCCCCGCGATCAAACTCGCCGCCTTCGACCCGATCGCCATGGCCGGCGCATTGGTGTTGCCCGAAACGATACTTGGCATGATCGAGCAGTCGATGACCCTGAGCCCCTCCACGCCCCGTACGCGCAGATCCGGCCCCACCACCGCGCTCGGGTCGCTCTCGCTCCCCATGCGCAGCGTGCCCACCGGGTGGTAGTTGGTCTTGACGGTCTGCCCGCAATAGCGCTCCAGCGCCGCCGGGTCGGCCATCACCTCCGCCCCCGGCAGCAGTTCTTCGGCAATCTTGCCCTTGAACGGCGCCGTCTCGAGCAGCTTCCGCGCCGTCCCCAACGCCTTGATGGTCAGCCGCAGATCATCGGGATCACCGAAGAAGTTACAGTTCACCAGTGGCTGATCTTCAGGGTCCGCCGAACGCAGCGTCACCGAGCCGCGCGCCTTGGGCCGCAGCAGGCACGAAGTGAACGTCACGCCCCAGGTCGGCTCGGCCGCGCTTACGTCGCGATCGAGATAGACGATGGGCGCGCAATAAAGCTGGATCGTCGCTCGCTCGCCGCCATCGGGATCAAAGAACAGGCACGCTTCGATGCCCGTCGTCGTCACCGGCCCCGAATTGAACAGCAGGTATTGCAGCCCGTTGCGCACCATGTTCCAGCCCTTGTCCTGGCCGAAATAGCCCGAGGGTCCCTTGGTCGTGGCGATGACCGGCACTTCGTGGTGGTCCTGCAGGTTCTGCCCCACCCCGGCAATATCGGCCACCACGTCTATCCCGTGCTCGCGCAACTGCTCGGCCGGCCCGATGCCGCTCAGCAGCATCAGCTTGGCACTGTTATAGGTCCCCGCCGCCACCAGCACCTCGCGCTCTGCCCGCACCGTCTGCGTCGCGCCATTCTTCTGGTAGGCCACCCCGACCGCGCGCCCATTCTCCACCACGATGCGATCGACCCGCGCCCCGGTCACGATGGTCAGCCGCTTGTCATCAGCCAGGTCGTCGAGAAATGCGCGTTTGGCGTCCGAGCGCTCCTTGTAGCGGCCCCATTGCCCATAGGTGTGCTGCATGATGCCGACGCCGTTCTGCCGCGCGCCGTTGAAATCGGGGTTGTATTCGTGCCCCAGTCCCTGGGCTGCCAGCAGGAAATCTTCCGTCGTCGGGGAAAGCTGCCCCGGGTCGGAGACGCGCAGGTTGCCGCCAATGCCATGATAGCGGTCGTTGAACCGGCTATTGGCCTCGATGCCGGTAAAATGCGGCAGCATGTCTGCGTATGACCACGCGCCGTCATTGCCCAGCCCGGCAGCCCAGCTGTCATAATCCTCGGCCTGCCCGCGCATATAGACCATGGCGTTGACCGCGCTGCCCCCGCCCAGCACTTTGCCGACCGGCACCGTCGGTGCCCGCCCGCCCAGTTGCGGCTGCGGCACCGTCTTGTGCATTTCGAGGAAATCGTCGCGCGCCAGAAACTTCATGTAGCCGGCCGGCATGGCCATGACCCGGTTGGTCTTGGCCGGCCCGCGCTCCAGCAGCAGCACCGAAAAACCGTACTCTTTGACCAGCCGCATGGCGGCAACCGAAGCCGCCGAGCCGCCCCCGGCTATGATGAAGTCATGTCCCATCAGGCAGCAGCGCCCTTCAATGTATCGAGCCGGTTCTCGATGATCACCCCGACGCTTTCGCATTCCCGCGCGATTTCGACCACGAAATCCATCAGCATCTCGCGCTGCAGCGCCGCCGTCGACCGCACCACCATGGCAGTGTCACGATGTAGCGGCTCGAAATTATCAGGCGAGATTTCCACCAGCCGGCCAGCCTTCACGTCCTCGGCCACTGCCGAATTGACGAAGAAGCCCAGGCCCTGGCCCTTGAGAGCCAGCCGCCGCGCCGGCCCCGTCGGCAGCTCGACGCTGGTCTTGGCCAGCCGCACCAGGGCGGCCGCCGTCTCCGGCTCCGCCTGCCACCAGCGCAGCGAGATCACCCGTGGCAGCAGCGCCAGCACCTCCTCGATGGCGGGCTTGCTGGAAAGCTGTGCCGCAATCTCGGGCGCCACCACCAGCGGTACCCGCTCGCGCATGATCAGCAGCGGCACCAGGTCAACCACCAGCGGATCGAGATTGGGCCAGCACAAGATGCCCATTTCAACGTCGCGCTCATGCAGCATGGCGGCGATCTGGCTCTGCCGTCCCTCGCTCACCACCACGTCGACGCCGGGATATTTCTCCTGGAAGCGCAGCAGTGGTTCGGTGATCAGCGGCGCGACGAGGCTGCGCAGCGACGCGATGGCGATCCGCCCGCGCTCCACCCGCCGCAGCGCCTCGCGCCCCTCCTGCGCCGTGCCGATAATGCGCCGCGCAAATGGCAGGAAGGTCATGCCCTGGTCGGTCAGCGTCACCGTCCGCCCGCGCAGGAACAGCGTCACGCCCAGCAGGCTCTCCAGCGCCCGAATGCGCATCGAGGCGGTGGCCTGGGTAATGTTGAGATAGGCGGCCGCCTTGGTAAAACTCTGCTCCCGCACGATGCGGTCGAAGGTACGAAGCTGGTCTAGGTCCATCGGTTCGGCTTATGACACTGGTGAATTTACTGAACAATCCGAGCCTAGCATCGGTAATTGCGATGGGGAAGGGCGGTTTAGGCGCTACCGCGCTGGTAGCGCCGGCGATAGGCTGACGGCGTCACCCCCACCAGCCGCCGGAACAGGCGACGGAAGGCCGATGGCTCGCCATAACCCACCTGCACCGCAATATCGTCGAGCGACGTAGCGCCGGTTTCGAGCAGTTGCTTGGCCTCCTCGATCCGCAGCGTCTGCACATATTCGAGCGGCGACTGACCGGTGGCGCTCCTGAAGCGGCGAAGAAAGCTGCGCTCGGTCAGCCCGCATTCCGCCGCCATTGCACTCACCGGATTGGGGTCGGCATAGTTGTCGGCAACCCATACCTGCGCCGAGGTGACCAGCTTGTCGTCGTGTCGCCTGCCGATGGTGAGCGCCGCAAACGGCAGTTGGCCATCGCTGTGCCAGTCGAGCAGGAACAGCTTGGCCAGGCGCCGCGCTTCCTCCTGCCCGGCCACCCGACCCACCAGGTACAGCAGCAGGTCGTGCCACGAGGCAAAGCCGCCGGTGGTGATCAGCCGGTGTCCCTCGCCGGCCAGCACCAGCACTCGTTCCTTGCGGATGCGGATACTGGGGTGGCGGGTTGCGATGGCCTCGCAATAGCCCCAATGCGATGTCGCATCCTCCCCGTCGAGCAGGCCCGTTTCGCTCAGCAGCACCGAACCCGAACACAGCGACGCCACCAGCGCACCACTGGCATGGGCCGAGCGGATCCAGCCGGTCAGCGCCGCAAACGAGGCCGGCGGCTCCTGCCACGGGCCGATCACCAGTTCGGGGATCATCACGATGTCCGGCTCGGGATAGTCGGAAATGGCGCCATGCGGCTCGATCAGCACGCCATGCACGTCGCGATACGGCTTGCCATCGACCGACAGCAGTCGCGGCAGAAAGCGCGGCAGTTGCGGCGCCTCGCCATGGATCGCCTCCCACAACTGCCCCACTGCAGCCAGCAGATCCATGATGATGAAGGTGCCCGCCGTGCCGGTCTCGGGCGTGGCCAGCACGGCCGTCAACAGCGGCTTATGGGGTGCGGCAACCATGGCGATATGTCCGATTTGAACCGTTCTCGTCGGAAAGCAGCCTATCAGCAAAATGGGGGTGCCGATAGATCGAGCCCATCGGCGGCCCAGCGCTGTCATCACTCAAAAACGAAGAGACCTTTCATGAACAAGACCCTCATCGTCGCCGCTCTCGCTGCTGCGACTCTCCTCCATGTTGGCACCGGCTTCGCCCAGGAAGCCCCGTCTGTCCAAGAGACTTACCAGGATATCGAAGCCACGCTTGGCGTCGTGCCGTCGCACTTCAAGGGCTACCCGACATCGGCCGTTGCTGGCGCCTGGGCAATGACCAAGGGCCTGCTGATCGGCGAGAGCAATGTGCTCGAGCCCAAGGTCAAGTCGCTGATCGCCATCGCCGTCGCCGCCCAGATCCCGTGCCAGTACTGCATCTGGCTCGAGACCAGGACGGCCGTCTCGCAGGGCGCAACCCAGGAAGAGGTGTCCGAGGCCGTGGCGCAGGCCGCCTATGTCCGACACTGGAGCACCGTCATCAACGGCCTCCAGATCGATTTTGACACCTTCAAGACCGAATTCGGCGGCGAGTGACCGATGCGGCGCCCGTCAGAGACGGGCGCTGCCACCCTCATACCTGTGGAGACCACCATGACTGTTACCGAACTTTACGCCCCTGCCGCCTCTGCCGCCCTGCGCTGGCAAAGACTTATGCGCGTGTCGCGCCGTATTCTGGTTCTGCTGCGGCGGCGCGCCCGCCGCGCCCGCCGGATGAGCGAGTTGTCCCGCCTCGACGAGCGACTTCTCTATGACATCGGCATCGATCCGCTCGATTTGCACGGTGCCCTCAACCAGCAGCGCAGCCGGCTCGGTCTGGTCAGGTTGGCAATGCGCCACCGCCTCGACCAAAGCTAGGGGGATGGCTTTGGAATTGCTCATCAATCTGGCCAACGTGCTCTACGTCATCGCCTACTTCACCATGGACATGCTGCGCCTGCGCATTCTCACGGCGACCGCAGCCATCTGTCTGGCCGTGTATTTCTACAGCCAGCCTGTCCCCATGCTCAATGTCGTGGCCTGGAACGTGGTGTTCATCCTGCTCAACCTCAGCCAGATCGCCCGGCTGGTGCTGGGGCGGCAGCGGCTGGCGTCGGAAGCCGCCTAACCCGCCTTGTTCCGCTCCCGCGACGCTGCGGCCAAAGTCCGCTTGGCCGCCTTGCGTTCGGCGGCCACGGTCGCGGCGGCATCGCCCAAATGCGCTATGCCGCGGGCACGGCCCAGCTCCATCTGCTTCTGCCGCTCAGCCGCCGCGCTGTGCTTGTCCACTTCATCGACGCAATGGGGGCAGCTTACGCCCTCGGCATAATCAGGTGACGCGCGATCATCTGCCGTCAACGGATGGCGGCAGGCCCGGCACAAGGTCGCGTCGCCTTCGACGAGCCCGTGTCCCACCGAAACGCGCTCGTCGAACACGAAGCATTCCCCGGCAAACCGGCTCTCCTCCTGTGGCACCACTTCGAGATATTTGAGGATGCCGCCCTTGAGGTGGAACACCTCCTCGAAGCCCTGGCTCAACAGGTAACTCGATGCCTTCTCGCAGCGGATGCCGCCGGTGCAGAACATCGCCACCTTCTTGTCCCGCGCCGGATCGAGATGGCTGGCCACATAGTCCTTGAATTCGGTGAAGCTCTTGGTCGCCGGGTCCAGCGCCCGCTGGAACGTGCCCAGCCCCACTTCATAATCGTTGCGCGTATCGACCAGCACCACGTCATTACGTTCGATCAGCCCGTTCCAGTCCTGCGGCTCGACATAGGTGCCCACCGTCTTGGCCGGATTGGCCTCCGGCGCCCGCAGCGTCACGATTTCTGTCTTGAGCCGCACCTTCATGCGCAGGAACGGCATCTCGGCCGCGCTGGAATACTTGACCTCTGCGCCATCAAGCCGCCCGCCGAACACCTCGCTTGTGAACAGCCACTCGGCCAGCGCGTCGATATCAGCCACCGTCCCCGCCACAGTGCCGTTGATGCCTTCCGGCGCCAGGATCAGCGTGCCTTTGATATCGCGCCCACAACAGAAGCTCGCCAGCGCGGGCTGGATCGCCTCGGCATCATCAAGGTCGGCAAATTTATAGATCGCCATCACCTTGTATGGTTGATTGGCTTGGGGCAGATTAGCGTTCATCTTTTGTCAGCGGCCATCATGGTGGCCCGCTCATACCATTGCCCGGCTGCCGGGCCAAATCGAGAAATCGTTGGGAGACTGCCATGACCTATCGGGCCGATACGGCACGCTATGACACGATGCAATACCGCCGCTCCGGCCGCTCCGGCCTCAAGCTGCCGGTCATCAGCCTCGGCCTCTGGCAGAATTTCGGCGGCACCCGCGACTATCCCACCGCCATGGAAATCCTTGGCTATGCCTTCGATCAGGGCATCACTCATTTCGATCTTGCCAACAATTACGGGCCGCCCGCCGGTTCGTCCGAAGAGCTGTTCGGCCAGGTCATGGCGCGAGACTTCCGTCCCTATCGCGATGAGCTGATCGTCTCGACCAAGGCCGGCTACACCATGTGGCCCGGCCCCTATGGCGATTTCGGCAGCCGCAAATACCTGCTCGCCAGCCTCGATCAGTCGCTCCAGCGCATGGGCCTCGACTATGTCGATATCTTCTATTCCCACCGCTATGACCCCGAGACCCCGCTCGAGGAGACCATGGGGGCCCTGGCCCATGCCGTCCGCTCCGGCAAGGCGCTCTATGTCGGCATTTCCTCCTATCCGGAAAAGGAAACGCGGCAGGCCCATGCCATCCTCAAGGAGATGGGCGTCGCCACCACCATCCACCAGCCCAGCTATTCGATGATCAACCGCTGGATCGAGAACGATCACACCATCGACGCCTGCGGCGAGCTGGGCATCGGCATCATTGCCTTCTCCCCGCTTGCCCAGGGCGTGCTCTCGGGCAAGTACAATGCCGGCGGCACCGAAGGCACCCGCGGCGGCAATCCCAATGGCACCCTGCGGGCCAGCCATATCGAACCGCGCGTCCTTGCTGCGGTGGACAAGCTCGCTGACATCGCCCGCTCGCGCGGCCAGTCCATGGTGCAGCTGGCTTTGTCGTGGGCCCTGCGTCGCCCCGAAATGACCTCGGCGCTGATCGGCGTCCGTAATCTCGACCAGCTCAAGGACAACCTCGGCGTCCTCAACAATCTCAATCTCTCCGCCGACGAAATCGCCGCCATCGACGCGGCGACCAGGGATGGCCAGATGGAGCTCCACCCCCGTCCCAGCGGCTGGCTGCGCTAGCCGCCGGCATCATCACCGCTCGTCACCCTTGGTTCAAGCCCGAGGGTGACGGTCCCGACACGTTCAGGCCACGGCCGCCCGTGCCAGCTTGGCCACCAGCCGGTCGATCGTCATGCTCATGCCCGGCTCCACGCCCTTGTCGAGCCACGCCTTCACCTCGCCCTCGCTCAGCTGGTCCGGCAGGTGAAGCGCTACATCCATGCGCGTCTTTTCGCCCACTGGCGTCAGCTCCACTGTCACCTGCGGCCCATCGGGCTCGTCGGTATTGGGCCATCCGCCGCTGGCGCCCCAGGCGAAGACCAGCCGCCGATGCGGCACGATCTCCCGGTAGATCCCGCCGGTCATGTATTGCCGCTCTTCATTCTCCACCATGTGCTGCCGCCACGCCCCGCCCACCCGCAGCTCCACCGAGGTCGGCCAGCTCGGCGTGGTCTCCGGGTTGAAGAACCAGTCGAGATATTTTGGGTCGGTCCAGGCCTGCCACACCACCGCCGGCGGTGCGTCGAGCATGCGTGTCAGCGTAAAGCCGCGTTCCTGTTGGTAAGTCGGTGCCATCACTGGTCTCCTTCCTTGGGGTCATTGGCCCGTGCGGCCATCATGGTCTTGAGCTGTGCTTCCAGCCGGTCGAACCGTTCGCTGAAGAACACCCGATATTCCGCCAGCCAGCTATCCGCCGCCTCGAGCGGCAGCGTTTCCAGCCGGCACGAGCGGAACTGCGCCTCCCGCGCCTTCGACACCAACCCGGCTTCCTCCAGCACCTTCACGTGCCGGGACACCGAGGGCAGGGTCATGTCGAACGGTTCGGCCAGCTCGTTTATGGTCGCTGGCCCATGCGTCAGCCGCGCCAGGATCGCCCGTCGCGTCGGATCGGCAAGAGCTGAAAAAGTGGCACTAAGCAGGTCGGTCATATTTGCGTACTTTGCTAATTACGTAAGTGGCTAAATACGACTGATAGCCCAATGTGTCAAGTTAGGCTTCGAGGGTAGACCACGAGTGGAGCCCACCCTCCCCTTGTGGGGAGGGGAAGCGAGATAGGACTTATGGAGAGATCACCGCCGCAAAAACCGTTCCATCCCGAACGGCTTCACGTCGATAACAGGCTCTTCCCCGGTCATCGCCTGCGCCAGCAACTCGCCCGTCGCCGGCCCCAGCGTGAAGCCGTGATGGGCATGGCCGATGCCCACATAGAGCCCGTCATGCCGCGGCGCCTTGCCGATGATTGGCATCATGTCCGGCGTGCAGGGCCGGGCGCCCTTCCAGGGCTTGGGGTCGAGCCGCTCCCCCAGCGGGAACAGCCCGCGCGCCGCTTCCTCCGCCCGTCCCAGCTGGATCGGCGTCGGCGCCGCATCGCGCATGGCAAATTCCGCCCCGGTGGTCAGCCGAATG
>JBARWY010000006.1:0-20651 GCA_049647065.1 Devosia sp. | reverse complement strand
GATTTCATCCATTGGTAGTTCCGTGTCGAAAATGACCGGCCGGTGGGGTTTAAAGCAGAAGGTCGCAATCGCCTCAGCGGCGACGCTCGATCGCCCGGATCAGTTCGTCACGGCTGATGCCCAGATCACGCAGGCGATGTTCGGGGGTGAAAAGGAGGCTCCGCAGCGTCGCCCTCCTCTTGCTCTCGGCGCGAGCATCCGCGAGCCATCTGGCGAAGGCGCGGAACATCCCCGCAGTTGGCGCGTGGGTGACTGTATCGACAGCGATATCAATGAGGGCCATTTGATTTCTCCAGCGGTTCGACTAGCGAATAGGAGAGAAGCTATGCCAAACTGGGCAGGCATTTAATGACCAGTTGAGACAGAAACACTTGTCCAGTCGCGACTTCGAACTCCTGTTGAGCGTGGACCGCAACAGTCCCGAATCCCTGCACGTACAGGTCGAACGGCAAATGCGTGATGCCGTCCGGGGCGGCACGCTGCGGCCGGGCAGCGAGGTGCCTTCGACACGCGAGCTTGCCCGCCGCCTCGGCATCTCGCGGCCTCTTGTCATGGAGGCCTATGCCCAACTCGCCGCCGAGGGCTATCTAGCGCTGCGACAGGGAGCAGCGCCACGGGTGGCCGATACTGCGCCCCGACGGCAGGCCCCGAAGTTGCCGCCGGAGAGCTTCTCCACGGCAATCTTCCGCTACGACTTCCGGCCCGGCACCCCGGACCTATCCACCTTTCCCTCGGCGCGCTGGCTGAAAGCGGTGGAGGCTGCCCTCAAGGCGATGACGCCGAACGACTTCGGCTACCGGCAACGCTTCGGTGTGTGGCCATTGCGCCAAGCCCTGGCGGAGTATCTCGGACGCGTACGCGGCGTCAGTGCTGATCCGCGCCAAATACTGATCACCGGTGGCTTTGAACAGGCGCGAACCTTCCTCGCACGGGCATTGAAGCGCCGTGGGGTGACTCAACTCGCGGTCGAAGAGCCCGGCTACACCGACCGCGAGGTCTGGATCGACGCAGGCTTCACGTTGATCCCCATTGCCGTGGACGAAGCCGGTATCGACGTTGCAGCGCTCGCCAGGAGCAAGGCACAGGCGGTGCTGCTGTCGCCAGCGCATCAATATCCGACAGGCGTGGTGATGAGCGGGGTGCGTCGGCTCGCACTGGCAAGCTGGTTGCGGGAGAGGAACGCCGTTGCGGTGGAGGACGACTACGATGCCGAATTTCGCTACGATCGTGCACCAGTGGGCGCATTGCAGGGGCTCGCTCCCGAGCACGTCATCTACGCAGGCACCGTAAGCAAGACGCTGGCTCCGGCGCTGCGCCTGGGTTGGGTGGTGGTGCCGCCCGATCTGCTGCTGCTGCTCGAAGACGAGCTGCGGCAGATCGATTACGGCCGCGGGCGGATCGACCAGTTCGCCCTGGCCCATTTCATCACAAGCGGCGACTTCGACCGGCATCTGCGCAAGATGCGTGCATTGTACCGGGATCGCCGCGAGGCCCTCCTGACAGCCCTCAAAACAGAACTGCCCGAGGTTGATGTCAGCGGCATTTCGGCAGGCCTCCACGCTACCGTCCGCTTTCCACGCCGCCTGAACGAAGATGCGATCGGGGATAGCGCAGGGAAGCGCGACATGGGCGTGGCCTTCCTGCGCAAGCACTACCTCGGCGCCGCGCCTGAGGAGAGCACCTTGCTTCTCAGCTACGCCAATATGTCCGAAGCCACCCTTCGCAATGCATTGCGTACTCTCGTAACCATGCTCGATAGTTGATTTACGAGCGCGCGTGGACTGGCCTCGCTGCCGCCTGCAGCCGCTCGAAGGTTGCAAACCGGGCCCGATGTATATCGGCGATCTCACCTTTCGCGGGTTCAAACGAGGTTCGCGCGCTCGTCATGGCCGACATGGCCTCCTGCATGGACGGGTAGTGGCCGGCCGCAATGGCGCCCAGGATCGCCGCACCCAGCAGCACGGGCTCGTCCGCTGTTGTTACCACCACCGGAAGACCGGAGGTGTCGGCCAGCAGCTGACGCACCAGGTTGTCTTGTCCCGCCCCGCCGCTAATGACGACGCGGCGAACGGGCGCTCCATGCGCGGCCTGAACATCGATGATCTGGCGCAACCCGTAGCCGATGCCACTCAGCCCGGCGACGTATAGCGCCACGAGGCTGTTCTCGGACTGGTCCATGCCGAGGCCGGCGATGACCGCCCGAGAGGCGGGATCGGCGAAGGGAGCGCGATTGCCCAGGAACTCGGGCACGACATGGACGCCGTCGGCGAGGCGGATCGCTTCCGAGGCCGCGTCGGAACGAACGGCGCTGCGGGACAGGTAGCACAGCAGGGTAAGGCCCGCCTCCGACGCCTTCTTCGCCGCCGCGCCATTGGCAGGATGAAGCGCGACCAGGCGATCGATTGCGGCGCCGGCAGCCGATTGCCCACCTTCGTTGAGCCACAGGCCCGGCATCATGGCATCGAAATAGGGACCCCACACGCCAGGCACGAAGGCGGGCTGGCTGGTGGTGGTCATGGTGCAGGAGGATGTGCCGAACACGTAGGCCATGTTCTCGGCAGGCGAGCCGATTGCCCCGACTGTGCCCACCCCGCCGGCATGAGCATCGATGAGGCCGGCAGCTACCGGCGTGGCGGCCGGAATACCCATATCGGCTGCCGCCTGGTCCGTCAGTCCCCCAATCCTCGTGCCGGGCGGTACAATGTCCGTGCCGATGCGGGCGAACCCCTCGTCGGCCAATTCCCCCAGACCCACGGTTCGGAAGTAGGTTGGGTCCCAACGCCGCTCATGGGCGAGGTATGTCCACTTGCACGTGACGGTGCAGGACGAGCGGGCCGTGCTGCCGCTGGCCCGCCATGTTAGGTAGTCGGCAAGATCGAAGAAATGTGCGGCGTCGCGAAATGTCGCCGGCCGGTTCTCCTTCAGCCAGAGCAGCTTCGGGGTCTCCATCTCCGGGGAGATCGTCCCTCCGACATAGCGCAGGACATCGTGACCAAGCTGCGTGATGCGCCTGGCCTGGTCGATGGCCCGGTGGTCCATCCAGACGATGATATTCCGTTCGGGATCTTCGGAGGGACCGACAGCAAGGGGCCTGCCGCCATCACCCAACACGACCAGCGAGCAGGTCGCATCCACGCCGATGCCGCCGATGGACGAAGGAGCGATCCCGCTCGTTTCTACGGCCTCCCTGACCGACGCGCAGACCGCTCGCCAGATGTCGTTGCCGGACTGTTCAACGATCTCGCCGTCCTCGAAATATATGGCGATGTCACGCTTGGCTGAGGCGAGCATCCGGCCGTCCGTCGTGAACACTCCGGCTCGCGCGCTGCCTGTTCCCACGTCGATGCCGACGAAATGCTGGACCCCGTTGGTCATGTCGTTCTTCCTACAGGTCGACGGTCGTGGGCAGGATGACCAGGTCACGGACCGTGACGCCCTTGGGGCGGGTCACCATGAACAGCACCGCCTCAGCGACCTCCCTGGGCTGCATCAGGCTACCGTTCGCCAGAGCTTCCTCCATCTTGGCCTTGGGCCAGTCCTTGAGCAGCGCGGTGACGACCGGGCCCGGAGCGACGGCCCCCACACGCACGCCATCATTGGCAACCTGGCGGCGCACAGTGTGCACAAAGGCCTGCACCGCAAATTTCGAGGCGGTGTAGATGGGTTCCCAGACGACTGGCACGAGACCGGCGATCGAACTCGTCACGATCACGTCGCCCGATTTCTGTGCGACCAGATGCGGCAGGATCGAACGGATGGCCCGGAAAGTGGCGTTGATGTTGAGGTCGAGCATCCGATCCCATTCGTCTGGATCGCCGTCCACGACGGGACCGCCCACATACGAGCCGGCATTGGCGTGGAATATATGGAGCCCGCCGGCGACCGACAGGATCGCGTCCTTGAGGCCATCGAGCTGGGCGCGATCGAACAGGTCGGCCTTTACCGCGAAGGCGCCATCGCCCATCTCCGCGACCAGTTCGTCCAGCCGGCTGGCGTCCCGGTCGATCAGGACGACCCTGGCCCCGGCTGCATGCAGCGTGCGCGCACATTCGAGGCCGATCCCGGAGGCAGCGCCGGTCACGGCGGCGACCTTGCCGCGTAGTTCGTCAGTCATTGCAGATACTCCTATAGTCAGCCGCGGCCGTGCGAGACGCGGCTGCGCCGGGCCAGCGAGTCGACGATGACCGCGATTGCGAGCACGGCGCCGGTAATCATGTAGCGAAGTGAAGACGAAAGGTTGAGCAGGGTCAGCCCATTGGAGATCGCCTGGATGACGATAATCCCCAGCACGGCCGACCATGCGCTGCCGCGGCCGCCGAACAGGCTCGTGCCGCCGATAACCGCGGCGGCGATGGCATTGAGGTTGACGTCACCCGTGCCGGCCTGCTGGCTGGAGGACGCCAGACGGGACGCGCCCAGAATGCCACCGGCAGCGGCGAGCGTCGAACAGAGCACAAAGGCCGACATGTAGATACGCTTGACGTTGATGCCGGCGCGGCGAGCCGCCTCGCGATTGCCACCCACTGCAAACATCGAGCGGCCCCACTTGGTGCGGGTCAGGCCGTAGTTCAGGACGACAGCGATCAGGACGAACAGCGCGAACATCCATGGCAGGCCACGGCCTAGGTTGAGGTACCATGCGGCGATACCGAGGGCGACCGTCAAGGCCACCGCCTTGGCAATGACCAGGCGCATGGCCAGAGGGGCGAGGCCGGCCTGAACGCGGCGCTGGCTTGTGCGCCAGCCTCTGATCGCGAGAAGAATCCCGGGCAGAACGGCAATCAGGTACGACAGCCAGTCGGGCATGATCATGATCTGGCCGAAACGGACGAGATCGGACTGGAAGGGCAGGTTGATCGAGCCGGTTGATCCGAGCAGATAGAGCTGCATGCCAAGCAGGGCCAGCAATCCGGCCAGGGTCGCCACGAAACTTGGCATGCCCAGGCGCGTGTAGAACACCGCGTAGACGACCCCGACCAGGGCGCCAGTGCCAAGCGCGGCAATGATCGCCAGGGCCAGTGGCATGCCGGAATTGACCCAGAGCACACCGATGATGGCTGATGCCAGGCCACTCATGGAGCCGACGGACAGATCGATCTCGCCCAGCATCAGAACGCAGACGATCCCCAGCGAAATGACACCGACGGTGGCGCAGTCGAACAGCAGGTTCACCAGATTGTTCGGGGCGAGAAATACCGGATTGAGCGCGGTGAAGACGACCGAGATGATCACGAGGCCGACGATCACCGGCAGCATGCCGAGGTCGCCTGATCGGATGCGGTCGACAAAGCCCCGTAGCGCGCCTGAAAAGCTGTCATCGTTGCGGACGCGGCTGTCGGCCTGGTCCAGCGTGGTGGAAGTGTTCGGGTTGAGGTCGGTCATATGCCGGATTCCCTGGCTACAGCATGATCGGCACGCGATTTCTGGCGGCGGGTGACGGAGTTGTCGGCAGCGCCGGTGATGGCTGCCACCAGGTCCTGGTGGGAGGTGTCGGCCGGAAAGACGCCGTTGTTTCTGCCCAGACGAAGGACCACGATGCGGTCGGCCACGGCGCGGACGTCCTCCATGTTATGGCTGATGATGATCACGCCCAGACCGCGCTCGCGCACCCGCTCGATGAGGTTGAGGACCTCTGCCGTCTGGGCGACGCCCAGCGCTGCGGTCGGCTCGTCGAGCATGATGATCTTGGGCGCAAGGAGCAGGGAACGGGCAATGGCCACGGTCTGGCGCTGCCCGCCCGAGAGCGACGCGATCGGTTGTCGGACCGATGGTATGCGCGCGGCAAGCTCGCGCAGCAGCGACCAGGCCCGCAGCTCCATGCTCACTTCGTCCAGTTGCCAGGGGGACAGTTCGTTGCCGAGAAACAGGTTGGCGACGACATCGAGGTTCTCGCAAAGGGCGAGGTCCTGAAACACAGTGGCAATGCCGAGCTCGAGCGCCTTGCCGGGACTGTCGAGATGGACCGCCTGGCCGAGATATTCGATCGTTCCGGCGCTGGGCTGGAATACGCCGGCCAGGATCTTGACCAGGGTGGACTTGCCGGCCCCGTTGTCGCCGACCAGGGCCACCACCTCGCCGGGGTGTATGTCGAGCTCGATCTCCGTCAAGGCCGAGACCGCGCCGAAATTCTTGGAGATGCCGCGCAGCCTGAGAAGAGGCTCGGCCGTGGTCGATTGCGTCGATGCGCTCATGGTGTTGTTTCCTCGGGGATCGGCTTCGCCCGTCGAGCGGGCGAAGCCGTGGTTTGGCAGGCTTACTGGATGCCCAGCGCCCCGCAGGCTTCGACATACTCGCCGGTGCAGATCTCGGCAGCAGTCTGGATGCCCGCGTCGAAGATCAGTTCCTTGATGTTCTCGGCGGTGACGACGGCAGGCGTAAAGAGCTGGGAGGGCGTGTCGTAGAGGCTATGGGTCGCTTCGGGCGTCTCGCCGTTCATCAGGGCGACAGCGACCTCGGCAGCGGCCCTGGCCACGATTTCGGACGGCTTGGAGATCGTGTTGTACTGATCCCCGGCGATGATCAGCTGCAGCGCGGCGATCGTCGCATCATTGCCCGAAACCGGTGGGACTGGATCGACGCCGGCGGCCTTGAGGGCGGCGATCGTGCCGCCCGCGGTGCCGTCATTGGCGGCCACGACGCCGACGATCTGATCACCGAAGCGGGTGATCTGACCGGCGACCCACTCCTGGGCCGCAGGCGGCGCCCAGTCAGGCGTGTCGAACTCGGCAAGCGTTTCGTAGCCGGAGGCGTCCAGTGCACGGTCTATACCGTCGCGGATCAGGCCGGCGGCGGCGTCGGTCGGTGAGCCGTTGACCTGAAGCACGCCCGCGCCTTCCGCCACGCCTTCGGCCTTGAGATGATCGACCAGGGACTGGGCGATGGCGTAGCCGATGCCTTCATTGTCGAACGACACATAATAGTCGGCCGGCAGGTCGGGGATCGGACGATCATAGGCGATGACCTTGACGTCCTGGGAATGAGCGATCTCCACCAGAGCTGCCGCAGCGGCCGAGTCGACCGGATCGAGCACGACGATGGTGGCGCCCTGGGCGATCACAGAATTGAACTGCTGCTGCTGGAGAGCCGCATCGGCATTGGCATTCTGGTAGATGACCGTGCAGTCGGCGCACAGTTCGGCCATGGCGGCCTGGAAGCCGGGCCAATCGTGCTCTTCATAGCGGGTCGATGCCTGGTCGGGCATCAGGAATGCCACGGTGGTCGCAGCGTTTGCCGCGGCCGCCCCGGCCAGGGAGATCGTCAGCACGGCTGCAGTTCCAATAGCGAGGTTGTTCATCATTGCTCCTCCAAGAAGTCCTCGTTGTCCCGACGCCATTGTCGGGGTTCGCGCCATTCGCGAGGCAACGAGCTTCCGCTGCGATCGAGACACGAGGTCTCGATCCGCCCGGTCACCGCGGTCGCGAATGGATTTCGGTGCCCTTCTTACGGGGCGATTTTGTCATGCCGGCGGGGAACTATTGCCCGTCGGCACGGGAGGCGCTGTTACGCCGCCTCCCCAAAGCTCTTGTTCTCGGACAGCAGCCGTCTGAACTGCGTTGGCGTCACGCCCCGCAGTGCCAGGAACTGTCGGTTGAAATTTGACACATTGTTGAAGCCGGACGCGTAGCAGACATCGGTCACAGATCCGAACTCGGACGACATCAATAGCTGGCAGGCCAGGGTCACGCGGAGGCGGTTGACGTATTTGGTCAGGGACTGGCCGGTATGCCGCCTGAAGCTGCGCGACAGTGTGGAGGGCGTAACACCGGCGAGACGCGCCAGGGTCGCTTCGTCGAGCACCTCGGCCAGGTTGTCGTTGATGTGGCTCAGCACCTCATTGATGCCTGTCGACATGAAGCCCGACGGGTCCGGCAGGTAATGCTGGCTGGTCAGTGTCTGAGCGTCGGTGTCCCTGTCCAGCTCCGCGACAATGCTGAGGAACAGCGCGATCCTCTCGGCACCGCTGGCGTGGATCAAAGTCCGCATGGACTCCGACACCCGGGCCGACGTCTCGGCGCTGAACAATACGCCCGCGCGGCTGCGCTCGAACAAATGTCTGGTGCGGGCGAGCTCGGGGAAGCACTCGATGGTGCGGCCGATGAATTCCTCGGTAAACTGCATTACCCGGCTGCGCAGGGGAACGCCGGCCTCGTCGGCGACCTCGCTGATCCAGTTATGCGGCAGGTTCGGTCCGACGAGAATGAGATTGCCCGGCGCGAACTGCCCGATGAAATCGCCTATGAAATATCGTCCTGATGTCGCGCAGACGAGGTGCAGCTCGTATTCAGGGTGGAAGTGCCAGCGCACCGTGTGGAACGGATAGCCGTGCTCCCAGGCCTTGAAGGACTCTCTCTCGCCGATACGGACGAGTTCCAGATCCGGTTGCACTGCATCCTCCCATGAGACCTTCGGCTGCTCAGCCTCGGTATCTGTGCGGGCCTGGTTGTTCCCGGCTTCCACACAGTAAAATCTATAATGGGAGGTATTCTGGCGCTACCACGCTCTTGTCAGCTGTCTGATACTTTTTTGTCGTTCTATGCCGCACGCAATCCGTTTTGTATTGGCCGTGGCGTACGTAACTCAAGCCTGCCCAACGTTGGCACCGGTGGCCGGGGTCAGGGGAGAAAGGCGTAAAGTGGGGAGCGGGGTATGGGCTGGTTGACGGGGATTTCATGATCGCCAAGGGCGGCCCAGTCGAGAACCACGCCATGGCCCGGCAGTGAGCCCGGAGTGGTACGGCCGTTGGCGATTTCCAGCGGTGCCGCCGTCGCGCCGAAGTCGAATAGGTTCAAGCCAAAGATGTTTTCGACGTGAAGGGCGTTCGGCAGGGCAGCGGCGAGATGGATGGACAACTCGGCCGCGCCATGCGGGGATATGGGAATGTTGGCGGCTGCACCCAGGGCGGCAATCTTGATGAATTCGGTTATGCCACCGACTTTCCATATGTCCGGCTGCAGGAAATCGGCCGCGCCCTCCCGCACATAGTTCCAGAATTCGAACCGGTTACAGAGCTGCTCGCCTACCGCGATAGGCAGACCGGTAGCGTCGCGAAGCCTCCGGTGGCCGGACACGTCATCGGAAAGGATCGGCTCCTCGATGAAAAGCGGCGACGCTTCGGCGAGTAGCGCAGTGCGCTGCACCGCCTCGCCGACCGACCATTTCTGGTTGGCGTCCAGCATCAGCTTGCAGTCGCCGCCGATGGCCTCCCGCACGGCGAGGCAACGCTCGACGTCGTCGCGCAGGCCCGGCCGCCCGACCTTGATCTTGAACGACGAATAGCCCAGCGCACGATGTGCGCTGACCTGGTCGATCAGCTCCTGGGTCGACAGATGCAGGTTGATGGCGCTGGCATAGACTTCCACATCATCCCTGCAACCGCCCAGCAGCCTGTGCAGCGGTTCGCCGACGGCCTTGGCCTTGAGATCCCAGAGCGCAATATCGATGGCCGAGATGGCGAGAGTGGTGATACCGGCCGGACCGGCGGCATGGCACTCCATCCACAGCCTGCCCCAAATCCGTTCGGTCTGGCGCGGGTCGAGCCCGGCAAGCATGGGTGCAAGATAGCCGACGATCAGTGCTTGCACCGCCGAAGCACCCACGCCGGCCGTCGTGCACCAGCCGGTTCCGACATCCCCCGCCGCGGTTTCGACCTCGACCACCACGAGTTCGCGGTGGGTCATGGTCACGCGGCTGGAGACGAAGGTTTGCTTGAGGGGTAGCCGAAAAGCCCGGCATGTGACGCGTGCAATCTTCACGTTTAAAGGCCCCGAACCGCAATTGAATATGGGCACCTTCGGTCCGTTCCCGTCGCCGTTTCTTCGCGGGTGACGCAAGTTTCCGCCTGCCGGAACGTTCGGGCGTGGTGCGTTGCCGGCAGAAGAGCGACGCCTATCGTCCGATGCAGGCGCTGATGCGCAGGGCGAAGACGATGCACGATACCAAGATCAGAATTGACACCGATGTGGCCGCAGGCCTGCTCTTTGCGGCGCTGGGCGCGGCTTTTTGCGCAGCATCCGTACTGGGTCTCAAGATCGGCAGCCCGTTCCGCATGGGACCGGGCTTTTTCCCCGCCATTGTGGGCGCATTGCTGCTGCTGATCGGTCTCCTGGTCGCTTTCAACGGCTGGCGCGCCAAGGGCGAGCGGCCGGAATGGGGGGAGGTACCCTGGCGCGCCGTGGTCGCCATTCCGGTCGGACTCGTCTTTTTCGGATTTGCCATGCGACCGCTCGGCCTTTTGCCCGCACTGCTGGTTCTCAGTTTCATGGCCGCGCTCGCCGTGAAGGGCATGACCCTCATCCGCGCGGTGGTGCTGGCCGCGATCATAACCATCCTGTGTATCGCCATCTTCAGCTTCGGCCTGGGCATCAACCTGCCGTTGCTCGGCGACTGGTTGCGTTAGGAGATAGCCTTGGATTTCGTTTCAAACCTGGCGCTCGGCTTCTCCGTCGCCTTTGCCGCGCAGAACATCTTCTTCTGCTTCGTTGGCGTGCTGGCCGGCACGCTGGTGGGCGTTCTGCCCGGCGTGGGGCCGCTTGCCACCATCGCCATCCTGTTGCCTGTCACCTTTTCGATGGCGCCCGACTCCGCCCTGATCATGCTCGCCGGTATTTACTATGGCGCGCAGTATGGCGGCTCGACTACTGCGATCCTGCTCAACCTGCCCGGTGAAGCCTCGTCGGCGATCACCACGCTCGATGGCTATCAGATGGCGCGGCGGGGCCGGGCCGGGCCGGCACTGGCCGCCGCGGCTTTGTCCTCATTCTTTGCTGGCACCGTTGCCACCATTATCGTCGCTCTCTTTGCAGCGCCCCTGGCGCAGGTGGCGATGGCGTTTCGTCCGCCGTCCTATTTTTCCCTGATGGTGCTTGGCCTCATCGCCTCCGTTGTGCTGGCGCACGGCTCGGTACTCAAGGCCATTGCGATGGTGCTGCTCGGGCTGCTGCTCGGCGTCGTCGGCACCGACATCTATACCGGCACTGCCCGCCTCAACATGGGTATGCTGGAACTGGCCGACGGCCTCGATTTCGTCGCCCTCGCCATCGGCCTGTTCGGCATCGCGGAAATCCTGCGCAATCTGGAAAATCCCGAAAAGCGCGAAGTGCTGAGTGGCAAGGTCAAGGGACTGTGGCTGTCGTTCGCCGACCTGCGGCGTATCACCATGCCAACCCTGCGCGGGACGGCTATCGGTTCGGCCCTGGGCATCCTGCCTGGCGGTGGCGCCATGCTGGCCTCCTTTGCCGCTTATATCCTCGAGAAAAAGGTCTCCAAAAACCGGGACGAAATGGGCAAGGGCGCGATCGAAGGCGTCGCCGCGCCCGAGAGTGCCAACAATGCCGCCTCCCAGACCGCGTTCATTCCCATGCTTACGCTCGGCCTGCCGTCCAATGCCGTCATGGCGCTGATGATTGGCGCCATGATCATCCAGGGTATCCAGCCCGGCCCCGATATCATCGTCAAGCAGCCGGGAATCTTCTGGGGTCTCATCGTCTCGATGTGGATCGGCAACCTGCTGCTGGTGGTCCTCAATCTGCCGCTTATAGGGCTGTGGGTGAAGCTGCTGACCGTGCCTTATCCGGTGCTGGTGGTTGCGGTCACTACCTTCAGCGCCGTCGGCATCTACTCCGCCTCGGGCACAGTATTCTCGATGTACGAACTCGGGCTGTTCTCCCTCTTCGGCTATCTCTTCATGAAGCTCGGCTGCGAACCGGCTCCGCTAACGCTCGGCTTCATCCTCGGGCCCATGATGGAAGAGCAGCTTCGCCGCAGCATGCTGATGTCGCGCGGCGATCCGACGGTATTCCTGACCGAGCCCATCAGCCTCACCTTCCTGCTCCTGGCAGCCGCCGCACTGATCCTGATCAGCGCTCCGGCCATCGCCCGGCGGCGCAAGGAAGCGTTCAGCGAGGAATCATGAGCGCTTCCCTTTCCCCCAGGCCTTTCGAAGGCATCCGCGTCCTCGACATGACGCATGTGCTGGCCGCGCCCTTCGCCACCTACCAGCTCGCCGTGTTCGGTGCCGACGTCATCCGCATCGAACATCCTGATGATCCGGACCAGACCCGCCTCGATGGCAGCGATCCCGCCCTGTCGGACGACAAGATCGGCACGCATTTCATCATCCAGAATGGCGGCAAGCGCTCACTGACCCTCGATCTCAAGACCGAGCAAGGGCGCGCGGTGCTACGCCGGCTGATCCCCACGGCCGACGTGCTGGTCGAAAATTTCCGGCCGGGAGCCATGCGGGCGCTCGGCCTCGGCTACGAGCAGGTCAAGGAGCTCAACCCGCGGCTGATCTATGCCTCGATCTCGGCCTTCGGGCAGGACGGTCCGCGCGGCGGCCTGACTGGCTACGACCAGGTCATACAGGCTGCGTCGGGACTGATGACGCTCAATGGCACGCCAGAGACCGTGCCGATGAAGGTAGGTACGCCGGCCGTCGACTATGCGACCGGCACGATGGGTGCCTTTGCCCTGGCTGCTGCGCTGTTCCAGCGCGAGCATACCGGTCGAGGGCAATATATCGACCTCGCCATGCTCGATACGGCTTTGATGCTGCTCGGATCCCATCTCACCAATTACAGCCGCTCCGGCCGCCAACCCAAGGCAAGCGGCAACCACCACGAGTTCAGCACGGTCGGGCTGTTTCAGACGGCCGAAGGCATGCTCCAGATCGCGGCCATCAACACGCGCCAGCAGGCCCGGTTGTGGCGATTGCTCGGCCACCCGGAACTGGTCAAGGCCAGCAACGAGGCGCGGCGCGCCGGTGCGGCCCGCGAGCGCGCGATCCTGTTGCCAATCCTGCTGCAGAAGACGGCGGCGGAGTGGGAGGACTGGCTGCAGGCCAATCACATTCCGGCGGCGCGTGTCTGGACCCTGCCAGAAGCGCTGGACCATCCGCAGTTGGCCAGCCGCGACATCCTGCACAAATTTACCGATGCTCCCGGCATTCCCGGAACAATCACCGTCCCCAAGGCCGCATTCAAGCTGGCCCATGGAGGCGCGCGGCTCGACCGACCGCCGCCTCGGCTGGGGGAGCATTCGGACATCCTGCTCGCCGAACTTGGATACTCGGACGACGAGATCGTCGCGCTACGCAACGCTGGTGCGATCTGACATACAATTGGGAGGAAGCTATGAAACTGACGACTATTCTCGCATCGGCGTCACTGGCATTGGCCGGCCTGACGACCGGTCTATCGGCCCAGGAGGCCGACTATCCGAACGATATCGTCCGGGTCGTCGTCGGCTCCACGCCGGGCGGCACCGCCGACACCGTATCGCGCCTCGTTGCCGATGTGTTGAGCAAGAAGCTGGGGCAGACCTTCGTGGTTGAAAACCTGCCCGGGGCAGGTGGTGCGCTGGCCGCCAAGACCGTCAAGGCAGCCGAGCCGGATGGCTACACCATCGGGTTCATCTTCTCGTCCTTCTCGATCCTGCCCTCGCTGACACCCGATATCGGCTACGATCCAGTGGCCGATTTCGCGCCGATCGCTCAGGTGTCCTCGTCGCCCAACCTGTTGCTGGTTCACCCATCCTTCGAAGTGAACACACTCGAGGAATGGGCCGAGAAAGTGAAGGCCAATCCCGGCAAGTTCGACTATGGCAGCGGCGGCATCGGCTACAGTCAGCACCTGTCGATGGAGATGCTGCTGCAGGCCATCGACGGCGAGGCCGTGCATATTCCCTATACCGGTAGCGGCCAGCTGCTCGGCGCGCTGGTGGCGGGTGAAATCCCCTTTGCCTTCGACACGCTGACGACCGCCGTTCCCCATATCGAATCCGGCTCGCTGATACCGCTCGGGGTGACGAGCGCCGAACGCTCGACCATCCTGCCGGAGGTGCCGGCCATTGCTGAATTCGTGCCGGGCTATGAACTGACGGCCTGGAACGGTTTCGTTGCCCCTGCGGGCACCTCACCCGAGATCATTGCCACGCTGAACCAGGCGATCACGGAATATCTCGCGACCGACGAGGCGGTGGCGTTCTTCGGCAAACTGGGCACTACCATCGATGCCAGCACGCCCGAAGAGTTCGCAGCGGTGATCAAGGCCGACCAGGAGAAGTTCGCCGAAGTCATCGCGACAGCAGGCATCACGGCCGAGTAGCGCTCTGCGATCGGGCGCGCCCTTGCACCGTGCCCGATCCACCCGTTTTTGGAGCATGTCGCCATGACATCGCAGCGAGTCTTCCGGGCCGATGAAATGGGCCCGTTCATTGCCGCGCTCTTCGCCGCCGCTGGCCTGTCCCTGCCGGCTGCGCAACGCGTCTCCGATGCCCTTGTCGAAGCCGATCTTTCCGGGCGAGGTTCGCACGGCATTCTGCAGGCCGACGGCTACCTGGCTCGCCTGATGGCGGGGGCGATGTCCACCAGCGACACCCCCCGCATCGTCAGCGACAGGGGCGGCGCCATCGTGCTGGATGCCGAGGGCATCGAGGGTCATCTGGCGGCCGAGGAAGCCATCCACATCGGCGTGACCAGAGCGCGCGAGCAGGGCGTCGCGACAGTGGCCGTTCGCCATGGCTTCCACTTTGGTGTCGCCGGTCGCTATGTCCGTCTGGCTGCAGAACAGGGCTGCGTGGCGATCGTCATGTGCAACACCAAGCCGGTGATGGCCGCTCCAGGCGGTGCCGAACGGCTTGTCGGCACCAACCCGCTGGCCATCGGCATCCCCACCTTGGACGAGCCCTTTGTGCTGGATATGGCCACCAGCACCGGCAGCTACGGCCGCATCCGGCAGGCGCGTGCCGCCGGGCAGGCCATCCCGCCCGATTGGGCCCTGGATGCCGACGGGGAGCCAACCACTGACGCTGCGGCGGCCATGGAAGGGTTCCTGCTGCCCATGGCCGGCGCCAAGGGTTTCGGCCTCTCGCTGGCCATAGATCTGCTGTCGGGTCTGCTGGCCAGCGGCGGCTGGGGCGCCGGGCTCGGCAGTATCGATGATGACGTCTCCAAGCCCAGCAATGGCGCATACCTCTTCATCGTCATCGACATTGCCCACTTTCGGCCGCCTGAGGAGTTTCGCGAGCAATCCAGTGCCGCGGGCAAACGGGTGAGATCGTCCCGCCGCGCCCAAGGCACGCAGCGGCTGTACACGCCGGGCGAACGCAGTGCCGAGACCCTCGCCAACAATGACGGCACCTTGTCCCTGGCCCCTTCGGTCGTGAGCGCGCTGATCGTGCGCGCGGCGGCGCTGGGTGTGACGGTGCCGGACTTTCTCCAGGGCTGACGGTCCGAAAACGTCTTACAACCGCACGGTGCATGCATGGCAGTGACCTATGAAACGACCCGGGAGACGGCCCGCATGCTCTATGAGCGTGCCCTCAAGCGTATCCCCGAAAATTCCAAGCAGGCGCTGATCGAGGCTTTGCGCAACGAGACGTCTGCACCCGCCCGAGCCACGCTGAACTTCATGATCGGCAGCGCCATCCGCGCCGAGGAGAAGGACACCTTCGTCTGCTCCGATGCCGGTTTTCCGGTCTACTTCGTCAAGATCGGCACCGGCGTGCAGTTCGATGGCGACATCAAGCAGGCCATCGTCGATTCCTTCGACGAACTCGTCGCCACAATTGAGCCGCCGATCCTCAAATTCGTGACCAACCCGCTGACAGGCGAACGCAGCTATCGTGGCAAGGACATGCCCCATATCAGCTGGGATCTGGTATCAGGCGCCGATTACGTCGACATCACCTGTTCGCCCAAGGCGCTTGGGTCGGGCCGATGGGCGGCGCTGGAGATTTTCAGCTATCCCAAGCTCGAAGATATCGAGCGCTATATTCTCGATGTGGTGATCCGCGCCGGCTCGCAGCATTGCCCGCCTGTCGTCATCGGCGTGGGCATCGGCGGCTCGTTCGATCATGCCGCCAAACTCGCCAAGCTGCAGACCCTGCGCCCCTTCGGCACCACCAATCCGGAGCCTATCCTGGCGGCCATGGAAAGCCGCCTGACCCAGGCGGTCAATGCCACCGGCTTTGGCCCAATGGGAACCGGGGGAGACACAACGGCCCTTGGCGTCCACATCGATTATGCGTCCGGGCACGGCTTCACGCCGGTGGCGGTGTGTTTCAATTGCTGGATCAACCGGCGCACCCGCGCCAGGATCTACAATTCAGGCGAGGTGGAAGTCATTGAGTGATCCTGTGATCAACGTGCCGCTCACGCCGCAGGCCGCGCGTGAACTGCGCCTGGGGGACGTGGTCTATCTACGGGGCGAGGCGGTGGTGACCGCTGGCTTTCCCACCCATCAACGTCTCGTCGAGGGTATAGCCGCCAACGCGCCCCCGCCCATCGCGTTGCAGGGCGGCGCCTTCTTTCACCTGGGATGCATGAGCCGACTGCAAAACGGCGTCCAGCAGCCACTTTACGTCAATCCGACGACCAGCACGCGCTTCAACGCCTTCATTCCCGACATCGTCCGGCACTACGGCATTACGGTTCTGGCTGGCAAAGGGGGGCTGGACGCCGCCTGCATCGCCGCGATGCGCGAAGTCGGCTGTGTTTACCTGTCCATCGTCGGCGGGGCCGCCTCGTTGCTGACCGAAGGCGTCCGCGAGGTGATGGAGACCGGCTGGGACGATCTCATCCAGCAATTTCGGCTGACGCGATTGCGGCTCGACGGCTTCGGGCCGTTGACAGTGGCCATCGATGCCCATGGCAACAGCCTTTATGAACAACTGTCCACCCGGGCGCAGTCGCGCCTTGCCGACATCATGACCAAGCTCAATGAACAACGGTCAATGGGACCTGGCTCCTGATACGGGCAGCCGAATACCCAAATTGGATGGTATCGCGTTTGCTGACGACCGCCGCTACCAGGCGACGGCCGTCCAGCTGCCGAGGCGCAGCACTTCGCCGTGCTGGGAGAAGGTGCCACTGCAAACCGGTTGTCGGTCGATCACGCAGGCGAGGTCGGCCGGGTGGTCCTGCGCATTGAGCGCCATGGTCAGGTGCCCGGCGGCAAACTGCCAGGTGATGATCAGGGTGTTGCCCTGCCGCGCCGTCCTGGCGTCGAGGCACTCGGTTGCCGCCAGCGGCCAGACGATATCGCGGCGGTAACCTGTCAGAGTGCGGAACCGCTCCAGCGCGGCGCGGCCGGCTTCGGAGGCGTAATGCTCCCAGTCCAGCTTGGCCGACCTGAAGGTGTCGGGATCGTTGGGATCTGGAAGGCCGCCGGGCGGAATGTCTTCCTCGAAGACCTCCTCCATCTGTTTGTAGCGGTCATCGCGCTTGGCCTGGGCGACGATCTCGGGAAGGTCGAAGAAGAAGGGAAACTTCGTGCGGAGCTGGCCCTCCTCGCCCATGAAGAACAGTGGGATCTGCGGCGCGAGCAAAGCGACGAAATGCAGGAAGTCCAGCTTTTCGGCCGCGATGCGGTCGGGCAGGCGCTTGTTGTCGCCGCGATTGCCGATCTGATCGTGGTTCTGCACAAAGGTGATGAAGGCATCCGGCGGCAGGCGGCTGGCCGGCTCGTTGCGGGTCTTGCCGTCCGACTCGCCATCGGCCTCGCCATCGTGGACGAAGCCATCCGCCAGTGCCTTCTCAACGTCCGCGAAGGGGTCCTTCGCCGGATCGTCGTAGCCATATTTGGGCTCGCCGGTGACCAGGTGATTGAGCACATGATGGATATCGTCGTTCCACTGCGCGCAGAACGTCTTCGGCTCATTGTCAACAGTGCGGGCCAACCACTTGGCGGTGTTCTTCATGTTCTCGATGATCAGCTTGGCGTGCGACTTGGCGGCCTTGGCCGACTTTGCCAGCTCGACCAAGAAGGTTTCACGGCTGTCGGTGCCGATTTCGTGGACACTGTCGAAGCGCAGCCCGTCGAAATCATACTCTATGAGCCACATGCGGGCGTTCTCGTAATAGAACTCGCGCACCATGGCCTGGTCGAAGTTGATGCCGGGGCCCCAAGGCGTTTCGACCCGGGGGTTGAACCATTCCGGGGCGTAGCGCTCCACGAAATTGTCGGTCTCGCCGAAGTGGTTGTAGACCACGTCAAGGACCATGCAGAGGCCGAGTTCATGCGCCCGGTCAACCAGCGCCCGCAGCTCCTCTGGCGTGCCGTAGGCAGATTCCGGAGCAAACACCAGGGTGCCGTCATAGCCCCAGTTGCGCGTGCCGGGAAACTCGTTTACCGGCATGATTTCAAGGCACGTATAGCCGGCGTCGCGGAAGTGTTCGAGCCGGTCCTGCAGCCCCCTGAACGTGCCCTCAGGCGACGCCGTACCGACATGCACCTCGCATATCAGCGTCTCGTGCCAGGGCCGCAGCGGTTCCTTGCGCGGCGATGGCGGGAGCGGTGCCCGCACGATGCTCCAGCCCGAGGCGTCATCGACCTGCTGGCGGGAGGCAAGGTCGGGAAATTCGATGCCCGCAGCTCGGAAGCGATAGCGCGTACCCTCACTGCACCCCTCGACCTCCGCACCGTGAAAGCCATCCGGGAGCGGTCGCAGAGGGAGGCTGCCGCGTCCATCGATCACCACTTCCGCCTTGCTGACGCCAGGCGCCCACAGGCGGAACGTCGTGCTGTCGGCGTGGACCACCGGTCCAAACCGGTATGCCAGCTCGGGAAGGTCGCCAGTATTGTCGCCGGCGGAAATGTCGAGGATGTCCTGCTTCATTCAAACGCACTCCTGGATCGCCCCTCCAACGTCAGGACGTTGTTCAGGTTCCGGAGACTCTGAAGTCTGTTTGGGCTATCTGGGAGCAGCGCCGCGCGCGGCCGACAGGGCCTGGCTGCCATTCATGAAATAGCGATCGAATAGCGGGCTGGTGGCAGCGCCGATAGCCCGGGCATTGCCACCCACTACGCCGGCTTCGATCTGGGGGGTGACGAGGCCGCGCATGTCCTGATTGACCAGATAGCGCCGGGTGCGCTCGACCAGGGCCTGCTTGACCGGCTCGGGGAAGGCCCCGTCGATGACGATGGCCTCGAAATCGATCACGGCACAGACGGAGAGACTGGCCTTGGCCAGCTCCTGCGCCGTCTGGCCCAGCCACGGCTCGACGAAGCGCGTGAGCCGGCTCCAGTCCTGCGGCTCGGCCCAGAGCTCCTGCGGGTCGATGCCGAATTCGGCAAGGCGCGCTTCGAGCAGGTGAATAGAGGCGGTGTCGATCAACTGCTGGCTCTCTCCATGCGGGCCGAAGCTGCGCAGCGAGCCCAGCGCGCCGGCATTGCCCTGGTGGCCCTGATAGACCGAGTGATTGAGCACCACGCCGCCACCGATGAACGCACCGATGAAGAAGTAGGCGTAGTCGCGAAACTCCTTGCCGCGGCCATAGATATGCTCCGCCTGGCAGCCTGCCGTGGCGTCGTTGACCACGCTCACCGGCAGGTCGGTGAAGGCGGACAGTTCGGCGTGGAAGTCGATGTCCTTCCACGAGGAGAATTCCTCGGCCGGCGCCCCGACCAGTTCGTTCCATCGCCACAATTCGAACGGCGTGGCGATGCCGATACCGCAGATGCGGTCGCGCTCTGCGGGCGTGCACTTGCCAAGGATCGATTCCATCCCCTCGCGCAGAAAGTGGAAGATGGGGCCGGGCATGGGATATTTGTAGTTTAGCTGCAACTGGTGGCGCACCGTGCCCCGGAAGTCGGTCAACAGCAGGACGGCACTGCGGCGTCCGATCTTGTAGCCGAACGAGAGGACGCCGCCCTCGGCGAGACTCATCGGCACCGAGGGCTTACCCACCTTGCCCTTGATCGGCGTGCCGCGGGCCAGGAGGCCCTCCGCTTCCATCTCGCGCAGGATGATGGAAACAGTCTGCGGCGACAGGTTGGCCATGCGGGCCAGGTCGCTGCCGGCGGTTGGGCCGTTGCGTTGCAGCAGCGTCAGCAACAGCCGCTCGTTATAGTCGCGTACACCGCTCTGGTTGACGCCGCTGCTGAGGGATCGAATGATTGTGGGGCCCATGCGCGGCACCATAGTTGCAGCTTCCGTGGGGCGGAAGCCGTCCAACGGCGAATAAATAAATAAACTAGATTTATATATTGACGTGAGGTTTTGAACTGGCCACGATAGGGCGTCCAATCAGCGATAGGCCAGCATGGACCGGGGAGGAGCCCGGGTCCCCGCACCGGCCAGGGAGAGAAAATGAACAAGCTGCTTTTGAGCACTGCATTGTGCTTTGCCGTCCTGTCGGTTCCAGCAATGGCGCAGGAGGTGTCGGCCTGCCTGATCACCAAGACCGATACCAACCCATTTTTTGTCAAGATGCGTGAAGGCGCCGAGGCCAAGGCGGCCGAGCTGGGCGTGACGCTCAAGTCCTTCGCCGGTAAGGTCGATGGCGATCATGAAACCCAGGTTGCTGCCATCGAAACCTGCATTGCCGATGGCGCCAAGGGCATCCTGCTCACCGCCTCGGACACTTCCGCCATTGCCCAGTCCGTGCAGAAGGCCCGCGATGCCGGCCTCTTGGTCATCGCCCTCGATACCCCGTTGACCCCCGCAGACGCGGCCGACGCAACCTTTGCTACTGACAACTTCCTTGCCGGTGAACTGATCGGCAAATGGGCCGCCGGCAAGCTCGGTGCCGAAGCTGCCAATGCCAAGATCGCCATGCTCGACCTCGCCGTCAGCCAGCCTACAGTCGACGTGCTGCGCGACCAGGGGTTCCTGCAGGGCTTCGGCATCGAACTGGGTGATCCCAACAAGTG
>JBARWY010000005.1:0-4770 GCA_049647065.1 Devosia sp. | reverse complement strand
GCTTCGGCTACTACTCACAGGCTCTGGTGCAGGCGTATGGCCGGCCCGACCTTACGGCAAAACTGCATGTGGCCGAACTGGCCGCCTACATGCCGTACATGCTGTGGCTTGTGCAGAATTATGGCGTTAATGGCGCGGCCGTGGCATGGGTTGTCCGGGTGACGATCAGTACTATTGCGCTTGCCTTAATGGCCAATGCTTGCCTAAGCGGCAATGTTTCGCGCCCCACCAGGAATACGACAAATGCAGATTTCTGACATCATCGCCAACGACCTGCGACAGGATGGCGACCGAGTCTGGAGACTGGTTAGTCACGAGAGCTTCAACTATTCCGACGGCGTCGCTTCCGAACGCTACCTCCGGCACGTCTTCTCCACAGCGAGCGACCTCACCAGCCAGTCTACGGAGCTGGAAAGTTACATCAAGGATTGGCCGAGCGAGTATCACCTCACGCGCAAGCGGGCACAACTGCTGGCGCCGCTGACGTTCGACCGCTCGTTGCGGGTCCTCGAAGTCGGTTGCGGTTGCGGTGCGATTACCCGCCATCTGGGCGAAAACTTCGATCAGGTCGTTTCTGTCGAGGGCAGCATCGAGCGTGCGCGGCTTGCCCGTTTGCGCGCCAAGGACCTGGACTCTGTTTCCGTGGTGTGTTCGCCGTTCCAGTCGATCCAGTTCAAGCAGAAGTTCGACATCATCTTCTGCATTGGCGTGTTCGAATATTCGGGCGCCTTCATCCTGGGCGACGACCCGTACCGGCGGGTTTTGGACTACTTTTCCGACATATTGGCGCCGGGGGGCATTCTGGTCGTCGCGATAGAGAACCAGTTTGGCCTGAAATACTTCAATGGCGCCCGCGAGGACCATCTCGGAACCTATTTCGAGGGAATTGAAGGCTACCACAGACATCCCGGGCGGGCGCGTACCTTTGGCAAGACGGAACTCGAGGACCTGCTCCGCCCCCAGTTTCCGCATGTCCGTTTCTTCTATCCTTACCCCGACTACAAGATTCCGGAATGCGTGCTCTCGGACGACTTCCTGGCCAGCGGCTTTGCCGGCGAGCTTGTGTCCCAGATTCGATCCCGCGACTATTCGGGGCCAATGAAGACCCGATGGGACGAGACCCTCGTCAACCTCGATCTCGCACGCAACCGTCAGCTTGAGTTCTTTGCGAATTCATTCCTTGTCGTGGCCGGTAAGGGCGAGCTGCCGCCCAACATGTTCAACCAGTTGGGTGTGCTCTATTCCAACAGGGTCACCAAGGCCTACTCCACACAGACCCGGATCGTCCGCGGATCGGATGGAACTCTGGCCGCCGAGAAGGTGCCACTTGCCACTGCTTCTACCGGTGCCGCAGCAACGCTGCGCCCGACAATCTCCGCATGGTCGGACGGCGTCTCGCTATCCACCCTGCTCCGCCAGCGCGCGCAGGCAAGCCGCAGCGTCGCCGAACTCTTCGAACCATGCCGTTCGTGGATAGCCCTTCTGGAGAGCGAGAGCTTCGCCAAGGGTGACCGTATGATGCTGGACGGCGGCCACGTCGACAGCGTCTGGGGAAATACCTATCCGCAGGGCGCCAGTTGCGAATTGATCGACCGGGAATGGGTCTGGAATGGCGATTTGCCGAGAAACGTCGTCGTCATCCGAGCCATCTATGACTTCCTATCAAGCACGGAAACCCTTGAGCTAAAGGCCCTTAACAATCTCCCGCGCAGCGGCAAGACGGCAATCCGAAGTATTGCCACGTCGATCGGCACGGACCTGTTCGACGCAGACTTCGAGGACTTCATGGAAGTCGAGGCAAAGCTGGTCAACTTGACAGCCGGATTATCTTTGGACAGTACCAAGAACAAGATTAAGTGGTTTCTTTTGGACCGGCCAAGCCGCGGCTTGGCCCGGCGCGTGCATCCCTGGATTTCGAGTTTCACCAGTCGCGTTGAAACCAAGCTCCAGAACCTCCGGTATCGCTAGCTTCAAAGTTCGGGAGTTCCAACCTGTCCGATCTTAGTTCAGAGCAGTCGCAGCCAGGTGCCATGAGGCTGAACCTTCAAGGCATTACAGCCATCGTCGGCAAGCTGCTGCTCGTCGCCATCACGCTTGAAATCCTGCTGGGCGGGAACGGCTACCTCACCAAGCTGCACGGATTCCGGCTGCGGGAACTCCTATTCGCCTGCGCGATGGTTTGGGTGGCGGCCAGGCTCCTGGTGCTGGAGCCGATTAGGATCCCCAAACCCGTCTGGGTCATCTTCGGCGCATTCCTGGCTACGACGGCGTTTTCTGCAGTACTCGGCTATTTCTCGGGCAGTCGCCCGGGAGCGATCCTGGCTGAACTCAAGCCGCTCTCCTACTTTCCGATGCTGCTGTTCTTCTTCGTCGCCATCCGCGATCGGTGGGACGTTACGCTGGTCGGCGGCCTGATTGTCGCCTGCGGCGCGATTCAGGCGGTAGCCTATTTGTCGGTGCTGGGCGGGGCAGCGGTGGGCATACTCGACTACAGCAGCATCTATCTGTTCCTGCGCCAGAGCGACGAGTTCATCTTTCGCCACAACCCCGAACTCGAGGTGTTCATTGGGTTCCTCTACAAGGGCGCGTTTCATATTGGCGTCGCCGCCTTACTGACAGTTTTCGACCCCTACAAATGGACCAAGGTTCTCGCAGTTGCGCTGATCGCCGCCCTGGCGCTGACGCTTACGCGCGGGCTTGTTGCGGCGCTAGTGCTGACGATCGCGGCTGGTGCGATTCTCGGCCTCAACTGGCGCAGAATGCCGATCTACATTGCCGCTTGTATTCTAGCGCTGGGCATCCTGTTCGCGGGGACGCGCGCCGAGGCGATACTGCTCGGCTCTGAGTTTACCATCGAGTATGACACTGCGGAAGAAGGCTCCGGGAACGAACGCAGTAGGGTCAGCACCCAGGACCTGTTCATCCGCCCCACCGACTCCATCCGCGTCGCAGACATGGGTGTCGTGATGCGGGAACTCGATGTGCAGATGGTGACCATCGGCAACGGATTGGGCAGCAAGATCGGCGCACGGGAACGAATTGAGATGACCTATCTCGAACTCTTGTACAAGCAGGGCATCCCCGGCCTCGCGCTGTGGACGAGCATCCTGCTGTGGGCCTTCGTGCTCCTGCTCAAGGTGCCGCGGCAGGATCGGCCGCTAGGGCTGGGCATGTTCCTGGCCGGGCTCTACGTCTATTTCGCCACGATCACCAACACCTTCCTCACCGGGTCGATCGGCATGGCTACTGTCTTCATGTCGCTTGCCAGCCTCTGGGCCCTGCGAGCCGACAATGCTCCTTTAGAACAGGGCACGCGGCGATGGTATTTCTTCCTTGGCAGCGGCAGGCCCGATGAAGTAGGTGTCGACAGATGATCTCAGTATGCATGGCGACGTATAACGGCTCCCAGTGGGTCCGGCTTCAGCTGGAGAGCATTCTCCCGCAGCTTGGGGCGGCAGACGAAGTCATCGTCGTGGACGACGCCTCGCGCGACGACACGCTGGAAGTGATCGCAGGACTTGCCGACGGCCGGATCAAGGTGACTCACAACGAACGCAATCTTGGCGTCGACCGAACTTTCGAAAAGGCACTGGGGCTCGCGCAGGGCGACATCATCTTCCTCAGCGATCAGGACGACATCTGGCGGGCCGACAAGGTCAAGACCGTGCTCGCCGCCTTTGACGCCGATCCAAAGGTGACCCTGATGATCAGCGATGCCCGGATCGTCGACGGCGAAGGCAATGAGATTCATCCCTCCTACTTCGCCCTGCGCGGCGGATTCGTTCCCGGGGTGCTGGCAAATATTCTGAAGAGCAAGTTCCTGGGCTGCGCCATGGCCTTCAGGTCAGAGGTGCGCGACAACGCCTTGCCCTTCCCCCATCCTATCCCGGGCCACGACATGTGGATTGGGGTAGTCAACGAGCTTCACGGCAAGACGAGATTCATCGATGCTCCGCTGATCGACTATCGCCGGCACGGCAAAAACCTGAGCCCGGCAACTCACCAGGGCATAAGCCAGATGATCAAGTGGAGATGGCAGTTGATCGGGGGCATCGTCCTGCATCGGATTGGGCGTCTGCGACGGCGTTCCCAGGCCTGACAGAAGCCGCCACAGTCGGTCTTTTTTCCCTCGTCCCTACCCTATGCATGACAGGGTGTGTATTGATGACCAACATTAACGAAGCATCGGCGGCCTGTCGGACGCCTGGCCTGAAAGTATCCAATGAATCGCGAATACCAAATCTGCACCAACTGCATCATGGACACGAGCGACTCGACACTGACCTTCGACGAGCGCGGCTGGTGCGACTATTGCCAGAACTTCGAAGAGAACATTCGTCCAAACTGGCATCCCGGCGAGCAGGGAATTGCCGAGATCACCCCTCTGATCGACAAGATCAGGGAAGAGGGGAAGGACAAGGACTATGACTGCGTCATCGGCATCAGCGGCGGGCTCGACAGCTCCTACGTGGCCTATGTCGCCAAGGAAGAATTCGGCCTCCGTCCGCTGATGTTCCATTGCGATACCGGCTGGAACTCGGACCTGGGCGTCAGCAATATCCAGAAGATCATAGAAGGGCTCGATCTCGACCTCGTTACCGAAGTCGTGAATTGGGAAGAGATGAAGGATCTGCAGCGCGCCTTCTTCAAATCCGGCGTGCCCTTCGTCGATACGCCGCAGGATCTGGCGCTTTTCTCGGCCATGTACAACTTCGCAGCAAAGAACAATTTCAAGTACATCATCACGGGCGGCAACAACTCCACCGAGTG
>JBARWY010000004.1:0-8962 GCA_049647065.1 Devosia sp. | reverse complement strand
GTTCCAAGGATGACATCGTAATCGGGGGCTGGCACGATGGGCGGACTCGTTCATCATCAGGACGCAATGGCGTGCTGGGTTGGGCGAGGTGGGCGCCGGGCCTCTGCAATATGGCGGGCGCGGCGTCAGTAACGACAGCTTTTGTCCAACCGAGGATATGCACGATGAAGCGCACGGCGACGGCGAACTGGCAGGGTTCACTGACTGACGGCAATGGCACTCTGGATAGCCAGAGCGGGGCGATCGCGGCGCTGCCCTATACGTTCAAGGGGCGGTTTGTCGACGAGAGCGGAAAATCGGGCACCAACCCGGAGGAGTTGATCGCGGCGGCGCATGCCGGGTGTTTTGCCATGCAGCTGGCGCATTTCCTGGCGGAGAACGGGACGCCGGCGGAAAACCTCAAGGTTTCGGCGGCGGTAGAATTGATCCCGGGGACCGGGATTACCGGCAGCGCGCTGACGCTTGAGGGCAAGGTGCCCGGCATCGATGCGGCCAAGTTTGCCGAACTGGCGGAAAAGGCCAAGGGCGCGTGCCCGGTTTCCAACGCCCTGGGGGCGATCAAGATCACGCTGGATGCGAAGCTGGGGTGATTGGGGGCTGATAGCGTTGGGCGGGAAGCCGGGAACTGATCCCGGATGCGGCTCAGTAGCCCAGCTTTTCCAGGGCCGAAATGGCGCGGGGATGGCCCTGGGCGGCGCGCTCGCGCAGGATGCTGACGAAGGGGTCCACGCCCATGCCGCTCCGTTCGGCCAGATCGAACGCCTTGGCGTAGTCGACATCGACACAGGCCTTGCCCATGTGCTTGCCGTGGAAATAGGTGGTAGCGGCGACATACATGTCGGTCTTGCTGCGCTCCGCATTGGCGATGATCGACTCGCAGGTCATGTCGCCTTGGGAGAGCGCGGGAGCTGAGGCGAGCAGCGTGAGGCTGAGGCAGGCGGCGAGAAGACGCATGGCGGACTCCTGACGATGATTGCGGCTTAGTCGTCGCCCATCTTGAGGGCCTTGATGAAGGCTTCCTGGGGGATGTTGACGCTGCCGTACTGGCGCATCTTGGCCTTGCCCTTTTTCTGCTTGTCGAGCAGCTTGCGCTTGCGGGTGGCGTCGCCGCCATAGCACTTGGCCGTCACGTCCTTGCGCATGGCGCGGACGGTTTCGCGGGCGATGATCTTGCCGCCGATGGCGGCCTGGATCGGGATGACGAACAGATGGGGCGGGATCAGCTCCTTGAGCTTTTCGCACATGACGCGGCCGCGGCTTTCGGCGACGGTGCGGTGCACCAGCATGGAGAGGGCGTCGACGGGCTCGGCATTTACCAGGATGGTGAGCTTGACCAGGTCACCGACCCGGTGATCGGCCAGGGTATAGTCAAAGCTCGCATAGCCCTTGGAGATGGACTTCAGGCGATCGTAGAAATCGAACACCACTTCATTGAGCGGCAGATCGTATTCCACCATGGCGCGGTTGCCGACATAGGACAGGTTGCGCTGCACGCCGCGGCGATCCTGGCAGAGCTTGAGGATGGCGCCGAGATATTCGTCGGGGGTGAGGATGGTCGCCTTGATCCAGGGCTCGCGGATTTCCTCGATCTGCATCACGTCGGGCAGATCGGCCGGATTGTGCAGCAGCATGGCGGTGCCATCGCGCATGGCGATTTCGTAGACCACCGAGGGCGCCGTCGCGATCAGATCGAGATCGAACTCGCGGGAGAGGCGCTCCTGGATGATTTCGAGGTGCAATAGGCCGAGGAAGCCGCAGCGGAAGCCGAAGCCCAGGGCAGCCGAGGTTTCCATCTCGAAGGAGAAGCTGGCATCGTTGAGCCGCAGCTTGCCCATGGCGGCGCGCAGCTCGTCAAAGTCACTGGCATCGACGGGGAAGAGGCCGCAGAACACCACGGGCTGGGCCGGGCGGAAGCCGGGCAGCGCGGTTGCCGTCGGCTTGCGATCCTCGGTGATGGTATCGCCGACATTGGTTTCGGCGACTTCCTTGATCGAGGCGGTGAAGACGCCGAGCTCGCCGGGAGTCAGTTCCTTGACTTCCACCAGCTTGGGCGTGTTGACCGCGACGCGATCGAGCTCATAGACGGCGCCCGAGGCCATCATGCGGATGCGCTGGCCCTTTTTCATCACGCCATCGATGATGCGGACGAGGACGACGACGCCGAGATAGGTATCGTACCAGCTATCGACCAGCAGGGCCTTGAGCGGAGCATTGATATCGCCCTGGGGGGCGGGCAGGCGGTGGACGATGGCTTCGAGCACGGTGTCGATGCCGATGCCCGACTTGGCGGAAATCTCCAGCGCGTCGGAGGCGTCGAGGCCGATGACGTCCTCGATCTGCTGCTTGACGCGGGGAATATCGGCGGCGGGCAGATCGACCTTGTTGAGGACGGGGACGATCTCGTGGCCGGCATCGAGCGCGTGATAGACATTGGCGAGGGTCTGCGCCTCGACGCCCTGGGAGGCATCGACGACCAGCAATGAACCCTCGACGGCGGCCATGGAGCGGGAGACCTCGTAGGCGAAGTCGACGTGGCCGGGCGTATCGATGAGGTTGAGGATATAGGTCTCGCCGTTCTCAGCCTTATAGGTCAGCCGGACGGTCTGGGCCTTGATGGTGATGCCGCGCTCGCGCTCGATATCCATCGAATCGAGCACCTGCTCCTTCATCTCGCGCAGCTCCAGCCCTCCAGTGGTCTGGATCAGGCGATCGGCCAGGGTGGACTTGCCATGGTCGATATGGGCGACGATGGAAAAGTTGCGGATGTGGGAGAGCGGCGTTGTCATACGCGCGCTGATAGCAGAACGGGACAGAGCGAGAAAGATGGTTTAGCGGGAGTTAAGCCTGCATTGGTCCGCTTTGGTAACTGTCCCGATTAAGGACACGGCTTAACCCTCAGTTTACTTAGCTTTTGCGGGGCGGCCCCGTGGCAGGCATAAAGCGCCATCACAGCGTCAAAGAGGAGCCGCCATGCGCGCGCCCACCCTTATCGCTGCGGCCGTGCTGGCCGCGGCTATCCTTGTGCCGTCCGCCGCCCTGGCGCAGCAGACCGCGCTCAACACCATCGGCAACAATGCCCGCATGTGCGTCAAGACCAGCACCGGCGCCATCCGGCTCTATTCGCCCAAGCTGGCGGCCAATGGCGGCAGCGGCCCGCTGACCAAGCCGTGCGGGAGCAACGAACTCGACCTGCCCTACCAACCCGTCATCGAGATGCAGGCGCAGTCGATCAATCCGGGCAGCGGCTCGGGACCTGCGGGTCCGCAGGGGCCACAAGGTCCAGCTGGCCCTCCAGGCCCTGCCGGCCCGCCGGGCAGCTTCCCGCTTTAGTCATCTGAAAACATGCCCCGGCGACGGGGCATGTTGCTTTTTGGGGGCGTCGTGCGTTGGGTGGGCATGCGTATCATCCCCGCCGTTATGGTCACCCTCGTTCTTGCCACCAGCATGGTTCCGGCCACGGGCCAGGATTTCCTCGGTCCGCTCGAAGATTTCGTCGAGGGGCTGACCGACCCGCCCGCCCAGCGCCCCAAGCCACGCCAGGCACCCGAGACGGTGGCGCGGCCCGTGGCGGAAACGCCGCCACCGGTGCCGCGGCCACGTCCACCCAGCCTGCCGAACGGGCCGGTGGTAGAGCCACCGGTTGCGCCCGTCGCGGACGAGGCGGTGAAGGCAGAGCCGGAGCAGCCTGCAGAGGAGCAACCCGCAGAGGTTGAACCAGTGGCGACGGAGCCGGCTGAGCCTGAGCCGGTAGCGGAGCCCGAACCGGACCGCGTCTACCAGGTGGCGTGCCCCGCGGTGCTGCTGGGGCTGGTGGAGGCCGAGATGGTACCGCCGCTGAGCGAGGGCGCGTGCGGCGAGCAATCACCGCTCGTCGTCACCGGTGTGATGAGTCGCGGGCGGATGGTACCGCTCTCGTCGCCCATCACCACCAATTGCCAGATGGCCAGCGCCCTGCCCGGATGGGTAGCTGACGTGGACGGCTATGCCGAAGCCATGCTGGAGAGCCCGCTGGCCGAGATCAGCACCGGCACCAGCTATATGTGCCGCAACCGGAACAATGCCAGCAGCGGCTTTACCTCGGAGCATGGCTACGCCAATGCGGTGGACGTGACGGGGTTCACGCTCGAGGACGGACGCAGCATCGGCGTCGAGGCGGACTGGAGCAAGGCGCTGGCGCCGGAGGGGCGGCTGCTGCGGCTGGCGCATGACGCGGCATGTGGCGGGTTCACCACCGTGCTCGGGCCGGAGGCCAATGCGGAGCACCACGATCACCTGCACCTGGACCTGGGGTGCCATGGGGCGAGTTGCACGGCGCAGATCTGCGAATGAGCTGGCTCGGCGGGGCGGATCATCCCTCACCCTGGCCTTCGGCTGAACGCGTCAGGCCGTCCCTCTCCCGCAAGGGAGAGGGGGGCGTTCCGTTCAGCGGTCAAAGTTACTGTGCGGCGGGCGCTGCAGGAGCAGCCGGGGCTTCGGTGGTTACAGTGCCGGCGGCGGGGGCGGCGGGAGCCGCGGCGTCTGCCGGAGGCGGCAGGGCGGCATAGATGGCGGTGACGGCGTCGACGCCGATGCGATCCGGACTGCCATCGGCGCAGTCAGGGCTGGTCTTTTCGACATCAGCCTTGACCTGGGCATAGGCGGCCGCAGCGGTAGGGGCGTCCATGCTCAGCGCCGTTTCGAGGCGGGCGCGGTCGGCGGCCATGCCTTCGGCGATATTGGGCTCGATGGCGACGGAACAAAGCTCGATCACCGCCTGGGTGGCATAGAAGCCCGTCAGCATATTGGCCTGCTTGGGGGTCGTGTTGAGGGTGGCCGCCGGATCAATGACGATCTCGGGCGCCACGGCCGGCGCTGGGGCCGGAGCAGCCTCCTGCGCGACGGAAGCGCCGCCGAGAGTAAGAGCGAGGACGGCGAGCGCGGCGAAGGGGCGGATCATCGGAGACTCCTTGAAGGGCAGGCTTTGGTTACCCCCCTTCAAAGGCCCGATTATGGCTTCAGCGCGGCGCTGTGTCACCAGAAGGGTGATGCGCGGGCAAATCGGCCCAATCGTGCAGACTCATGGCATCCGGATCGAGCTGGGTCTGGCCGGCGGAGAACAGGCCGGCGAAGAGGCGGCCGAACATTTGCAGCATGGTAGACATTTTGTGACCTCCTTTCAGGTCGCGTTGGGGGCGATGGCCCATATCTGCGCCTCCCGAGCCCATGCCGCAATGGACAAGGTCGCGCCAGCATTGTAGAAAAACTATATGGCAAACCCATTCCCCATCCCCCTCAATGCGCTGCGGGCCATCGAAATCGTGGCGCGGCGCGGTGCCTTGGCGCCGGCCGCCGAGGAACTGGGCGTGACCATCGGCGCGGTGAGCCAACATCTGCGTCGCGCCGAGGAGCGGCTGGGGATGGACCTGTTCGAGCGTACGCCGGCTGGCCTGCGGCCCACGGCGGCGTTGAAGGCAGCGCTGCCGCAGCTGACATCGGGCTTTGCGGCGCTGCAGGATGGCCTCGCCGGCCTCAAGGGCAGCGACGAGGGCGTGCTCAACCTGACGGTGGGGAGCGTCTTCGCCTCGCGCTGGCTGATCTGGCGCATCAACAAGTTCACCGCTGGTAATCCTGATATCGAGGTGCGGCTCAACGTGACGGCCACCATGCTCGACCTCAGCCGGCCCGATATCGACTGCGGTATCCGTTATGGGCATGGCCAATGGCCGGGGACCAATGCCGAACTGGTGGGAGGCACAGCCTACCAGCCAGTCTGCGCTGCCGTTGTGGCCAAACGGCTGAAGCGCCCGACCGACCTGGCTGACGTGCCCGTGATCCAGGACGAGACGACGATGCTGAGCTGGGACGCCTGGCGTGCCGAGGTGGGACTGGACGCCGGCATCAGGCTGACCGGACCGGTCTATTCGGACGCCTCGCTGGCCTTCGATGCGGCGATTTCGGAACAGGGCGTGCTGATGGCCGCCGACATGATGAGCGCCGATGCGGTGAGCGACGGGCGGCTGGTGCGACCGTTCGAGCATTCAGTGGATGGACCGCAGGGCTATTGGCTGGTCACGGCCAAAGGCCGGCGCGAGAGCCACAAACTGCGCGCCTTCCGCGAATGGCTGAAGGTGGAAGTACCAGCGAGCGTGCGCGGCTACGTGCATCAGAGCCGGCCCTGATGGCGCGATAATCCCGGATCGAACCCGTACAGAGCGGCGTTTATCCTCGACCGGCAGCGGCTGCTGGCGCTGCCCCGCGAAGGGAACCAAGCCATGAGTGCCATCCCGTCATCCTGCATGCGGCTGACCGGCCGGCCGCATGCCGGCCTGCTGGACGGCTAGCCATGTTTACCGATCGGCGCGAGGCGGGACAGAGGCTGGCAGTGGCGGTAGCCGCACTCCGGCTGGAGCGGCCGCTGGTGCTGGCACTGCCGCGCGGCGGGGTGCCCGTGGCATTCGAGGTGGCGCAGCATCTGGGTGCCCCGCTCGACATCGTGCTGGTGCGCAAGCTGGCCGCGCCGGGGCAGCCTGAATTGGGGATCGGCGCCATGGTGGACGGGGAGCCGCCGCAGGTGGTGCTCAACGCGGCGGTGATGGCGGACCTACGCCCGCCTGAGAGCCACATCGCCGCGGAGACGGCACGCCAACTGGGCGAACTGGAGCGCAGGCGGCAACTGTATCGGGGGGACGTGCCAGCGCAATCGGTCGCTGACCGTACGATCGTGCTGGTCGATGATGGCGTAGCGACCGGCAGCAGCGCACAGGCGGCCCTGCGGGGCCTGCGACAGGCTGGCGCGAGGCGCCTGGTGCTGGCGGTGCCGGTGGGTGCGGCAGATGCGATGGCCCGGCTCGAGGCGCTGGCCGACGAGGTAGTGTGCCTAGTTATCCCGGTCGACTTCCAGGCGGTGGGCCAATGGTTCATGCACTTCGCGCAAACTGGTGACGACGAGGTCATCCAATTGCTGGCTACGGCCCGCCAGCGCGTCGATCCGACATGAGCGGGGTCATGGGCCCGCCACGAGCGATCGGGACAATGTTGCGCCATAGCGGGAATCGGCGGGATGGTATTGCGTCGCGCAAGGCCAGGTGTCTCGGAATGCATGAAACTCCGCCTGACGCTGTGCTAGCATCGCCACAATTGGTGCGAGAGGCAGGCGGTCATGAGCGACGTCATCATTCTGGGTGCGGGCATTGTCGGGGTGGCGACGGGCATTCACCTGCTGCGGCGCGGCCGCAGCGTTGTGCTGATCGACAAGAACGAGCCGGGGCGCGAGACCAGCTTTGGCAATGCCGGGATCATCCAGCGCGAGGGAGTGCGACCGCATCCGTTTCCGCGCGATCTGGCCATGCTGATGCAGGTGGGGCTGCACCTCTCTACCGCGGCCCGCTACGAACCCTTCGCGCTGCCGCGGCTGGCGCCGGCTTTGCTCAAATACTGGTGGGCGTCCTCACCGGAAAGCTACAGAAAAGTGGTGCACAGCTATGCGCCGCTGATCGGCCGCTCGATCATCACCCATGCCGACCTGATGGCGCAGGCGGGGCCGGCGGCCGAGGCGCTGGTCAGCAAGAGCGGGTGGCTCTTGGCCTTCCGCCACGAAAAGGGCCTGCGGCACGAGGCGGAGAAGGCGCGCGAGGACGCGCTGCAATTCGGCATTGGCCACAAAGTTGTCGAATGGCCGGAGCTCAAGCGAATGGAGCCCGATCTCAAGGGCGGACTTGCGGGGGCGATCCTGTGGACCGACCCGTGGACGGTGCGCGACCCCGGGGCGCTGGTGAGCGAATATTTCAAGCTGTTCGAGCGGCTGGGCGGCACCTTCGTGCGCGGCGCGGCGAGCGGGCTGGAGCAGGATGGCGGCAACTGGACGGCTGTCGTCGATGGGGTGCGCCATAGCGGCAAGCAGGCGGTGATCGCACTGGGGCCATGGGCGCCCGAGGTGCTCGACAGACTGGGCTATCGGCTGCCGCTCTTCGTCAAGCGCGGCTATCACATGCATTACGGCACCGAGGGCGGAGCCAAGCTCAACCAGCTCATCCTCGATGCCGAGGTGGGCTATGTGCTGGCGCCGATGGCGCGCGGCATTCGGCTGACCACCGGGGCGGAATTTGCCATGCGCGATGCGGCGCCGACGCCGATCCAGCTGGGACGGGCGGAGGAAGCGGCGCGCGGGCTGTTCCCGCTGGGGGAGCGGCTCGACCCCAAGCCATGGAAGGGCGCCCGGCCCTGCACGCCGGACATGATGCCAATCATCGGCAAGGCGCCGCGGCATGACGGGCTCTATGTGGGCATCGGCCATGCCCATCACGGCTTCACACTGGGGCCGGCTACGGGCGAGTTGCTGGCGCAGGCGATGACCGGGGAAGAGCCTGTTATCGACGTGAAGCCGTTCGGGATGGAACGGTTTTTGCGGCGGTGATCTCTCCACCATCGCGTATGCGGAAGCATACCCCACCCTGCTCGATTGATGGACTTAGCTGAAGCCAAGTCCTATCTCGCTTCCCTCCCCACAAGGGGGAGGGTGGGCTCCACTCGTGGTCTACCCTCGAAGCCTAACTTGACACATCCGGCTATCAGTCGTATTTAGCTACTTACGTAATTAGCAAAGTACGCAAATATGACCGACCTGCTTAGTGCCACTTTTTCAGCTCTTGCCGATCCGACGCGACGGGCGATCCTGGCGCGGCTGACGCATGGGCCAGCGACCGTAACCGAGCTGGCCGAGCCGTTCGACATGACCCTGCCCTCGGTGTCCCGGCACGTGAAGGTGCTGGAGGAAGCCGGGTTGGTATCGAAGGCGCGGGAGGCGCAGTTCCGCTCGTGCCGGCTGGAAACGTTGCCGCTCGAGGCGGCGGATAGCTGGCTGGCGGAATATCGGGTGTTCTTCAGCGAACGGTTCGACCGGCTGGAAGCACAGCTCAAGACCATGATGGCCGCACGGGCCAATGACCCCACGGAAGGAGACCAGTGATGGCACCGACTTACCAAC
>JBARWY010000003.1:0-26728 GCA_049647065.1 Devosia sp. | reverse complement strand
TTCCAACCCGCACAAGGAAGGCGACCCCTCCTCCTCCGGCTATCCCCACGACCATCACTCGTCATGACTGGGCTCTGACGTGGGCAACGGGTGGAGAATACGGGATGCGGTAGGGGACGGGGATAAGATGGATAGATTGGGCCCCCCTATCAGGGAGGTCAGGAGGGGTACTCCGATATCGGTATGGGTCGCTTTCGAACGCCGTGATCCCCCGCAACCCAGCCCTGCCGCGACCATGCATTGCAACGTTTGCAACAGCGTCACATTCTGCTGCCAGGCATTCGCGCGAGCGAGTCGGGAGAGTTCCTTTGAAGCAATACGATATCGTGGTGATCGGCAGCGGACCGGCCGGGCGCCGTGCCGCCGTGCAGGCGGCCAAGCTGGGCAAGTCGGTACTGGTGGTCGAGAACCGCCTGCGGCTGGGCGGCGTATCGGTCCATACCGGCACCATTCCATCGAAGACGTTGCGCGAGACGGTGCTCAACCTGTCCGGCTGGCGCGAACGGGGCTTCTACGGTCTCGCCTACCGGGTCAAGAAGGACATTGGCGGCCAGGACCTGGGTGCCCGGTTGCGCATGACACTCGACCACGAGATCGAGGTGCTGGAACACCAGTTCGCCCGCAATGGCGTGCACACATTTGGCGGCATGGCCCGGTTTCTCGACGCCAACCGCGTCTGCGTGACCAATCCGGAAGGTGAGGAGACCATTTTCGGGTTTGATTTTGCCGTCATCGCGGTCGGCACCACGCCCTACCGCCCGGCCAATATACCGTTCAACAACCACTCCGTGGTGGACAGCGACACCCTGGTCTCCGAGCCGCGCGTGCCGCGCAGCCTTACCGTGGTCGGCGCCGGCGTCATTGGCATCGAATATGCCACCATCTTTTCCGCGCTTGACGTTCCCGTCACCATTGTCGAGCCCAAGGACACCATCCTCGATTTCATCGACCGCGAGATTATCGAGGAATTCACCCACGACCTGCGCAACCGGGGCGTGACCATCCGCCTGGGTGCCAAGGTGGAAAAGGTGGAACTGGACGAGCAGGGCTGGGCCGTGTCCATCCTCACCGACGGCCGGCGCCTGCGAAGCGACATGCTGCTCTATGCTGCGGGCCGCTCCGGCGCCACAGCCAATCTGGGGCTCGAGAATACGGGCATCGAATCGGTCGATCGCGGCCGGCTCAAGGTCGATCCGGTGACTTTCCAGACCACTGTGCGCAACATCTATGCTGCCGGTGATGTCATCGGATGGCCCTCGCTGGCGTCCACATCCATGGAGCAGGGCCGTATTGCGGCGCTCCATGCCTGCGGTTCCGCCATGCCGCCCGCGCCCGAATTTTTCCCCTATGGCATCTATGCCGTACCGGAAATCTCCACCGTAGGGTTGACCGAACAGCAGGTGCGCGCTCAGGGCATCGCCTATGAAGCGGGCATCGCGCGCTTCCGCGAGACGTCGCGCGGCCACATAATGGGGCTGCAGTCAGGCATGATGAAGATGATCTTTTCGCTGGAGACGCGAAAGCTGCTCGGCGTCCACATTGTCGGCGAGGGCGCCACCGAACTGATCCATATTGGCCAGGCAGTCCTCAACCTTGGCGGCACACTGGATTATTTCGTCGAGAACGCCTTCAACTATCCCACGCTCGCCGAAGCCTACAAGATCGCCGCGCTCGATGCGTGGAACCGCATGCCCCGCAATACGCCGATTGCTCCAATCGAATAAGGACTTACAACCAAGGTTCCGCTGGCGCACGTGCCTCAGCCGCCATAAACTCGGCGACGATTTTTGAGGATGTGGCCATGCCAGAGCAGTTCGACGCCATCGTCATCGGTGCGGGCCAGTCCGGCCCGTTCCTCGCTGCCCGGCTGGCGGGCGCCGGCAGGAAGGTCGCGCTGGTCGAGCGGGAACATCTTGGCGGCACCTGCGTCAATGACGGTTGCACGCCTACCAAGACCCTGGTGGCCAGCGCCCGGGCGGCCTGGGCCGCGCGCCACGCGGCCGAATTCGGTGTGGTGGTCAAGGGACCGGTGACCGTCGACATGGCAGCGGTCAAGGCGCGCAAGGACAAGGTGGTCGGCGCCTCGGTCAAGAGCCTCACCGACTGGCTGGGTAGCCTCAAGACGCTCGACTACATCAAGGGGGAGGGCCGCTTTACCTCGCCGACCGAGGTCAGCGTCGGCAAACGCAAGCTCACCGCGCCACAGATATTCATCAATACCGGCGCCACCGCCAGCGTGCCGGAATGGCCGGGCATCAGAACTGTGCCCTATCTCACCAATACGTCGATAATGAACCTCGATACCCTGCCGGGGCACCTGATCATCATTGGCGCCAGCTATATCGGGCTGGAATTCGCGCAGATGTATGCGCGCTTCGGCTCCAAGGTCACGGTGATCGAGCGCGGGTCGCGACCCGCCACGCGCGAGGACCCCGACATTTCTGCCGCCATCCGTGGCATCCTCGAGGCCGAGGGCGTCACCTTCATGTTCGGCACCACGGTCGAGGCCGTGGCCAAGGCCGGGCATGGCGTGCTGTTGTCGCTGCGGAGCGGCGAGCGGCTCGCGTCCATCGAGGGAACGCACCTGCTGGTGGCGCTGGGCCGCTCGCCCAACACCGCCGAACTGAACCTCGGCGCCGCCGGCATCGAGACCGATGCACGCGGTTTCATCCCGGTCGACGACAACCTGCGCACGAAAACCCGTGGCATCTGGGCCATGGGCGACGTCAACGGTCGGGGCGCCTTCACCCATACCTCCTACAACGACTTCGAGATCGTCGCCGACAATGTCATCGACGGCGGCAAGCGCTCGATCGCCGGCCGTGTTCCGGTCTACGGTCTGTTCATCGATCCGCCGCTCGGCCGTATCGGCATGAACGAGACCGACGTGCGCAAATCCGGCAAGAAGGCGCTGATGGGCGTGATGCCGATGGCGCGGGTGAGCCGGGCCAAGGAGCGCGGCGAGACGCAGGGCCTGATGAAGGTGATGGTCGATGCCGAGAGCAAGCAGATCCTCGGCGCCGCCATCCTGGGCATCGGCGGCGACGAGATCGTCCATTCGCTGCTGCAACTGATGGTGGCGGGTACGCCCTACACCACCATGATGCACACCGTGCATATCCATCCGACGGTGACGGAACTGATCCCGACGCTGCTGGCGGATTTGAAGCCGTTGGACTAGAGGTCCCCGAACGCCACCGCGATGCCGCGCCCGCGTGCCTTGGCAGCGTAGCAGGCGGCGTCGGCTTCACCCATGAAGCCGAGCGGCGATGCCGGCTGTTCGGTGACCACGGTCATGCCCACGCTGGCACCGATGTGATAGGTGCGGCCTGCCCAGCCAAAGGCGAGTGCGGCCACGGCCCTGACGATCTTGTCGGCAATGCGCTGGCCCACTTCGGCCGGGCAGTCACTCAGCAGCACTGCGAATTCGTCGCCACCGATGCGGGCTGCCACGTCATGGCTGCGGCAGGAGCCGCGGATGGTCTGCGCCACCTGCTTGAGCAGGGCATCGCCGGCAGCGTGGCCGGCATTGTCGTTGACCGGCTTGAAGCGGTCGAGATCGACATAGAGCAGGCAATGGCGGCGTTGGCCGCCGTGGGCGGAACTGATGGCGCCGTTCAGTGCGCGCTCGAAGGCGGAGCGGTTGGGCAGGCCCGTCAGGTCGTCGTGCGTCGCAGAATGGGCCAGTTCGCGCTGCATGGTGCGGCTCTGCGTGACGTCCTGGAACACCAGAACCGCGCCGGCGAGTTCGCCGATCGGCGTGCGTACGGGAGCGGCGGTGCAGCGGATATCGCGCTCGGTGCCACTCTTGCCGACCAGGATCATGTCGTCGTCGAGATGGGCCGGCTTGTCGGTGGCAAGGCATATGGCGACAGGGCATTCCTGCAGCTCGCCCGTCATGCCGTCGCGCAGGGTAAAGATGGCGCGCACTTCCTTGCCGACCGCGTCGGCCGAGCGATAGCCGGTCAACAATTCAGCCGCCGGATTCATGAATACCACGCGGCCGTTCTCATCGGTCGAGATCATGCCGTCGGCAATGGAATCGAGGGTGACGCGCAGGCGCTCCTTCTGGGCCGCCAGTTCAAGCTCGATGGTCTTGAGGCGGGTGATGTCGGTATCGGTGCCCAGGGTGCGCGTCGGGTTGCCGTGCTCGTCCCACTCCACCGGCTTTCCGCGGCTGAGGATCCAGATGTAGCTGCCGTCGCGCGTGCGTTCGCGATATTCGAGCGCGTCGAGACCACTGTCGCCCTTGTCCTGACGGTCCACATTGTCCCGTATATATTGCAGATCGTCGGGGTGGATGCGGGAGAACCACTTGGCCTGGTCGCCATCGACCTCTTCATCGGGCGGAATGCCGCGCATGATGCGCCACATGCGCGAATAGAACATGCTGTCGGTGCGGATGTCGTGATCCCACACGCCCTGGCGCGCGCTTTCCAGCGCAAAATTCCAGCGGCTTTCCGAATGGGCGAGAGCCTCTTCGGCCCGCTTCTGCAGCTCGATGCTGGTGAGCTGGATGATCAGGTAGGCCGGCTCGCCGGACGTTTCGGAATGCAGCACCGACGCGGCAACCATGACCCAGAGCGGGCTGCCATCGGCGTGGCGGAACCGATGCTCGCCGCGATATTCGCTGTCCTCGCCGCGCATCAGCAGCAGCAGCCGCTGCCGGGCGGCTGCGCTATCCTCAGGATGGATCAGATCGAAGACGTCGCCATCGGCCTCGTCGATGCCGCGCCCCAGCAAGGTGATGAAAGCGCGGTTGGCATAGACCATGCGGCCGTCCATTTCGGACACCACCATACCCACCGCGGCATTGTCGACGATCTTGGCCAGCATCGAGCCGATCCGCTCGAAGCGGAGGATGGTCGGGGCAGCGGGTTTCGACGTGCGCGCGGGCATTTGCCCAATGTGCGCGACAGTCCCTTAATAACTGGCTTAAGGACGGTCACACATCCCGAGATGTGATGAAGTCGCGTTCGGTGGCGAGCCCATGCCATTCGCTGGGAATTTCGCTGTCGAAGATCAGCGTATAGGGGCCCTTGTAGCCGGCTTCTTCGGCCAGGGTGACGCAGGCGCCGTAATCGGCCTCGTCGAGATCGCCGTCGATGAAGCTGGCCTTGGCGTGGCAAAGCTCGGCCCGACCGAAGATCGACTTGAGGTCGGAATACTTGTTGGCCCCGCCCCAGTTGCCGAAATCGCCCAATAGGCCAACTCGGCCCTCGAGCTTGTCGAGCAGGTAATGCACATGGGCGGGTTCGGCCAGCAGGTCGAACCAGTTCTCGGTGACGAGGCGGAGAGGCGAGCCGGCATTGCCATCGGCCAGCGTGTGCAGCGCCTTGACCGAGCGGTCGAGCGCATCGCGCGTCGGCTTCTGCTTGCCGGCGATGATGCGGGCGTTTTCGGCGCCCAGTTCATTGGCGATCTCGATCCAGCCGGCGACCCAGGCAGTGTCGCGGGCGCCGTGCTCGGGATGGCTGATGTCGCCGGCATCGATGAGCAGCGTCTGCAGCCGGACATTGGCGATCTTGAGCTGGTCGCGCAGTTCGCCCAGATAGACCGGGTCGCGGCTGCGCAGGTGGAAGGAAACGATCTCGAGGCGATGATACCCGTGATTGGCGAGCACCGAGGGCAGGCCGAGCAGCGATTCCTCGCCCTCACCATAGGTCTCCTGCATCGGGCCGATCTCCGATGTCGTCAGGTCGTGCGGATAGACCGCGCCGAGCAGGCGGTGCAGCGACCAGGTGGAAACGGCGATACGGTCGGCGCTGATACGGGCCATGGCTCAGTCCTCTGTTTTTGTTGGGTGAAGAGTGCAACGGCGTGCCCGCCGGCGCAAGCCGGTGTGCAGCATGCACCCGGCTTCGGGGCATTTCTGCGGCGCGCCCTCAGACCTTGTAGACGCGCTCGGCATTGCGGTGGAACAATCGCGCCTGCTCGTCCTCGCTCGCGCCACTGACGATCTCGCTGGTGGCCTTGACCCAGTCGGTCAGCGTACCGCCAGTGGTGGTAGCCACCGGGTGGTCGGAGCCCCAGACTACGCGGTCCCAGCCAAAACTCTCGATCATGTGCTCGATATAGGGGCGCAAAGTCGCCGCGCTCCAGCCGGGTTCGCAGTGGTTGACCAGGCCCGAGATCTTGCCGACCACGTTCGGGTTGCGCGCGATTTCGGTGATCGACGCCCGCCACGGATCGAGGCCGAGGCCCTTGATGTCGGGATTGCCGCAATGGTCGAGGATGAAGCTGACATCGGGTGCCCTCTGCACCAGCGAGACGCCGAGGTGGAGCTGGTCGGCACGCAGGCAGAGGTCAAAGGACAGGTCATAGTCGGGCAGGTGGCGGATATTCTCGATGAACAGGTCCGACTGGCTGAGATCGTCGGGCAGTTCATGGAGGATGCGGCGAACGCCCTTGACGTGGGGATGATCGGCAAGCTGCTCGATCTGGTCGACGAAATTCATGTGCTCGGGCCGGCAGGCAGCGATGGCACCGGCCATGCGCGGCAGGCCGAGCACGAATTCGGTTTCGGCCATGATGTCGGCCTCGGCGACGTCGACCTCCATGTGGAGGGCCGATTCGATGCCGAGCGGTAACGCCTCGGCAAAGTAGGCCTCGTGGCTCCAGGGCTTGTTGAGCGCGGCATTGCCGGCCAGCCATGGATAGCTGAAGCGGTTTGGATAGATGAGGTGCAGGTGCGTATCGACAATGCGCATGGCTTATTCCTTGGCTCGCCGGGACAGCTCGTGGCCGGCCCCTTGTAGCAGCTCAAGCGCCTGCTGCATGTTGGGCGCATCACTTTTGTCCAGCCGTTCCGTGTAAGGGCAAGTGATGACGGCGAGCACGGTTCCCATCGGCCCGAAGATCGGCAGCGACAGGTTAAACACGCCTGGGGTCTGGGCGCTGGGCATGCTTTCGTAGCCCTGCTCGGCAATGCCCGCCAGCCGCGATGCCAGCCCCTTGGGCAGCTTTTCCGGGCGTCCCAGATCCTGAGCCTCCAGCATCATCGCGCGCTCTTCCGGCGTGGCAAAGGCCAGGAATACGTGGCCCGAGCCGGTATTGACCAGCCCGATACGCGAGCCGACGCGGATGGAGACGTTCCAGTAACCCGGGCCATCGAACTGGGCCACGACAACCAGGATATTGCGATCCTGCACCACCAGGTGCACGGCCTGTTCGGCCTTGAGCGAAAAGCTGCGCAGCACCGGGGTTGCCTGGCTGATCAGGCGATGCAATGGCGGCCGAGCATGGGCCAGCTCAAATAGCTTGAGCGTGATCTCGTAGCGGTCTTCCGGCGTGCGGCGGACATAGTCGCGACGCACCAGGCGGTCGAGCATGCGGTAGATTTCGTTGGGCGAGCGGTCGAGCGACTTGGCGATTTCGGCCTGGCTCAGGCCGTCGGCGGTGCGGGCCAAAAGCTCGATGATGTCGAGCCCCTTGTCCAGCGCCGGCGCCCGGTAGCGGTCGATCGCGTCGTCAGTCATTTGCCCCTCCTTTGCGCCCAGATGTCAGCAGACTTTTAACATCCGGAGTCACCAAATCGCCGCTCGTGCTGTTCCCGCACTGACATGTTAGTAGTTGCAACGGCGTTTCATTTATGAATAGATTGTTCGCAGGCGCATCGCAAGAATGCGCGGGAGGACTTTCCAACTCATGCCGCTTATGCCCGACAATCCGGCGCATGACACGCTGACGCCGCTCATCGACATGGTCGACATTGACAAGTCGTTTCCGGGCGTCCGGGCGCTGTCACGGGCGCGGTTCGAGCTGCGCGCTGGCGAAGTCCATGCTTTGATGGGCGAGAACGGCGCCGGCAAGTCGACGCTGATGAAGATCCTCTCCGGCGTCTATTCCCGCGACGCGGGCGAGGTGCGGCTCAACGGGCAGAAGGTGGAAATCACCTCGCCGCGCCAGGCCCAGGACATGGGCATCGGTATCATCCATCAGGAACTGGCGCTGATGCGCGACCTGACGGCGGCACAGAACATCTTCATCGGCCGCGAGCCGCGCCGCTTCGGCCTGCTCGACGAGCGGGCGCTCAACCGCGACGCGCAGGCCATCTTCGACTCGATGAACCTGAAGCTCGACCCGACGGTGAAGGTCGAGAGCCTGACCATCGCCCGCCAGCAGATGGTCGAGATCGCCAAGGCGCTGAGCTATCGCAGCCGCGTGCTGATCATGGACGAGCCGACGGCGGCGTTGAACGATGCCGAGATCGCCGAGCTCTTCACCATCATCAATCGCCTGAAGGCCGAGGGCGTCGGCATCGTCTATATCAGCCACAAGATGGACGAGATCAAACGGATCTCGGACCGGGTGACCGTGATGCGCGACGGCGAATATGTCGGCACCGTGCCGGCGGCCGACACGCTGATCGAAACCATCATCTCGATGATGGTAGGCCGCACGCTGACCAACGAGGCGCTCAATATTCCCGATACCAGCGGCGCCCCGGTGGCGCTCGAAGTGCGCAACCTCAATCGCGGCCGCGAAATCCGCGACGTAAGCCTCATGGTCCGCAAGGGCGAGATTCTCGGCCTGGCCGGACTGATGGGCGCCGGCCGCACCGAGGTGGCCCGCGCCATCTTCGGCGCTGATCCGCGCGACAGCGGCGAGATCTGGGTCAACGGCAAGAGGGTCAGCATTTCCTCACCCCGCGACGCCGTGCAGGCCGGCATTGGCTACCTCAGCGAAGACCGCAAGCATTTCGGCCTGGCGACCGGCCTCGACGTGCGCAACAATATCGCGCTGGCCAGCCTCGAGCGTTTTGTTGGTCCGGCTGGCGTCATCAATGACGGAGCCATGAAGGAGACGGCGGAAAAGTACATCCGCCAGCTCTCGATCAAGACCCCGAGCGATACGCAGGAAGCCCGGCTCCTGTCCGGCGGCAATCAGCAGAAGGTGGTCATCGCCAAGTGGTTGCTGCGTGACTGCGATATCCTGATCTTCGACGAGCCGACACGCGGCATCGATGTCGGCGCCAAGGCGGAGATCTACAAGCTCCTGAACTCCCTGGCCGAACAGGGCCGCGCGATCATCGTCATCTCGTCCGAACTGCCTGAAATTTTGCGCCTCAGCCACCGCATCGCTGTGATGTGCGAAGGTCGGCTCACCGGCACATTGCCGGGCGGCGCGTCGCAGGAAGAGATCATGCGGCTTGCCACGCAGCGCGAGAGCGCCGTGGCCGATACTAACACCCAACGGAGGTCTGCATGACCGATACCGCAGCAACCCCCGCCAAATCCGGCGTTCGAATTTCCGGCGCCTTTCACCGGCTGCTCGCCTTTTCGGGGCTGATCGCACTGCTCGTGGTGTTCAGCTTCGCCTCGCCCAATTTCATGCAGACCCAGAACGTGCTGGCCATCCTGCAGGCCACCTCGGTCAATGGCGTGCTGGCCATTGCGGCAACCCTGGTCATCATCACCGGCGGCATCGATCTGTCGGTCGGCACACTGATGACGTTCTGTGCTGTCATCACCGGGGTGGTGCTGACCTATCTCGGCCTGCCCTTGCCGCTGGGCATTGCGGCATCGATCCTCGCCGGCATCTTTTGCGGCCTGATCTCGGGCGTCATCATTGCCAAGCTCAAGGTGCCGCCCTTCATCGCCACGCTCGGCATGATGCTGATCCTCAAGGGGCTGTCGCTGGTCATCTCGGGCACCAAGCCGATCTATTTCAACGATACGCCCGGCTTCAACCAGATCGCCCTGGGCTCGGCCATCGGCTCGGTATTCCCGGGCGTGCCTGTGCCCAATGGCGTACTGATCCTGTTCGCGGTGGCGCTGCTGGCAGCGTTCGTGCTGAGCAAGACGGCGCTCGGACGCTACACCTTTGCGCTTGGCAGCAACGAGGAGGCGGTGCGCCTGTCGGGCGTCAATGTCGACCGCTGGAAGATCGCCGTCTATGCGACGGCCGGCGGCATCTGCGGCGTGGCCGGGCTGCTGATCGCGTCGCGCCTCAATTCGGCGCAGCCGGCTTTGGGGCAGGGCTACGAGCTCGACGCCATCGCCGCCGTGGTCATTGGCGGCACCTCGCTATCCGGCGGCCGGGGCACCGTACTCGGCACGCTGATCGGCGCGCTCATCATTTCCGTGCTGGCCAATGGCCTGCGCATTCTTTCAGTACCCCAGGAGTGGCAGACGGTCGTGACCGGCTCGATCATCATCCTGGCCGTCTACGCCGATATTCTGCGGCGCCGCACACTTTAGGCGCCGGTTTCGCTGCGCCCAGAGAGCACGATCCGCAGGATCGCGCTTGAAGGCGCCAACAAGAGGGCGGCAACGCCCCCGCAAGAAGACGACGATTTCAACTCAACGGGAGGACTTCAATGCTCACCAGACGTACCCTGCTCGGCGCCATCAGCGCCATCGCACTTCTCTCCGCCGGCGGCGCTGCCTCGGCCCAGGAAGCCTATGACATCGCCCTGATCTCCAAGGGTTTCCAGCATCAGTTCTGGCAGGCCGTGAAGGCTGGTGCGGATCAGGCTGCCGCCGATCTCGGCGTGACCGTGACCTTCGAAGGTCCGGAAAGCGAAACCCAGGTCGACCGCCAGATGGACATGCTGGCCGCTGCCCTGTCACGTGGCCCCGATGCCATCGGCTTCGCCGCTCTCGACAGCCAGGCTGCAACTCCGCTGCTGCAGCAGGCCAAGGACGCCGGCATCCCGATCATCGCCTTCGACTCCGGCGTCGATAGCGACATCCCGCTGACCACCGCGACCACCGACAACGTGGCTGCTGCCGCGCTGGCGGCTGACGTGATGGCCGAGCTGATCGGCGGCGAAGGCAAGGTTGCCGTGGTTGCTCACGACCAGACCAGCCGCACCGGCATCGATCGCGTTGACGGCTTCGTCAACCGCATCAAGGAAGCCTATCCGAACATCGAAGTGGTGACCGTTCAGTACGGCGGCGGCGACCAGCTGCAGTCGACCGAAATCACCAAGTCGATCCTGCTGGCCAACCCCGACCTCAAGGGCATTTTCGGTGCCAATGAAGGCTCGGCCATCGGCGTTGCCAACGGCAAGACCGAACTGAACAGCGACGTCATCGTCATTGGCTTTGACTCTGGCGCTGCCCAGAAGGGCATGATCACCTCGGGCGTGATGGCTGGCGCCATCACCCAGAACCCGGTCGGCATCGGCTACCAGACCGTCCAGGCCGCTGTCAGCGCGCTCAAGGGCGAAACCCTGCCGCCAATCATCGACACCGGCTTCTACTACTACGACGCCAAGAACATGGCCGATCCTGAGATCGCTGCCGTGCTGTACGACTAAGATAAGGTTGCCCGGTTGAGGGCATTGAACTTGAAGTCGACACCCTCCCCCTTGTGGGGAGGGATCAAGGGTGGGGGTGGTTTGGCCGCGATATCGTGGCTCCCTTCACCCCCTCCCAACCTCCCCCATCAAGGGGGAGGTGCTGCTTTGTGGTTGTGGCAGGCTCTTGCCACTGCAGAACTGTCAAGGATTCCCATGGCTGACCTCACCGGCAAAATCGTCCTCATCACCGCCGCTGCCCAAGGTATTGGCCGGGCCTCAGTGGAGGCATTCGTCAAGGCAGGCGCCAGGGTGATCGCCACCGACGTCAATGCGGCAAAGCTCGCCGAGCTGGATGGCGTCACAGGCGTCACCACGCGCATTCTCGATGTGCTGTCGGCTGAGGCAGTCCAGCAGGCGGTTTCCGAGATCGGCCATATCGACGTGCTGTTCAACTGCGCCGGCGTGGTTCATTCCGGCACCGTGCTCGAGATGAGCGAAAAGGATCTCGATTTCGCCTTCGACCTCAATATCAAGGCGCAGATCCGCACCATCAAGGCTGTGCTGCCGCAGATGCTTGATCGCAAGGATGGGGCGATCATCAACATGGCGACTGTCGCCAGTTCGGTGAAAGGCGTGCCCAACCGGGCGGCCTATACGATTTCCAAGGCCGCCGTGATCGGGCTGACCAAGTCCATCGCGGCCGACTACACCACGCAGGGCATCCGCGTGAACGCCATCTGCCCGGGCACGGTGGATTCGCCGAGCCTCCACGAACGCTGGCATGCGACGGGTGATTTCGAGGCGGCCAAAAAGGCATTCATCGCCCGCCAGCCGATCGGCCGTATCGCGCGGCCGGACGAAGTGGCGGACCTCGCCGTCTATCTGGCGGGCGCAACCTATACGACGGGACAGATCCACATCATCGACGGTGGTTGGACGGCTTGAGCTCAGGACGCCTGGCGCATCGCACTGCCGGCCACCATGACCCGATTTCGGCCGGCGGCCTTGGCGGCATAAAGCTGCCGATCGGCTTCACTGAGGATATCATGCAGGCTTTCGCTGCTCGCGAGATAACCGGCGACCCCAAGGCTGACAGTCACTGCAGGTGGCGTGCGGTTTTCGAACGCCAGTGTGGCGACCGTCTTGCGCAGGATTTCGGCAACCGCGACCGCGCCGGCGCTATCGGTGAGGTGGAGCAGGGCGACGAATTCCTCGCCGCCGAACCGCGCAAAGCAGTCGCTGCTCCGCAGCGCACTCTTGCAGGCCTGTGCCACGTCGCGCAGCACGTCATCGCCGACGATATGGCCGTGGTTGTCGTTGATGGCCTTGAAGTGATCGATATCGATCATGATCACCGCGAAGGCCGGACCGCCCGCCTTGGTCTGGGCAAAGGCCAGTTCGGCTTGGGCGATGAAGGAGCGGCGGTTGGAGACGCCCGTCAGCGCATCGGTTTCGGCCGCCAGTGTGAGAGCGGTCTGCGCAGCATTGAGCTGGTAGACCATGGAAATCGCCACAAGGGTCAGGCCGGGGGCGCTGACCAGTGGCGACACCACGGCAACGATCATATTGTACCAGAAGAAGTCCCTGGAGCCTGGGATCACTGCCATCACCAGCGCGGTAACGAGCACCGATGTCGTGATCGCGATCAGGGTGCCCAGCATCATCGTGCGCAGCTGGCCCAGCCGGAGCAGCCAGGCGTAAAAGCGTCGGTAGCTTTGCCCAATCTTGCTCGTCACCCTGCATCCCCGTCGTCTACCCAGCGGGAGGACAATGTCACGCCAGGGGCTCCGCCTGGGTTAACCCGCATGCTTAATGCATCGTCGCGCCGTACTTTTCAGTTTCAGTCGAGTTTGAAATGACCAAGATTATCTCGCTTCGCACGCACGACCTGCGCTTTCCCACCTCGGCTTCGCTCGACGGGTCCGACGCGATGAATCCCGATCCCGATTACTCGGCGGCCTATGTGATCCTGGGCACGGACGGGGCGCATGAGGGACATGGGCTGACCTTCACCATCGGGCGCGGCAACGAGGTGGTGGTGGCGGCCATCCGTGCGCTGGAGAGCCGGGTTATCGGGCTGGAACTGGACTGGGTCGCTGAAAATCCCGGCCGGTTCTGGCGGCATGTGACCGGCGACAGCCAGCTGCGCTGGATCGGCCCTGACAAGGGCGCGATGCACCTGGCGACCGGCGCGGTGGTCAATGCGGTATGGGACCTGCTGGGCAAGCAGGCGAGCAAGCCGGTCTGGCAGCTGGTTGCCGACATGACACCCGAACAGCTCGTCTCGATCATCGATTTCCGTTACCTCACCGACGCCATCACGCCATCAGAGGCGCTGGCGATTTTCCGCAGGGCCGAGGCTGGCAAGGCGGAGCGCATCGTCACCCTCAACGCCGAGGGCTACCAGTGCTACACCACCTCGGCCGGATGGCTGGGTTATTCCAACGAGAAGCTGACGCGGCTGGCCACCGAGGCCGTGGCGGAAGGCTTCCAGCACATCAAGATGAAGGTCGGTCGCGATCTCGACGACGACATCCGCCGGCTCGAAATCGTCCGCTCCATCATGGGGCCGGACCGGTTCCTGATGATCGACGCCAACCAGGTATGGGAAGTCGACCAGGCCATCGACTGGGTGAAACAGCTCAGCCACTTCAACCCCTATTTCATCGAGGAGCCCACCAGCCCCGATGACGTCTCTGGCCACAAGGCGATCCGCGCCGCCATCGCGCCCGTGAAAGTGGCAACGGGCGAGATGTGCCAGAACCGCATCCTGTTCAAGCAGTTCATCAAGGACGGCGCTATCGACATCGTGCAGATCGACGCCTGCCGGATCGGCGGCCTCAACGAGGTGCTGTCGGTGCTGCTGATGGCGGCCAAATATGGCCTGCCGGTCTGGCCGCATGCCGGTGGCGTCGGCCTCTGCGAATATGTGCAGCATCTCAGCATGATCGACTATCTGGTCGTGTCGGGTACCAAGGAAGGCCGCGTGATCGAATATGTCGATCACCTGCACGAGCATTTCATCGAGCCCTGCGAGATCCGCAACGCCGCGTATATGCCGCCCAAGCTGCCGGGATTTTCGATCCAGATGAAGGCGGAGAGCATCGCGGCCAATGAATTCCGCGGCTGAGCTATCAGTCGACATCCTCCCCCTTGGGGGGAAGGATTAAGGGCGGGGTTGTTTTGCCCGGATATCGGGGCAAACCGCCACCCCCTCCTAGCCTCCCCCGTCAAGGGGATGTACCGCGCTGTGGCTTGACGACATTGCGCCCTACATTGCCCGCAGTTCAAACTCGAACGTCTCGAGCAGCTTGTCGCCGGCCTTGATCTCGAACGTATAGGTGCCTTCGGGATCGCCGGACGAGACGCACCAGCCGCTGGCGATCCAGCCGTCCTCGGGCGTAGGCGACAGCGTCGAGGTGGCAGACAACTTGTCGTCGGAAACGACGATGCTGCTGTTCTCTCCCAGTCCCCAGGTCTGGGGCGCTGCGGGCAGCGTATAGACCTCGGTGACCTCGACCGCGCCTTTGACCTTGGCGAGACGCAGATGCCAGTCGTAGCAGGTGCCTTCGAGCAGCGGCACCAGGGTGGTGCTTTCCACCACCGGGTCGCCCGAGCCGTTGGGTACGGTAATGGTGAAATCGCTTTCCAGCACCGTCTGGGCCAGAGCGGGGTGTGCCAGGGCCAGGATGCCCACAATACAAAACGCGCGTCTCATATCCGTCTCTCCCGGCCCCTGGCCAATCAGTAAGTCATACGGGCGCTGACCTTGCCCCATTTGCCCATGTCGCCTTCGACAAGTGTGGCGGGGGCATGCGGCGCCATGACTCGTGAGCCGGTGATGATTACGTCGCCAGCTCTAAGCGGCAGGCCGCGCGAAGCGGCGTGGCTGGCGAGCCAGCGCACGGCCTCAACGATGGCGGGCCAGCTGGCGCCGGTAGTCGTGGCCTTCGCCTCGGCCCCGTCGAGCAGTAGCCGCACCGGCAGGGTAGTCAGTTCCGCCTTGACGGCCAGCTCGAGCGCCGGCCCGATGATCACTGCGCCATTGCTCTGCAGATCACCCAACCTGGCATTGTTCTCGACCGCGTCGCGATCGAGAAACGGGCTGCCCACCATTTCGATGATCGGGTGGATCGAGGCGATGGCCGCTTCCGCCTCTGCTGCGTCGGCATCGGAAGCCAGGTCGGCGCCGAGCTTGACCGCAATCTCCACCTCGGCCAGCACGAAGCGATGCCGGGCCGAACTGATGCTGGCGCCATCGGCGAAATAGCGATTGGCAGGGATAGGCGAGCACATTGGCTCGCCCTGGCCGCCAGCCAGGATCTTCCAGCCGCCCACCGGCCCGATCTGGCCGATAATCTCGCCCTGCAGGGCATAGACCCCGGCCATGTCGGCCGGAACAAGGTGCGCGGGAACGGTGTCTATTACCGGTCCTCCGTCATGGGCGGCGATCAGGCGGGCGGCGAAGTCGCGGATTGTTTCGGTCATGGTGCTCAGTTCGCCCACTCGCCGCCGCGCATCACCGGTTCGGTCGAGCCATCGGCATGGACGCCGTCGATGTCGATCTTGTCGGAGCCGATCATCCAGTCGATATGGATGTTGGAGGTGTTGCCGCCCTGCGCCGAAATCTGTTCCTGTGTCAGGTCCTTGCCGCCGACGAAGCAGTCCGAATAGCACTGGCCCTGCGCGATATGGCAGGAGGCGTTTTCGTCATAAAGCGTGTTGAAGAACAGGATGCCCGAAGCCGAAATCGGCGAGGAATGCGGCACCAGAGCCACTTCTCCGAGTCGCCGGCCGCCTTCATCGGTGTCCAGCACCTTGTTGAACAGGTCGCCGTTCTTGCTCGCCTTGAACTCGACCAGCTTCCCCCCTTCGAAGCGGGCCTGCATGTCCTCGATCAGCGCGCCATTGTGGCTGAGCGGCTTGGTGCCGGCGACATGGCCCTCGACGCGCAGCTTATGCGGCGTGGTGAACACTTCCTCGGTCGGAATGTTGGGGTTGCAGGTGATGCCGTTCTTGGCTTCCGAAGCGCCGCCCTTCCAGCGATGACCATCGGCGAGGCCGACGGTGAGGTCGGTGCCAGGTCCGGTATATTTGAGCGAGGCAAACGATTTGCCGTTGAGCCAGGTCCAGCGCTTCTTGAGGTTGGCATTGTGCTCGGCCCAGGCGGCGATCGGGTCATCCTGATCGACGCGGCTCGCCTTGAAAATGGCGTCGGCCAGCTTGGTGACGGCCTCTTCTTCACTGTCATTGGGGAACACGAGCTTGGCCCAGGCCGCACTCGGATAGGAGACGATATTCCAGTTGATGTCGAAGCCGGTGATGAGCTGCAAGGCGGGCTTGTAGGCCGTCGAATTGGCGCGCATGGCGCGGGTGACCTTGTCCGGGTCCTGGCCTGCCAGCATCATCGGATTGTCGCCGGCGATGGCAAGGCGCGCCGCGTTGTTCCTGAAGGCTTCCGCCATGCCCGAATAGAGCCAGCCGGCGGCCTTGTCGAAACTGGCGCTATTGGCATGCTTGTAACGGGCGAGGGTGCTCTCCTCGTCGGAATAGATTGTGGTGACCAGCCCGGCGCCGGCCTTGTAGGCATGCTCGGTGATGCGGCGGACCAGCGGGGCGGCGGTCATCGGCGCAGTCATGATCAGGTCCTGGCCCTCGGCCAGTTGCAGGCCGACCTTGATGGCAACCTGGGCGAGCTTGTCGAGCTTGACGGGATCGATAGTCATTTGGGCGAATGCCTCTTGGTTTTGAATCGGTTGGCCGGGAGCCTAGCCCCGGGGCAGCGAGAGCGCCACCCGGACGGATTGGAAAATCTGGGCCGATCGCAAAACGCCCCTGTGTCTTTCGCGCATCACTGATTGCGACGTTGCAAATGCCTAGTTGGCAAGGGCGAACCGTTTCGGTACAAACCGTCTACCGCTTCAGATTCAAACCGGGGAGACGTGTATGCCAGCACCATTCATCGAACTCCCCCCGATGGGTATGACCAAACGCTAGGTCACTGCCATCCGCGGCCCTCCCGGGCCGCCTGCGGTTTTCTTCATCACAGCCCCTGACGATCTGACGGGATCATTTTTCCTCCCGTTCCGGCTGTGCCTTTCATCTCTCTGTTTTGAGGGCCGGTTGCCGGAGAACGGGACCGGGCTGCCAATATGAGTCGCAAGAAACTCGACTTCCGTGCCGATGCCTATCGCAACGTGCTCGGCTTTACCTTTCGTCGCTGGGCCGGCCGGCCTGGCCTGATCGCTGTCATCTGTGTGCTGGTGATTGCTTCCACACTGGCCGAAGTTATGGTCCCGGTATTCTCGGGCCAGATCGTCGATGCCATTGCCGGTGGCCAGACGTCGGCAGCGTCGGAGGCGGTGCGCGCCTTTCTGATTGTCGTTGGTCTTGGCCTAACCAGTGTCGTGCTGCGGTGGTTCATCTTCCAGGGTGTCATCCGGCTAACGATCCGCATGATGGCCGAACTGGTCAATGACGGTTTCTACCGCGTGCAGCGCTTCTCAACCGACTGGCATGCCAACAGCTTTGCCGGCTCGACCGTGCGCAAGATTACCCGCGGCATGTGGGCGCTCGATTCGCTCAACGACCTGCTGCTGGTGATGCTGCTGCCATCGGTCGTGATGCTGGTCGGCGCCAGCGTGATCCTGGGCTCTTACTGGCCGGTCATGGGTCTGATCGTCGCACTCGGCTCGATCATCTATATCGGCGTGACCGTCATGCTCTCGATGGGCTTCGTCTCGCCCGCCGCCAGCCTGGCCAATGCCTGGGATACCAAGCTTGGCGGCGCGCTGGCCGATGCGGTGAGCTGCAACTCGGTGGTGAAGGCCTTCGGTGCCGAGGAGCGTGAAGAGGTGCGCATGCGCCATGTCCTGGGCAAGTGGGACGTCCGTACCCGCCGCACCTGGAAGCGCGGCACGTTGAGCGGCACCATCCAGGGCTTCATGATGGTGACGATGCAGGCCGGAATCCTGGGTACCGGGCTGCTGATGTGGCAGCGCGGACTGGCGACGCCGGGTGACATCACCTTCGTGCTCGCCATGTTCTTCGTGCTGCAGGGCTACCTGCGGGACGTAGGCCAGCACATCCGCAACCTGCAGCGCGCTGTCAACGACATGGAAGAGCTGGTGGCGCTCGACCGCATGCCGCTCGGCATCGACGACGCCAGGGGAGCCAGGGCCATCGCCATCGGCAAGGGAGAGATCGCGTTCGACAACGTCACCTTCCAGTATGGCGCCCATCCGACGCCGCTCTACCGCGATTTCTCGGTGACCATTGCGCCGGGCGAACGCGTGGGACTAGTCGGGCATTCGGGTTCGGGCAAGACGACCTTCGTCAAGCTCATCCAGCGCCTCTACGACGTGAAGGCCGGCGCCATCACCATCGACGGGCAGAACATCGCCGATTTCAAGCAGGCGAGCCTGCGCGGTCAGATCGCCATCGTGCAGCAGGAGCCGATCCTGTTCCACCGCACGCTGGCCGAGAACATCGCCTATGCCCGTCCCGACGCCACGCGCGCCCAGATCGAACTGGCGGCTGTTCAGGCCAATGCGCATGACTTCATCCTCGACCTGCCCAAGGGCTACGAGACCCTGGTGGGCGAACGCGGCGTGAAGCTTTCGGGTGGCGAGCGGCAGCGTGTCGCCATTGCCCGGGCATTCCTGGCCGATGCACGGGTGCTGATCCTCGACGAAGCGACCTCGAGCCTCGACAGCGAGAGCGAAGTGCAGATCCAGCAGGCGATGGAACGCCTGATGGTCGGCCGGACCACGCTGGTCATCGCGCACCGCCTTTCCACGGTGCGGGCGCTCGACCGCCTGCTGGTGTTCGACAAGGGCAAGATCGTCGAGGAAGGCGATCACCAGTCGCTGATCCGGCTCAATGGCGGCATCTACCGCCGCCTGTTCGAGCGCCAGGCGCTTGAGCTGACCAAGGGACTGGTCGCGTAAATGAAACGCCGGGGTGGGAGCCCCGGCGTTTTGTTTTTTGCAGCACGATTGTCCCTACATCAGCGAACGATGCCTTCGGCAGCGTGGCAATGGCGGCAACAGCGGGGCGAGCCTATATCTTGGCAATAGCTGATCCAAGGAGTGGTCGCCATGATCGATACGTCCGTCCAGACCAATGTGAAGTCCAAGCCCATCCTGCCGCTGAGCACAACGCTGGGCGCGGTGCATATCGGAATTACCGACCGGGCGAGGGCGCTCGCCATCTGGCAGGACGTGGTGGGCCTCGACATGCTCGCCGAGCAGGGCAACGAGCTTGTGCTGGGTGTCGGCGGCAAGCCTCTCATTGTGCTGGAGACCGGCGCCGTGCGTCCCGTCGTGCCGCGCACCATCGGGCTCTACCACGTCGCCATCCATGTGCCTCATCGTGCCGACCTGGCGCAGCTGGCGGTACGGGCGCTGCAGCGCAATGTGCAGATTTCACCGACCGATCACCTGGTGAGCGAAGCCATCTACCTGTGGGACCTCGACGGCAACGGCATCGAGATCACGTTCGAGACCCCGTGGCGCGGCACGCTGGGCGACCCCGACAAGGGCCAGACCTATGCCGTGACGACAGCGGGCAAGCCCCATTCGGGCCGCGACCCGATCGACATGGATGGATTGCTCGGCGAACTCGGCACCGCCCCGGTGCTGGCACCGCGCGTGCCTGATGGCACGCGCATCGGCCACGTGCATGTGCATGTCAACGACCTGCATCTGGCGATGGACTTCTATCGCGACGTCATCGGCTTTGCCGGCTTCCTGCTGATCTCCTCCTTCGGCATGGGCGATGTGGGGCTCGACTACATGCCCCATACCATCGCCTTCAACATCTGGTCCGGCCCCAATGCGGGTCTCCCCTCGGCCGGCGCAGCCGGCCTGCGCTGGTTCACGATCATGGTTCCGGATGCGGCGACGCTCGAAGGGGTGAAGATCAGGTTGGCGGCTGCCAAGGCGCCGACATCGCCCGTCGAGGGCGGGATCGAGACGCAGGACCCCTCGGGCAACCGCATCAAGATTCTGGTTGCCTGACCAACCTCGCAGTGGCAATGACGCAACTAACATGTTAGTCCTCCCGGTGACTCATCGGGAGGGTTTTCATGCGGGCTATTTCCTGTACTGCGCCGGGCGAGCTGGCGTTGGTCGATATCGAGCGGCCTGAACTCAAGCCCGGCTGGGTGCGGGTCGGCATCCGCCATATCGGCATCTGCGGCACCGACTATCACATCTACGAAGGCAAGCACCCCTTCCTGCAATATCCGCGCATCATGGGGCATGAACTGAGCGGCGTGGTGCTCGACGCCAATGGCGCCAACACGCTGGCCGACGGCGATGCTGTGGTCATCAACCCCTATCTTCCCTGTTACCAGTGCCCCGCCTGCCTTGAGGGCAAGACCAATTGCTGCGAGACGCTGACCGTGATCGGCGTGCATGGCGATGGCGGCATGGCCGAGGAAATCACCATGCCCGCAGCCAATCTCTATCGCGCCGAGGGCCTCAGCCTGCGCGATGCGGCCATGGTGGAATTCCTCGCCATCGGCGCCCATGCGGTGCGGCGCACCGAGCTCAAGCCGGGTTGGCGCGTGCTGGTGGTGGGGGGCGGGCCGATCGGGCTGGGCGCGGCATTCTTCGCGCGCATCGCCGGCGCCGACGTGACCATCCTCGATGCCGCAGCCGACAAACTCGACGCGGCGCGCGGTTTCGGCTTTGGCGCGGCGGCGCTGGACGAGCGCGAAGGCGGGGTGTTCAAGGCCAGGATGGGTACCGGCTTCGACGCGGTATTCGACGCCACGGGCGCCATTCCGGCGATGAACCAGGCGGTGGGCTATTGCCGCAACGGCGGCGCGCTGACGCTGGTCGGCGTGGTCAAGGGCACGCTCAGCTGGGAAGACCCGGAAATCCACAAGCGCGAACTGACCATCCGTGCCTCGCGCAACGCGACGCGCGAGGATTTCGAGCATGTCATGGCATCGATCCGCAACGGCAGCGTGCCGACAGACCGGCTTGCCACGCATGCAACGAGCTTCGATGATGTGCCGATAAACCTGCCGAAATGGGCCCATGAGCGAAGCGGGCTGATCAAGGCGATCATCACGGTCTAGGAGCCATCATGCGCACTGCCGAAGACGTCATCCGGTTCTGGTTTGTCGAGCATGGCAAGGACGACTGGTTCGGCGGCAAGCCAGAATTCGATGCGGCGCTGGCCGGGCAGTTCGCCGAAACCCACCCCAGGGTAGCGCTGGGCGAGGCGTGGCAGTGGCGGGCGACGCCGGAAGGGCGGCTGGCCGAAATCATCGTGCTCGACCAGTTTTCGCGGCAGTTGCATCGTGGTGAGCCGGCAGCTTTTGCGCAGGACCCGATGGCCACGGCGCTGGCACAGGAAGCGATCAGGGAAGGGGCCGATCAGCAGATTCCGATGGAACGCCGCATGTTCCTGTTCATGCCCTTCATGCATGCGGAATCGCTGATGATCCAGCAGGAGGGTTGCAGGCACTTCGTCCAGTTCGGCGAGGAGCTGCTGAAATTCATGACCGGGCACCGCGACTGTATTGCCCGGTTCGGACGCTTCCCGTTCCGCAACAAGGCACTGGAACGCGAGAGCACGCCCGAGGAGGTGGCCTATATGAAGGCACAGGGCGACAGCATGTTCTGAGGTGGCTCAGCCGAGCAGCGTGGGATCGACCAGCGCACCCTTCTGGCCAATGACCACGCCGGCCACGCGATGACCGTTTTCGGCAGACTCGCGCAGGGACTTTCCGGCCAGCCGCGCCGAGAGATAGGCGCCGTTGAAGCTGTCGCCCGCGCCCGTGGCATCGACCACCTTGGCGCCTGGCTTCGGCCCGATCTTGACCCGCTCCGATGCCGTCGCAATCAGCGCTTCGCCGGCCCCATCCTTGACCACCACTTCCTCGACGCCGAGTTCGAGATAGCGGTCGGCGGTGTCGTCCACGGACTTGTCGCCGAACAGCGGCGCTTCATCGGTATGGGTAGGCAACACGATATCGCACATGGTCGCAGCGGCCGTCAGAACCGCTGTCATGACGCGGGGGCTGGTCCACAAGGCCGGGCGGATATTGGTATCGAAGACGATCTTCGCGCCGGCATCGCGCGCCCTGACGATGGCGCCGAGCAGGCGGCCGCGGGCACGTGGGGCAAGGATCGCCAGGGTAATGCCCGAGAAATAGACCATGCTGGCGCCCTTGACCGCGGCGGCAAGGGCGTCCTTGTCGTCGGCGAGAAGCTTCGCTGCGGACGTATCGCGCCAATAGGTGAAGTGGCGATCGCCCTTTTCCTGGTGGATCATGTAGAGGCCGGGACGGCGGCCGGGCACGGTGCGAATATGGCTGGTGCCGATATTGTTGCTGTCAAGGAAGGCGCGGATGTCGCTGGAGTAACGATCCTCGCCAAGGCCGGTGAAGTAGTCCACCGACCAGTCCTTGCCGAGCAAAGCGCGCATGTACCACGCCGTGTTGAGCGTATCGCCGGCATAGCCAAGGCGGTACTGGCGATCCTCGCCGCCGCTCATCTCGATCATGCATTCCCCGATGCTGACGAAACGCTGCTGTGCCAAAACGCTGCCCTCCCTTGTTGCCCAAGGCTTATGCCGGTAAAGCCGAATTGGCCGCAAGTCACTATCTTCCATACAAGATCGGAAGGCACTATGGTGGCGTCACTTTTACCCCGGAGTCTGCCATGACGCGCCTCAGCGCCAGCACCCTTGCCAATGTTCCCCAAGGGGTCCGCGTGCCCGAATACGATCGCAGCCAGATCACTCCCGGCATCGTGCATTTGGGCATTGGGGCGTTCCACCGCGCGCATATGGCCGTCTATGTCGACGACCTGCTCAAGGATAATCCGGATTGGGCAATTATCGGCGCCAGCCTGCGCCGTCCCGACACCAAGGAAGCGCTGGAGCCGCAGGACGGGCTCTATACCGTGGCGGTGCGCGACGCCGCCGGGACCCACCCACGCGTCGTTGGCTCGATCCTCAAGGTCCTCGACGCCAATACCCAGCGCGACGAACTGCTGGCGCTGATGGCCAGCCCGCAGATCCGCATTGTCTCGCTGACCGTGACCGAGAAGGGCTATTGCCATGATCCGGCGACGGGCGAACTCGACCAGCGCCACCCAGATATCGTGCATGACCTCGCCAATCCGGGCGCGCCGAAATCGGCGCCCGGCATGCTGGTGGAAGCGCTGGCGCGGCGTCAGGCGGCGGGCATTGCCCCCTTCGCCGTGATGAGCTGTGACAACCTGCCGTCCAATGGGGAAACGGTGCAGCGCATCGTTACGAAGTTCGCCAGCCTGCGCGATGCGGCGCTTGGCGAATTCGTCGCCACAGTCGCCTTTCCGGGCACCATGGTCGATCGCATCGTGCCCTCGACCACTGACGCCGACCGCGAGACGGTGGCCGGGCTGATCGGCTCCAATGATGCCTGGCCGATCATGACCGAACCCTTCACCCAATGGGTGATCGAGGATCATTTCCCCAACGGCCGCCCGCCCTTCGAAAATGCCGGGGCGCAACTGGTCGAAGATGTCGAGCCGTTCGAGCGCATGAAGCTGCGCATGCTCAATGGCAGCCACTCCACAATGGCCTATCTCGGCTATCTGGCCGGCTACGAATATATCTCGGACGTGATGGCGGACGCCGACTTCGTCAAGCTGATCCATGGGCTGATGACCGAGGAGGCCATGCCGACGCTGGATATGCCAGGCGTCGATCTCGGCGCCTATCGCGACCAGCTGCTCGACCGCTTCCGCAATCCGGCGCTGAAGCACCGGACCTGGCAGATCGCCATGGATGGCAGCCAGAAGCTGCCGCAGCGCCTGCTGGGCACCATCCGCGAACGCCTTAGGGCGGGCCAGCCCTTCGAGCGGCTCGGGCTCGGGGTGGCGGCGTGGATGCGCTATGTCGTGGGCATCGACGAGAAGGGCGAGACCATCGACGTGCGCGATCCGCTGGCCATGCGCATGATGGCGATTGCCGCAGATGCCGGCGACGATGCCGAGGCGCTCTATGAGGGGCTGGTGGCGCTGAGCGAGGTGTTTGGGACCGATCTGGCCAACAACCAGACGTTCGGCGAGACGGTGGCCACGCATCTCGACGAGCTGTTCGAGGTGGGGGTGAAGGAGACAGTGGCTGAGGTGGTTTCCAACTAGAGGTCGAGGCAGCCGGCCTCCGAATTATAGTCGGGGTGGTAGATGATGAAGCTGTCCCGCGCGGCGGCCTGGGCTTCGGCGACATCGCGCGGCAGCCATTCGGTGACGATGATCGGCGCGAATGGATCGCCGGGCGTAGCAGTTGTAACGAGACACACGTCTTCGACGCCTGCCGGTGCGGCGACAATGACAATGTCGGCGGGCAGCAGCTTTTTGGCCTGCCCCGGCGGCATGTGGTGTCCTGGCTTGTGATGCGCCGCGGCGCCCGAGACACCCAGAGCAAGTGTCAGGCAGATTGCGGTGATGATGCGGTTCATGGTGCGCTCCTCGCTGGAACGACCAAAACGCCGCGTTACCTAGTTCGTTTCAAACCCGCCCTTCCATCGCCCGGTCGAAAATCTCCAGCGCGCGATCCTTGGTCAGTTCCACCGGATTGCCACCGGCCGTCGGGTCGACGATGGCCATGTCGCCGATCAAATCGCGCTTGGTCCCATCCACCTTGAATTCGGCCAGGGTGTGCGGAACGTCGAGGCGCATGCGCAGGCCGATCACCGCATGCTGGAAGGCCTCGAAGCTCGGGGCTAGCCCCAGATAGGCCGACAGCCGCGCGATGCGGGCTTCGATGGCTACGCGATTGACCGCAAGCACATAGGGCATGAACACCGCATTGGTCATGCCGTGATGGGTGTCATAGAGCGCCCCAACCGGGTGGCTGAGGGCGTGGATGGCGCCGAGGCCCTTCTGGAAGGCGGTGGCGCCCATGGCGGCCGCGCTCATCATGTGGCCGCGCGCTTCGACGTCGAGCGGATCGGCATGCACCTTGGGCAGGTTCTCGAACACCAGGCGAATGCCTTCGACCGCAATGCCATCGGCCAGCGGATGATAGCCCGGGGCACAATAGGCTTCGAGGCAATGGGCCAAGGCATCCATGCCGGTGCCAACGGTGATGAATTTGGGCATGCCGACCGTGAGTTCGGGATCGGCGATGACCACCTTGGGCATCATCAGCGGGTGGAAGATGACCTTCTTGGTATGCGTCGTCTCGTCGGTAATGACGCCGGCGCGGCCTACTTCCGAGCCGGTGCCGGCCGTGGTCGGTACGGCGACGATGGGAAAAATGCCCTTTGGATCGGCGCGGGTCCACCAGTCGCCGATATCCTCGAAGTCCCACATCGGGCGGGTCTGACCGGCCATGAAGGCGATGACCTTGCCGACATCGAGTCCGGAGCCGCCGCCAAAGGCAATGACGCCATCATGGCCGCCCTCGCGCAGCACCTTGATGCCGGCTTCGACGTTGGCCGAGATCGGATTGGGCTTCACTTCGGCGAACAGCCCTACGGGTATGCCGGCATCCTGGAGCAGCTTCAGCGTATTCTGCGTCACCGGCAGGCTGGCCAGCCCGGCATCGGTCACCAGGAGCGGTCGCGAAATGCCCGCCGACTTCAGCGACTCGGGCAGCTCGGCAATACGACCGGCGCCGAATTTGACGGCTGTGGGATAGTTCCAGTTGGCCTTGGTCGCCATTGCAGTTGTCCTTAGTTTACGAACGTGTTTTTCACGCGTCGGGCATTGAGCATGTACGGCACCCAGATCGCGGCGTAGATGACCGCTCGACTGACGCTTTGACCGGTCGCTTCATCCCAGAACACTACGCCTGGGCTGTCGTAATAGGCCCGAAAGACGTTGTAGGCGAAGACCAGATCAACCAGCACGAAGACCAGATTGGTGATGGTCCAGCCAACGAAAAGCGAGGGAAACGTCCGCCTCTTCTGGAACATCAGTGTCAGCAGGACGAATGGCGCAACAATCTGGATTGCGCCATTACCGAGCAGTTCGAACCAGACGAGCAGGGTCTGCGCAGCAGTCAGACCGGCATCCGGCGCGAGAGCGGGGAGGAAGTCCCCTAATCCTGCCACCGCCAATATCGGGGTTAGCACCATACCCAGCGTAGGCAGAAACAGCCAGCCGCCTAGCCCTACGGGTCCAGGTCCAGCAGCGGCCAGTCGGTCTTGTTCTCTAAGTTGTTCCAAGGTTTCCATGCGATGCCCCCGCTCGCGATTAACTGTGCTTCAGATGATAGGATTTTGGCTGCGTCAGATTTGCATAGCCGATTTCGGATAGTCCGCCGCCCTTGCCGGTGTCCTTGACCCCGGTCCAGACCAAAGCCGGATCGAGATAGTCGCATCTGTTAGCGAAGACCGTGCCGGTCTCGACCTGCGCGCCGATCTTGGCGGCCACGTCCAGGTCTTCCGTCCAGATCGAGGCGGTGAGACCGTAGGGGCTGTCATTCATCAGGGTGATGGCCTCGGCGTCGTCGGCCACCTTCATG
>JBARWY010000002.1:0-8507 GCA_049647065.1 Devosia sp. | reverse complement strand
CCGGCGACGAGGACATCGTTGCCTTCATTGCCTTCAAGCTGGTCGTCGCCATCGCCACCGTCGAGGATATCGTTGCCTGTGCCGCCCATGAGGATGTCATCCCCCTGGTCGCCCTCAATGGTGTCGTCGCCGTCCTCGCCGAACAGGCGGTCATTGCCCGCCCCGCCGCCGATCAGGTCATCACCGTGGCCGCCGAAGATGACATCGTCGCCCAGGCCGCCGAACAGCTGATCGTCGCCGTCGCCACCGTTGATATGGTCGTCGCCGTCGCCACCAACGACAAAGTCGTTGCCGGCCCGCGCGTCGATGATGTCATCGCCTGCGAGGCCGTCGATATCGTCATCCCAGGGCGTACCGACGAAGACATCGTCCCAGGGGGTCAGCAGCACGCTGTTGCGCACCACCTGCAGGCTGGCTGTCTGTAAAATCTCGATCAGGCCATCGCTGATATTGTAGGTGAAGGTGATGATGCCCAGCATGCCGGGCAGGGTCACCAATGACCAGCCGGCGCCGACCTGCACCAGGGTGCCGCCTGTGGCGGTGATGTCGTTGATGGAAAGGATATTGCCATCAGGATCGGAGGCGCCGAACAGCAGGTCCGAGAGCCCGATGAGCACGATCTGGCCGGCGAAGACGTCCCGCAGCCGGACCGGTCCTACAACGGTTGGAGCCCGGTTTGCCGACGTCGGCTCATTGTCGTCGTCATCATCGTCTTCGTCATCTTCGTCATCAGTGTCCGGCGCGTCTTCGTCGACCGGCGGACCCGAGGGTGCGACATCGGGGCCCTGCCCCGTGGGAGCGCCGGAACCGCCCTGCGCCGCCACATTGTCGTTCTGGGGCTGATAGTTGAACGCGGCGGGAAAGAAGGCCGCCACCTGCGGGCCCATGAATTCGGATGAACTGGCCGCATAGTTGAGCGAGACCGGGTCGGGCATGGAAAAGCCGGAGCTCCACCCGCCAAGGGAACCACCCACAGTGTTGTCGGCATCCTCGTCGCCGATGCCGCCGGTGGTGATCTCATCGATCTCGGGTCGTCCGGGCGCCATGCGGCCGCCGCGGGGGGCACTGCTGTTTGCTGACGACAGGCCATCCTCGGCGGGCGGTGCATCGCCCTGCGACTGCGCCGGGAAGGCGCTCTTGAGATAGGCCGCGATGCCGGTGAGCAGCAGCGCGAAGTAGATCGGAACGCGCGACGCCTTCTCGGGCGTGTTGAACTCCAGCCGCTTGCGCGGATCGACCGGTTCGGATGGCTGACGATTGGCCTTGCCCTCGATGATCATGCCAGCTCTCCCGTTTCGGCCCTGGTATCGACGACCTTGAGCGCATTGACGTTGGCCTGCCGCTGGCCGGCGACGATCTCGTCCTTGGGGCCGAAGGCGGTCATGCGGCCATTCTGGATGACGGCGACCATGTCCACTTCGGCCAGGATCGAGGGCCGGTGCGCAACGATGACGGCGATGCCGCCGCGGGCGCGGACCTGACGGATCGCCATGTTCAGTGCCTGCTCGCCCTCGGCATCGAGGAAGGCATTGGGCTCATCCATGATGACCACGAAGGGGTCGCCATAGAGCGCCCGGGCCAGACCGATGCGCTGGCGCTGGCCGGCCGAGAGCGCTGTGCCCATCGGGCCAAGCTGGGTGTCATAACCATCCGGCAGACGCACGATCATCTCGTGCACACCGGCGGCCTTGGTCGCGGCGACGATGGCGCGGGCATCGCGCTGCGGCGCCAGCCGGGTGATGTTCTCGACGATGGTGCCGTCGAGCAGCGCCACGTCCTGCGGCAGGTAGCCGACATACTGGCCGATCTTCTCCTCGTCCCATTGGGTGAGATCGGCGTCGTCCAGCCGGATGGCGCCTCGCAGCGAGGGCCAGATGCCGGTAAGCGCGCGCACCAAGGTGGTCTTGCCGCCACCACTCGGCCCGATGACGCCGACCCCCTGGCCCGCCTTGAGCTCAAAGGCTACCTCGGTCAGCAAAACCCGTCCCGAAGCGGGAGCGGCTACGGTGATCTTGTCGATCTTGAGCGTCTTGGTCGGCGCCGGCAGGTCGAGCGGCTTGTTCATGCCGGCCAGGGCAACCATGGTGTCGCGCAGGCGCTTGAACGCCTGGCGCGCCGCAACCACGCCCTTCCAGTTGCCGATCGCCATGTCGATCGGGGCAAGGGCCCGCGACGAGGCGACGGAAACGGCAATGATGGCGCCAGCGGACATCTGCCCCTGGATGGTGAGATAGGCACCCACGCCCAGCAGGGCCGATTGCAGCACCATGCGCAAGACGCGCGAGAAGGCGCCGAAAGTGCCGATGACGTCGCTGGCCCGGGTTTGCAGGGTCAGGTGATCCTGGTTGGCCTCGTTGAAACGCGCCACGGCGCGCCCGGCAAAGCCCATCGCCTTGAGGATATCGGCATTGCGGGCATTGGAGTCGGCAATGGCGTTGCGGGCCAGGTGCGCCTGTTGCGCCGCCGAGGCCAGCTTGCGCGACTTGAGCTCGGTCCACACGGTCAGCAGCGTCAGCACGAATGCGCCGCCCAGGGTGATCGCACCAAGCACCGGATGCAGGAAATAGACGAACAGGATGTAGAGCGGCACCCAGGGCAGGTCGAACAGGGCCACCGGGCCCTGGCTGCCCATGAAGGAGCGGATGGTATCGACGTCGCGGCCGCGCTCGAGGGCCTCGCCGGTGGAAAAGCCGAACCGCGGCATGTCGACACTGACCCGGTGGGCAATGGGCGCCAGCATCCGGTCGAACCGGGCGCCGATGCGCACCAGCAGCTGGCTGCGGATGATGTCGAAGACGCCCTGGAAGAGGTAGAGCCCGATCACCAGGACCGATAGCGCGGCCAGGGTCGGGATGCTGCCGCTGGTCAATGCCCGATCATAGATCTGCAGCATGTAGAAGGAGCCGGTCAGTGCCAGCAGGTTGATGATGCCGGAAATCCAGAACAGGAAAACCGCAACAGCCTTGAACTCCTTGCGCAGCATCTCGTCGCCGCGGTGTTCGGCCATTGCCTTTGATGTCGATGCCATGATCTACGCCCCAAGTTTGGATGATGGTCGGTGCGAAAAACCCGGCCGGTGTGGCACCGGCCGGGTGGACTTGGAGCTAGAGGTTGAAGTTGTCGCCGTTCAGCGTGTGGTTGCCGGCGATGCTGATGCGGAACTCGGGAGCGTTGTCGTTGCCGGACGTATTGCCGGAAACCACCGTGTATTCTCCATCCTCCCGCGTTTCGTGCGTGACCACGATCTGGCCCGGTGCCGTGGTCGCCTGACCACTTTCCAGCGTGAACGTGTCGTTCCCGGCCACTCCGCTATGGGCGTCGATGCCTGAGAGATCGATCTTGTCACCGGCTTCGAAGCCGCGGATCGTATCGCCATGGGCCGCTGCAGCCGAACCGAAGATGAACACATCCTCGCCCTGCCCGCCGTCCACCACGTTCACCGCATTGCTCATGGTGATCGTGTCGTCGCCCGAACCGGTCACCACATTCTCGACACCCCACAGGGTATCGGTGCCGCTCTGGCTGCTGACAGCGCTGCCGCTGCCACCAACCCCGGTGCCCAGGTTGACGGCGACGTCGACGCTGAGGAAGCGCATATCCAGCGTATCGTTGCCGGTATCCTCCGAGATATCGCCACCATAGTAGGTGTCGTTACCATCGTTGAGCGCTGCCACGATCATGTCGTTGCCGTTGCCGCCAAAGACCGAGTCATCACCGGCACCAGCCTCGAGCAGATCGTTGCCGTTCTGGCCGAACAGGCGGTCGTCACCGATGCCACCATCGAGCATGTCGTCATCGTCGCCGCCGAACAGGTCGTCGTCACCGGCTTCACCCAGCAGGATATCCCGCCCGGCCTCGCCATTGACGAAGTCGTCACCTGCACCGGCCCGGATGATGTCGGCCCCGGCTCCCGTCACGATGAAGTCCGTCCCCGCATAGCCGAACACCAGGTCCCCACCCGACGTGCCGAGCAGGACATCGTCCATCGGCGTGCCGATCAGATGGCCCGAAGCCGAGGGCGACGGCGCCGGAGCGTCATCATCATCGTCGTCGTCATCATTGTCGCAATCGTCGTCATCATCATCATCGTCGTCATGATCGTCTTCGTCTTCGTCATCATCGACCGGCGGCGTGACAGTGTCGCCGTCATCGTCATCTTCCTCATCGACGGGAGGCGTCCCGTCGTCGTCATCGTCGTCATCGTCCGAGTGTCCGAACTGGGGCATTTCGGTGCCAGCGTGGAAGGTCACCGAGTGGGTCGGGCTACTGATCGTCGTCGAACCGTTCCCATTGGTGACCGTGACATAGTCGTCGATGGTCTTGCCGTCCTCGAGTTCGACCACGTCCTGCGGTCGCAGGGTGCCGATGATCACGTCATTGCCCCCACTGCTCTTGAAGACAATGCGGTGCGCGGACAACAGCGAGGAGATGTCGACGGTGTCGTCGCCCGCCCCGCCCATGACCGTGATCGTATTGGGACGCAGGCTGGTCAGGCTGAAGTCGCCGAACATCTGGACGCTGTTCGTGCCGCCACCGGCGTTCACAACAATCTCCTCGATGTCGGTCATGGCAGCGATGACGACCTCATCTCCACCGCCGACCTGGCGAGTGATCACGATCTCGGCTTCGAAGTCGCCCCCGACATCCCCGTCCTCATAGGCGATCCGGGCGATTGCCTCGTCGACCGTGTAGATACGGTAGGTTTCGTTCGACCCGTCACCGTTGACGACCAAGGTATCGCCCAGGACGCCTTCGAAACCGCCGTTGATCGCGTCGCTGCCGTCGCCGACGTTCCAGATGAAGGTGTCGTTGTCGGTCGCCCCCGTCGTGGCATTGTCGCCCTCGGGGAGGTTGCTGCCGAACAACGCATCATCCCCGGCACCACCGACGATGATGTCGTCGCCTTCGCTGCCCCTGATCTCGTCGTTGCCGGCGAGACCTAGAATGACCTGTCCGACTGCGACGGGGGCGACGATGGTGTCGTCGGCACTCGTCCCAGTGTTGATCGTGTAAGTGCCGTCGGCGAACTGCACACGCTCGATGCGGTTGCCGGTGTTCATCTGTTCGAGTTGCGAGTCGCCTTCGTCTCCATTGGAGCCGTCGATGTCCTCGATGGTCAGCGTCGAACCGTTGTTATTGAGGCTGAACGTGTAGCCGCTGGCAGGACCGGCGAAGACCGCCGTATCGACGCCCGCGCCGCCGACGAGATCGTCGTCGCCCGTGCCACCAATGAGGATGTCATCGCCAGTCCCGCCGTTCAGGTCGTCGTTGCCGCTTCCGCCGCGCAGTGTGTCGGCGCCGTCGTTGCCGTTAATGACGTCGTTACCGGTGCCGCCGCTGATGTCGTTGGCTAGCCCGTTGCCGTTTAGGGTCCGGTTGCCGCCGCCGACGATCGCCAGATTCTCGACATTGTTGCCGAGGTTGTAATTACCGGATGCCGAGAGGATGACGGTATCCGTTCCGCCATTGACGGACTCCGTGACCGTATCAACGCTGCCACCGGAAGTGTCGTCTACGTAGTAGGTGTCGTTTCCGGCACCCCCGTTCATGGCGTCGGCGCCGGTGCCACCCACCAGGAGATCGTCTCCGTCGCCACCGTTGAGCACATCGTCTCCGTCGATGCCGAGAAGAATGTCCCGCCCGGCAGTTCCGTTGAGGGTGTTGTTGCTGTCGTTCCCGCTGACGACGTTGTAGGCGATACCGGCGACCTCGATCCGCTCAATGTTACGCAGGATGTCGGTACCAGCCGTGGTCATGCGCAGATCGTTGGTTGAGAAGTCAAAGGCCGTGTTGGAAAGCACGCCCGCCATCACGGCGGTATCAACGCCTAGTCCGCCGTCAATCAGGTTGTTTCCCGCGTTTGCGGTGATCCGGTTGTCGAGTCCGTTACCGGTGGCGCCGCTATTCCCGCTCCCGGTCAGCACGATGTTCTCGATTTCCTGCCCGTTCAGTCCGACCGCAGTCAGGTCGATCGAAACCGAGCCCTCAACGGTGTCGTTGCCGCCTCCCGCCAGTTCGATAACATGGTCGCGTTGGGCTGCCGTACCTCCCGTGGCATCGAGGACATAGGTGTCGTCGCCGGCTCCGCCGGTCATCGAGTCGGCTCCAGAGCCACCGTCGATGCGGTTGCTTTCCACGTTTCCGGTCAGCGTGTCGTTGAAGCTGCTGCCGACAAGGTTCTCGATGCTGACGAGGAGGTCTTTGCCGGCGTTCGTCTCTGCGGCCGCCGCGATAGTCGTCGCGGACTGTGCGAGGGACACGGTCACGGCGACCGCAGATCCTGCGTAACTCGCGGTGTCGTTGCCTGCGCCGCCGTCGATCCGGTCGTTGCCGGTGCCGCCGTTGATGACGTCGTCGGCTTCCTCCCCGTAGAGACTGTCGTCGCCGATGCCACCGTTGATGACGTCGTTGCCGAAACCGCCGCGGATGGTGTCGTTGCCGCCAAGGCCACTCAGGGCGTTGGCCAGGTTATCACCCTTGATGGTGTCGTTGCCCGTGCCGCCGGTGACGTTTTCGACGCCGCGGATATAGCTGAAGCCCGTCGCCGCACCGGCCAGCAGATCGACCTCGATTGCAGTGGCGGATGCCTCATACCTCAACGTGTCGTTTCCGCCGCCGAGATCGAGACTGACGTGTTCGACATTGAGGATGTCGGCGTCATGGGTGGTCGTGAACTCGACACGGGTGATCACCGAACCGTTATGGGTGACGTTGACCGAGTCGTTCGTATTGCCGTCATCACCGAGCACCCGCACGGTATCGGCGCCAATGCCGCCGTCGATGTTGTCGTCGTTGTCACCGTTGCGGTAGAGGATGGTGTCGTCGCCGGCACCGCCGTTGACGTTGTCATTGCCGGCCTGGCCGTCGAGTGTGTCGTGGCCGTCGCCGCCGTTCAGCGTTTCGGTGGAGGAATTGCTTCCGCCGTTGATGGTGTCGTTCCCGACACCGCCATTGATGGTCTCGCTGCTCGTGTCGCCGTTGATCGTATCGTCTCCGACGCTCCCGTTGATGGTGTTGTTGTTGCTGCCGTTGATCAGTTCACCGACGACACCGGTAACTTCGGAATAGACGGTGTGGCTGTTGGCGAGGTCGTCCGTATAGATGACCCGGGCACGGATGAACCGTCCGCCGAAGTCATTCGTGGTGCTGTTTATATCGGGAATGGTCCAGCTCAGCCCGGTGGCGTCGGCGACGTTGGTCCACCCAAGTTCGGGATTGTTCGGATTGACCGTGCCGGTGGTGGAATACTGCCACTGGTACGCGATCAGACCTTCTTCGAATGCATCGGTGATCCCGTCGGCATCGTTGAACGCCACCGTCATGGTGAGAGTCTGGCCCTCGGTCGGCGACATATCGCTGATCAGCAGGGGTCCGACCGGCTGATCGTTGGTGCCGACGACCATGTCGGTGGTCAGGGACATCACCGTCTCGGTGACGCCGCCCGCATCGACATAGGTACCGACGACGCGGATGCGCAGGCCGGTATGCTCGTCGCCGGGGGTGAAGGTCGTGCCGAACGAGCCGGGGATGTTGATGTAGTCACCCGTGCCGTCGTTCCGCTCGATCTGCCAGCGATATTCGATGTGGCCGACATTTCCGCTGCCGACGACGCCTGGATTGTTGGCGTCGTAGACATCCGCCGCTGACACGGTGAGCGTCTGGCCTTCCGTGGCGGGCAGCCCGCTGATCACCAGGCGCCCGACCGGCTCGTAGTTGCCGGACTGCTGCAGCACCACGGTCTGATCGGAGAACTGGATGCGTTCGATACCGATGAGCGTGTCGACACCTTCATCGATCTGCGGATCTACCTCCTCCATTTCACGGCGCGCAACGCGAACCTTGCCATCCTCGAACTCGGTGATCTCGTACCAGTCCCGGTTGCCGGCGAAGACAGCCGTGTCGACGTTGTCGCTGGTGTCCTCGTCGTAGAGGATCTCGCGCACGATGTGCATCTGGCTCGGGACGATGGTCCGATCCAGCATCAGCGTGTAGAGCGATTTGCCAACCCACGCAGCGGGGATCGGCTGCCCTGCGGTGTCGAGTTCGCCTGCGGCGAAGATGTGCTTGAGGGTGTCTACCGTCGCAATCTCGCTCGCCTCGGTGTTGGCCTGGCCGACGCCAACGATGCGGATGCGGACGTTCAGCCAGGCATCGCCGTGGATGAAGTCGTCGCCACCGCGGCCCTCGAAGGTGTCGTTGCCGTCGCCGCCGATAAGGACGTTGCCCGACTTGAAGGCGACCGCCTTCTCGAGGTCGACGCCTGCACCAGTCGGACGCGGGGCGAGCAAGTCGCCCAGCAGCTCCTCGAGGCCGTCGATGCGATCGACGCCGGCCCAGCTCAGTTCATGGTTGGTCATGTCGAGTTCGGTCTCGATCTCCTCCTGGCTGCCGCGGTCGTCGCCCTTGAGGACGTCGTTGTGCTTCCAGCCCGACAGCGCCTCGGTCTGATCGAAGCGGTCGCGCAGGATGTTATCCGCCACTGTGGTGAAGATCGGGATACGCATGTC
>JBARWY010000001.1:0-14669 GCA_049647065.1 Devosia sp. | reverse complement strand
CATCGAACAGGAAGGCCTTGGGATTGCGGATGATGGCGCGGCCCATGGCCACGCGCTGGCGCTGGCCGCCGGAAAGTTCGCGGGGATAGCGCTTGAGCAGGCCGGAGAGGCCCGTGGTTGCGGCGACCTCGGCGGCCTTGAGCTTGGCGTCCGCCTTGTTCACGCCATGCAGTCGCAGGGAATAGGTGAGGTTCTCTTCGACCGTCATATGCGGGTACAGCGCGTAGCTCTGGAACACCATTGCGACGTCACGCTTGCGCGGCGGCACGCCGGTCATGGTTTCGCCGGCGATCTTGAGCGTGCCTGATGTGATCGTTTCGAGCCCTGCTATGGAGCGCAGCAGGGTGGACTTGCCGCAGCCGGAAGGCCCGACCAGTGCGACGAAGCTTCCCTTCTCGATGGAGAGACTGACGCCCTTGAGTGCGTGGAAGGCGCCATAATGCTTGTCGATATTGGTTAGCTCGATCTGTGCACTCATTTGAGGGCTCCCGAGGTGAGGCCGGAGACGATGCGGCGCTGCAAGAGGACGAAGACCGCCAGGATCGGCGTCACGTAGATTGCCGAATAGGCCATGATGGCGTTCCAGTCGGTGGAGTTGGGTCCGAGGAAGCCCGAGAGCCCAACGCTGGCCGGCTGGAGGTTCGTGTCCTGGATGATCGACTTGGAATAGATGTATTCGCCGAACGAACTCATGAATGTTAGGATGGCGCAGACTAGGATGCCGTTGCGCGCCAGTGGTAGGACGATGGAGAAGAACGCCCCGAAGCGGGAATTGCCATCGACCAAAGCCGCTTCTTCGAGCTCGCGCGGCACGCTCATGAAAGTGGCGCGGACCAGCACGACGAAGAACGGCATGGACTTGGCGGCCGCCGCCAGCACCACGGCGGTGCGCGGATAGTTGAGCAGGCCGATCTGGTTGAAGCCGACGAAGAGGGGCGTGATCATCACCGAGGCTGGCAGGACCTGCAGCATGAGGATCATGAACAGGCCGATGTCGACCCAGACGCTGCGATAGCGCGCCAGCACATAGGCACAGCCGGTGCCCAGGATCACCGTGATGGCCGTGACGCCCGAGGCGATGACCACCGAGTTCCACAGGAAGGTGCCCATGGTGCGGCGGACCCATACGGCGGGAAAGATGCTCGCATCGGGCGCCAACGGCCAGAAGGTCGGAGGGTTGGCGAAGATCTCCGAGCCGGATTTGAGGCTCGTTACATACATCCAGTAGAGCGGAAACAGGTAGAACGCCGCCAGTACCAGGGCGAGTGCGAGCAGCAGCCAGGGGATATAGGGCCGGGTCATCCGCGCACCTCATGGCGGGTCGAGCGCACGTAGATCACCGAGGCAAACAGCACGAGCAGGAACATCATCACCGAGATCGTGGCACCCTTGGCGAAGTCGTAGAGCTGGAAGCTCATCTGCCACGACCAGTAGCCCGCCACGGTGGACGTATTGGCCGGTCCGCCTTCGGTAATGGCCGGGAACAGATCGAACTGCTGCAAGGTGCCGATCAGCCCCAGCGACAGCACGGCGCCGATGGTCGAGCGCATCATGGGCAGGGTGATGGTCCAGAAGCGCTGGAAGGCATTGGCGCCGTCGAGTTCGGCGGCTTCGTAGAGATCGCGCGGAATGGCGGCGAGGCCGACCGACAGCAGCAGCATGTTAAAGGCGAGGCCGAGCCAGATATTGGCGATGACCACGGCCCAGATGGAAAAGGCAGGGTCCGATTTCCAGAAGATGGTGCCCTGCATCAGCCCCAGGCCCTTGAGAATGGCGTTGAGCACGCCGAAATCGCCGGCCAGGATCCAGCTCCAGATGGCGCCGACCACCAGGCCCGGCATCACCCAGGAGACGAGGAACAGGCCGCGGATGGTCGAGGCGCCGGGGAAGTTCTGTGCGAAGAAGATGGCGAGCGCAAAGCCGAGCACGAACTGGCCCGCCATGGAGGCGAAGACGAAGATCAGCGTGTTCCTGGTCACCAGCCAGAATTCGGGCTGCTGCACCACGGCGATGTAGTTGGTGAAGCCGGCCCATGGCCGGATCAGCGAGCCCAGCGTGAACATGTCCACCTGCTGGAAGCTCATCAGCACGTTGTAGACGAGCGGCAGGCCTGCCAGCGCAATGAGGAACAGCAGGGCCGCGCCGACGAGGATCAGGTCGAACCCGATGCCGTCGCGCAGGCTGTTCAATATCCGGGACATGTGACCCTCCGCACGCAAGAAATGGAAAGGACCGGCCAGATTGCTCCGGCCGGCCTAGGTCAGGGAGGAGGTTTACCCTGTGATACCCTTGATGGTGGCCTGGGCCTGGTCCAGCGCGTCCTTGGACGACATCTGGCCCGTCAGCGCCGCCTGCATGGCATCGTAGATGGCCTTGGAAATCTTCTGCCAATCCGGGTGCGGACCACGCGGCTGGGCATACTGGAGCTGCTCCTGGAACACGACCAGCGCCTCGTCCTTCAGCGCCACGCCGGTAACCGGCAGCGCGATATCGCTGCGCGCCGGGATATTGCCGAATTCCTCGAAGATGCGACCGTCCTGCGCGGCGAAATATTCGAGAGCGCGGAAGGCTTCATCGGGGTGCTTGGTGGTGGACTTGATGCCCCAGTCGAAGCCACCCAGAGCCGAGGAGCGGGCGCCGCCCTCTTCGATGGTCGGCAGCAGGGCCACGCCCCAGTCGAACTTGGCGTCCTCGACCATGCGGTCGATTTCCCATGGGCCGGAGATGGCCATGGCGGCATTGCCGGAGTTGAAGGTGCCGGTGGAGTCCCACTGGCCCAGGCTCAGCACGTCCTTGGAAGCCCAGCCATTGTCGACCATCTTCTTCCAGAGATCGAGCACTTCGGCAGCGCCTTCGGTGTTGACGTTGTCATAACCGCCGCCGGCCATCTGCATGATCGGCAGGAACTGGAACGTGCCTTCTTCGCCGGCGCGCGCCGAGAAGGTGGCGCCATAGACGTTGTTGGCGGGATCGGTCAGCTTTTCGGCATACTCGGTGAATTCGGCCCAGGTCTTGGGCGGCTCGGTGATGCCGGCCTTGGCGAACAGGTCCTTGTTGTAGAACACGCCGATGGTGTCGGTGTATTTCGGAATGCCGAACAGCTTGCCGTCCCAGCTCACCGAATTGAGCGGGCCTTCGAAGTAGTCTTCGGCCTTGATCACTTCGGATGCTGCGACCCGGTCAGTGATGTCGAGCATGGCGCCACGCGAGGAGAACAGCGCGAAATCGGGATTGTCGAATGAGACGATGTCGGGCGCGTTGCCGGTGGCGAAGGCGCGCAGCGTCTCGTTGACGAGATCGTCGAAGGGAACGATGCGGTATTCGACGACGATGTCCTCGTTGGCCTCGTCGAATTCCTTGGAATAGGTGTCGGCGATGCCGACGCGATCATTGCCGTCGATGGACCAGATCTTGAGCGTGACCTGGGCCATGGCCGGTGCGGCCATACCCATCGCGCCAAAGGCGATGCCGGCCATCAGGCCGAGATGATTCAGCTTCATAGTCTTCCTCCCAGTTGCAGACTTGCTGCTGCCAAAAATGCCGAACGGAAACCCTCCCCGGTCCCGTGCAGCGCCTAGCCGGCGACGGCGATGTAATCGCCACCCCGGCAATTCTTGAGATAGTTGAGCGCGCGGACTTGCCCCGTCATTTCGAGGTCGCCGCGATAGACCGGGTCGTGCCAGCCTTCGATGTCGATGGAGCCGGCATAGCCAGCGAGCCGAAGCTCGGAGATGACGTCGGTCCAGTTGCTGTCGCCGAAACCCGGCGTGCGCATGAAGACGAACTTCTCCTTGCCGAAGATGCCGTGTTCCTTGATCACTTCCCAGCGCACCGTGGCGTCCTTGCCGTGGACGTGGAAGAATTTGTGCGCCCATTTGCGGATCTGCGGCAGGGGATCGATCAGGTACACGAGCTGGTGGCACGGCTCCCATTCGAGGCCGATATTGTCGTCCGGCGTCTCGTTGAAGATCAGCTCCCAGGCGTCGGGATTGTGCGCGATGTTCCAGTCGCCGGTGGCCCAGTTGCCATCCATGGCGCAGTTCTCGAAGGCCAGCTTGACGCCCTTGTCGGCAGCGCGCTTCGCCAGCTCACTCCAGACCTGCCTGTAGCGGGGCAGGCTGTCCGTCAGTGGCTTGTTACGGATGCGGCCTGTGAAGCCGGCAATCGTGGTGGCGCCGAAGTGATGGGCGTTGTCGATGCAATCCTTCCAGCCCTGCAGGGTCTGGCGATCCATTTCCTGGTCTTCCAGCGGATTGCCGAACATGCCCAGGGTCGAAATGGTGATGTCGCGATTGCCAATGGCGTCAAGGCTGCGTTTGCCCAGCTCGGCCAGGTCCTGGCCGTTGGTGGTCTGCCAGAAGAAGGGCTCGAAGCTCTCGAAGCCCAAGTCGGCAATGGCGGCGATATTCTCGGCGGCCTTGCCTGCTGTCGCCTGGATCATGGTGCCGATGCGGATGGCCTTGGCGGGGTTGGTCACGTCGGAAATCCCTAGACTGTAATGGTGACGCGTTGGCGGGTGCTGGCGCTTTCGATCGCGGCAAACACCATCGCCAGGCTCTTGATATTGTCGTTGCTGGCCGTCTCCGGCGGTCGGCCCGCCTCGATGGCGTCCAGGAACTCGGCGATGACGCTGGCATGGCCATGCGTCTGCTCGATATCGGCGGGGGCGGGGACCTCGATGGGGGTGGATTGGCGCAGGAGGCCGGGGCCATCGACGGAAACCCGGGCGTCGAACACCTCGCCGCCATCCCAGATCAGGGTGCCCTTGGTACCCACGATCCGCCAGGCACTCTCCCAGCTGGTATTGGCGCCCTCGGCAACCCAGCTGCCGCGATAGTTGAAGACGATGCCGTCATCGAATTCGAAGATGGCGTTGGCAGCGGCGCCATGAGCGTACCAGGAACCGCGCGGATTGGTTTCAAGGCAATAGACCGCCTTGGGCGCCACGCCCGCCATGAAGCGGGCGGCATCCAGCGTATGGATCGCCATATCGAGGAGGAGGACGTTTTCCATTTCCTCACGGAAGCCGCCGAAATGGGCGCCGATGAAGAAGTCGCAATGGAGGGCCGTGACTTCGCCGAGCATGCCGCTCTCGATCAGGCGGCGGATACGGCGCACGCCGGAGACGAAGCGGCGGTTCTGCACCACCGCATGGACACGACCGGCGGCGCTGGCCTGGGCGATCATCTGGCGGCCGGCCTCAAGGCTCGCCGCCATCGGCTTTTCGCTCAGCACGTGACAGCCATGCCGCAATCCTGTCGCCACGACGGCCGAACGGGCTGCAGGTATAACGACGTCAAACAGCAGATCGGGCTTCGTAGTCGTGAGGACGGCATCGAGGTCGGTGCCGATGGTGGCCGCGCTCAGGCCGAACTCAGCGGCGCGCACCTCAGCGGTCGGCTGATGCAGGTCAACTAGCCCGACGACCTGCACGCGGCCCTTGAGCAGGGGATGCTCCAGAAGGGCGGAGAGCCACCCTTTGGACATGCTTCCGCAACCCGCGATAACGGCCGTGAAAACCAATACGAAATCCTCCATGGACTTGCGAAAAACGCCTCATCTACGTGAGAAACCGTTTGCGCATGCCCCGTAAACGTTTACGAATTAAGTATGACTAAACACGAATGTCAATGGGTTTTGCGCGCCTGTGACGAAGCGCTTGCTGCCTGTGGACAACGAGGCTTGCGTTAGCGTTATTCCCCGTCCATTGAGGCCGGGGCGCCATGCGCGAACAGGGGGACGGGAGACATGAAGGGCATCAGGCGTCTTGCCCAGGAGCTCGATATCTCGATCGGCACCGTTTCCCGCGCCCTCAACGGCAAGCCCGACGTCAACGAGCAGACGCGCCGGCGCGTACTCGAGGCCGCTGCCGCCATGGGCTACGTGCCGAACCAGGCCGGCCGCGCCCTGCGCAAGGGCTCGACCGGCGTTGTCGGCTTCATGATGCAGACTGGGTCGCAGATCACCGGCGAGGGTGATGTCTTCTTCATGAGCGTCTTTGACGGCGTGCAGGCTGTGCTGGCCCGCCATCAGCTCGATCTGGTGGCTTTGCTTTGTTCCTCGGAAGAAGATCCCGATGCCTACCTGCAGCGCGTCGTTGCCCGGGGCTTCCCCGACGCGCTGATCATCTCGGCCACCAAGCGGCACGATCACCGCATCGAGTTTCTGTCACAGCGTGGCATCCCGTTCGTGGCCCTGGGCCGAAGCCTCACCGATGCCGGTCACCCCTGGCTCGACCTCGATTTCGAAGGCATGGCTGATACCGGGGTCGAGCGCCTTGTCGGTAAGGGCCATCGGCGCATCGGCATTTTCGCGCCGATGGACGACACCAACCTGGGCCACATCTTCGTCGACCACTACCGTGCGGCACTGGAACGTCACGGCATCGCGTTCGATCCTGATTTCATTTTCCGGGCGCATCCGAACGATCGTGGTGGTCACCAGATCGGCGAGCGTATCGCTGCAATGCCATCAGATCGGCGTCCGACAGCTTTCATCCTCACCAACGAGATGATGACCGTCGGACTCTATCGCGGGCTATACGATTCCGGTTTGCACCCTGGCAAGGATTTCGCGGTGATCGGCCGGGATAGCCCGCAGGCGCATTACCTCACACCCAAGCTCACCTGTTTCCGGCTGTCGCTGCGCGACGTCGGCATTGCCTTGGCCGAATCCCTGCTGGCCACCATGCCTGGCTTTGCCGCCGACTATCCGTTCGGCGTCGTCCGCAAGGTGCTGCCGCTCGAACTGGTCGAGGGCGACAGCGACTGTCCGGCCCCGGCGGGCCATTGAGGCAAATCGGGCATTGCTCACAACGCCGCGATGCGGCGGCAGGGCTCATTGCTTTGTGGCCCGGTCGCGCTAAACAGGAGCGCGAACAAGGAGCGTCGGTCTTGGAGTTTTCCCTGCCTTTGGTATTCGGCGCGGGCGTGCTGAGTTTTCTCAGCCCCTGCGTGCTGCCGCTGGTGCCGCCCTACCTGACCTATATGAGCGGGGCGAGCTTCGACCAGTTGCGCGCCGACGACGCCGGTGCCGCCGCACTGCAGCGCCGGGTGGCCTTCACCTCGCTGTTCTTCATCCTCGGCTTTGCTGTGGTGTTCGTGACGCTGGGCGCCACGGCGACCGCGTTCGGCCAGGCGTTCCGGCAGGCTCTGCCCATCCTGACCCCGGTGGCTGGCGTATTGATCATTGCCATGGGCCTGCATTTCCTCGGGGTCTATCGCATCGGGCTGCTCGACCGGCAGATGCGCCATCAAGGCCCCGGCGTCGCCAGTGGGCCACTGGGCGGTTTCCTGCTCGGGCTCGCCTTCGCCATTGGCTGGACGCCTTGCATCGGTCCGGTCCTGGCCGCGGTGCTGTCGGTTGCCGCCAGCCGTGAGACGGCGTGGGAGGGGGCAGGGCTGCTCGGCCTCTATTCACTCGGGTTGGGCGTGCCATTCTTTCTCGCCGGCATCGCGATCGGGCCGTTCCTGGCATTCTTCCAGGGCTTCAAGAAGCATCTGCATACCGTCGAGCGTGTCATGGGCGGCTTCCTGGTGTTGACAGGGGTGTTGTTCCTCACCGGCAACTTCACCCGGCTGTCTTACTGGTTTCTCGAGACTTTCCCGGTCCTTGCCAGCTTCGGCTAGCGGTAAGCCGGGCTTAACCCTGCAGCAAGTTTCTGGCGCAGCACAGTTTTGTCGCGTCAAAGTTCAGCACTGGTTTACCCGCGGCGGGCAGAGTGCAGCCCGACATGAGTGGGACCATGCTGATATCAAACACAGCCGACGCAGCTCTCGAGCCTGCCGTGCGCAGCGATGCGGTCGTGACGCATGGCGAGATTGCCGTGCAGGTCGCCGACCGGATCGAAGATGTCGAAGCGGTCTGGCGCGAATTGACCGCCGGTAGCATCGAATCCCCGGGCCAGAGTTACGACTTCATCCGTCTATGGGTAGCCGATCGCCAGGTACCGGCGTCGCACCAGCGTTATGTCGTGGGGCGTGTCGATGGGCAGCCGGTCGCGCTATTGCCGCTGCATCGCAAGCGGGTGCATGGCCTGCCGATCTTCACCTGGTTTCCTGGTCCCAATGCCGGCTGCTACGCCCCCATCGCGGACTACGATAGGTTGGCGGCGCTTGGCGTCGAGGGCCGACGCGGGCTTTGGGCAGCGATGACGCGCCAGCTCGGCGGCGCCGACGTGATTTATCTTCGCTCCATTCCGGTGGAGGTCGGTGGCCACGAAGGCCTGTTCGACGAACTGGGCGCGACACTGGCCGTCGAGACGCTCTACCGCTCGCAATATTCGAGCTGGGAAGAGTGCGACAGGCTGCAGCGCAGCAAGTCCCGCCGCAAGCATGACCGCCAGCAGGGCGAGAGGCTTGCCGCCATGGGCGACGTCGCCTTCGAGGAAGTCCGCAACGGCGGCGATACCAAATGCGCCATCGAGACTATGTTCATCCAGCGCTCGGCGCGGTTCAAGGCGATGGGCATTCGCGATACGTTCGTCCACGACCGCCTGATCGGCTTCTACCACGAGCTGGCGAAATCCGGCTCAGGCGTCGATGTGCGGCTGCATGTGCTGCGGCTGAACGGCGCCATCGTCGCGGTGCGCTACAATGTGGTGCATGGCGACCGCATGTTCTGCCTGATCTCGTCGATGAGCGACGATCCGGACATCCAGAACGGATCGCCGGGCAAGCAATGCCTGCTGCGCGTGATGCAGACGGTGTTCGACGAGGGCATTCGCGTCTTTGACATGGGCAGCGGCTTCACCGACGAGAAGCGGCACTGGTGCAACCTCCAGGCGCCGCTGCGCCAGCACTATGTCGGCCTGACGCCGCAAGGCGCCCTGATCGTGCGGGCACACCGGATGTTCCAGAAGACGCGTGCCGCCATCAAGGGCAATCCGCAGCTCAAGGCGACCATCCGCAGCGTGCGGCAGCTGTTCGACCGGGTTGCCGGCACGGCCGTCACGCCTTCGGCCACGGAAAAATCAGAGTAGCTTGAGGCCGCGCAGCGAGGCGTGGCCCGATTTCCCGATGATGATGTGATCATGCAGGGTTATGCCGAGCGGCTTGGCTATGTCGCTGATTTCCCGCGTCATCCGCACATCCGCCGATGATGGGGAGGGGTCGCCCGAGGGGTGGTTGTGCACCAGGATCAGCGCCGTGGCCGATAGCTCGAGCGAGCGCTTGATGACTTCGCGCGGATAGACCGGCGTGTGGTCCACCGTGCCGGTCTGTTGCACCTCGTCGGCGATGAGCCGGTTCTTCTTGTCGAGGAACAGGATGCGGAACTGCTCGATCGACTCGAACGCCATCTGGCTGCGGCAATAATCGATCAGCTGCGACCAGGATGCCAATATAGGCTGTTCGCTATCGATGCGGTCGCGCCCGAAGCGGGCGGCAACGGCCTGGATCACCTTGATATGGGCGACCGACGTGGCCCCCAGCCCCTCGACCTTTTCCAGCCGCGCCTGACTGGCATTGAACACACCCGAGAAGGACCCGAACTCGCGCAGCAGCGTCTTGGCCAGCGCCTTGGTATCCCTGCGCGGAATGACCAGTTGCAGCGCCAGCTCCAGCAGCTCGTAATCCTCCAGCGCGTCGCCACCGACCTTGAGGAAACGCTCACGTACGCGCTGGCGGTGACCGGCGTGATCGTCGGGCTCGGGCTGGGGTGCCGGAAAAAGGGCCTCGGCGAGTTCGTCGGGCCGGTCGCTCATCAGGCAGCTCGCGTGGCCATGGGGTTGAACAGGCCGCCGGGCGAGAGCGTGAAGATCTCGCAGCCGGTCTCGGTGATGCCGATGGAGTGCTCGCACTGTGCCGAAAGGGTGCGGTCGCGGGTCACTGCCGTCCAGCCATCGGAGAGGATCTTCACATGCGGACGGCCCAGATTGATCATCGGTTCGATGGTGAAGATCATGCCGGGTCGGAGCGGAACGCCAGTGCCGGGCGTGCCGAAATGCATGATGTTGGGCTCGTCGTGGAACAGCCTGCCCAGTCCATGGCCGACGAAATCGCGCACCACGCTCATCCGTTCGCCCTCGGCGATGGCCTGGATGGCGGCGCCGATATCGCCGGTAGTATTGCCGGGCTTCGCCGCTGCGATGCCCGCTTCGAGCCCGGCATAGGTGATCTCGATCAGCCGCTCGGCCTTCCGCGAAATCTCGCCGACCGGATACATGCGGCTGGAGTCGCCATGCCAGCCATCCACCACCAGCGTCAGGTCGATATTGACGATGTCGCCGTCACGCAGCGGCCGCTCGTCGGGGATGCCGTGGCAGACGACGTGGTTGATCGAGGTGCAGAGCGAGTGCCGATAGCCCTTGTAGAAGATAGTCGCCGGTACGGCGCCATTGTCGCGGGCGAACTCGTAGGCAACCTTGTCGAGGGTGGCTGTGGGCACACCAGGCTCGACATATTCGGTGAGGATATCGAGTGCCTTTGCTGTCAGGGCCCCTGCCTTGCGCATGCCCTCGAAGCCTTCGCTGCCATGCAGCGGAATGACGCCATGGGTGCGGCGGGCTTTGGCGGGGGCATCGACGAAGGTAATCATACCGGACTCCAGGGAACAGGTTCCAAATTAGTCGCTTGCCTCAGCGATTGGAAGGGCGGGACACAAGCTTGACGCCGATAATGCGCAGGGGCATTGCTGGCGAATAGCAAGCCCACGGAAATCCTCATGTCCAGTCCTGATACCGTTACCGCCGCCCTCCTGGTCATCGGCGATGAAATCCTCTCGGGCCGTACCAAGGACGTCAATATCGGCGCCACCGCCGATTTCTGCACCGATCTGGGCATCGATCTCAAGGAAGTGCGCGTGGTGAGCGACGAGACCGACGATATCGTCGAGGCCGTCAACGCCCTGCGCGCCCGCTATACCTATGTCTTTACCACCGGCGGCATCGGGCCGACACATGACGACATCACCGCCGATGCTATCGCCAAGGCCTTCGGCGTGGCGCTGCCGATCAATCCCGAGGCGCGGGCCATGCTGGAATCGCGCTGGCAGCAGACCGGCACCGAGGTCAATGAAGCGCGGCTGCGCATGGCGCGGATTCCTGAGGGCGCCTCGCTCATCGTCAATTCGGTCAGTGCCGCGCCGGGCTTTCGCATCGGCAATGTGCATGTGATGGCCGGCGTGCCGATCATCATGCGCGCCATGCTTGAAGCCATCCTGCCCACGCTCAAGGCCGGCAAGAAGGTGCTGTCGGTGACGGTCAGGGCGGCGGTAGGCGAGGGGACTATCGGCGGCCCGCTCGGCGCGCTGCAGGAGCAGTATCCCGATGTGAAGATGGGCTCCTATCCGCAGATGGGCAAGGACCGGATCATGACCGAGCTGGTGCTGCGCTCGTCCGACCCGGCGCGGCTGGAGGAAGCCGCGGCCAAGGTGCGCGATATGGTCATTGAGGCGCATGTCAAGGCGGGCATCGCCCTGCCGGACGGCGAACCCTACTAGGACTGGGCATAATCGCGCTGGGCGATTGGCGCAAAGGCCAGGGTTTGCTAAGCACGAGCCTTCTTATTCATCCCGGGCGCGGGGCAGCGCCGGTGCAGGAGCCCCTATCGTGAACAATCCCAACCAGAAGTCCTTCCCCGTTACCTGGGACCAGTTCCATCGCGACAGCCGGGCACTGGCCTGGCGCCTCGCCGGAATGGGCACGTTCGACGCCGTCGTCGCCATCGCCCGTGGCGGTCTGGTGCCGGCCGCCATCGTGGCTCGCGAGCTCAATATCCGCACGGTCGAAACGGTGGCGGTGAAAAGCTACGACCACCAGAACAAGGGCGGCATCCAGGTGCTCAAGCCCATCAGCCAGCCCGTGCTCGATATCGCCAAGAATGGCGGCAAGGTTCTCATCGTCGACGATCTGGTCGATACCGGCTCCACCGCTCGCGTCGTCCGCGAAATGCTCCCCGGCGCGCACTTTGCCACCGTCTACGCCAAGCCCATGGGCCGCGACCTCGTCGATACCTTCATCACCGAAGTCAGCCAGGACACCTGGATTTTCTTCCCGTGGGATCTGGATGTGGCGTATGTGGCGCCGATCAGTGGCGGGACGGACTGAGGGTAGGGCTGTCTTATTGCGCCATGCAGGCTGAAAGCTGACGGTCCGTTGCTGGACCGCCAGGCAGGAGGGCCATGCACATCTAAAGGTAATGCCTGCTGACGAAATCCTGGAAGGACTGGTATCGCTCATTCCGGACGATCTCATCGCTCGCCAGCAGTGTCCGGATGTGTTCGGACCCGTCGCGGCGGCCGCTCAGATAATTTGCGTGCAGGGCATGCGCCGGGTTAGCGATTTCGGCCAGGCTCTTGGACGCAACTGCCCCATATCCGGGAACCATACGATCCAGCGCTGCTGCCGTGATAGCGTCGATCGTCGCCTGGTCAGGCATGCGCGCGTGGTAGATGGCGGCCACCGCATGGACTGTCAGCACCTGCAGAAAGCCTGCCACGTAGGGGTCGGCGAACACCTGGTTGGGCAGTTGCCTGCCATCAACGCCACCCAGTCCCGCGAACATCGAGCCTATGTATCGCTCGGCTTCATCGAGTGCCGAAGCCCGCTTGTTTCCGAAACCGAACATGGCCGTCCTCCGCTCGCGGCACGGTGCCTGATTTCGCGCTGGTCCGGAAGCCCGCCGCCGCCCGCGTCGTTCGCGAAATGCTCCCCGGGCGCGTTTCGCCACGATCTACGCCAAGCCATGGGCCGCGACCTGGTGGATACGTTCATCACCGAAGTCAGCCAGGACACGTGGATTTTCTTCCCGTGGGATCTGGACCTCGCGTATGTGGCGCCGATCAGTGGCGAGACTGACTGAGGCAGTCCGTTTTCATTCTGGATCAGGCGCTTAGCACCACCTGGTCTCATTTCGACGGGTAGCTCTTTTCGCCTACTAACATTGAGGTCGCGAGCTTCGGGCCCGACTGCTACTGTCGTTCCATTGGGGTACTCTGCGGCCATGCTCGACGACTTGAACCAATACGATTTTCTTGCCGGTGGCGGCGAGATGGGCGAGCGTATCCGTGCTTACGATTGGCAAGGGTCTGAAATCGGAAGCCCCGATACCTGGCCGCAAAGTCTGCGGGTGACGGTTCGTCTGATGCTGAACACCGGACATCCGATGTTCATTTGGTGGGGGCCGAACCTCATTCAGTTCTACAATGACGCCTATCGGCACACGATGGGCCCGGAGCGGCACCCCAGCGCGCTCGGTCAGCGCGGGCGAGAATGCTGGGATGAGATCTGGCCGATCATCGGCCCTCAGATCGACTATGTCATGTCGGGCAAGGGGGCCACCTGGAACGAGGATGCCCTCGTGCCGGTTACCCGTCATGGCCGACTCGATCAGGTCTATTGGACATATAGCTATGGGCCGATCGACCTCGACGGTAGCGTAGGCGGCGTACTTGTAGTCTGCACCGACGTGACGGAACAGCACCTCGCCCGGGAGCGACTTCGCGGCGAGTCCGGGCGACTTAGGACCCTGTTCGAACAGGCGCCCGGCTTTATGGCAATACTGCGCGGCCCGCAGCATGTGTTTGAACTCACCAATGCCAGTTACCGTCGAATGGTGGGGGACCGCGACTTGGTCGGCAAGTCGGTGCGTGACGCCATTCCAGATGCCGAGGGACAGGGCTTTTTTGAGCTGCTCGATGGCGTGCTGAAGTCGAGAGAGCCTTACGTTGGAAGGCAAGTGCCGCTCACCCTCGCTGCCGGCGAAGCATCTCGGACAGTATACGTTGATTTCATATATCAGCCTATCTTTGAAGCCGACGGCGCTGTCACTGGCGTTTTCGTCGAGGGGTCCGACGTCACCGATCATGTCAATGCGCAGGAACACCTCCGCCTCATCAACTTCGAACTCAAGCATCGAGTGAAAAATACGCTGGCCATGGTCAGCGCTATTGCCAGCCAGACCTTCCAGTCAGCTGGTCATGACAGCGGTCTCGACGCGTTTCGCGGACGGCTAGATGCATTCGGACGGGCACACGACATTCTCACCGCAGAGACTTGGGCAACGGCGCAGCTTACGGAAGTCGTGGCCGCCGCCCTGGAGTCCCAAAATGACGGTCGAATCTTCTGGCGGGGCACCGACCTGACACTGGGCTCCAAACAGGCGTTGTCCTTGTCGCTAGCGCTACACGAGCTCGCAACCAACGCCTCGAAATACGGGGCGCTGAGCCTCCCCGAAGGACGCATTGACATCACTTGGGCAATAGTCGGCGAAGGTCGACAAGCAGTCTTCGACTTTGAGTGGCGGGAGAGCGGGGGGCCACCGGTATACGCTCCGACCAGGCGGGGATTTGGTTCTCGCCTGATCGAGCGGGTTCTTGCCGCAGACTTCGGTGCTTCTCCCGAATTAAGCTTTGCACCCGACGGCTTGCGATTCCGAGTGACAACATTAGCTACCAAATTGAGCGAGTCTCCCTCATCCTTTGGGTAGTGGTTGAGGTACAGCGCTTACCGCGGCGGCAGTCAACGCCGAGCTTGCCAATCGAGCTTTGTGAGACCAATCTCCTCTTAGCAAGAACGTTGGTCCGTTACACTCTGCGGGGTTTTTCATGATCATGGATGATGGTGTGGTCGATGCCGGTGAGAGGGACGCGTCCGTCCCGCCCGGGGGTATGAACCGCCGGTCGTTTCTGGCCGGCTCCGCTGCCGGTCTCGGCGCGCTGGCGCTTGCCGG